>JAEUJY010000097.1 GCA_016794525.1 Myxococcales bacterium
CGTCGCGCGTCGCCGAGCGCTGCATCACCAAACGTCGACGTGGCCCACGCAAGCTGGCTATTCTGCACCTCGAGCAAATCCACGGCCTTGGGCCGAAATTCCCGAGATGTGATCAATGGTCAGGTCTTGGGAGGGGGCCCCAGCGCAGCTGGGGGAGGGTTTGGCGACAAACCCTCCTGGCGCCGTCGGCCGACGCGCGAAGGGGTCGGTGCGCGCGCAGCGAGCACCTCCGGGGGCAACTCCCACGCGCGAGGCCGACGGTGTCAGAGGAAGTTCCCGATGGTGAACTCGAAGACCAGCGGGTCCTCGCCCTCCTGGCGGTCGAGCGGGATGCCCCACTCGAAGCGCAGCGGGCCGATCGGCGAGAACCAGCGGAACCCGAAGCCGACCGACTTGCGCAGGCCGGTGGTGATCGAATCGGGGAACCGGAAGCACGGGTCGTACTTCGGCGAGATGTTGGCGCTGACGCTCGACAGGCCGCTGCAGTAGCGGGGCTCGAGGTTGTAGGCGTTGCCCATGTCGAAGAAGACCACGCCCGAGATCGCCAGCCGCTTGATCAGCGGGAACTCGACCTCGCTGTTCCAGATGAGCTGCATGTTGCCGCCCAGCGGCAGCTCGGACTGCGCCCGGGTCGGGTCGATCGCGGTGCGCAGGCGCGGGCCCAGCGAGCGCGGCGCGAAGCCGCGGACGTCGTAGATGCCGCCGATGAGGTAGCGCTCGCTGATCGGCACGCCGAGCGGGTCGGTCGACGTCGTCAGGCCGAACTCGGCGTTGGTGTGGAGCACGAACGGCCCCCACAGCTGCCGGTAGTGGCGGAGGAACCCGCCCCAGCGGACGAAGACGTTCTCCGAGCCGGTGTACTTGTCGGCGTACTCGACGAACAGCGTGTCGTACCAGCCGCCGGTCGGGAACAGGCGGTTGTTGCGCGAGTCCCACTGCAACGACGCCTTGACCGACGAGGTCACGCCGCCGCGGAACAGGTTGGCGACCTGCTGGTTGGAGATCGGCTGGCGGATGGCGCCCAGCGAGGCGAAGCCGCTGCCGCCGGTCGAGATGCCGACGTCCTCGAGCTTGTAGGTGACGTAGGCGTGCGCGTAGTACGACAGCGGGTAGCCCCAGGTCAGGCTGAAGCCGCCGGCGTTGCGCGAGAAGTTGTTGAACGCGCGGCTCTGGTTGTACAGGTCGAACGCGAACGTCCAGTCGGTGTCGAGGAAGTACGGCTCGACGAAGCGGATCAGGAACTGCTGGCGCAGGCTCGACAGCTGGGCCTGCAGCGCCAGCGTCTGGCCGCGGCCGAACAGGTTGTTCTGCGAGATCTGCGCCTGGGCGATGAAGTTCTCGACCGACGAGAAGCCGGCGCCGATCTGGAACGTGCCGGTCGGCCGCTCGCTGACCTCGACGTTGACCTCGACCAGCTCGTCGGAGCTGCCCTTGCCGGTCGACACCTCGACCCGCTCGAAGAAGCCCAGCGCGTTGATCCGGCGCTTGGACTCCTCGAGGTTCGACGCCGAGTACAGCTCGCCCTCGGCGATCTTCATCTCGCGGCGGATCACCTTGTCGCGGGTCTTGGAGTTGCCGCGGATGCTGATGCGCTCGAAGTACGCCTTCTTGCCGCTCTCGATCTCCCACACCAGCTCGATGGTGTTGTCCTTCATGTTGGGGATCGTCATCGGCGACACGCTGGCGTACGCGTAGCCCTGATCCATGTAGTACTTCTCGAGCCGCTCCTTGTCGCCGGCCAGGCTCGAGCGGCTGAACTGGTCGCCGTCGTGCGAGGTCAGCTTGCCGCGGTGCAGGGCCTCGTCGCCGATCAGCGAGCCCTTGAAGCGGACGGTGCTGTAGTGGAAGACCGGCCCCTCGTCGATGGGGATGGCCACGTACATGTACTTCTTGTCGCGCGACAGCTGCAGCCGCGGCGTGCCGATCTTGACGGCGGCGTAGCCCTTGTCCCAGTAGTGCGCGCTGATGATGACCAGGTCGCGCTCGAAGTCGCCCTCGTTGAAGGTGCCCGAGTCGGACAGGAACGACAGCGCCCCGCCCTTGCGGGTCGCGATGTAGTTGCGCAGCTCGGCGTCGGGGATCTGCTTGTTGCCGATGAAGTCGACGCCGCGGATCTCGATCTTGGCCCGCTCGTTGACCTTGTACCAGACGTCGACCTCGGCCTCGTTGACCGGCTTGACCTCCCACTCGACCGACGCCAGGTAGTAGCCCTTCTGGTTGTACAGCTCGGCGATCTTGTCGCGGTTGGCCTTGACCTTGGTGATGTCGAGGATCGTGTCGCGATCGAGGTCGATGACCTCGTTGATCTTGTCGAGCCCGACCTCGCCGGCGCCGTCGACCAGGATCTTGCGGACCGACGGCTTCTCCTTGACCACGAAGGTCAGGATCGCGCCGCCGCCCGGGGCCAGCTCGGCCTCGACGACGACGTCGGCGAAGTAGCCCATCCGCCACATCGCCTTGACGTCGTCTCGGATCTTGGCGGCGTCGATCGTCGTGCCGACCTTCGACACCAGGTTGAGGCGGATCGTGTCGGCCTCGACCTTGCGGTTGCCGCGGAACTGGATGCGATCGATCGGGCGGCCGATCAACCGCGGCGCGACGTCGCCGGGGGCGTCGGCGGGCTGGGCCAGCGCCGGCGCGGCGGCGGCCAGCGCCAGCGCGATCACGGCGGCAAGCCGGATGAAGGCGCCGCGCGCGATCACGCCGCCACCTCCTCGTACGGCGCCAGCTGGCCGCCGTCGATCATCTTCAACGTGCGGGGCATCATGCGCGCCAGCTCGAGGTTGTGGGTGACGACCAGCATCGTCGAGCCGCGCTCGCGGTGCAGCTCGACGAACAGCTGGTGGATCTCCTCGCCGGTGTGCCGGTCGAGGTTGCCGGTGGGCTCGTCGGCCAGGAGCAGCGCCGGCTCGAGCACCATCGCGCGCGCCAGGGCGACGCGCTGCTGCTCGCCGCCCGACAGCTCGGAGGGCTTGTGG
The DNA here is from genome assembly GCA_016794525.1 of Myxococcales bacterium. Classification (GTDB taxonomy): domain Bacteria; phylum Myxococcota_A; class Polyangia; order Haliangiales; family Haliangiaceae; genus UBA2376. The sequence goes on from JAEUJY010000097.1 coordinate 2,979, forward strand.
GTGAGGCGGCGGGACAGGCCGACGCGGCCGAGGATGTCGGCGGCGCGCTGGCGCACCTGCGCCTTGGGCAGTCGTTGGATCAGGCCCGGCATCATGACGTTCTCGAGCGCGGTGAACTCGGGCAGGAGGTGGTGGAACTGGAAGACGAAGCCGATCTTGCGGTTGCGGAACATCGCCAGCCGCTCGGGGCCCATCGTCGTGAGCTCCTCGCCGTCGAACTTGATCGAACCGCGGGTCGGCAGGTCGAGCGTGCCGAGGATCTGCAGGAAGGTCGACTTGCCGACGCCCGAGGCGCCGACCACCGCGACCATGTCGCCGGCGGCGAGGTGCAGCTCGACCCCGTGCAGCACCGACAGCACACGCCCGCCGTGGACGTACTCCTTGCACATGCCGACGATGTCGACCTGCGCGCCGACGCGGCTGGCGCGGGCGGCGGGCGCGGGACCAGCGGCGGGTGGCTCGGCGGGGGCGGCTGCGGGCGGGGGCAAGGCGTCGTCGATCACGCGATTCTCTAGGCGGCGCCGGAACTTAGTCGGCAGGTCCGGGGCTGTCAACGCGATTGGACCCCGACCGACGCCCCGCGGTTGCCTGGAGATCCGCTGCGTTCGCAGCCGGACGCGGCGTCGCGGCCAGCGCGCTACAGGCCGAGGGAGACGCCGGCCATCCACATCCGCACGCCGCCCTTGCCCTCGTTCGCGAACGTCAGCTGGTCCTGGTTGACCTCGCCCCAGATCGCGGCCTGGCCGAGGATCGGCGCCGACAGCTTGTACTCGAGCCCGAGGCCGGCGGCCATGCCGTCGGCGGTGTCGCCGAACGACGGGTCGAGGCCCGACAGCCAGACCCGCTCGAGGCCGATCCGGCCGTACGCCCCGAGGTTGCCGTCGAGCGGCACGCTCAGCCGGGCGTGGACGCCGGCGGCGACGCCGTCGCCCGCGCCGATCCCGAAGCGCGCCAGGCTGGCCTCGACGGCCACCCGGCCGAGGCTCTGACCCAGCGCGACCCGCTGCTGCGGGACGTCGCTGTCGCCGGCCTCGGTGGTGACGGCGAGGTCGCCCTGCCCGGTCGGCGTGGTGCCGAGGCCGAGCGAGACGTAGGTGCCGGCGGTGGCGGTGGCGGCGGTGGTGGCGAGGGCGGCGGGGCTGGCGAGGAGGGCGGCGACGAGCAGGGCACGCATGCTCGGGAGTACAGCAACCGACGTGCCACCGGCGCCGAGCCCGCGCCGGCCGCGCCGAGGCCGCGCGGTGGGCGCCACCATGACCGCCGGTTCACGCCGCGGTGTGCCGCGTGTCGTGGCGCGGGCGGATCGCTTCAGGCCGGCTTCAGGCCGACGGCTACGCCTTCTTCAGGCCGACGGCGGGGCGCAGCTGGGCGCCGAGGATCGACGGGTAGATCGTCGCGGCGAAGCTGATCACCAGCGCGGCGACGTAGATGAGGCCGCAGGTCAGGTAGTCGACCTGCACCGGCAGCCGATCGATGTAGTAGACCTCGGCCGGGATCGGGTAGCCGAACGTCTTGAGGTACAGGCACAGGCCCAGGCCGATGCCGACGCCCAGCGTGCCGCCGATGAAGCCGATCAGGCTGCCCTGGGTGACGAACACCACGACGATCTCGAGGTCGCTGGCGCCCAGCGTCTTGAGCAGCGCGATCTGCCGCGCCTTCTCGATGACCGTCATGATCAGCGTGCCGACGATCGAGAACGACGCGACGATGATGATGATCGCCAGGATCATGAACATCGCGATCTTCTCGAGCTTGAGCGCCGAGAACAGGTTGCGGTTGAGCTCGCGCCAGCCCTGGACGTGGTACTCGGGGCCGATCGCGGCGCTGATCCGCTTGGCCATCGCGTCGACGTCGTCGGGGCTCTGGATCCGGACCTCGATGCCGTCGACCGCGTCGCCCAGCCGCAGGAACCGCTGCAGCGACTCGAGCGAGACGTAGACCAGCTTGAGGTCGTACTCGTACATGCCGGTGAAGAACTCGCCGGCCACCCGGTAGTCGCGGTTGAACGGGATCGGCGTGCCGTTGGCGTCGGGGTTCATCGGGTCCGACAGCGGCGACACCAGCCGGACCTCCTGGCCCTCGAAGGTGTGCATCGTCTTGCGGAGCTCGCGGCCGACCAGCACCCCCGACAGCGTCTGCACCCGCGACGGCAGCCGCGCGGCGGCGTCGAGATCGGCGGGGGTGGCGGTGCCCGACAGATCGCGCGGCTTGGCGTCGGGATCGACCTCGGCGCCCTCGGCGAAGTCGTCGGGCGCCGGATCGACGGCCGGCGGGCCGGCGCTGGGGTCGCTCCAGTCGACCGGGTCGCCGGCGGTGGGCAGATCGGCCGGCGCCGGATCGATCGCGTCGGGATCGGCCGGGGCGTCGGGCAGCGCCTCGGGCGGCTCCATCGGATCGGGCACCAGCGGCTCGAGGCGGCCCAGCGCCTCGGGGTCGGCGAGGTTCTTGCGCAGCGCGGTCACCCGCGTCGCGCTGGCGACGTCGATGCCCTTGACCACGACGTTCGAGTAGTTGCTGTTGGCGGCGATCACCACCTCGCTGGTGGCGAACGGCGTCGACGCCACCACCCCCGGCACCCGATCGATCTTGGCCCGGACCTCCTCCCACTCGACGAACTCGCCGTCGTCCTTGGACACCTGGAGGTGGGCGTTGGAGCCGAGGATCTTGACCCGCAGGTCGGCCTCGAAGCCGTTCATGATCGACAGCACCGTCACCAGCGCGGCGCAGCCGATCGACACGCCGACGATCGACACCGTCGAGTAGAACGTGAAGAAGATCCGGATCAAGAAGACGTAGACGCAGACGCCGGCCACCGCGAACGCGATGCCGCCGGCCTGGGCCAGGCCCTGGCGCAGCGGCGACACCTCCTGCACCAGCGCCCGCGGGTCGGGCGCGGTGAACGCGAAGTGGACGATCGCCGTGAGCACGCCGCCGGTCACCGCCGCCATCCCCGCGACGATCAGCGCCAGCCAGCTCACGTGCATCGGGTGCGCCATCAGGTAGCGCAACGCCACGAACGTCTGGAACCGGCTGCGGCTCATCACGGTTGCGGTACCACTTCCGTCCCGGCCGCGCCACTCACGCCGCTACTCGCCGCGCATCAGCGGGAACAGGATGACGTCGCGGATCGACGCCGCCCCGGTCAGCATCATCGCCAGGCGATCGATGCCGATGCCCTCGCCGGCGGTCGGCGGCATGCCGACCTCGAGCGCGCGGCAGTAGTCCTCGTCGTAGTCCATCGTCTCGTCGGCGCCCGCGGCCTTGGCCTGGAGCTGGGCCTGGAAGCGCGCGCGCTGATCGTCGGGGTCGTTGAGCTCGGAGAAGCCGTTGGCGATCTCGCGGCCGGCGACGAACAGCTCGAAGCGATCGCAGAACGCCGGGTCCTTGTCGTTCTTGCGGGCCAGCGGGGAGACCGCCAGCGGGAACTCGCACAGGAAGGTCGGCTGGACCAGCTTGGCCTCGGCGGTGGCCTCGAACACCAGGTAGCCGAGGTGGCCGGCGCGGACCCGCGCGGTGAAGCCGCCGTCGTCGGGATAGGCCGCGACGATCAGCGGCGCGACGCCGGCCCGGCTCGCCGGGTCCTTCATCGCCGCGGTCAGCGCCGGGTGCTCGAGGCCGGCGTCGTGGCGGGTCACGCCCTCGAGCAGCACCCGCACGACGTCGGCCGCCGGCACGCCGTGGGCCAGCGCCAGCTCGGCCGCGCGCACCGGATCGCTGAACAACGCGGCGGTGTCCTCGGCCGACAGCCCGCCCAGCTGGTGGACGGCGTCGCGGATCGTGATGCGGCGCCACGGCCGGGCCAGGTCGAGGTCGACGCCGTCCCAGGTGAGCTTGAGCCCGCCGCACACCTCCTCGGCCAGCCCGGTGATCATCTCCTCGGTCAGGTCCATCAGATCGGTGTGGACCGCGTAGGCCCAGTAGAACTCGAGCATCGTGAACTCGGGGTTGTGCTGGCGGGAGAGCCCCTCGTTGCGGAAGTTGCGGTTGATCTCGTAGACCCGCGGCAGGCCGCCGACCACCAGCCGCTTGAGGTACAGCTCGGGCGCGATGCGCATGTACAGGCGCATGTCGAGCGCGTTGTGGTGGGTGACGAACGGGCGCGCCGCGGCGCCGCCGATGATCGGGTGCATCATCGGCGTCTCGACCTCGAGGAAGTCGCGGCCGTCGAGGAACCGGCGGATGCCGGCGACGATCTTCGACCGCTTGACGAAGACCTCGCGCACCTCGGGGCTGACCGCGAGGTCGACGTAGCGCTGGCGGTAGCGCGCCTCGACGTCGGTCAGGCCGTGCCACTTGTCGGGCAGCGGGCGCAGCGCCTTGGTCAGCAGGAAGACCTTGGTCACCAGCAGCGACAGCTCGCCGCGCTTGGTCCAGAACACCGCGCCCTCGGCGCCGACGATGTCGCCGACGTCGAGCTCGGGCACCACCTTCGCGAAGTCGTCGGCGTCGCAGTGATCGATCGCCAGGTACAGCTGGAGATCGGCGCCGCCGTCGCGGATCGGCGCGAACACCGTCTTGCCGAAGCCGCGCTTGGCGACCAGCCGGCCGGCCAGGCGCACGACCTCGCCGTCGACCGGCGCGATCGGGGCGCCCTTGTCGCGCGGCGCGTCGGCGGCGGGCGGCGGCGGCTTGGTCGGCTCGTAGCGGGCGCGGATCGCCGCGACGGTGTGGGTCGGCCGGAAGTCGTTGCGGTACGGATCGCGGCCGGCGGCGCGGAGCTGGTCGGCCTTGGCCCGACGCTCGGCCATGATGCGGTCGAGGGTAGAATCGAAGCTGGGCCCGTCGGACATGGCGGCGGAGCCTACACGAGTTCGTGCTACGAGATCGCCATGCGCAGCATCGCGTTTGTCGCCGTCGCCGGCCTGGCGCTCCTCGGTTGCAAGAAGAAGGACGAGGCCAAGCCGGCGGCCGGCACCGCGGCCCCGCCCGCGGCGGCCGCCGCTTGCAAGGGCGGCGAGCAGAAGGGGCCGATCGCCTGGTTCGAGGACGACTACCCGGCGGCGCTGGCCTGCGCCAAGGCCAGCGGCCGGCCGCTCGTCGTCGACATGTGGGCGCCGTGGTGCCACACCTGCCTGTCGATGAGCGCGACCGTGCTGATCGACGCGTCGCTGGCGCCGCTGGCCGATCGCTTCGTGTGGGTCGGCCTCGACACCGATCGCGAGATCAACGCGGCGGCCGTCGGCAAGTTCGCGCTGCAGAACTGGCCGACGTACTTCGTGCTCGACCCCGCCGACGAGAGCATCGCGGCGCGCTGGCTGGGGGCGGCCTCGGCGCCGCAGTTCCGCCAGTTCCTGAAGGACGGCGAGGCCGCGGTGCTGGCGACAAAGGGCGGCGCCGCGCTCGACCCGCTGCTGGCGCAGGTGAAGGCCGGCGACGCCGCGGCGACGCGCAAGGACTGGAAGACCGCCGAGGCCGCGTACGCCGGCGCGCTGAGCGCCGCGCCCGCCGACTGGCCGCGCCGGCCCGACGTGCTGGTCGCGCAGATCGCCGCGCGGCAGAAGGCCGGCGACGTCGCCGGCTGCCTCGCGCTCGGCACCGCCGCGGCCGATCAGACGGGCGCGAGCGCCAACGCCACCGACTTCCTGGTGTGGGCGCTGGCCTGCGCCGGCGCCGAGGGCGCCGACCCCGCGGCGGCCCAGGCGCTGCGCGAGCGCGCGGTCGCGGTGCTCGGCGCGCTGGAGGCCAAGGCCGACGCGCCGCTGTCTCTCGACGATCGCAGCGATCTGATGCTCAACCTGCGCGAGACGCTGGTCGCGCTGGGCAAGGCCGACGAGGCCAAGGCGGTGGCCGAGCGCCAGGCGGCGCTGCTCGACGACGCCGCCGCCAAGGCCGGCTCGCCGGCGCTGGCGATGACCTACAACTGGCACCGCGCCGAGGTCTACGTGTTCCTCGGCAAGGGCGAGGCGATCGTGCCGGCCCTCGAGCAGTCGACCAAGGACCTGCCGACCGAGTACGACCCGCCCTACCGCCTGGCGTGGGTGTACCTGAAGCTCGGGAAGGCGGCGGAGGCCAAGAAGTGGGCGGACGATGCGCTCGGCAAGGCGTACGGGCCGCGCAAGGTGCGGGTGGCCAACCTCGCGGTGGAGGCGGCCAAGGCGATCGGCGATGCGGCGGTCGAGAAGGCGGCGCGGGAGGCGTTGATCGCGGTGCTGGAGGGGCTGCCGAAGGAGGTCGCGCAGCCGGAGAATCTGGAGAAGGCGAAGGCGGAGCTGGCGGCGATGGGAGGGGGGACGGGAGCGGGATCGGGGACGGGATCCGGATCGGGATCCGGATCGGGATCGGGATCGGGATCCGGATCGGGATCCGGATCGGGCACGGGCACGGGCACGGGCACGGGCACGGGTGCTGACGCGGGCGCGGGGCGCTGAGATGGGGCGGTCGATCGATACGTTGCTGGCGCATGGCGGGGCGGCGATCGATGCGGCGTACGGCGAGGTGGTGCCGCCGATCCACGTGTCGACGACGTACGCGCGCGACGCGGCGTACCGGCTGCCGTCGAAGGCGGGGTACACGCGCGACGACAACCCGACGACGCTGCCGGCCGAGGCGCTGCTGGCGGCGCTCGAGGGCGGCGCCGAGGCGATGATGTTCGGCTCGGGGATGGCGGCGGCGACGGCGGTGTTCTTGACGCTGGCGCCCGGCGATCACGTGATCGCGCCGCGGATGATGTACTGGGGGCTGCGCGGCTGGCTGGTCGAGCACTGCCGGCGGTTCGGCCTGGGGCTGGATCTGGTCGAGACCCATGACCTCGACGCCGTGCGCGCGGCGCTGCGGCCCGGCGCCACGCGGCTGGTGTGGCTGGAGGTGCCGGCCAACCCGACGTGGGACGTGGCCGACGTCGCGGCGGTGGCCGAGCTGGCCCGCGCGGCGGGGGCGCGGGTCGGGGTCGACGCGACCGCGGCGACGCCGGTGCACCTGCGCGCGCTGGCGCTGGGCGCCGATCTGGTCATGCACTCGGCGACCAAGTACCTGAACGGCCACTCCGACGCGCTGGCCGGCGCGCTGGTGACCGCGGCGTGCGACGAGGCGTGGCAGCGGCTGCGCACCCAGCGCCACGACGGCGGCGCGGTGCTGGGCCCGTTCGAGGCGTACCTGGTCCACCGCGGGATGCGCACGCTGGCGGTGCGGGTGCGGCGGCAGAGCGCCAGCGCGCTGGCGATCGCCACCGCGCTCGAGGGCCACGCCGGCCTCGAGGCGGTGCTCTACCCCGGCCTGCCCGCCCACCCGCAGCACGCGGTGGCCGCGCGCCAGTTCACCGACGGCTTCGGCGGCATGCTGTCGCTGCGGGTCCGCGGCGGCGCCGAGGCCGCGCTGGCGGTGGCCGGTCGGCTGCGCTGCTTCGCGCGCGCCACGTCGCTCGGTGGCGTCGAGTCGCTGGTCGAGCACCGCGCCACGGTCGAGCCGCCCGACTCGCCGGTGCCGCGCGATCTGCTGCGGCTGTCGATCGGCCTCGAGGATCCCGGCGAGCTGATCGACGACCTGCGCGCGGCGCTGGCCTGACGGTGGACGCGCTCACGATCGGCGAGGCGCGCCTCGAGTACGTCCGCCACGCGGGCGATCCCGCGCGGCCGGCGGTGGTGATGCTGCACGAAGGGCTGGGCGCCGCGCGCCAGTGGCGCGACCTGCCGGCGACCTTGGCCGCCGCGACCGGCGCGACGGTGATCGCCTACTCGCGGGCCGGCTACGGCGGCTCGTCGCCGCTGCCCGACGGCGACGATCCCCGCGGCCCGCGCCGCGGCCTGCGCCGCCCCGACTTCATGCACCGCGAGGCCGACCTGGTGCTGCCGCCGCTCCTGGCCGCGCTCGGCGTCGCGCGGCCGGTGCTGATCGGCCACTCCGACGGCGGGTCGATCGCGCTGCTCCACGCGCGGCGCCACCCGGTGGCCGCGGTGATCGCGATCGCGCCCCACGTCTTCGTCGAGCCGTGCTCGATCGACGCGATCACCGCCGCCCGCGAGGCCTACCTCCACGGCGACCTGCGCGCCCGGCTGGCCCGCCACCACGCCGACGTCGACGGCGCGTTCTGGGGCTGGAACGACGTCTGGCTGTCGTCCGAGTTCCGGGCCTGGGACATCGTCGCCGACCTCGCGACCGTCGCCGCGCCGGTGCTGGCGATCCAGGGCGACGCCGATCCCTACGGCACGATGGCCCAGGTCGAGGCGATCGCGCGCGCCTGCCCGCGCACCACGCTGCTGCGCGTCGCCGGCGCCGGCCACGCGCCGCACCGCGACCGGCCGGACCAGGTGCTGCCGGCGATCGCCGATGCCGTACGCGACGCCGCACTCGGTTAGCAGCGGACATCAGGCGACGCACCGGGTGGTCTGGCCACCTGCCCCGCCGCCGTGGTCGAGTCCCGGCATGCGCACGCCTGCCCTCGCCGCCCTGCTCGTCGCGTTCGCTGCCTGCGGCGGCGACGACGCTACCTCCAACCCCGCGGTCGACGCGGCCAACACCGTCCACGCGTTCGTCCCGACGCCGACCGGCACCTGCCCGGCGATCGCCAACGGCACGGTGAACTTCGCGCCCGGCGGCATCGCCCCGCGCGCGGTCACGCTGTACGTGAAGGACGGCGCCGGGCCCGGCCCGCTGGTGTTCTACTGGCACGCCACCGGCTCGAGCCCGAGCGAGGTGTCGGTCGGCCTCGGCGCGACGCTCAACGCGCTGGTCGACGCCGGCGCGGTGGTCGCGGTGCCCGCCGCCGATCCCAACGCCGGGCAGTTCCCCTGGTACATCGTCAACCAGTCGACCCGCCAGGACGACTTCCTGATCGCCGACGAGGTCGTCGGCTGCCTCGCCGCCGCCGGCCGCATCGACACCGATCGCGTCCACTCGATGGGCATGAGCGCCGGCGCGCTGCAGACCACCGGCATGACGTTCCTGCGCTCGAGCTACATCGCCTCGGTCGCGACCTACTCGGGCGGCGTCCCGTCGATCTTCACGCCGCCGCCGCTCGACCCGGACAACAAGTCGGCGGCGCTGATCTTCTTTGGCGGCGCGTCAGACAACGTCTTCAACGTCGACTTCCAGGACGCGGCGATGCGCTTCTACACGATGCTCACCACCGACGGCCACTACGCCGCGCTGTGCAACCACAACATGGGCCACTCGATCCCGCGCGACGCCGCGCCGTCGGTCGCCCAGTTCTTCGCCGACAACCCCTACGGCGCGTGGCCGTCGCCCTACGCCGCGAGCGGCCTGCCCGCGAGCTTCCCGAGCTACTGCGCCCGCTGAGCCGATTTGACAATCCGGGGTGGCGACCGATACTCGACGGGTGAGCGACCAGCAGCCACCCCAGCGACGAGCGACGACAACCCGCGACGGGTTCTGGACGCTGGACCCGAACCGTGCGGTTTTCCCCGGTGACCCTTGGTACGCGAACCTGGAGCGGCACTTCGCCGATTGGGAGTACCAGCCGGTCGAGCCACTGGTGCTACGGCTTGAGCCTATCGACGGAGTCTCACGCCACGCGGTCGTCGGCTTGGTGGGGCACCGGGGCGCCGGCAAGTCAACGGTCGTACGCAAGGCGATGGAGCGCATGGCGAAGGAGCACAACTCCCATGCCGTCTACGTCGACGTCGTCGCGGCCCTCGACCGGACCGATCTCACGTTCGCAGATGCGTTGATGGCGATGGTCAACGCCGTCGCGGCTGAACTCGCGGCCGCGTCAGCGAAGGTGCCGGAGACCGAGCTAGCGTTGTTCCGCCTGTACTTCGCAGAGGAGTTGCTAACGGAAGAACACGTCAAGGAGCTGTCAGGCTCGATCGAGACCAGCGCGGAGGCCGGCGGCGGCGTTCCGTTCTTCGCGAAGCTGCTCGGCAAGGTCACCGCGTTGGTCAAGAGCGACAGCGAGTACCGCCGCGAAATCCGGCGCAAGATCGAGCGCAGCCCGCAGGACATGATCCGCCGCGCGAACCAGTTCCTCAATGCGGCCGCCGCCGCGCTCGGACGTGCGCTCATCGTGGTCTTCGACAACCTGGAGAAGGTCTCCGACCGCAGCCTGGTCGAGGCGGCCTTTCTGGCGCGCGCCGACGACCTGCGCAGCCTGCGGACGTCGATTGTACTGTTCCTCCACCCGGCAGACGAGTTCGCGCCGCACCGCATCCGGGCCAGCGACGCCTGCGACGTGGTGTCGCTGCCGATGCTTCCCGTCCGCCTCCAGGAGCAGGGATACACGGTCGTCAACCCGCATGTCCACGCCGCGGTCCGCGAGCTACTCGAACTGCGCCTCGATCTCGCCGAACTCACGGACGAGCCCGCAGCCTGTGTCAGGCGGGTGTGTTTGCACTCGGGTGGGCGTCTGCGCGACGTGCTCGAGATCATGCGCGCCGCATGCGAGCGCGCTGGCGCCCGCAAGATCACCGTCGACCTGATCGACCGATGCGCGCGCAAGCTCGCCGGGGAACGCGCGGCGATGCTCCGCCCCGGAGACCACGAACGTCTGGTCGAGGTATCGAACTCCAAGCAGGTGCCCAACGACGAGGCACACGCGTATCTTCTCCTGCACTCGATGGTGTTGCAGTACAACGGGGTGCCGTGGTGGGACATCCACCCGCTACTGCTGCTAGTGGATCGATTCCGCGCGAAGCTGCCCACGGTGACCGCGAGCTGACATGACCGACGCGGACGAACCGTCCGACTTCGAACTGCTGCGGCAGTTCTTGATCGCCCCCGTGCGGCAGTTCGCGATGGTGACGGTGACGGCGTCAGACCGAGGCACGCTCGACGCCATTCGAGCCGAGGCTGCGCGGGTGGTGGCGGACGCCGGCCGTCGATTGGCGGCACTTGACGTCCGTCCCGGCTCGTCAGTCCTCGACCAGATGGTCGCGGTCGCCGCCGACGCCGACGTGCTGTTCGTCGACCACCTCGAGCGCGTGTTGTTCGACTCGCTGGGCGCCCCGACCGTCACGGCCGACATCGAACTCCTGAACTGGGATCGCGACCGCCTGCCAAAGATGCTGCGCGCCCACACTGTATTTTGGTTGCTGCCGTCGGCAGCACACGCACTCGCGCTGGTGGCCCGCGACCTGAACGACGTGGTCATGTCGCGTTACCACTTCGTGGGCCGAGCGAAAGCGTGGCCAATCGAGTACGTCCCAAAATCACCCTACTACCTCGCCGGAACCAAGTCGCCGCCATCCGCACGTGAGAACCTGCTCCTCGATAACCTCCTCGCAAGCCGTCCCCCTGGCACGACCGAGTGGGCGGAGGCGGCAGCCTATCGCGCCCGCAACCACCTCCAAGCCGGCGAACCGGAACTCGCACGGAAGCTCTGGCAACAGGCGTTCGAGATCTTCGATGGCCGGGACGCTGGAAGGGCCGCTGCGGCCGCATTCGGCTTGGCCGATGTCACGATGCGTCGAGATGGCACCGGTGCGGGGATTGAGTTTGCGCGCAGCCACGTCTTGCCCCGAGCGGAACTCGCCGGGGATCGCCGCCTGCTGGCCCTCATCCACACGTGGATCGCTGTTGGTCTTCTGCAACTCGGAAACAGCGGAGATGGCGAACGGGAACTGCGTGAACACGTCCTTCCAACGTTCACCGCCTTGCGTGACGAGCGGCAACTTGCTGTCGCGCATCGACTTCTCGCCGGTGCGTTGCTGATGAACGACGACGCGGACGAGGCCGCGCGGATCTTGCGGAGTTCAGTTATTCCTGTGTTTGAGCGTCTCGGCGATGCCGAGGAACTCGCCGTGTCGCGGCTGCGTCTTGCAAGTACGCTCGCCGCCGCCGGCGACCCCGACGGGGCGCTACGCGAGTTTCAAGCGACTTTGATTGATTTGCCGCAAGACGCGCCAAACGTAGACGAACTGCGCGCAGCAACGCTCGAACGAATCGCGTTGCTGCTCATCCGCCGAGGCGACGTGGCGCTCGGCTCCGGGATCTGGCGCGACCAAGCGCTTCCGATTTACGCCAAGCTCGGCGACGTGGCATCGGTGGATCGTATTCGGGAAATCTTGTCGAAGGTCCCCGGCGCGTAGCGCAACTGCCGCCGCCTGCCCACGCCTCACGCCCGCTCGTCCTCACGACTGCGGGCGCTACGCGGTCGCGCCGGCGCGCTGCAGCAGGTAGGTGCGGATCAGCTCGTCGAGGTCGCCGTCGAGGACGGCCGACACCTGGCTGGTCTTGACCTCGGTGCGGTGGTCGTTGACCTGCTGGTACGGGAACAGCACGTAGCTGCGGATCTGGCTGCCCCACTCGATCTTGAGCTTGGCCTTGGCCTCCTCGGCGGCCTTGGCCTCGCGCTTGGAGACCTCGAGCTCGTACAGGCGGGCGCTCAGCATCTTCATCGCCTTGGCCTTGTTCGAGTGCTGGCTGCGCTCGTTCTGGCACTGGACGACGATGCCGGTCGGCATGTGCGTGATGCGCACCGCCGAGTCGGTCTTGTTGACGTGCTGACCACCGGCGCCGCCGGCGCGGTAGGTGTCGATCTTCAGGTCCTCGGTGTTGATGTCGACGACGATGTCGTCGTCGATGTCCGGGGTGATCGTCATCGACGCGAACGAGGTCTGGCGCCGGCCCTGCTGGTCGAACGGCGACACCCGCACCAGCCGGTGGACGCCGTTCTCGGCCTTGAGCAGGCCGAAGGCGTTCTCGCCGCTGATGATCATCGTCGCGCCCTTGATGCCGGCCTCCTCGGCCGGCTGCTCGTCGACGACCTCGACCTTCCAGCCCTTGCGCTCGGCGTAGCGCATGATCATGCGCATCAGCATCTGCGCCCAGTCCGAGGCGTCGACGCCGCCGGCGCCGGCCTGGATCTGGACGATCGCGCCCTGGCCGTCGAACTCGCCCGACAGCATCCGGCGGAACTCGAGATCGTCGAGGGCCTTGCCGACCGCCTTGGCGGCGGCGACCGCCTCCTTGCCGGTGGCCTCGTCGGAGGCCTCGTCGGCCAGCTCGAGCAGCACCTCGGCGTCGGACAGCGCCTGCACCTGGCTGTCGTAGGCCGCGATCAGGCTCTTGAGCGACTTGGCCTGCTTGGTGATCGCCTGGGCCCGCTCGCGGTCGTTCCAGAACGACGGGTCGGCGGTCAGCGACTCGAGCTCCTCGACCTTCAGGCGCTTCGGATCGAGGTCAAAGTAACCTCCGGAGCGACTCGGCCTTACCCGAGAGCTCCTTCAGGAGGGCGCGCGTCTCGCGCACGTCGACGGTGGTCAGCGGCATGGGCCCACCCTATACCGTGCCGCGGCGCAGCGGCACAAGCTCGGCGCGCCGGCCCAGCGGCACCGGGTACTCGCCGGTGAAGCACGCCGAGCAGTAGCCGCCGGCGTTGACCGGCCCCGGCTCGCGCACCGCGACCGCGCCCATCAGGCCGTCGTGGGACAGGTAGCCCAGCGAGTCGCAGGTGACGTAGCGCGCGATCTCCTCGATCGAGTGCGACGCCGCGACCAGCTCGCTGCGGGTGGGCGTGTCGATGCCGTAGAAGCACGGGTGGGTGGTCGGCGGCGCGCTGATCCGGAGGTGGACCTCCTTGGCGCCGGCCGCCCGCAGCATCTTGACGATCTTGCGCGAGGTGGTGCCGCGGACCAGCGAGTCGTCGACGACGACCACCCGCTTGCCGTCGACCACCGAGCGCACCGGCGACAGCTTCAGCCGCACGCCGAAGTGGCGGATCGAGTCCTGGGGCTCGATGAAGGTGCGGCCGACGTAGTGCGAGCGGATGAGGCCCATCTCGAAGGGGATGCCGGCCTGCTTGGCGTAGCCGATCGCCGCCGGCACGCCCGAGTCGGGCACCGGGATCACCACGTCGGCCTCGGCCGGCTGCTCGATGGCCAGCCGCATGCCCATGCGCTCGCGGGCCCGGTACACCGACTTGCCGTTCACGAGGCTGTCGGGGCGGGCGAAGTAGACGTGCTCGAAGACGCAGAACCGGTTGTCGACCGGCTCGGGCTGGACCCGGTGGCTGGTGAGGCCGCGCTCGTCGATGACCACCAGCTCGCCGGGCTCGACGTCGCGGATGTACTCGGCCTCGATCAGGTCGAACGAGCTGGTCTCCGACGACAGCACGAAGCTGTCCTTGAAGCGGCCGATCACCAGCGGCCGGAAGCCGTAGGGATCGCGCACGCCGATCAGCTTGTTGTCGGCGAGCAGCACCAGCGAGTAGGCGCCGGTCACCTGGCGCAGGGCGGCGATCAGGCGGGCCACCGGGTCGAACTCCGGGACCTTGGCCATCAGGTGGACGATGCACTCGGTGTCGCTGGTGGTCTGGAAGATCGACCCCGACGCCTCGAGCCGGGTGCGCAGCTCCTCGGCGTTCACCAGGTTGCCGTTGTGGGCGATGGCCACCGACCCGCCGGAGTAGTCGAACAAGAACGGCTGGGCGTTGCGGACCTCGGAGCTGCCGGCGGTCGAGTACCGGGTGTGGCCGATGGCGGCCCGCCCGGGCAGCCGGACCAGGGACTTCTCGTCGAAGACGTCGGCCACCAGGCCCATCCCGACGTGGCGGCGGAGGCCCTTGTCCCCCGCGACGATCCCGGCCGACTCCTGGCCGCGGTGCTGGAGGGCGTGGAGGCCGAGGTACGCCAGGTTGGCCGCCTCGTCATGACCGTGGATGCCGAAGACGCCGCACATGGGCCCTCCGGTACCACGGCGCGCCGGCCCTGTCACCGGGCGATCCGCACACGGAGCGGCCGAAACCTTGTGCAAACCCAGCGGGTGCCTGACAATAACGGCCTGGTGACTGCCAAGGTTCTCTGGCGCGACGCGCAAGGCATCGAGGGCTCCATCGAGCTCGGCGCGCAGGAGGTGCGTGTCGGGCGCGCCATGGACTGCGCCATCCGCACCGACGACGCGATGGTGTCGCGCCACCACGCCCGCATCGTCTGGGCCGGCGGCGGCTATGTCGTCGAGGATCTCGGGAGCGCCAACAAGGTCTTCTACCAGGAGCAGCAGGTGCAGCAGCACATGCTGCGCCACGGTGACGCGATCCGCTGCGGCAGCCTGTGGCTCCGCTTCGTCGACACGTCGCAGCTCGGCCAGGCCGCGCCGGCCGCCGCGCCGCCGCCGGTGATGCCGCCGCCCCAGGCGGTGCCGCAGCCGATGGGCCTGCCGCCGACCGGCGCGCAGCCCGCGGCCGGCATGGGCGTCAACATCGAGGGGTTCGGGCCGGTCGCGGCGATGGCCGCCCCGCCGCCGCCGATGGCCGCCCCGACGCCCGCCGCGCCGCCGCCGGTCGCCGCGCCGCCGCCGTCGAACAGCGGCGGCGACAACGACGAGGAGATCCGCCGCCTGCGCCGGCGCATCGATCAGCTCCAGGCCGAGCTCCGCGTCTACCGCGGCGGCAAGGTCGGCCAGGACAAGGCCCGGCGGATGGAGGATCTCGAGAACGATCTCTCCAACGCCGAGGTCGAGCGCGATCGGTTCAAGACCCGGGTCGCCGAGCTCGAGGGCACGCTCAAGGCCGAGAGCGGCAACGCCAAGGTCCAGCGCGCCGTCGAGATCCGCGGCAAGGCCGCCGAGATGGTGACCTCGCTCAACGACGTGCTCTCGAGCCTGCGCATCGAGGTGATGGCCGCCGAGGGCGAGTTCGATCAGTTCTCGCACCAGCTGCCGCGCGCCTCGTTCGAGCTGATCCGCCAGTCGATGAAGAACGCCGCCGATTGCGCCGACCAGGCGCGCGAGCTGCTTCGATCCCTCCGCGAAATCGCCAGCTAGCGCTGGTGGTCGACTCGGGGGCGCTGGCTGCGGGGCCCCGCCCAGCGTTGCCGGGCCTCGGACCTCAGGTCCACTCGGGGGCGCTGGCTGCGGGGCCCATGGGCGGCGTTGCCGGGTCCCCCCCACGTCCTCACGTACCGACGTACGCTCCGGCGTGGGTCCCCCCCGTCGCCTTGCCCATGGGCCTCCTCGCCGACGCGCGACGTGACGCGTGAGCCTCCGCGAGATCCCGGATCCGGATCCCGATCCCGTTCCGGATCCCGATCCCGATCCCGTTCCGGATCCCGATCCCGATCCCGTTCCGGATCCCGTTCCGGATCCCGATCCCGATCCTGTTCCGGATCTCGATCCCGTTCCCGATCCGGATCACCAACCCGCTCCCGATCCGGCGATCAGTTCTGCGCGAGCTCGATGGCGTGCAGGGCGTGCCAGCGGCGGACGGCCTCGGCCTTGGCCGGCTCGATCAGCTCGGCGACCGCGGCGATCTCGTCCGGATCGCCGGTGGGCGCGAACACCTCGGGCGGGCACAGCACGAAGGCGAGCACGTCGAGGGCGCGGGCGGGATCGGGGGTGAACCCGCTAGCGAAGACGGTCTCGGCGGCCATGTGCCACCCTCACACCGTCGAGGAGACCGGGCAACTTTTCGCGTCGCGCCGGGATCAGGCCGGGATCAGCCCTGAGACGAGACCTCGACGCTCTCGATCGCCATCTCGACCTTCACCGACCGCACGTCCTCGTTGGCCGCGTCGAGCTTGTCGTGGGTGGCGCTGAAGATGCGGCACCCGTGGAACTTGATCTCGCCCTTGTCCTGCTTCGCCGAGTCGAAGTAGGTGATCCAGGCGTTGGTCGGCTCGGGCCGGGTGCCGTTGCGCAGGTCGCCGGCGACCTTGATGAAGTACGCGGCGTCGGGCTCGGGCACGTAGAACGTGATGTTGGGGAACTCGAGCTTGCCCGGGATCTTGAGCGGCTCGAGGCGACCGGCGTGGTGGTAGTCGATCGTCTTGGCCTTGACGCTGAACCCGTCGACCTTGGTCACGCGGTACTCGCCCGGCGCGCCCTCGAAGTGGAACTTGAAGTTGCAGCACTTCACGTGCTGCGCCCGCTGCATGCCGGGATCCTCGGGCGAGATGACGCCGCCGTCCTTGGGCGGCTCGTAGACCAGGATCTCCGGCTGGATCGTCACGGTGACGTTGGCCGGGTTCTTGTCGCTGGCGTCGAACTTGGGGAACGCGATCTCCTCGATCAGCGCGTCGGAGAACGTCCGGCGCGCCTTCTCCTTGTACTCGTGGTCGGCGGCGACCAGCGCGCCGTTGCGCCGCTGGCAGTCACCGTCGATGAAGGTCTTCATCCAGGCCCACATGTCCTGGCTCGCGGCCATCGGCGCGACGACCTTGATCGCCTCGTACTTGAGCTTGCCGTTCTGCTTGAGGTAGTTGCCCTCGGCCGGCTTCCGGTTGTTCTGGTAGGTGATGATCTCGGTCGAGATCTTCCCACCCTCGATCGAGCGCACGGTCGTGACCTTGCCGCCGTCCAGCTCGAGCAAGAACTGGGCGGAGGAGTACAGCGGCTTCGAGACGGTGGGCGATGCGGGCATGGATACCTCGGGCGATTGTACACGACGGGCGAGAGGCCCCGGCGGGAACGACTGGTCGCATGCATGGTACGTTCAGCGACGTGGAAACCTTCCCCGCGCCGGCGGGCGCCGCGGCCCCGGCCGAGTTGGCAAGGCCGCGTCGCCAAAGGCGAAAGCGCCCGCGTCGCGGGTTCGCCAAGGGCGCGGCGGTCGGGGCGCTGGTGGTCATTCCGCTGATTTCTCTGGCGATCTTCGGGGTCGGCCGGCTGGGTCTCGGGGGCGAGCGCCCGTCGATGATCCCGGCCCTGCGCCTGGTGTTCGTGTTCGCCGCCCTGCCCGGCCTGCTCACCGCGGGCGGGATCGGCCGGCTGGCCGCCCAGGCCAGCCTGGACGGCGGACGCCCCCGCGCCGTGTGGGTCGCCGGTCGCGCCGCGGCGATCGCCGGCATCGGCCTCGCGGTCGTCGGCGCCATCCCCAACGGGGTCATTCCGGACTCCCACGCCGGCTGGGCGATCCTCGGCGTGGCTGGGCTGGTGGCCGGCGCGCTCGGCGGCGTGGCGATCGGCCTGGCGTGCGGCGGCGCGATGCCGACGCTGGCCGAGCTCGGCGTGTGGCCGCAAGACAACGCCGTCGGTCGCGCCGCGCAGCGCGTGGTCGATCGCGCGATGCGGCGCCGGCGCGCGACGACGGTCGCGCCGCCCGCGCCCCCGGCCGATCCGCCGCCGTGAGCGGACGGCCACGCCCCGAGTCGCTGCGCGCGCTGGCGCTGGCGCTGATGGCCAGCATGGTGCTGTGGCAGGTGCCCTACGGCACCTACGTGCTGTACCCGTTCAAGCTGCTCGGCACCTGGTTGCACGAGGGCAGCCACGCGCTGGCGATGCTCGCCACCGGCGCCGGCTTCGCGGGCATGGAGGTGTTCGCCGACGGCAGCGGCCTGGCCCACGCGGCGTCGCTGGCCGGCCCGATCGCGGGCGCGATCATCGCGTCGGCCGGCTACATGGGCGCGCCGATCGGCGGCGTGATCCTGGTGGTGGCCGCGCGCGACGAGCGCGGCGCGCGGCGCACGCTGGCGGCGCTGGGCGCGGTGTTGATCGCGACGGCGCTGGCGTCGATCTCGAACCACTTCGGCCAGGTCGCGATCGGCGCGACCGGCGGCGCGCTGGTGGTGATCGCGGCGCTGCCCCGGCCGCGGTGGCACGCGAGCCTGGTCCACCTGCTCGCGGCCCAGGCCTGCGTCGGCGCGCTGGTCGACATCCGCGTGCTGTTCCGACCCAACCTGGTCGTCGACGGCCAGGTGGTCAGCGACTCCGACGCCCACGCGATGGCCAAGGCGACGCTCGGCACCGACGCGGCGTGGGCGGTGTGGGTGTGGGCCGCGCTGTGGCTGGCGTGGTCGCTCTTGCTGTTGTTCGTCGTGTTCCGCCGGCTGCGGCGCGCCGCCGTCAGCGCTGCACCGCCAGCCGCACCCGCACCTCCACCCGCGCCTTGAGCGGGGCCGCGTCGGGCGCGACGCCGTCGCCGCGCACCGCCAGCCGCGCGGCGGCGACGCCCTGGCTCTCGAGGTAGCGCGCCGCCACCTGCGCCCGCCGCAGGTCGAGGCCGTCGTGGCGCTCGCTGGCCGCGCGGTAGCCGATCAGATCCAGCTGCTCGACCTCGGGGTGCGCCGCCATCGTCGCGGCGACGGCGTCGAGCACCTGCCGTGCGGCGACGTCGAGGTCGGCCTTGCCGGGCCGGAACCCGATCGCCTGCGCCGCGGCGTCGGCCAGCGTCACCGCCCCGCCGGCCGGGCAGCCGTCGGCGGTGGCCGCCGCGATCTCCGGGCAGCCGTCCTCGCTGTCGGGGCGGCCGTCCTCGTCGTCGTCGAGATCGGGGCAGCCGTCGTCGTCCTCGACGTCGTCCGGGTCCTCGGCGCGATCGGGGCACAGATCGTTCCACGCGGTGATGCCGTCGCCGTCGTCGTCGGTGGCCGACGCCCCGGCGGCGCCGCCGGGCGCCGCGGCGGTGACCGTCGGCGCGGTCGACCACTCGGGCTCGCTCGGGCCCGGCGGGTGGCTGGGCGCGCAGCCCAGCGCGAGGGCGAGCGCGCCCGCGAGCGCGCTAATGGATGGCTTGCCGCGCATCGGTGACCTGCGGGCGCTGCGACCACGGCCGCGCCTCGAGATGGAAGTGATCGTGGTGGGCGTCGTCGTAGTCGGGCGACAGCACGAGGTAGAACAGCCCCGAGCGCACCAGCTGGCACTGCAGCACCTTGAGCACCGCCCCGCCCTGCGTCATCGGCTGGCCGACGCAGTCGACGGCGTCGCCGAGCCCGGGCTCGAAGTCGGCGGCCACCGCCAGCGCGCCGACGTCGGGGCCGACCAGCCGCGGCAGATCGACCGCGAGGCCGAACGAGTGCTTCGAGCGATGATCGGTGCCGCGGACGTTGCGCACCGAGTAGCCCGAGCTCCAGCGCGCCTCGACGATGCCGACCGCGCGGAACATCCGCCCGGCCTCGGCCAGCGACACCGCCAGCGAGCAGTCGATCACCAGCGGCTCGCGGCCGGGCGGCGTCCACGCGACGCCGCCGAGCGGGCCGCGGATCTCGACGGCGTCGGCGATGCCGGGCCGGCGCGCCGGCTTCCAGCTCACGCCGCGGGCGGCCAGCTCGTCGTGGCAGCGGTCGTCGGCGGCCGCGGGGGCGACCCGCCCGACGCCCAGCCCGAGGCCGAGCCCGAGGATCGTCGCGAGGCACAGCGCGGCGCGCATGCCGGGAGGCTAGCCGGCGTCCGCCGCCGGCGCGAGTTTTCGCCGCGCGGCCGGCCTCACCCCTGCGGGTCGAGGAACTTCCCCATCGCCCGGAACTTCTGGTAGCGGGCCTCGATCAGCTCGTCGGGGCTGAGCTTGGTCAGCTCGCGCAGGTGGCGCTTGAGCGCGACCCGGATCCGCGCCGCGGTGATCGCGGCGTCACGGTGCGCGCCGCCCGACGCCTCGGGGATGACCTCGTCGCAGATGCCCAGCTCGACCAGGTCGGGCGCGGTCAGCTTGAGCTGGGTCGCGGCCTCGGGCACCTTGGCCGGGTCGCGCCACAGGATCGACGCGCAGCCCTCGGGCGTGATCACCGAATAGATCGAGTACTCGAGCATGAGGATGCGATCGGCGACGCCCAGCGCCAGCGCGCCGCCCGAGCCGCCCTCGCCGATCACCACCGCGATCACCGGGCACGCCAGCGACGCCATCACCTGCAGCGACTTGGCGATCGCCTCGGCCTGGCCGCGCTCCTCGGCGCCCTTGCCGGGGTAGGCGCCGGCGGTGTCGATGAAGCAGATGATCGGCCGGCGGAACCGCGACGCCATCCGCATCAGCCGCGTCGCCTTGCGGTAGCCCTCGGGCCGCGCCATGCCGAAGTTGCGGTGCAGGTTCTCCTTGGTGGTCTTGCCCTTCTGGTGGCCGATCACCAGCACCTCCCACGCGTCGAACCGCGCCATGCCGCCGACGATCGACGGGTCGTCGTGGAAGCTGCGGTCGCCGTGCAGCTCGACGAAGTCCTCGGTCAGGAGCCGGACGTAGTCGAGCGTGTACGGGCGGCCGGGGTGGCGGGCCAGCTGCACCTTCTGGTGCGCCGACAGCTCGGCGAAGATCTCCTTCTGGAGCTTGCGCGCCTTCTGCTCGAGCTTGCGGATCTCCGACGAGAAGTCGACGGTCGCGGTCGACAGCCCGCGCAGCTCGGCGATCTTGCGCTCGAGATCGATGATCGGTCGCTCGAACTCGAGGACCTGGCGATCGGACACGACGGGCTCGGTCATGGCGGAGGTGGTCTTAGGTATGCCGCCAGGTCGCCCAGGTCAACCCGCTCGGCGGTCGCCCACTCGACCTCGGCCTGGCCGCGGTACCAGGACAGCTGGCGCCGGGCGTAGTGCCGCGAGTTGCGCTTGATCAGCTCGATCGCCCGCGAAAGGTCCAGCCGCCCGGCCAGGTGCTCGTGCAGCTCGGCGTAGCCGATCGCCTGCTGCGAGCGCAGCGGCGGCGCGAAGCCGGCGGCGCGCAGCGCGACCACCTCGTCGAGCAGGCCGGCGGCGAGCATCGCGTCGACCCGGGCGTCGATCGCCGCGTAGAGCTGGTCGCGCCGCGGGGTCAGGCCGATCAGCCGATGCGGGTAACGCGGCGGCACGGTGCGGTGGTCGTGGCGGGCGTGGTGCTCCGACAGCGGCACGCCCGTGGCGATCGTCACCTCGAGCGCGCGGATCAGCCGCTTGCGATCGTGGCGATCGATCCGCGCGGCGCTGGGCGGGTCGAGCGCGGCCAGGCGCGTCCACAGCGCGCCGGTGCCCTCGGTCGCCGCGACCTGATCGAGCTCGGCGCGCAGCGCCGGCACCGCCGGCGGCCCCTCGAACAGCCCGTAGAGCAGCGCGCGCACGTAGAGCCCGGTGCCGCCGCACACGATCACCGGCCGCCCGCGCGCGGCGATGTCGGCGATCGCCGCCTCGGCCAGCGCGGTGAACCGCGCCGCGGTCATCTCGGCGTCGGGCGCCACGACGTCGAGCAGGTGGTGGACCGCGGCCGCGCGCTCGGCGGCGCCGGCCTTGCCGGTGCCGACGTCCATGCCGCGGTAGACCTGCTGCGAGTCACAGCTGACGATCTCGCCGTCGACGGCGCGGGCCAGCGCCACCGCGGTCGCGGTCTTGCCGGCGCCGGTCGGCCCGACGATCACCACCAGCCGCGGCGCCGCCGACACGGCGGCTACCGCCCGAACCGGCGCGCGATCTCGGCGGTGCCGATGCGCAGCAGCACCGGGCGGCCGTGCGGGCAGTGGGCGCGGAAGTCGATGCCGTCCATCTGCGCGAGCAGCGCGACGACCTCGTCGGTCGACAGCGCGTCGCCGGCGCGCACCACCGAGTGGCACGCCACCGTGGCCAGCACGTGATCGAGGCGCTCGGTGACCGCCCGGGAGCCGCCGCGCTCGGCCAGCTCGCCGAGCAGCTCGCGCAGGACCGGCGTGGCCTCCTCGCGCAGCCCGGCCGGCACCGCCTTGACCGCGATCGCCGTGCCGCCGAACGGCTCGACCTCGAAGCCGACCTTGGCCAGCACCGCGCCGTGCTCGGCGACCAGCGCCGCCTCGGCCGGCGGCAGCTCGATCACCGACGGGAACAGCAGGCGCTGCACCGCGACCTCGCCGTGCTCGGCGCGATCCTTGAGCCGCTGGAACGCGACCCGCTCGTGGGCCGCGTGCTGATCGAGCAGCACCAGCTCGCCGTCGCCCTCGCACACCAGGTAGGTGCGATCGATCTGGCCCAGGTAGCGCAGCGCCGCGAAGTACGCCGGCGGCGCGTCGGGCTCGTCGGCGATCGGCGCGGGCGCCGGCGCGAGCGGCGCCGCGGGCGACGGCGGCGTGGTCGTGGTCGGGGCCGCCGGGCGCGACGTCGGCGCCGGCCAGCGCGGGCCGGGCTCGCGGCCCAGCGCCAGCGCGCCCTGCTGGCTGGGTGCCCGGCCCAGCCCGCCGGCCGGGAACAGCGCGCGCATCGTGTCGGCGGCGTAGCGGCCGGCGAGATCGTCGGCGCGCTTGGGCCGGGGCCCGGTCCAGCCCGGCGGCGCGGTGCCGGCGATCGCCTGCATCTGCACCGCGGCGCGGCCGGCGCTCTCGGTCAGCCACGGCGCGGCGGCGACGCCGTTGCGCACGGCGTGGCGGACCGCGGCGGTGACCAGCCCGGGGTCCGAGAACCGGACCTCGAGCTTCTGGGGGTGGACGTTGACGTCGATGTCGGCGCCGGGCACGTCGACGAACACCGCCGCCACCGGGTAGCGCCCCCGCGGCACCAGCTCGCCGTAGCCCATCGCCACCGCCTGCAACAGGCCGCGGTCGCGGACCCAGCGCCGGCCGGCGAACAGGTGCACGCCGCGCGCGGTCGACTGCGCCAGCTCGGGCGCGGCCAGGAACGCGCGCACCGCGACGCCGCCCTCGACCAGCGCCACCTCGTGCAGCCGATCGGCCAGGCGCGCGCCCAGCACCGCGCGCACCCGCGCCGCCGCCGGCTGGGCCGGCACCTCGAGCGCGGCCCGGCCGTTGTGGTGCAGCCGGAACGCGACCTCGGGGTGGGCCATCGCCAGCCGCATGACGGTCTCGGTGACGTGGGCGGCCTCGGTGGTCTCGCCGCGCAGGAACTTCAGCCGCGCCGGCACGGTGGCCAGCAGATCGCGGACGACGACGCTGGTGCCCGGCGGCGCGCCGGCGGCGGCGGTGGCGACGATCGCGCCGTTGTCGACGGTGACCGCGACCGCGGCGTCGCTGTCCCGGGTGCGGGTGGTCAGGACCAGCCGCGACACGCTGGCGATCGACGGCAGCGCCTCGCCGCGGAAGCCCAGCGTCGTGATCGTCGTGAGGTCGTCGACCGCGCGCAGCTTCGACGTGGCGTGGCGCGCCAGCGCCAGCCGGGCGTCGTCGGCGTCCATGCCGACGCCGTCGTCGACCACCCGGATCAGCCGGCGGCCGCCGCCCTCGACGTCGATCGTGATGGTCCGGGCGCCGGCGTCGAGCGCGTTGTCGACCAGCTCCTTGACCACCGACGCCGGGCGCTCCACCACCTCGCCGGCGGCGATCTGATCGATCACCTGATCGGGCAAGACGGCGACGCGGCCCACGCTCCCGCGTAGCACGACGGCGGCTGCGGCGGAAGCCGCCGGCGCACCGTCTGGCCATCGGCCGGCGCATCGGCGCAGCCGCGGCCGGCCGGCTCGACTCCCGCGCGGCCCGAGGTTATACAGCGGAGGCGATGGCCACCGTCTCCGTCGGCAACGCACGCCCGCGCCGCGCCCAGGGGCGCGTCGTCGCGATCACCGGCGCGTGCACCTACCTGGGCACCGAGCTGATCAAGCGGCTCGAAGAGGATCGCCGCTACGCCAAGGTGCTGGTGCTCGACGTCAAGGCGCCGGCGATCCTGGCCGCCGGCACGACCAAGGCGCGGTTCTTCCCGATCGATCTGACCCAGCCGACGATCGACGGCGACATCGCGACCTTGCTCCAGCGCGAGCAGGTCGACACGGTCGTCCACGGCGCGTTCCTGTCGCACCCGACCCACGCCACCGAGTGGGCCCACGAGTTCGAGGACGTCGGCACGATGCACGTCATGAACGCGTGCGCCGCCGCCGGCCCGGCGCGGGTGGTGATGGTGTCGACGACGATGGCCTACGGGGCCCACCCCGAGAACCCCAACTTCCTCGACGAGCGCGCCGAGCTGCGCGGCCACCAGGACTCGCGGTTCATCAACGACAAGGTGCGGGCCGAGAAGCAGGCCGCGCGGTTCGCCCGCGAGCACCCCCACGTCCAGGTCGCGACGCTGCGCTTCGCGCCGATCCTCGGGCCGACGATCAACAACCTGCACACCCGCTTCTTCTCGCGGGTCACCGCGCCGGTCATGGCCGGCCACGATCCGCTGATGCAGTTCGTCCACGAGCAGGACGCGGCGTGGGCGCTCAAGCGCGCGGTCGACAGCGACGCGGTCGGCCCGTTCAACATCGTCGGCAAGGGCGTCTTGCCCTACACGACGGTGCTGGCGCTGATGGGCCGGGTGCCGGTGCCGCTGCCGTTCCTGCTCGCGCGCAGCATCGCCAAGGCGCTGTGGGCGACGCAGATCGTCTCGACGGCGCCCAGCCTGCTCGACTACCTGCTCTACGTCTGCGTCGCCGACGGCAGCCGCGCCACCCGCGACCTCGGCTTCACCGCGCGCTTCTCGATCAAGCGCACCATCCTCGACTTCGTCGGCGCGTCCCCCGAGGACGGCGCCACCGACGTCGCCAGCTCGTTCGCGTGACCATGCCGCCCGACGACACCGATCCCATCGCCGACGACCTCGGCGCTCCCGACGCCTCCCACGCGCCCGACGGCGACTGGCCGAGCATGGCCGACGACGTCTACCTCGGCGGCGACGCCGAGCTGGCCTCGGGCGACTCGTACGACCCCTACCCGGCCGCCGGCGACACCGACGAGGGCGCCGAGCAGCGCGAGCTCGAGCGCCGCGTCGACGAGGGCCGCACGCCGGTCTACCCGCTCGACGACCGCCGCCGGCTGCCGCTGCCCGGGCTGTGGCGGCGGTGGCGCGCGTTCGCGATGCGCGGCCGCGCCGACATGGTCGACGACTTCGGCCGCGACCCGATCGCCACCGCGCGCTGGGAGTGGGTGCTCGACTTCCTGTATTCGAAGTGGTTCCGCACCGAGGTCCGCGGCCTCGAGCACGTCCCGGCCCACGGGCGCGCGATCCTGATCGCCAACCACGCCGGCAGCCTGCCCTACGACTCGGCGATGCTGCTGCACGCGATCCGCCGCGATCACCCGTCGCGCCGCGACGTCCGGCCGCTGGTCGAGGACGCGGTCTTCCACCTGCCGTGGCTGGGCCCGCTGATGAACCGCATCGGCGGCGTCCGCGCCTGCCCCGAGAACGCGGTGCGGCTGCTCGAGAAGGACGAGCTGATCGCGGTGTTCCCCGAGGGCGTCAAGGGCATGAGCAAGCTGTGGCGCGATCGCTACCGCCTGCAGCGCTTCGGCCGCGGCGGCTTCGTCAAGCTGGCGCTCAAGACCGGCGCGCCGATCATCCCGGTCGCGGTGATCGGCGCCGAGGAGGCGCTGCCGCTGCTCGGCCGCGTCACCTGGTTCGCCAAGTCGGTCGGCCTGCCCTACGTCCCGGTGACGCCGACGTTCCCGTGGCTGGGCCCGGCCGGCCTCCTGCCGCTGCCGTCGAAGTGGAAGATCGCCTTCGGCCCGCCGATCGATCTGGCCGGCGAGTACGGCGCCGCGGCCGCCGAGGACCGCCTGCTGGTCGGCCGCCTGGCCGAGCAGATCCGTGGCCAGGTCCAGGCCATGGTCGACGATCTCCGGCGGTAGCAGGACGCCGAGAAACGCCGGAGGCGTTTCGAGTCGACCTGCCCCGTGCCCGTGCCCGTGCCCGTGCCCGTGCCCGATCGGGGCATGCGCGGGCCCCAGCCGATCACCACGGGCGCGCCCCGGGGGGGCCGTGTTACCCTGCCGGCGAGCGCTGGTATGGATGACGACGCCCCGGTCGCGCAGTGGCTCGAGGTCGCCCGAGGACTCCTCGGCGAGGGCGACGATCAGCGCACGCTGGCCCGGGCCAACCGCGCCATCAACCAGGCGCTGACGCTGGCCCCAGCCCACCCGGTGGCCTGGCTGGTGAAGTGCCAGATCTCGTCGGCCCGCGGCGACGACGTGGCCGCGCTGGCCGCCGCCGAGACCGCGCTCGGCCACGCGCCCGCCTCGGCCGAGGCCCACTACTGGCGCGGCGCGCTGCTCGGCGATCTCGGCCACGGCGAGGCCGGGCTGCGCGCGATCGAGCAGGCCTTCGCCTGCCTCGGCCCCGACGACGAGTGGCTGCTCGAGGACCTGTACTTCGAGAAGGCGACGATGCTCGAGGCGCTGGGCGATCACGAGCTCGCCAGCGCCACCTTCGAGGCCGGCCTCGCGCGCTGCCCGACGTCGACGCTGCTGCGCGCCGGCCTCGAGCCGGTGCGCCCGCGGCGCGCGCCGTCGCTCAAGCTGCTGCGCGGCGGCCTGCAGTAATATACGGAGGCGCTTTCGCAAAGCGCCTCCCCCAGCAAGACGCTGGGGCCCCCACCGCAAACGGCCCGGAGCGTCCAGCGCAGCGTTTCGGCCGAGCACAGGCTCGCACGCCGGGAGTCTCGCGTCTCGGGCGGGGGACCTCGCCCCGACGGGGGAGCCCTCCCAGGAACTCAGCCGACCGGCAGGCGCAGCACGAACTCGACCGGCAGACCGTCGCGCGGGCCGACGGCGATCGTCCCGCCGTGGGCCTCGGCGACGAGGCGGCAGAAGTACAGGCCCAGGCCGCGACCGCGGCGGGCGCCATCGGCGCGCTCGGCGCGGCGGAAGTCGCGCTCGAAGACCCGGGCCCGCTCGTCGTCGGTGAGCGGCGGCCCGCTGTTGCCCACCGCCAGCTCGAGCTCGCGGCCGGCGCGGGCGCCGCGGATCACGACCCGGCCGGCGCGCGGCGTGTAGCGCACGGCGTTGTCGAGCAGGCAGCCCAGCACCCGCCGCACGAGGCGCTGGTCGACGTCGGCCACCAGCTCGTCGTCGAGATCGCGCTCGACCACCAGGCTCCGCGCCGCGAGCTCGGCGGCGACCGTCGCCAGCGCCGCCTGGACCTCGACCGCCAGCCGCACCGGCGCGCGCCGGGCGACCACCGCGCCGCGGGCCAGCGCGTCGGCGTCGACGATGTTGCCGATCAACGCCAGCGCCCGGGTGGCCAGCGCGTCGCAGTCGTCGAGGCTGCCGGCGGCGATCGGCGTCAGCTCGACGGCGGCCAGCTCCTCGCGCAACAGCGCCAGGTTGCCGGCCAGCGCGGCCAGCGGGTTGCGCAGATCGTGGACCAGCGACGCGACCAGGGCGGCGTCGTCGTCCTTGGGCGAGCGGGTCACCCGCGCTATCCGACCACCTGGTTGCGCCCGCCCGCCTTCGCTGCGTAGAGGTTGTCGTCGGCCTGCTTGACGAAGCCGACCCAGTCGACGGTGTCGGAGCCCAGCGTCGCGACGCCGACCGACACCGTCAGCGGGATGTCGGTGTCCTCGAAGCGGAAGCCGGTGCGCTCGACCAGCCGCCGCACCTTGTCGGCCAGCTGCATCGCGTTGTGGTGATCGATCTCCGGCAGGATGATCGCGAACTCTTCGCCGCCGTAGCGCGCCAGCACGTCCTCGCGGCGGATGTGTTGCTTGACCACCGTCGCGAGGTGCTTGAGCACGTAGTCGCCGGCGAGGTGGCCGTAGGTGTCGTTGACCAGCTTGAACCGGTCGAGGTCGAACATGATCAACGACAGGTCGCGGCGGTAGCGCTGGGCGCGGCCGATCTCGCGCTCGAGCGTCTCCTGGAAGTAGCGCTTGTTGTAGATCTGGGTCAGGCCGTCGACGGTGGTCAGCCGGTAGATCTCTTCGTGGTAGGCGTTCTCGATGTTCGAGCCCGACAGGAACTTGAAGATGCAGCGGCCGACCTTGATGAAGTCGCCGTCGCGCAGCAGGTACTCGTCGATCAGCTCGTCGTTGATGTACGTGCCGTTGGTCGACCCCATGTCGCGCAGCACGATCGACCCGTTCGAGTTGATGATCTTGCAGTGGTTGCGCGACACCGCCTCCTGATCGATCTGGATGTCGGCCTTGCTCGAGCGGCCGATGATGATCTGGGCGCGGGTCAGGTTGAACTTGCG
This sequence comes from Myxococcales bacterium, assembly GCA_016794525.1. GTDB lineage: Bacteria > Myxococcota_A > Polyangia > Haliangiales > Haliangiaceae > UBA2376. The sequence continues at coordinate 31,392 of JAEUJY010000097.1, forward strand.
GCCGAGGTCGAGGCCGTAGATCACGACCAGGCACGCTTCCTTGGCGGCGGGGCGGTCGCTGATCTTGGAGATCGCCGTGACGACGGTCTTGTTGCGGCCGGTATCGCTCACGGGGCCGGTCGAGCCTATCACGGCGCGCCGACGTGGTCGGCCTCGGCGCACGCCACCCGATCGTCGGCGACCCGGCGACACAGCACCGCGTCGGTCAGCAGGTAGCCCCCGCGCCGGAACTGGTAGGTCTGGATCAGCAGCCGATCGCCGCCCAGGCCCCACATGCCCCGGACGTCGGCCAGCTGGCCGCCGGTGGCGGGGATCGCCTCGAGGGCGGCCCCGGCCAGGGTGCCGGCGAACCGCTCGCACGCGCCCTCGGGGTCGCGGACGAACACGTTCCAGTAGCAGTTGTCGGCCTGGCACAGCCGGCGATCGGCGATCAGCGTCTCGGGCTGGCCGTCGCCATCGAGGTCGCGGTCGCCGCGCACCCGATCGGGGTCGGCCGACATGGCGCCGTCGTGCTCCGGGCGCGCGCACTCCCCGACCTTCACCGTCGGGACCGGCAGCCGGCTGACGTCGGGGCCGGCCGGCGGCTTGCGCGCCGCGCCGCCGCATCCGAGCGCGACCACCGCCAGCGCGGCGAGCGGCTCGCGGCCCAGGGCCGCCCGCCCGCGCGAGGGGGTGACGCCGGTGCGATCCAGGGTGCGGTGCGGAGCCATCGGGGCGTGAAGCTACCGCAGAACGCCTATTAGTTGCGGGACCCTGGCGCCATGGGGTAAGCCTTTGGGTCAGATGCCCCGCCACGTCCGTCGAAACCTCCTGCTCGGGGTCGGCCTCGCGCTCGGCGCGGCGGTCATCGCCCTGGGTCGAGACGACGATCGGGTGGCCGCGGACCTCGGCCGGCGCGACCTGGCCCCGGCCCCCGCGGCCCTGGCCGCCGCGGTGATGCCGGCGGCCCCCGCGGAGCCGGCCCCGCCGCCGCACCGTCCGAGCTTGCCGGTCACCGCGCCGCCGCCGCGCCCCGCCGCCGACGGCTCGCCCACGGTCGACCTGGCCCGGATGGAGCTCCACGGCGACCGCTACCTGGCGCCGATGACCGACGGCCGGATGGCCGTGCTCACGATCGACCCGGCGATCCAGGCGGTCGCCGAGAAGGTGCTGCGCCGGGCCCGCGCCCCGCGCGGCGCGATCGTCGTCACGCACCCCGACGGCCGGATCCTGGCGCTGGCCGGCCGGCGCACCGAGGATCCGACCGGCGCCGGCGAGGGCATCTCGGACCCGTCGCTGGCGCTCGACGCCTGGGCGCCGTCGGCGTCGATCTTCAAGGTCGTCTCGGCCGCCGCGCTGGTCGAGGCCGGCGTCGGCCAGCACGACAAGGTGTGCTTCCACGGCGGCCTGCGCTCGGTGATGGAGTCCAACCTCACCGACTCGCGCCAGGACAACCGCTGCGAGGACCTCGCCTACGGCGTCGCCCACTCGCAGAACGCGATCATCGCCAAGCTGGTGCACCAGCACCTGTCGCCGGCGCAGCTGGGCGAGGTCGCCCACCGCTTCGGCTTCGACCGCGCGCTGCCGCTGCCGGTCCCGGGCTCGTTCGGCCACGCCACGATCCCCACCGCCAAGGGCGTCGAGTTCGCCAAGACCGCCGCCGGCTTCCAGAACGTGGAGCTGTCGGTGGTGGGCGGCGCGCTGCTCGCCAACACCGTGGCCACCGGCGGCATCGCCGCCCCGCCCCGGCTGATCGCCGGCTTCGAGGGCGATCCCGCCGCCCCGCCCGGCGGCCTGGGTCAGCGCGTGCTCGAGGAGACCGTCGCCGACGAGGTGGCGAAGATGATGGGCGAGGCGTGCACCGACGGCAGCGCCGCCAAGGCGTTCGCCGGACGCGATCGCATCCCCGGGGTCCAGGTGGCCGGCAAGACCGGCACGCTGTCGACCACCGAGCCGTTCTACATGCAGTACTCGTGGTTCGTCGGCTTCGCCAAGACCACCAAGCCGTCGCTGTCGATCGCCGTGCTGCTCGGCAACCCCGAGCTGTGGCAGATCAAGGCGCACACCGCGGCGCGGATGGTGCTGATCGAGGCGCTCAAGAGCCGCGCCGGTTCGTGACGGGTGCGTGATCGCGGTCGCGGCCCGGCGCCGCGGCGCGCGTGAATGGTATGCTCACCGAGCCGTCATAGTTGTCGCGCGGTCGCTCGGATCGCGCCCGTCTGGAGGAACCATGGCTTCGACTCGACTCATCCTCGGCCTGGGCGCCGCGCTCGCGCTCTTCGCCGCGCCCGCCCTGGCCCAGTCGCCGGCCAAGCAGGCCGACACGCTCAACGAGCAGGGCAAGGCGCTGTCGCGCGCCAAGAAGTACGACGAGGCCTCGGACAAGTTCCGGCAGGCGATCGTGCTGTCGCCCGAGGGCCGGTTCTACCTGAACCTGTGCATGTCGCTGTACCAGGCGGGCAAGCTCGGCGAGGCCAACAACGCCTGCCGCGCGGTCAAGGACCACGGGGCTACCAGCCAGCAGGTCGGCCAGGCCCAGACCATCGTCGATCAGTTCATCGCGCCCAAGATGCGCGAGGCGGGGCTCGACCCCGAGACCGGCAAGCCGATCAACAGCAACCCGGACAACGGCAACCCGGACAACGGCAACCCGGACAACGGCAACCCGGACAACGGCAACCCCGACAACGGCAACCCGGACAACGGCAACCCGGACAACGGCAACCCCGACAACGGCAACCCGGACAACGGCACCCCGAACAACGGCAACCCGAACACCGGCAACACCGGCAGCAACTTCACCGTCGCGCCGCCGCCGTCGCTGTTCGACCAGATGGCCAACAAGCCGGCCCACGAGTACACGTGGAGCCTCGGCGCGCAGCTGCTGGGCATGAGCGCGCGCGTCGGTCGCCAGGACGACTGGAACAACGGCACCGGCGGCCTGCGCCTGGTCAGCGACTACGCGCTGTCGCGCAACCGGCAGTTCGGCGCCCAGGGGCACCTGACGTTCTTCGGCGTCACCGGCAACGAGGACGTCGGCAACATGGAGTCGATCACCGCCTTCGACCTCGGCGCGTCGGTCTACAAGGAGCTCTGCAAGGGCCGCGCGTGCGTGAAGCCGCTGATCGGCGCCCAGGTCGGCCTGTACTCGGTCGATCAGGACAACCAGTTCGCGGTGCTCGGCGTGCGCGGCGAGCTCGGCTTCGAGTACGCGCTCGGCAAGCGCTACGAGAACGTCATCACGCTCGCGCTCGGCTTCGACGGCTTCCTGCCGGCGCAGGAGTCGGACAACGGCGCCGACCCGGCGGCCTTCGGCCTCGATCGCGCGTCGTCGAACATGTACTTCGGCCTGGGCTTCACGCGGCGCTTCAACACGCCGCTGGGCAGCTCGCCGATGTTCAGCATGCAGTGATATTGCGAGGGGCTTTCGAAAAGCCCCAGGCGGTGGCAGGTGGCGCTCCGCGCTGCATGGACCACCGGGGTGCGTCGGGGACGGCGAACAGGGCCCCCACCCGAAACGGCCCGGAGCGTTCAGCGAAGGGTATGGACGGGGCGAGACGCCTCGCCTCGTGCGGGGCGTTGGTGGTTTCGGGCACGGGCACGGGCACGGGCACGGGCACGGGCACGGGCACGGGCACGGGCACGGGCACGGGCGCCGGGACGATCACTCGTCGTCGGCGGGGCGATCGGCGCCGAGCTCGACCTTGCGGCGGTCGTAGTAGCTGGCGAGCGCGGGGAAGCTGTCGGCGAGGAACTCGGTGGCGAGGCGCGGGGAGGCCTCGCGCAGGAGCAGCGTCTCCATGTCGGTGTCGCCGCGCTTGCCGAGCGCCCACGCGAGCAGCACGAGGTTGGTGCCGAAGCGGCTGCAGCCGAGCGCGACCTTGGCCCAGTCGTAGAGGTCCTCGTCGGCCGGCAGCTCGGTGGGATCGTCGGCGCAGAACGCCAGCACCAGGTCGGTCAGCGCCAGCTCGAGCGCGAAGTAGTCGCCGGTCGGGGCCTGGCCCAGCTCGCCGCGCGCGGTGCGCGCCGCCGGCAGCCGCCCCATCACCGCCAGCAGCTGCGTGCGATCGAACGCGCACACCCAGTACATCGCGCGGCGGCGGCGCGGCGCCACCGAGCCCATCGCGCGGTCGTAGAGCGCCAGCGCGGCGTCGAACTGCCCGCGCTGCCACTCGAGCTTGCCGCGCAGGTAGGCCAGGAACGGCCGCAAGGCCTCCCCCACCCGGCCGCGCTCGATCGCGACCACCGCCGCCAGCGCCTCGTCGCGCCGGCCGGCCGAGGCCAGCACCAGCGCGCCGCGGGCCCGGCGCCACGCCTGGCTCTGCCGCCACATCAGCGCCGCGAACAGGCTGCCGGCGACGATCCCGAAGATCGGCCCCGACACGATCGACATCGCGGCGACGCCGACGCCGGCCACGCCGCCGACCACCGACCACGCCACCGCCTGCTGCCGCCGCATCGCCGGCTCGCCCATCACCTGGCCGTCGTCGTCGAGCAGCAGCACCTCGCCCGGCTTGGCGTCGGCGAGCGACCGCGACACCCGCCACGGCGGGGGATCGCCGCTGAGCACCAGCGCGGTCTCGGACTTGGCGGTCACGGATCGCAGTCTAGCGGATGTGGCGCCAGGCGCAGACGGCCGCGGCGCCGCTTGATGCGGGCTTCGATGACCTGCGCCCCGCCCCGGGTCGCGACCGGGCCCACCACCCGGCCCACCGCCCACGGTCGGTGGCCACGCGTCGCCCGCGCCCCGCCGACCAGCTCGCCGTTGTGCTGGCGCAGCCGGCGCGCCACGTCGGTGGCGATCCCGACGTAGGTGCGCCCACGACCTGACACGAGCACGTACACGAACCACACGACTGCGGCATTTTTGCATCTCAACGGCACGGGGCACACGGTCGAGATCTGCTAGGTTGCGCGCGTCGGTTCGCCGCGCTGCGGCATCACACAAGACACCGCGATCGAGGGAGTTCCTTCATGTCCGGAAAGACCGCCAAGCTCACCCTGCCCGACGGCACCGAGCACACCCTGCCCGTCGTCATCGGCTCCGAGGCCGAACCGGCCCTCGACATCCGCGCGCTCCGCCAGAACACCGGGTACGTCACGCTCGACTCGGGCTACATGAACACCGGCGCGACCACCAGCGCCATCACGTACCTCGACGGCGAGAAGGGCATCCTCCGCTACCGGGGCTACAACATCGAGGACCTGGCCGAGAAGTCGACCTTCGTCGAGACCAGCTACCTGCTGATCAACGGCAAGCTGCCGACCAAGGCCGAGCTCGAGGACTTCTCGGTCAAGCTGACCCGCCACTCGATGATCCACGAGGGCATGCGGCACTTCTTCGAGGGCTTCCCGCCGGGCAGCCACCCGATGGCCGGCCTGTCGGCGATGGTCACCTCGCTGTCGGCGTACTACCCCGACTGCCTCGACCGCACCGCGCCGATGGACCTGCACCTGACCCGCATCCTGTCGAAGGTGCGGACGATCGCGGCCTTCTCGTACAAGAAGACGATCGGCCAGCCGATCATGTACCCGCGCAACGCGCTGTCGTACTGCGCCAACTTCCTGCACATGATGTTCGCGGTGCCGGCCGAGCCGTACGAGCCGGATCCGATCATCGTCAAGGCGCTCAACCAGCTCCTGATCCTCCACGCCGACCACGAGCAGAACTGCTCGACGTCGACGGTGCGCATGGTCGGCAGCTCGGACGCCAACGTCTACGCCGCGGTCGCCGCCGGCATCCTGGCGCTGTGGGGCCCGCTGCACGGCGGCGCCAACCAGGCGGTCATCGAGATGCTCGAGATCATCAAGGACCCGAACGGCCCGTACCAGGGCGACTACAAGAAGTTCATCGCCGAGGTGAAGGACAAGAAGTCCAACCAGCGGCTGATGGGCTTCGGCCACCGCGTCTACAAGAACTACGACCCGCGCGCCAAGATCCTCAAGAAGATGACCGACGAGGTGCTCAACCACCTCGGCATCAAGGATCCGATGCTCGACATGGCCAAGGGCCTCGAGGAGGTCGCGCTGTCGGACGACTACTTCATCTCGAAGAAGCTGTACCCGAACGTCGACTTCTACTCGGGCATCCTCTACCGCGCGATCGGCATCCCGACGCCGATGTTCACGGTGATGTTCGCGCTCGGCCGCATCCCCGGCTGGCTCGCCCACTGGAAGGAGATGGTCGACGATCCGACGACCAAGATCGGCCGCCCGCGGCAGATCTACACCGGCGAGACCCAGCGCGCGTACGTGCCGATCGAGAGCCGCTGAGCGGTATCTCAGGGAGGTTCGTCGCCGAACCTCCCCTCGGCGGGGTCATGCCCCCGCCGAGCCTCCCCTCCGAGACGGCTGTCCGCGCGGCGTCCGGGCGACGCCAACGGTCGGGCGGGTCGCGCAACGTGAACCAGAGGCGGGTGGCTTGCGCGGCGGCGGGTGGCTTGCGCGGCGGCGGCGGGCGCGGCATGGTGCCCGCCATGCTCGCGCCTGCGCACCCGACGTCCTCGGCGACCACCGAGGGCATCGAAGTCACGGTGAAGTCCCGCTACCTCCCGGAGCAGTCGGCTCCGGATCAGCACCGCTTCGTCTTCGCCTACACCATCTCGATCGCCAACCGCGGCGACCGCCCGGCGCAGCTGCGCACCCGCCACTGGATCATCACCGACGGCCGCGGCGGCGTCGAGGAGGTCCGCGGCGACGGCGTGGTCGGCGAGCAGCCGCGGCTCGAGCCCGGCGAGCAGTTCCAGTACACCTCGGGCTGCGTGCTCAAGACGCCGATCGGTACGATGCACGGCACCTACCAGATGGTGCGCGACGACGGCGACGGCTTCGACGCCGAGATCGCGGCGTTCTCGCTGGTCGCGCCGACGCGGCCCGCCGCGATGATGAACTGACGCCGCGCGCGGTGGGCCTGCTCGCCGCGGGGTGAGGGTAGGCTCGAGGTCATGGGCAATCGCGCCGTCGTCGTGGCCGCCGGAGTGGTCGTCGTGGGCGCCTGTGGTTCGGGGGGCGCCACCGCGGTGACACCGCCGCGGATGGCCGCCGCCGCGATCGACGGCGCGATCGACGGCGCGCCGCCGCCGGTCGACGCGCCACCGGACCTGGCGGCGACGGAGGTGGCGCCGCTCGCCGCCGCGGGGTGCCGCTGGGACCTCGCCGCGTGGTCGGGACAGGTCAGCCTGACGCCCGACGGCCCCCCGTTCGCCACCGTCCTCGCGAGCCCCGCCAGCGTCGGCGCGTCGGCCGCCGGCGAGGCGGCGATGTTCGCCGAGGTGAGCGCCAGCGGCGTGCGCCTGGCCGCCTGGATCCACCACCCAGCGCTGTTCCTGGCCCAGGCCACGCCGCTCGCGGCCGTGGTGTACCCGAAGCCGAAGATCCCGCTCGGGTGGCGCGGCCTGGGGCGCCCCGGGGCGCTCGAGGTGTCGCTCGACGTAAGCGCGACCTTGGCCACGCCGACCGTCGCGCGCGCCGAGGCGGCGTGCGATCGGCTGTCGATCGAACCGGTGGCGTTCGCGGCCGCGGTCGTGGCGCCGACGCGGCGCGCGCCCCGGCTCACCCGCGCCGCCGCGCCGATCGGGGCGACGCCGACCGCGCCTCGCGACGTCGCGCTGCGCGCCGACCTCGGGGTCGTCGTGGGGCGGCGTCGGGGCGCGGCCACGTGGGTGTTCGTCGACGGGGGTGACCACGTGGTCGCTGGCTGGGTCCCGTCGTCGGCGCTGGTGCCCGGCGACGGCCCGCGGCCCTACGGCGTCGAGGCCGCGGTGGTGCACCGCGACGCGACGATGACCCTCCCGCCATCGCACGTCGCGACCTGCGCGCGGGACGTCGCGCTGTTCATCGAGGTCGACGGCGCGCGCGCCACGATCGGCGCGCTCGTCGCGGGCAGCCCGGCGCCGGAGCGGCGCGGGGCGCCGGAGCCGTCGGGCTTCGTCGAGGTGGCGCCGTGGGGCCGGCAGTGGCTGGCGCTCGAACCGGGCGCGCGCCTCGTCGCCCGCGCCGCGGACCTGGACGCCTGTCGCGGGCGGTGACCGCGCCGCGCGGGCCGCTACCGATCGAACGACAGGCTCTCGCGGGCCAGGCGGCGGCGGCCGCCGCTGTTGAACTGATCGGCGAGCTGCTTCATCTCGCTGGCGTAGTCGGCGCCCCACACCGACGTCCAGCCCTCCTCCTCGCGCAGGTCGAGCGTCTCGTACAGCGCGCGCGCCTCGTTGCACGTGCGGCCGCCGTAGCCGTAGTAGCCGAACGCGTACGACACGCCGCCGCCGGCGAGGCCGCCCCAGCCGATCAGCCCGACCGGCTTGGTGTTGCCGCTGGCGACGATCGCCGCGACGCCGCCGAGCATCAGCGCCATGCCGACGTAGCGCGGGACGTTGGCGCGCCGACACTCGTGGCGCATGCGGTCGAGGCGGGCCAGCTTGGTGTCGTAGTCGGGGTCGGTCATCACCTTGAACTGCGCGTAGCTGATGGGCTGGGCGCCGTAGGTGGCCGAGGTCTCGGTGCGGGTGACCGGCTCGGCGACCTCGTAGGTGGTCCGCGTGCACGCGGGGCTGCCCTCGGCGTGGCCGGCGGGACAGGTCCACGCCTCCTTCTGGCGGTTCTCGATGGCGGTGGTGGTCTCGCTCGACACCTCGAGCACCGCCTCGTCGGACAGCTCGGGCACGGCGACGCGGGCCGGGCGCGGGGGGGCGGCGCCGTAGCAGGCGGCGAGGGACAGGGACAGGGTGGCCAGGATCAGTCGGTTCATCGCTTCCTCGGTTGCAGGTCTCGAAGGAGCGAGCCGCGGCGGGGCGGCCGGTCGCACGAAATCGTACCGGGATCGTCCGGCGCCGCTCAATCGAGCAGCCGGCGGCGCGCCACGACGCCGCGCAACGTGATGCCCCGGCCGCCGGCCTCGACGACCGGGTGTTCGACCACCAGCCAGATCGGCTGATCGAGGCGCAGCGGGTCGCCGGTGAGCCCGGCGGCGTCGAGGGTCCAGCCGCCCATGTCGACGCGATCGCCGTCGCGGGCGCGGGGCCGGGCCCAGACCAGGAGCGCGCGGTCGGGCGGCCCGGCGCGGATCACGCTCTCGGCGACGTGCAGCGGCGCCAGCGCGGCCAGCTCGGTGGCGACGCGCGGCACCGCCCGGGTCGGGGCGAAGGCGTAGACCGGCACCGACGGCGACCGCCACCCCGGCGGCAGCTCGCGGCGATCGACCAGCGAGGTCGGCGGCAGCTCGAACGGGCACACCACGACCAGCTCGCCGTCGGCGACCGCCAGTGAGCCGAGCTTGCCCTGGCGATCGCCGTCGAAGCGGTAGCTGCCGCGCGCGCCGCGCACCTCGAACATCGACATCGGCGCCTCGCCGTCCTTGCCGACGCCGACGACCCGCTCGTGGCGGACCACCGGGCCCCAGTCGACGATCGCGCCGGCCAGCGCGGGGTCGGGCCGCGCCGGATCGACCGGGAACCGGCAGTCGGCCAGCATGCGCTCGGCGCGCGCGCGATCGAAGCCAGGCGTGACCGCCGGCGCGGCGTCGGGGCTCGGCGGCGCGGCGGCGGCGTCCGCCGGCGCGGGGAGCGCGGGGGGCGCGAGGCCGGCGTCGATCGGCGGCGCGACCGCCGCGGCGGCCGCGGGGCCGGCGTCGACGGGGCGATCGCCCGGGCGGGCCACGGCCGCCAGCGTCGCGGCGGTGGAGCCGGTGCCCGGCGGCGGCAGCGACGCGTCGGCGCGCAGCGCCGCGGACGGATCGAG
>JAEUJY010000106.1 GCA_016794525.1 Myxococcales bacterium
GTCCGTCGGGCGGCGGCTTCGGCGCGCGCCCGGCCAGCGGTCGGCCGACCGGCGGCGCGCGTCCCGGAAGCGGCCGGCCCGCCAGCGGCGGTCGCCCGGCCAGCGGCGGTCGCCCCGCCAGCGGCGGTCGCCCCGCCAGCGGTGGTCGCCCCGCCAGCGGTCGCCCGACCGGCGGCGCGCGTCCGGCCAGCGGTCGCCCCGGCGGCGGCGGTCGTCCGGCGCCACGCGGCAAGGGCGGCGGTCGCCGCTGATCGCCCGCGTGTGTTAGCGTGGCACCCCTCATGGAGCTGCGCGCGCTCACGGTCCTCGACTCACTCCAGCCTCAGCTCACCGGCTTCTTGCAGACGGTGTGCGCGGGCTTCATGCCCAAGGAGTACGAGGCCGCCGCGTTCATCGAGATCGCGCCCGGCATCGCGATCAACCAGCTCACCGACGCGGCGCTCAAGGCCACGACCTGCCGCCCCGGCATGCAGATCGTCGAGCGCGCCTACGGCATGCTCGAGCTGCACGAGGGCGACAAGGGCCAGGTCGAGGCCGCGGTCGACGCGATCACCACGCAGATGGGCGTGCGCCGCGAGGATCGGCTCAAGGCCCGGATCGTGTCGTCGCAGATCATCACCGGCATCGACGGCCACCAGAGCCAGCTGATCAACCGCATGCGCCACGGCGACATGATCGTCGCCGGCCAGACGCTGTACATCCTCGAGGTCCACCCGGCCGCCTACGCGGCGCTGGCGGCCAACGAGGCCGAGAAGGCCGCGCCGATCCACCTGCTCGAGATGATCGCGTTCGGCGCGTTCGGCCGCCTGTGGCTGGGCGGCAGCGAGGCCGAGATCGCCGCCGCCGCCGCCGCCGCCGAGGGCGCCCTCAAGGGCATCACCGGCCGCGACAACGCGGGCTGATCGCGCCGCTCACCGCAGCGCGCCGAGGGCCTGGTCGATCGCCGCGATCAGATCGCGCTGCAGCTCGGCCTCGAACGCGTCGGGGCTCGGCGCGCCGACCAGCCGCGCGCGCAGCGCGGCGAGCGCGTCGCGGCTGCCGGTGGCCCCCAGCCGCGCCAGCGCCTCGACGACGACGACCTTGGCCGCGGTGCCGACCCGGGCGTCGGCGAGCTCGTCGGTCAGCGGCGCGACGGCGCGCGGATCGCCGGTGCGCCCGAGCGCCTCGTAGACGTAGAGCAGCGTCGACGGGATCGCGGCCGCCCCCTTGGCCTTCTCGCTGCGGAGCAGGGCCAGGAGGCGCGTCACCGCGGCGTCGCGCGCCGCGCCGTCGGCGGCGCCGCCCAGCTTGCCCAGGCTGTCGACGACGGCGGGGATGACGCCGGGCCGCGCGTCGAGATCGATCGCCGCCAGCGCGACGATCGCGCCGGTGGCTCGCCGCGCGACCAGCCCGTCAGCGGCCTCGCCCACGACCACGACGTCGTCGGACGCCAGCCCGTCGATCAGGCGCGCGGTGCCGTCGTCGCTCGGGTCGGCCAGCGCCAGCTTGAGGTCGTCCATCGCGTACGCGCCGCCCGCGGGCGTGGCCGCGCTCGTGGGCGTCGGCGCCACCGCGGCCTGGGCGGCCGCGGGCGCCGCCACCGGGGCAGGCGCGGGGACGGTCGGCGCGGGCAGGGCCGCGGGCCCCGCCGCGTCCATCGTCGTCGGCGCTGCGGTCCCGGCCGGGCTCGAGCCGCCGCGCGCGATCACCAGCGCCGCGAGCCCGGCGACCGCGACGGCGCCGATGGCCAGCGTGGCGCGGGACGCCATCAGCAGCCCGCGAAGCTGCAGTACGTCGTGCGCATCTGGGTCATGGTCTTGTTGGGCTGACCATACCGCCCCGGGGGCAGCGACGCCCACTCGTACGACAGCTTCGACATCGCGTTCGAGAACTCGGCCGCGGTCATCGGGCGGTCCTGCGGCACCGTGACCCGGCGGGTGTTCGAGATCAGGTACGCGGCGCCGCGCTCCTGGTTCTCGGGCTCGAAGCTGGCCAGCCCGCGGGCGCTCTTGACCGAGTTCCAGGTGGTGGTCAGGAACTGGTAGCGGCCGGCGGCGGTCGAGCAGCTGCTGCCGAACGCGATGCAGCGGTTGGGGTGGACCTGGCAGCTCGAGAACAGCCGGAACGAGAACATCACGTCGTAGCCGTCCTTCGAGTAGCCGCGGGTGCCCTCGGCGAACGCGATCGCGTCGTGCAGCGCCTTCTGGTACCGGCTGATGACGCCGGCGGCGCGCGACGGCGCGCAGGTGGTGCCGCTGGGCGGCGGGGTCACCGCGTCGCGGACCACGTACCGGCCGTAGACCCAGCCGGTCACGCCGCCGCTGTTGGTCACCTTGACCCAGCCGGTCTCGCCGCTGGTGGCCGCGCAGGTCACGCGCTCGCCGTCGGCCAGGGTGTCCAGGATGGCGGCGCTGGTGCTGCCGGTGGCGCGCAGGTTGAGGGTCGAGGCGGTCACCCGCAGCACCTCCCCGGCGTTGACGATCTCGTTCACGCCCAGCGCGAACTCGTTGCCCGCCTCGTGCTCGACCTCGGTGTCACCGACCATGCAGGCAGACGCCGACAGGCACACCGCGAGGGCGAGCAGGGGGAGCGACTTGAGCATGCACCGGGTTCAGCAAGCGGTGTGCCGCCGGGGAGGGCGGCCTGGCGCGCGGATTTCTGCGCTGCGGCCCCGGTGGGTGCAGACCACGGGTTGCAGTTGCGGACGACCGGTGGCGCCCCCAGGCCCCAGCGGGGCCCGGGGGTGGGGGCGGCCACCGCATCCGCCCGCGAAGCGCCCGCGATCCTCCCCGAAATGCCGGGGGCCGGCCACCGGCGCGATCGCGCCCGCCGGCTATAGTCGAGGCCATGCCCACCCTCGCGCCTCCCGAGCTGTCCGCGCCGTTCGCGCCGGGCGGTGAGGCCGCGATCGACGCCGTGCTCGCGCAGCGCCTCCTGGCCGCCGCGCTCGAGTCCGGCGGCGACGCGGCCGACCTGTACTTCGAGTACCGCGTCACCGCCGACTACGCGCTGCAGGAAGAGAAGGTCAAGAGCGTCGGCCGCGGCGTCACGCTGGGCCTGGGCGTGCGGGTCACCAAGGGCGACGCCACGGGCTACGCCTTCACCGAGGACCTGGCCTGGGAGCGCATGGTCCACGCCGCGCGGATCGCCGGCCAGATCGCCACCGGCGGCGGGCGCGCCCAGCCGGTCGCCGCGCACGCGGTCTCGCTGCCCGACTACTACCCGGTGCAGCGGCTGTCGCTGATCGAGCCGCCGGCCGACAAGCTGGCCCTCCTGTACGCCGCCGACAAGGCGGCGCGCGCCGCCGACCCCCGCATCGTCAAGGTCGAGGCCTCGCTGGTCGAGCAGATCAAGGAGGTGCTGGTCATCAGCTCCGACGGCCGGATGGCCCGCGACGTCCAGCCGCTGATGCGGTTCGGCGTGTCGGCGGTGGCCGAGGACGGCGGCAAGCGCCAGTCGGGCAGCTCCGGCGGCGGCGGCCGGTTCGGCCTCGACTACTTCGCGCAGCCCGGCAAGGACGCGGTCAGCCACGGCCGCGAGGCCGCGCGGGTCGCGATCGCGATGCTCGACGCCCGCGAGGCGCCGGCCGGCGAGATGCCGGTCGTGCTCGCGTCGGGCGACTCCGGCATCCTCCTGCACGAGGCGGTCGGCCACGGCCTCGAGGCCGACTTCAACCGCAAGGAGACGTCGAACTACACCGGCCAGATCGGCAAGCCGGTGGCCTCGGCGCTGTGCACCGTCGTCGACGACGGCACGATCGGCGCGTCGCGCGGCTCGATCAACGTCGACGACGAGGGCTACACCAGCGGCCGCCACGTGCTGATCGAGAACGGCATCCTGGTCGGCTACATGCACGATCGGCTGAGCGCCAAGCACTTCGGCGTCAGCCCCGGCGGCAACGGCCGCCGCGAGTCGTTCCGGTCGATGCCGCTGCCGCGCATGACCAACACGCTCTTGATGCCCGGGCCCCACGCGCCCGAGGAGATCATCGCCTCGGTCAAGCGCGGCATCTACGCCAAGCGGTTCAGCGGCGGCCAGGTCAACATCTCCAACGGCGACTTCGTCTTCAGCCTGACCGAGAGCTACCTCATCGAAGACGGCAAGCTGACCGCGCCGCTCAAGGGCGTGAACCTGATCGGCAACGGCCCCGAGGCCATGCGCAAGGTGGACATGCTGGGCACCGACTTCGAGCTCTCCGACGGCATCTGGACCTGCGGCAAGGACGGCCAGTCGGTGCCGGTCGGCGTCGGCACGCCGTCGTGCCGCATCAGCGCCATCACCGTGGGAGGGACCCAGGCGTGAGCGCAAACATCTCCGAATCCACCGTGCGCGAGCTGCGCGATCAGGCGCAGAAGTGCGTCGAGCTGTGCCGGCGCGCCGGCGCCGACGCCGCCGAGGTGCTGGTCCGCGACGGCTCCGAGCTGACGGTCAAGATCCGGCTGGGCGAGCCCGAGCTGGTGCAAGAGGCCGGCAGCCGGGCGCTCGGCCTGCGGGTGTTCAAGGACGGCCGCCGCGCGGTCACCTACACCAGCGATCTGCGCGACAAGCCGCTCGAGGCGTTCGTCAAGGAGAGCGTCGCGCTGGCGGCGCTGTCCGAGCCCGACGAGTTCGCGCTGGCGCCCGATCCGTCGGAGCTGGCCACGGACGTGCCGGATCTCGACCTCTACGACGAGCGCGTCGGCGAGGTCGACGCGGCGTGGGCGCTCAAGCAGTGCCAGCTCGGCGAGGCCGCCGCCCGCGGCGCCGACGCGCGCATCTCCAACTCCGACGGCGCCACCTGGTCGCGGGTCGTGGGCGCGACCGCGTTCGCGACCTCGGGCGGGTTCGTCGGCGGCTACCGCGGCACCTACGCCAGCTTCTACGTCGAGCCGATCTGCGACGACGCCAGCGAGGCGACGCCGAAGAAGCGCAACGGCTACTGGTGGACCGCCGATCGGTTCCTGGCCCGCCTCGACGATCCCGAGGCGGTCGGCCGCGAGGCCGCGCGCCGCACCGTGGCGCAGCTCGGCTCGCGCAAGATCCCGACGCAGGAGTGCCCGGTGGTGTTCGACCCCGAGGTCGCGCGCTCGCTGGTGGGCACGGTGTTTTCGGTCGCCAACGGCTCGTCGTTCTGGCGCAAGTCGACCTACCTGCTGGGCCGCGAGGGCACGATCATCGCGTCGCCGCTGGTGACGATCGTCGATCGCCCGCACCTTCCGCGGGCGCCGGGCTCGCGCCCGTTCGACGGCGACGGCCTGCCGACCCGCGACAACACGCTGGTCCGCGCCGGCGTGCTCGAGACCGTGCTGTGCGACACCTACGCCGCGCGCAAGCTCGGGCGCAAGTCGACCGGCTCGTCGGGCCGCGGCATCGGCGGCAACCCCGGGCCGACGACGTCGAACCTGATCCTCGAGGCCGGCGCGACGCCGCGCGCCGAGCTGCTGCGCTCGACCGGCCGCGGCCTCTACGTCACGTCGATGATGGGCTTCGGCTTCAACCCGGTCACCGGCGACTTCTCGCGCGGCGCCTCGGGCTTCTGGATCGAGAACGGCGAGCTGACGTTCCCGGTCAGCGAGATCACCGTGTCGTGCAACTTCGATCAGCTGCTGCAGCGGATCGACTGCGTCGGCGACGACCTCGACATGCGCAGCTCGACCGCCGCGCCGACGCTGCGCGTCTCGCACATGACGATCGCCGGCAGCTCGGCGTAAGCTCGGGGGCGGTGATCGACGACACCGACTTCGGTGACTACCGGGTCGTCGGGCCGCTCGGGCGGGGCGGCATGGGCCAGGTGTTCCTCGGGCACGACGTCGTGCTCGACCGGCCGGTGGCGATCAAGCTGATCGTCCGCGCCGACGCCGCGGCGCGCGAGCGGTTCCTGATCGAGGCCCGCGCGATCGCCCGGCTCGCGCACCCCAACGTCGTCGCGGTGTACCGCGCCGGCGAGACCCGCGACGGGCGGCCGTACCTGGTGCAGGAGCTGGTGCGCGGCCAGAGCCTCGATCGGATCGCGACGCCGCTGCCCGCGGCCGAGGTGCGGCGGATCGGCGCCGCGATCGCCAGCGGGCTGGCCGCGGCCCACGCCGCCGGCGTGCTGCACCGCGACCTCAAGCCGGGCAACGTCATGCTCGCCGACGACGGCGCGGTGAAGATCCTCGACTTCGGCCTGGCCAAGCTGACGCCGCGCGACGCGCCGCGCGAGGCCGCGGCCGCGATCGTGCGGGCCCGGGCGAGCGCGACGCCGGCGCCGGGCTCGGCGCCGCCCGACGCGACCCCGGCCGACGGGCTGGCCGCCACCGCCGACGGCGACCCGGCGCCGCTCGCCGACCCGCCGGCCGCGCCGGTCCTCGCTGGCGCGCTGACCCGCACCGGCGCGATGCTGGGGACGCCGCGCTACATGGCGCCCGAGCAGTGGCGGGGCGAGGCCGCCACCGCGCAGACCGATCTGTACGCGCTCGGCGCGCTGCTGTTCGAGCTGGCCACCGGCCAGCCGGTGCATCCGCACCGCGACGCCGCCGCGCTCGAGGCCGCGGTCACCGCGCGCGACGCGCCGGCGGTGGCGACCGTCGCGCCCGGGCTCGACCCGGCGCTGGCCGCGGCCATCGATCGCGCGCTGCGCCGCGACCCCGCCGCGCGCCCGGCCTCGGCCGACGCGATGGCGGAGGCGCTGCGCCCGGCGCCCGCGGCCGCCGCGATCGTCGCGCCGCCGCGCCGCCGGGGCGCGATCGCGCTCGGGGCCGGCGTCGTCGTGGCGGCCGGCGCGCTCGCTGTGCTGGCGCTGCGCGGCGGCGGTGGTAGGGCCCGCCCCGCGGCGGCGATCGCCCCCGACGCGGCCGCCGCGACCGCCGCGCCGCCGGTCCGAGGCCAGGCGCTCACGACCGGCGCCGGGTGCGCGCGCGCGCCGATCTTCGTCGACGACGATCACGTCGCCTACGCCCGGATCGGCGACGACGCCGGCGACCTGTACCTGCGCGACCTCGGCACCGGCGCCGAGCGCCCGCTGACGACGACGCCGACCGTCACCGAGTTGGCGCCGCAGCCCGCGATCGGCGCCGCGGCGCTGACGTTCCTGGCCCAGGCCCAGGGCTCGGGCGGCTTCGCCGCGACCCGGCTGCCGCTCGACGGCGGGCCCGCCACCGCGTACCCCCTCGGCGGGCTGTTCATGTCGCCGGGCGTGGTGGCGATCGGCGACGACCTGCTGCACGTCGTCGGCGGCGGCGCGACGCTGGCGCGCCTGCGCGGCGCCACGGTCAGCGAGGTGCTCAAGCTGCCGGGGCGACGGATCTTCACGATGGCGCCGTCGGCCACCGGCCGCTTCCTGGTGATCGACGGACCGTGCGTCGTCGATCTCGCGGCGACGCCGGTGGCGGCGCCGGCGTGCGTGCCGACCGCGCAGCCGGCGTACGGCCGGCCGGTGATCGACGCCGCCGGCGACGTGATCTACTACGGCGCGCCGGGCGGCATCCGCCGGTTCACGCGCTCGACCGGCGCCGACGCGCTGATCGTCGACGGCGCCGGCGTCAACGGCGGGCTCGCGGTGGCGCCGTCGGGGCGCCGCCTGGCGTGGTCCGATTGCCAGCCGCAGATCACGCTCACCGATCTCGCGACCGGCGCGGCGGTGCACGCCGAGTCGCTGACCGGGCCGACCACCAACACCCGCGGCGACTGGGCGTTCGTGCGCGAGACGCCCAGCCTGTCGATCCTGGCGTTCCGCGAGCCCGGCGGCCTGGTCCACGAGCTGACCGCGCCGCCGATCATCCCCGGCCACCCGGCGCTCGAGCCCGCGGGCGAGCGCGTCGTCTTCGGCCGCGGCGACGTGCCCGGCCTGCACCTCGCGTGGGGTACGCAGCTGCGGCCGATCGATCGCCTGACCGACGATCCCAGCGACGACGGGGCGGTGTGGATCGGGCGCGATCGGGTCGCGTTCACCCGCACCGACGCGGCCGGCGTCCCGGCGGTGTGGACGGTCGACGTGGTCGATGGTCGGCCGGCGGCGGCGACCGGGCTCACGCGGCGCGTGGTCGCCGACGGCCAGCCCGGCGGCGGGCAGGTGCTGCTGTTCAACGACGACCGCACCCGGCTGTACCTCTGGGATCCGGCGACCGGCCGCGAGCGCGAGGTGCCCCAGCCGGCGGCGTTCCACGGCGCGATGCTGCTCGACGCCGACCTCGCGCCCGACGGCCGCCACGTCGTCGTGTTGCGCGGGGCCGAGGTCTGGCGGTTCGACGTCGACGGCGGCGCCGCCGCGCGGTTGTGGGTCGCGCCGGCCGGGCACGGCTGCTGGGGCGTCGAGGTCGACGCGCAGGATCACGTCGTCGTCGCCGACGCGCGCGACGCCGGCCGGGTCTACGTCGCCGACCTGCCGTGAGTCAGCGAGCGCACGCCGCGGCGATGACGGCCTCGGCCGCCGGCGCGGCCAGCGCCTGGTAGCGGGCCGCCGCCGCGCGATCGCCGAGCGCGCACGCGGCGACGCCGGCCAGCTCGATCAGCCGTCGGCGGTGCGGCCCATCGAGCGACGTGCGGGTCAGGCCGGCCTCGGCCTGGGTCCGCGCCTCGCGCCAGCGGCCGGCGGCGGCGGCCTGGGCCGCGGCGTCGACCAGCGCGGCGTCGCGGTTGTCGGGCGGCCGCGGGTCGAACGTCACCGGGTAGCGGATCGCCGCGCGCCCGGCGCGCGCGAGGCGCGGCGCCGGTGCGGCTGCCAGCGCGGCGGCCGCGCAGCCGCGAAACCCGGGCGCCGCGGCCAGCGGGCCGGTCACGAGCACGTCGTCGACGGCGATCGCCGTGCCGTGGGCGTCGCTGGTGATCGTGAGCGCGAGCTCGACGACGCCGGCCGCGGCGCCGTCGCCGACGCAGGCGGCCAGCGCGGGCACGACCGCCTTGAGCACCGGGCGCAGCTCGGCCTTGGTCAGCGTGGCCTGCGGCGCGGTGGGGCGCGGCGCGGGGGCGCGGGGCGCGCAGCCCGCGCAGGCGGCGGCCAGCGCGACCAGGCGCGGCCCGGCGATCGCCACCAGCGCCCCGGTCACGGCGCGTCTTCCGCCGCCAGGTCGACGCCGAGCTCGCGCTGGCAGAGCTTCGCGAGCGCCGGCTTGGCCGGCGGGGCCGCCAGCGCGTAGTAGTGCCGCGCGCGGACGACGTTCTTGAGCTTGCACGCCGCGAAGGCGGCGGTGTGGATCAGCTTGCTGCGCGTCGGGTCGGGCGGCGCGGGCGACAGCCCGCGCTCGGCCAGCGCCAGGGCGCGCGCGTACGCGCCGTTCATCGCGGCGTCGGACGCGCGGGCGCCGAGCTCGGCAGGATCGCCGGGCGGCACCGGCTTCTGCGGGCGCGCCGGCACCGGACTGCGCGACGCGGTGGGCGCCGCCGCGGCGTGGCTCGGCGTCGCGGTCGCCGGCATGCCGGCGGCCGCGTCATCGGTCGGCGCGAACGTGAACGGGTAGGTGATCGTGGCCTGGCCGCCGTCGCCGAACGGCGGCAGCACGACCGCCTCGAGCGTCGCGCTCATGCAGTCGTGGAACTCGATCGACTTCGCCAGCGGGCCCTCGATCGTCAGATCGCCGACCGTGACCACCGTGCCGACGTCGGCGGCGCTGTCGACCGTCAGGCTCGCGGTCACCTTCATCATCCCCAGCGACGGGTCGCGCTCGAGCTCGGCGTCGAAGCACTCGGCCAGGAGCGGCACGACCTCGCGCACGCCGGTGCGGATCTCGTCCTTGGTCAGCTCGGTCGGCGTGGCGTCGACGACGGGCGCGACCCCGGCGCTCGCGGGCGCGGCCCCGGCGACGCGGGGCGTGGCCCCGGCGGGTGCGCGTCCGCGCAGCTGGGCGATCGCAGCGGCGACCTCGGCGCGGCGCGCCCGATCGACGGCGGCCTTGGCCACCGCGACCACCGGCGGCGGCGCGATCGGCGGCGGCGCCCCCAGCGCCACCTGTTCCCCAGCGGCGAGCTGCCGCGCCGGGCGGTCGGGCTGAGCGGGCTGCGTGGCCGACACGCGGCCCTCGTACACGGCGATCACCACGACGGCGGCGATCGCGGCGCTGGCGGCGCCCACGGCGACGGTGCGATTCATCGGAGCCTCCACGCGGAAGGTCGCGCGCTCGCTGGTGAGCGCGGCGACGGGGGTCTCGACCACCAGGCCCAGCGAGCCGCGCTGGCGGTAGGTGACGACGCCGGCGGTGTGCGCGACCCGCGCGACGCCGTCGACGGTGGTCCAGGACAGGGCGGCGCCGGGCTCGGCCAGCGCCTCGAGGTCGCGACCCAGCCGCACCGTCGTCGGCGCGGTGGCCGCGACCCGGCCGTGATCGGGCGGCGGCGTCGACGGCCGCAGCGCGATCGCCGCCACCGCGGCCGCCGCCACCGCGCCAGCCACCGCGACGTAGGCCCAGCGGCGGCGCGGCGCCGCCGGCGCGTCGAGCGCGGTCGCCCGGACCCGGCCGCTCACCGCGTCGAGCACGCGCTCGGCGATCCGCGGCGGCGGCGGCGGCGCGGCCCAGGCGTCGAGATCGAGGCGGTCGTCGTCGTCGGTCATGGCGTCACTCCCTCGGCGGTCAGCCGGGCGCGCACCGCGGCGCGCGCTCGCGACAGCCGGGACTTCACGGTGCCCAGATCGATCGCGAGCGTCGCCGCGATCTCGTCGTACTCGAGCTCGAAGACGTCGCGCAAGAGCAGCACCGCGCGGGCGCCGGCCGGCAACGTGGCGACCGCGGCGGCGATCCGCTCGCCGGCCTGGCGCCGCTCGTGGCTGCGCGCCGGCGACGGCAGCGCCGAAGCCCACGCGGCCTCGTCGTCCGCGGGCTCGGGCCGCACCCGGCGCAGCTCGTTGAGCGTCAGCCGCGCGGCGATCGTGAAGATCCACGTCGACAGCCGCGCCGGGCCGCGCGGATCGAACTCGGGCAGCGCCCGGTACACCCGCACGAACGTGTCCTGGGTCAGATCGTCGGCGCGATCGGCCAGCCCGACCGGCGCCGTCATCCGCCAGCACAGGTCCCAGATCGGCCGCTGGTACCGCTCGACCAGCGCGCGGAACGCCGGCTCGTCGCCGGCCTGGGCGCGGCGCAGGGTCACGTCGTCGAGCTCGCCGGGGCGAGCGCGGCGGCGGGCGGGCGCCTCGGCGGTCATCACCCCAGGTTCCACCCGCGACGGGCCGGTTGGTTCCCCGATCGCCGCCGATTCCCGGCGCGATCGCTCAACGTCGCGGAAACAGCGAGGCCAGCCGGGCCAGCGAGGCGGCGTGGACGTGGCCGTTGGACGCCACCAGGCCGCGGGGGCGCGACAGGTCGGCCTGGTCGTAGCGCACCGGGTCGCCCAGCGTGTCGGTCAAGCGCCCGCCGGCCGCGTGGAGGATGGCCTCCGGCGCGCACGTGTCCCACGCCTTGCACTTGGGGAACGGGTTCACGTACAGGTCGCGCTCGCCGAGCGCGATCAGCGCCAGCTTCAGGCCTACCGAGCCGATGTTCAGCTCGTTGGCGATGCCGAGCGCGCTCTTGACCTCGTCGATCACCTCGCTGCGGTGCGACTTCGACGCCACCAGCCGGATCGCGCCGACGTCGGCGACCGTCGACACCGCCAGCGCCGCGATCGCGCCGTCGGGCCGCTCGATCCACGCGCCCCGCGCCGGCGCCGCCGCGAACAGCCGGCCGCTGGTCGGCTGGAACACCACGCCGACGATCGGCCGCTGCGCGACGCACAGCCCGATCATCACCGCGAAGCCGTCGCTGCCGCGGATGAAGTCCTTGGTGCCGTCGATCGGATCGACGTACCAGACCCGCGGCGCGGTCGTGCGCGCCAGGTCGTCGGCCGACTCCTCGCTGACGACGCAGTCGGCGGGGAACGCGGCGCGCAGCCCGGCGACGATCAGGTCGGAGGCGGCGCGGTCGGCCACGGTCACCGGCTCGTCGCCGGCCTTGTGCTCGACGCCCAGCGCCGCCGGGCCGCGGTCGCGGATCGCCACCGCCAGGGCGCCGGCCTCGCGCGCGAGCTGGCTGGCGATCTCGATCTCGCGGTCGTAGGTCACGCCGCGACCTTAGCGCGGATCGGTCAGAGGTTCATGCCGCCGTTGGGCCAGAGCAGCGCCTTGGTCTCCTCGAGCGTCGCCACGCTGCGCCCCGACAGCTTGGCCATCTGCACCGCCGCCGCCACCAGGTCGCCGTTGCTGGTCGCCATCGCGCCGTCGGGCAGGTAGAAGTTGTCCTCGAGGCCGACCCGGACGTCGCCGCCCAGGCACAGCGCCGCCATCGCCAGCGGCCACTGCTCGCGGCTGATGCCGATCACCTTCCACCGCGCGTCGGCGGGGATGTTCTGGGCCTGGAACGCCAGGTGGCGCGCCGTCGCCGGGATGCCGCCGAGCACGCCCATGATGAACGAGAAGTGGTAGGGCCGCTCGATCAGCCCGAGGCTCTCGAGGACGGTGTGCGAGTAGGCGTGGCCGGTGTCGAAGCACTCCATCTCCGGCTTGATGCCGTGCTCCTTCATCGTCCTGGCGAAGCCGATGATGTCCTCGAACGGGTTGGCGAAGACGAACTTGAACGCGAAGTCGCGCTTGGCCTCGCTCCACTTGGCGTAGTTCATCGAGCCCATGTTGAGCGCGGCGATCGCCGGCCGCTGCGCCAGGTGGGCGATCCGGCTGGTCATCGGCCCGGCGCCGCCGGTCGACCAGTTGATCAGGACCGGGCAGCGGGCCTTGGTCTCCTCCATGATCCGCGCGAACACCGCCGCGTCCCAGCTGGGCGCGCCGTCGTCGCTGCGGGCGTGGATGTGGACGATCGTCGCGCCGGCCTCGTAGGCGCGGCGGGCCTCCTCGGCGATCTCGACCGGCGTGTACGGGATCGCCGGGCAGTGCTTCTTGGTGGTCACCGCGCCGGTCAGCGCGCACGACACGATCACCTTGTCGGAGGAGCTCATCGGCGCCAGCGTGCCAGCCGCGCCCCCGCGCATCAAGCCGCGGCGTCGGTCGGTAAGTCGATGAAATCCATCACCGCGTCGAGCTCGTCGAAGATCGCCGCGCGCGGGCCGCGCTCGCGCAGGTACGCCAGCTCGTAGGCCGGCGTGTACGGGCCCTTGACCAGCCCGACCCGCGCGCCCATCGCCTCGGGCAGGCTGAGATCGAGCTCGAAGATGTCGCCGATGACGGTGACCCGGCGGAAGTCGCCGTCGCACAGCCCGGCCAGGATGCCGTGGTAGTGGTGGCGCTGGCGGAGGATCGGCCGCGGCAGGCCGGGCAGGGTGAGGTCGGGCGGCGCCTCGGGCCACGCGCGATCGATCTTGAACTTGCCGGCGAAGCCCTTGACCCGCGGCCGCAGCCAGGCGACGCCGCCCTCGAGCGCGTCGAGGCGGTCGATCTTCGACGCGACGTGATCGGTGCCCGAGTTGGTGACCACCCAGACGTCGAGGTCGGTGCGGCGGCCGAGCGCGCGCAGCAGGTCGCCGGCGCCCTTGCGGAACACCGGGTGCTCGACGGTCGTCAGGTAGTGGCGGTTGTAGAGCAGCGTGCCGACCCGGTCGCGATCGCCGGCGTCCCGCAGCACGCCGTGCTCGTCGTAGAGCTGGCGGGCGATCGGCGTCATGCGCAGGTACGGATCGACCACCGCCGGCGCCACCTTCTCCGGCGGGCGTCCCATCTCGGCGGCGTAGGCCGTCGGGTTGGCGAACATCGCGTCGCGCAGCGCCTCGGCCCGGGCCCGCACGTCCGCCGCCGCGCCGCCGGTCAGGGTCGCGAGGTCGGCGACGTAGCCGTCGAAGAACGGCGCGCCCTCCTTCTCGGCGTCGGTCATCGTGCCGTCGAAGTCCAGGACCACGACGCGGCGTGCAGCAGTCATGCGGGCAGGTTTCCACGACCGCGGTCGCGGCGTCACCAGCGGCGCGCGCAAAACGTGGCCGCGCCCGGCCGGCTACTTCGACCGCTGCTCGTAGACGCCGTCCCAGTCGGGCGGCGGCGGGGCGTCGGCGAGCACCCGGGCCCGCTCGGCCAGCACCCGGGCCGCGCCGTCGCCGGGGTTGGCGGCGGCGATCGTCGCGAACCGCGCGGCCGCGTCGCCGAAGCGCTGCTCGTGGTAGGCGGCCATCGCGTTCTCCCACGCCGCCACCGCCGCGCCCTCGGGCACGCCGCGGTCGCCGGCCCGGCCGCACAGCTCGAAGATCCGCGCCGGCTGATCCTTGCCCTTCATCCGCACCCGGCCCAGCTCGCGGAAGACGAAGCCCTTGGCCGCGGCGGCGGTGGCCTCGCCGCACAGGATGTCGACGCCGTACTCCTTGGTCAGCGGCTCGAGCCGCGCCGCCAGGTTCACCGCGTCGCCGAGCACGGTGTAGTCGAAGCGGGCCTCGCTGCCCATGTTGCCGACCGACATCGGCCCGGTGTTGACGCCGATGCCGATGTGGACCTGCGGCTTGCCGCGCGCCGCCCACGCCTTGTTGAGCGGCCCCAGCGCGGCCTGCATCGCCAGCGCCGCGCCGCACGCGCGCGCGGCGTGATCGCCGATGTCGACCGGCGCGTTCCACATCGCCAT
Source organism: Myxococcales bacterium (assembly GCA_016794525.1). GTDB lineage: Bacteria > Myxococcota_A > Polyangia > Haliangiales > Haliangiaceae > UBA2376. The sequence goes on from JAEUJY010000106.1 coordinate 14,454, forward strand.
CACCGCGTCGCCGATGTACTTGTCGAGCGTGCCGTCGCGCTCGAGCACGATCGCGGTCATCGGCGTCAGGTACTCGTTCAGGAAGTCGGCGAGCTGCTCGGGCGGCAGGCTCTCGGCGATCCGCGAGAAGCCGCGGATGTCCGAGAACAGCACGGTCATCTCGCGGCGCTCGCCGCCCAGCCGGGCCGACGCCGGGTTGGCGACGATCCGCTCGACCAGCGACTTCGACACGTACTGCGCGAACGCCGCCCGCAGGTGCGCCTTCTCCCGGCCCTCGGTGGCCAGCGTCGCGACGGTCGCGCCGAGCATGGTCAGCGCGAACATCGCCGCCGGCGCCACCAGCTCGAGCACGACGCCGCGGGCGAACAGCGCCTGGCCGATCGCCACCCAGCCGGCGATCGCCGCCACCGCGATCACCAGCGGCAGCCACAGCCGGCGGCGCAGCCGGCGGGCCTGCAGCGCGATCGCCAGCGCGGCGAACGCGATCAGCGCCAGCACCTGCGCCGGCGTGCCGGCGTCGCGCAGGAGCTCGTCGTACAGCAGGTTGTGCAGGAGCGTCGCGTGCAGCTCGACGCCGTCGGCGGTGGGATCGAACGGCGTCGACACCTTGTCGTAGGCCGCGTAGGTCATGCCGACGATCAGGATCTTGCCCTCGAGCTCGGCGGCGCCGACCCGGCCGTCGAGGATCGCCGCCGCCGACACCCGCGGGAACGGGCGGCCGGGGTAGTCGAGGCGCGCGGTGGTCGGCAGGGCCCGCTCGCCCAGCGAGACCCGCCGCTGGGCCGCGACGAAGCGCGTCGGCTGCTGGGTGACCAGCCCCGCCAGCGTCAGCCCCAGCGACTGGTAGTAGCGGCCGCCGAACTCGATCACCAGCGGCATCCGCCGCGTGACGCCGTCCTCGTCGCGGAAGTTGTTGACCGCGCCGCCGGCGATCGCGCCGTCGGCCAGCGCCGGCAGCGTGTACGACACCGCGTAGGCGCTGGGCACGGTGGCGGCGCCGCCGACCGACTCGCCGAGCTGGGCCTTGGCCAGGCCGCGCGGCTCGGGTGGCGCGGTCGCGGGGCGGTCGGCGTCGCTGCGGATCAGCCGGAACATCGCGCCCAGCACGACCACCTTCGCCTCGGCGATCGCCGCCGCCAGGTCGTCGTCGCCGTGCAGCGCCGTCACCACCGCGGCCAGCGCCTGGGTGGCGGCGGCGAGCGCCGGGGTCGGCGCCGGGTCGGCCTTGGCCGCGGCGAAGGCGGCCTCGACCTCGGCCGCCAGCGGCGGCGGCAGCAGGTACTCCGGCGACGAGAAGAACAGATCGAGCGCGATCGCCTCGGGCTTGGTCGCGGCCAGCGCGCGGATCAGCCGGGCCCAGCCGTGGCGGGTCTGGATCACGTCGCCGGCGAGCCGCCGGGTGTCGTCGTCGATGCCGACGATCACGATCCGCGCGTCGCGCAGCGGCCGGGGGCCGCGGGTGCGGAACCGCCAGTCCAGCGTCCGTTGCTCGAGCCCGTCGACGGCGGGCAGGTGGTAGGCGCGGCGGTGCCCCAGCGCTCCCACCGTGAGGGTGATCGCCAGCGCGGCCGCGACGTAGAGCGGCCAGTTCCGGGGCGAGCGATCCCGCGCACGCATGTCCGTGAGCCTACCAGCGGCGGGTTGTCGCAGGGCCCGAGCCGGGCGTACGCTCGCCGCAATTCAACGTCTCGGGGGAGACGCCCACATGGCCTTCGTTCGCAACCTCGGCGGCATCGCCGCCTTCGCGCTCACGCTCCTCGCCGCCTGCGGCGACAACCTCAAGCCGCCGGCCGAGGACGCGGCGCCGCCGCCGATCGACGCGACGCCGTCGGTGTGCGGCAACGCCATGGTCGAGGGCAGCGAGGAGTGCGACGACGGCGACCAGGTCGCCGACGCGATCTGCTCGGCCGACTGCCACTTCACGTGCGGCAACGGGGTGGTCGACGACGGCTTCGGCGAGGTGTGCGACACCGGCATCGCGTCGGGCACCGGCGCCTGCCCGGCCACCTGCGACGACGGCATGGCGTGCACCGCCGACGTGCTGGCCGGCTCGGGCTGCCAGGCGCAGTGCATGAACTCGCCGATCACCGTGCCGGCGGCCGGCGACGGCTGCTGCCCGACCGGCGCCAACGCCACCACCGACAGCGACTGCCCCGCGGTGTGCGGCAACATGGTGCTCGAGCCCGGCGAGGCCTGCGACACGGCGATCGTCGCCGGCACCGGCGCGTGCCCGACGGCGCTGACCTGCAACGACCTGATGACGTGCACGACCGACACGCTGACCGGCGCCGGCACCTGCGCGGCGGCCTGCGGCCACACCCCCATCACGACGCCGATGAACGGCGACCTGTGCTGCCCGCCGGGCGCCACCCCGGCCAACGACACCGACTGCGTGCTCGGCTGCGGCAACGGCGTGGTCGACCCCGGCGAGACCTGCGACTCGGCGATCCTCGCCGGACCTGGGCGCTGCCCGACCACCTGCAGCGACGGCATGACCTGCACCCGCGACGTGCTGACCAACGCCGGCACCTGCACCGCGACCTGCACCTTCCCGGCGATCACGACGATGACCGCCGGCGACGGCTGCTGCCTCCCCGGCGGCAACAACAACACCGACAGCGACTGCGCGCCGCGCTGCCTCAACGGCGTCGTCGAGATGGGCGAGCAGTGCGACGACGGCAACATGAACAACACCGACGCCTGCAGCAACACCTGCACGCTGACGACGGTCGTGCCGACGGCGTTCCGCATGAACGACCTGGATCTGCGGGATCCGCACGTGTTCATCGACGCCTTCGGCTGTCGCGACATGACCGACAGCGGGCTGTTGACGTTCGCGGGCGTCAACCCGCTGCTCCAGACGAGCATCCAGACCGACGGTACTGACGCCGGTAGCGATCTCGATCTTTCCATCGCCACGGTGTTTCGCCCGCTCAACCAGGTTGGCGGCGCGATGACGCCTGTCGAGGTTCACTTCCCCACCTGCACGTCGCCGATCGGGACCACCACCTGCAGCCGGACCCCCGCGTCGGCGATGATGATCTCAACCACCGCCACCAACCTGGCGACCGGTGCGTGCCTGACGCCGATCGCCGGCACGACAGGCACGCCGGCTTACACCCCGGTGATCTCCACGCCGATGGGCCCGTGCTACTCGACCGGTTCCGTGACGGTGACGATCTCGCTGGCCGGCATCCCGATCATGCTGCGCAACGCGCGGATCGCCGCGACGTACGTCGGGAATCCTGCGACGACCACCACGAACGGCCTGCTGATGGGGTTCATCAGCGAAGCTGACGCCAACACCACGATCCTCCCGTCGACGTTGCCGCTGGTCGGCGGCCAGCCGCTGTCGCTCCTGCTCCCGGGGGGGGATCCCCCCGGGCCGATGCGCAACTGCTCGACGCGCGACGATCGCGACACCTTCATGGGCACGAGCGGTTGGTGGTTCTATCTGAACTTCACCGCTCCGCGGGTGACCTGGGTGGACAACTAGTCGTGGCGTCGCGGCGTATCTCGGTTGGCCTCATCGTCGCGTTTGGGACGCTTGGGCTGGTGCCCGCGTGCCAATTTGATCGACCGGGTGATGTCAAGCCAGTCGACGCGGCGACAGTCGGGTTCTCGGTCGAGCCAGTGGCGGCCGCGTGGGTGCGCGTCGGAGAAGGCGTCGATGTGGTCGTGCGCGTGGTGCGCGAGTCGGGGTTCGAAGCACCGATCGTGCTAGACTTGGGGAGCGCTCCGGAGGGCGTGACTGCCGACCCCGCCACCATCCCCGCTGGGGCGGTCGAGGGACAGATCCGGGTCTCCGTCGCCCAAGGTGCGGGCACTCCAGGTAGTGCACTCGATGTCCAGGTGCGTGGAGATGGCGGCCAAGGTGTACAGGAAGCGAGCCTCGTCTTGCGCCTCAAGGGCGGGTTCGGTGAACTCGACGAGTCCTTCGGCGTACTCGGAGTGGCAGCCTCGACCTCGGCGCTCTTCGGTGGCGCGCTGCACGTCGGCGGACGGTATCTGGTCGCCGCGGGCGGTCAGATTCTCGCGTTTGACGACAGCGGGGCGCCGGACCGCAGTTTTGGGATCGACGGCGTGCTTTCGCCGCCGACGACCGGCCTCGATTTGTCGACGCCTCCTCAGGCATTCCTGGTGTCGGCGCCTGCAGGGCGGTTCAAGGTTCTCCTGGCTGGAGACCAGGAGCCCTCGGCTTCGATCACCAAGCTCGGCGGCACCGTCATGCAGTTCGCCAGCGACGGCGTCCAGGACCCGGCCTTTCAGGCGCGTTCGTTCGGTCTGCCCGGCTCGTTCGCGGTTCACATCGTCGCTGCTGACGAGAGCGGTGCGATCTATGCTGCGGGCGATCATGATGCCGGCACCGGTACCGAGGCGGCGCTCGTCCGCTTGCTGCCGTCTGGGGGGCGCGACACGGGATTTGGGTCGCAGGGGTACCTGCACTGGAGTGGCGCGTTGATCACCGCTCTCCAATCGTCGGGCGCACGTATCGTAGTCTCGGTCAACGACGGGGCCAGCGCGAAGCTGTATGCGGTAACCGCGCTCGGCGTGGCAGACGCAACCTTCGGCGGTGGCGGGACGGTCGCGTTGGACGAATTGATCGGGCAAGCAGGCTGTCAGTTGCTCACCCTACACGTCTCTTCGGCGCCATCTGGGGGGATCTGGGTCGGTGGCACGACGTGTCTCACGACGACCCCGAAAGGTGTGCTCCTACGCTTGTCCGACTCCGGATCGCTCGATGCGGGATTCTCCGGGGATGGCCTCTGGTTGGGCATCGCCGACGAACTCGGCGGAGTCTACGGCGTCGCGGCGTTGCCGGATGGGACGTTCACCGTTGTAGGGGCTCCACGCGCACAGTTCTCGAGCACCTCGGTCTACCACCTTCGCCCCGATGGTACGTTCATCCTCGATGTCGGCCCGAACGGCGTTCTCGAGTTCCCGCTCGCGACGGGCGGCCTCGTGACGCTGACCGCTGAACCTGATCGGCCGTATCTGTTGATGGCCGGCAGCCTGGCGAACAGCGCGGCCGTGGCCCGAGCCTGGTACTAACGCCTGACCCGCCGCGACACCTGGCGCGCGGTCGATGACACGCAGGGCATGGGTCCCCGGCAGGTGCACGCGCTGGCAGCGGTCGCGATGGTAGGCGTGGTGGCGTGCGGTGGGGCGCGGGAGGCGCGACCGGCGGTGCCGGCCGACGCGCGACCGCCCACGGACGCCGCCGCGCCGGTGGTGGACGCGGCGACGCCCGGGCCGCCGGCCTGGGCGTGGAGTGCCGCGCCGGATCTGTTCCCCGCGGTCGATCAGGTGATCGAGCAAGGTGGGGCGCGCTACGTGGTCGCGCTGGGCCCGGGGCGCGACGACGACTGGGACCGGCCGATCACGCTGACGCGGGGCGGACCGTCCGGCTGGACCGTCGCGGTGGGGCGCGGCGGCCACCTGAGCGGGGCGCTGGTCGCCGCCGATGATGACCGGATCTACGTCGCCACCTACGGGCGGATCCAGAGCGGCGTGGCGCTCGCGGCCTACGCGGTCGGCGACGGCGCCGCGGCCTGGGCGGTGCGCCTCGACGGCATGGGGCCGATCGGGCACAGCAAGTACAGCATGCGGGCGCAGCTGCGGATGATCGACGGTCACCCGACGGTGTTCGGCAGCGAAGCGAAGCGGTGGATCGAGGCGCGCGACGCGGCCACCGGCGCCTTGCGCTCGAACCAGCGCTTCGACCAGCCGCCGCCCGCGCAGCGCGAGCCCGAGCCGATCGCCGAGCCGCTGTTCGCCGAGCTCGACCACATGCTCGCCACGCGCGCGGCCTACGCGGTGGGCGTCGACGACTTCCTGGCGCGCCACGTGCGCATGGTCAACGCATCGACGGCCGAGCGCCGCGCCGCCTTTGCTGACGCGGTGGCCGCGCTCGACGACGTGGCGCTACAGCACGGGCGCTACCACCTGGCGGTCGCGCTGGTCGACGACGGCGGCCGGCTGACCGTGCGCGCCAGCCGACGCTGACCGCGCTGCGCGCTCAGTAGACGGTCAGCGCCAGGCCGTTCGACGCGGCGGCGCGGGTGGCGTCACCGTAGATGCGCAGCGTGTAGGTGCCCGCCGCGACGGTCGCCGACGGCACGCGCAGGCGCAGGCGGTCGGCCTCCCACGAAACCACCGTGACGTCGCGGTTGCCGAGCGCGGGGTGGTACAGGCTGACCACGCGGCCGCGCTGGCTCGCGCCGAACGCGCCGCCGACGTCGAAGGTGACGTCGCGGGTGGCGCTGCCGGTCCAGTCGAGGCGGGGCAGCGCGTCGCCCCACTCGAGGTACGCGCGGTTGCCATCGGCCGACGGCGCGCCGGCGCGCAACGACATGACGAACGGCAGGTAGACCGGGCCGTAGCCATAGTAGGAGCGCTGGCCGTGCTGCGGCTGCAGCAAGCTCGAGAACCCGCGCTGCCCGTTCGAGCCGCCGCGCACGAACATCAGCACGTCGTCCCAGTAGCGATCGTCGCCCGCCGGGACGGTCTGGAGCGCGCGGTCCGGGCCGGGCGTGACCAGCTCGACGACGCCGTCGCCGTTGCTGTCCTGGAAGACGTCGTCGCCGGCACGGGTGGCGTCGATGCGGCCGTTGTCGCCGGGGGTGATCACGATGCCGGGGATCGTGATCGGGAACCCGTCGGCGCCGGTCTTCACCTGCCACACCGCGAAGCCGTTGGTCTGGTTCTCCCAGGTGAACATGTTGGCGTCGTAGCCGCCCTTCGCGCTGTTGCGGAACTCGGCGAGGTAGTACTCGGCGTTGCTCGGCCCCTGGAACAGCACCGGGCGGCGGGTCCACGCGCGGCTCGCGTCGCCGACGCCGACCTGGGCGGCGTCGACCGGGAACTGACCGCCGGCCATGCCGCGCGGCACGATCCGCGGCTCGATCCAGCCCAGGCGCATGCGCAGGAACGGATCGAGGTACCAGGTCCGCATGTCGCCGGCGCCGCCCGAGGTCGCCGACATCAGCGTCAGGCCTTCGCTGTGGAAGCCCGATCCGTACTCGTCCGAGGTCGCCACCAGCATGTGCATGATCTCGTGCGCGCGCTGGGCGAACGTGGCGTTGAGGTTGAGGTGCGCGGCCTCGCCGCTGATCCACACCCGCGAGCGCGGGAGGTAGACGCTGATCCCGCGCTCGCGGACGACGTCGCGGGCGAACATCGCGACGATGCCGAGCTCGTGCACCTGCACCTGCCCGTCGCGCGGGGTGGTGTCGAAGCGCGCGAAGTCGACGCCGGCGGTGTCGGCGGCGAGCAGCGCCTGCTGCAGGATCCGGTAGCTCTCGTTGCCCGCGGCCTCGCTGCCGGCGAGGGTGCCTTCGTTCGGGGTGGTGCCGACGACGTCGGTGGCGACGTGGGTGAAGCACCCGGCGTCGGTCCAGGCGAACCGCCGCGAGGACACCTCGTCGTAGTAGCCGCGGATCGTGGTGCCGGTCGCCCCGAACTGCAGCGCCGTGGTCGTGGTGCACGCCGTGCTTGGCAGCGGGGCGTCGCTGAACCCGATCGCCACCGTGAACAGCGGGCGGTTGCCGATCGCGGCGACGCCGTTGCGGGTCAACGTCCGCCAGCCGAGCTGGTCGCGGGTGACGTCCTGGTCGCGATCGATCGGGGCCAGGATGTAGCCCTGGATGCCGCCGCCGACGTAGCTGGGCGGGGGCGTCCAGTCGCTGTAGTCCGGATCGGCCGAGGTCCAGTTGTCCTCGAGGCTGCCGTTCCAGTACAGGCGCAGCGGGACGGTGTCCATCAGCGGCCGCTGGTAGACGTGGCCCTCGATGCGGAACAGCGTGTAGCCGCTGCGGACCGTGCCGACGGTGCCGGCCCACGCCGACGAGGTCGTGAGGAAGTTGTCGCCGCGGGTCGGGTTCCACCAGTGGTAGAGCGGCGTCGTGCCTTCCTGCGGCCACGCGGCGCCGAGGATGTGGCCCTCGACCCGCACGAACCGGTAGTCGGGCGAGCGGGTGGCGCCGGGGCTGCCGGCCCAGGCCGGATCGGTGGTGGTGAAGTAGTCGCCGCGCGACGGGCTGTACCAGGTGTACAGCTCGACGTTGGCGCCGGTGAGCTCGGCGGGCGCGTCCGCGAGCGGCGCGGCGTCGTCGGCCGCGTCGAGCATGCAGCCGGCGAGCGGGAGGGCACAGAACAGCAGGTGCGTGAATCGAGGTGTCATCGCGGCGCGCGTTCTGCAACGCCAGGGCCAGCGCAAGTCGCCGTCGACCGGTCGCGGTGTCACCGCGGCGGTGACATCGACGGGCCCGCCGTCACGCGGAAGGTGCCGACGCTGGCTCACCCGCGCGCTAGTCGCGGCGGCGCAGCCGGGCCGCCGGGATCAGGTCGGTCGGCGGGCAGCACGCCGCGGCCAGGTCGCGCACCTCGCCCAGCAGGCGCTCGAGGCCGCCGACCAGCGCCGCGCCGTCGATGGCGTAGACGTGGCGGCGGCCCTCGCGCACGCCGCGGACGACGCCCGCCGCCTCCAGCGTCTGCAGGTGGCGGGTGATCACCGAGCGGTGCTGCGGCAGCGCCGCGGCGATCGCGCCGACGTCGGCCGGGCCGCCGACCAGCAGCGTGCGCAGCACCTCGAGGCGCGCCGGCTCGGTGAGCGCGCGCAAGAGCGGCGCGTCGAGCAGCTCGACGATGCGGGCGGCGGCGCGCGCGCGGGCGGTCATCGCGGGCTCCGACGCGTCCACGCCGCGGCGACGAGCGCGATCACGTACATCGCCAGGCCGTAGCCGAGCGCGGCCATGGTCTCGGCCGGCGGCGCGCCGACCACCGCCAGCACCAGCAGCACCAGCGTCAGGTTGCGCACCGCCGACACCTGCGCGACCGCGATCCGCGCGGCGCGCCCGTCGACCGCGGCGCCGATCGCCAGCGCCAGCAGCGTGACGGCCGCGCCGATCGCCACGTCGATCGTGCGCGCCGCGTCGCCGTGGCGCGCCGCCAGGAGCGCGATCGTCGCCACCAGCAGCGCCAGGCTCAGGCGCGACAGCCACGGCTGCCACGCCGCGGCGCGGGCCGGGCGCCGCGCCCGCAGCGCCAGCCCGGCGAGCAGCGGGCCGACCGTGCTGGCGACGACGATCGCCGACGCCGCCAGCACGCGGCCGACGCCGGCGACGTCGAGCGCCGCGGTGGCGATCAGCGCGGCGGCGACGCCGGCCAGGCTGAGCGCGACGAACGTGCGCGCCGCGATCGGCGCGTCGCCGCCGCCCAGCACCGCCAGCAGCGGCCCGGTGCTGCCGCCCGGCGCGGCCGCCGCCAGGAGCAGCCCGCGCCCGGCGTCGATCGCGCCCAGCCGCAGCGCCGCGTAGGTGAGCGCGGGCAGGAGCGCGACGTTGGCGAGGACGATCAGCGCCAGCCGGCCCGGCGCGACCCGTGGCCCGCCGCGGGCGTCGGCCGCCAGCCCCGCGGCCAGGGTCGACGTCAGCGCCAGCGCGACGACCAGGATCCGCTCGGGGCTCACGCGGCCCCGGCGGCGCAGCAGCCGAACGCGGGGCGGTGGCGCCACGCCAGCGCGACGTGCAGCGCCGCCACCGCGAGGCCGCCGACCAGCGGGCCCGCGACCAGCACGTCGATCGCCGGCCACGCCCCGAGCGTCGTCGGCGCCGAGGGCGACCACGCGGCGGTCGGGCGCGCCGCCAGCGCCAGGGTCAGCGCCGTGGCGTGGACCGCCACCAGCGCGACGTGCAACGCGTACTCGCCGCGGCCCAGCCCGCCCAGATCGGCGCGGCTGTCGCGCTCGGACAGCGCGTCGGCGATGCCGGCCACCTGATCGGCCAGCGCCAGGCCGACGCCGAGCCACAAGAGCGGCCCGGCGCTCGGCATCGCGAACACGATCGCCACCACCGGCGCGAACAACAGCGCCCGCGCGGTGTGCCACAGGTGCTCGCGGTACGAGGCCGGGCGCCGGTGCAGCCCGAGCTTCCACAGGTGGACGTAGAGGCCGTCGATGGTCGACAGCACGACGAACAGCTGCAGCGCGACGACGGCCGCGGTGGCCAGGCCGGAGTTCACCATGGCCATGATGTGTGCATGTAAATGCACATGTCAAGCGCCGTCGATCCCGGCGGCGCCGGCCGTGTACGCTCGCGGCCATGCACGTCCCGCTGACGTTGGTCGACTTCCTGGACCGCGCTGCCACGGTGTACGGCGATCGGGTGGCGATCGTCGACGAGCCGGACCCGCCCGGCGGCGGGCTGGGGCAGGTGACCTACGCCGGGCTGGCGGCGATGGCCCGCAGCCTCGCCGCGGCGCTCGACGCGCGCGGCGTGCCCGCCGGCGCCCGGGTGGCGATCGTCGCGCCCAACAGCGCGCGGTTCCTGGCGGCGCTGTTCGGCGTCAGCGCCTACGGCCGGGTGCTGGTGCCGATCAACTTCCGGCTCAACGACCACGAGATCCGCTACATCCTCGAGCACTCCGGCGCGACGGTCGCGCTGGTCGATCCCGACTGCGAGGCGGTGGTGCCCCCCGACGCGGTGGCCCACCGGCTGATCCTCGGGCACGCCACCGACGCCGACCTGTTCGGGCGGGACGACGCCGCGCCGCGCCACGCGGTCACCGACGAGGCCGCGCCGGTGTCGATCAACTACACCTCGGGCACGACCGCGCGGCCCAAGGGCGTGCAGCTGTCGCACCGCAGCTGCTGGCTCAACGCGGTCACGTTCGGCTGGCACGCCGGCGTGCGCGATCGCGACGTCTACCTGCACACGCTGCCGACCTTCCACGCCAACGGCTGGGGCATGCCCTACGCCGCCACCGCGATGGGCGTCCGCCAGATCATCCAGCGCAAGATCGACGGCGCCGAGATCCTGCGGCGCATCGAGCGCGAGGGCGTGACGCTCCTGTGCTGCGCGCCGGCCGTGGTCGCGGCGATCCTCGACGCCGCGGCGGCCCGGGTCGCGCGCGGCGAGCCGGTGCCCGGCCACGGCAAGGTCCGCGTCGTGGTGGCCGGGGCGCCGCCGCCGTCGCGGACGATCGAGCGGGTCGAGACCGAGCTGGGCTGGGAGTTCATGCAGATCTACGGCCTCACCGAGACCTCGCCGCTGTTGACGGTCAACCGTGCGCCGGCCGAGTGGGACCCGCTCGGCCCCGCCGAGCGCGCCCGGCTGCTGAGCCGCGCCGGCGTGCCGGCGGTCGGCGTGCGCATCGACGTCAGCCCCGGCGGCGAGCTGCGCGCCCGCTCCAACCACGTCTTCGACGGGTACTACAACCAGCCCGAGGAGACCGCCCGGGCCATCGTCGACGGCTGGTTCTCGACCGGCGACGGCGGCCACCTCGAGGGCGCCTACGCGGTGATCACCGATCGCAAGAAGGACGTGATCATCACGGGCGGCGAGAACGTGTCGTCGATCGAGGTCGAGGACTGCCTGTACCAGCACCCGGCGGTGGCCGAGGCCGCGGTGATCGGCATCCCCAGCGACAAGTGGGGCGAGACCGTCCACGCGTTCGTGGTGCTGCGGCCGGGCTTCAGCCCGACGCCCGCCGATCTGATCGCCCACTGCCGCAGCCTCCTGTCCCACTTCAAGTGCCCGACGGGTATCGAGCTGAAGGACGCGCTGCCGCGCACGGCGACCGGCAAGCTGCAGAAGTTCCGGCTGCGCGAGCCGTTCTGGGCCGGCCGCGAGCGGAAGATCAGCTAGGGCGGGGACGGGAGCGGGGACGGGCACGGGCACGGGCACGGGCACGGGCACGGTTGACGGCGTGGCTATATGCGGATATCTACATATCGTGCTGTCGCAGCTGGCCGAGGTCGATGTCCGCCCGTGGTCGCGCCTCCTGCGCGCGGTCGCCGACGAGACCCGGCTGCGGATCGTGGCGCTCTTGGCCCAGGGCGAGCTGTGCGTGTGCCACGTCGAGGCGGCGCTGCGGCTGCCGCAGCCGACGGTGTCGCGCCACCTCGGCATCCTGCGCGCGGCCGGCGTGGTCGACGCGCGGCGCGACGGCACCTGGGTCTACTACCGCCTGGCGCCGCAGCCGCAGCCCGAGATCCAGGCCGTGCTCGACGAGCTGGTCCGCGGCTTCGTCGGCCGCCGCGGCCTGAAGAGCGAGCTGGTGCGCATCAAGAAGCGCACCGGGCCAGGCGCCTGCGACTGATCAACTGGAGGGTCCGCACGTGAGCATCCGCATCGGCATCAACGGCTTCGGGCGCATGGGCCGCCTGGTCCTGCGCGCGGCGTGGGGCTGGCCCGACCTCGAGTTCGTCCACGTCAACGAGGTGAAGGGCGGGGCCGAGTGCGCCGCCCACCTGCTCACCTTCGACTCGGTCCACGGCCGGTGGCCCCGCGACGTGCAGGCCGCCGGCGCCGACCGCCTCACCATCGACGGCGCCGCGGTCGGTTTCAGCGAGTGCGCGAAGCCCGGCGAGGTGCCGTGGCGCGCCGCCGGCGTCGACGTCGTCCTCGAGTGCACCGGCAAGTTCCGCACCGCCGCGCAGCTGGCGCCGTACTTCGAGGCCGGCGTGCGCAAGGTGATCGTCGCCGCGCCGGTCAAGGACGGCGCGCTCAACGTCGTGATGGGCGTGAACGATCACCTGTACCGCCCCGCCGAGCACCACCTGGTGACGGCGGCGTCGTGCACGACCAACTGCCTGGCGCCGGTGGTCAAGGTGATCCACGAGGGCCTCGGCATCCGCCACGGCGTCATCACGACCGTCCACGACATCACCAACACCCAGGTCGTCATCGACGCTCCGCACAAGGACCTGCGGCGGGCCCGCGCCTCGAGCCTGTCGTTGATCCCGACCTCGACCGGCTCGGCCACCGCGATCGGGCTCATCTACCCCGAGCTCCTGGGCAAGCTCAGCGGCCTGGCGGTGCGGGTGCCGCTGCTCAACGCGTCGCTCACCGACTGCGTGTTCGAGGTGGCGCGGCCGACCACCGTCGACGAGGTCAACCGGCTCTTGCGCGAGGCGGCGGCCGAGCCGCTGGCCGGCATCCTCGGCTACGAGGCGCGGCCGCTGGTGTCGGTCGACTTCAAGGGCGACCCGCGCTCGGCCATCGTCGACGCCGGCTCGACGATGGTGGTCGACGGCACCTGCGTGAAGATCCTGGCCTGGTACGACAACGAGATCGGCTACGTCCACCGCATGGCCGAGCTGGCGCGCAAGGTCGGGGCGGCGCTGGCATGAGCGGCGTGCGCCACTACGTCGTCGTGACCGCCGCCTACTGGGCGTTCACGCTGACCGACGGCGCGCTGCGGATGCTGGTGCTGTTGCACTTCCACGGCCTCGGCTACACGCCGGTGCAGCTGGCGTTCCTGTTCCTGTTCTACGAGCTGTTCGGCGTCGTCACCAACCTGCTCGGCGGGTGGATCGCGGCGCGGATGGGCGTGCGGGTGACGCTCCTGGCCGGGCTCGCGCTGCAGATCGGCGCGCTGGGCATGCTGTCGGCGCTCGATCCGGCGTGGGCCCGCGCCGCCTCGGTCGCGTTCGTGATGGCGGCGCAGGCGCTGTCGGGCGTCGCCAAGGACCTCACCAAGATGAGCAGCAAGAGCGCGATCAAGACGCTCGTGCCGGCCGACGCCCACGGCCCGCTGTTCCGTTGGGTCGCGCTGCTCACCGGATCGAAGAACGCGCTCAAGGGCGCCGGCTTCTTCCTCGGCAGCGCGCTCCTGACCGGGCTCGGCTTCCGGCCGGCGCTGTGGGCGATGGCGGCGGGCCTGGCGGTGGTGCTGGCGGTGGCGCTGATCCAGCTGCCGGCGGCGCTCGGGCGCGCCAAGGGCAAGGCGGCCTTCCGCGGCGTGTTCTCGATGCACCGCGACATCAACGTGCTGTCGGCGGCGCGCTTCTTCCTGTTCGGCGCGCGCGACATCTGGTTCGTCGTCGCGGTGCCGGTGTTCCTGTCGGTCGAGCTGGGCTGGGGCTTCACGTCCGTCGGCGCGGCGCTGGCGCTGTGGGTCATCGGCTACGGCGTGATCCAGTCGGTCACCCCGAGCCTGCTGGCGCCGCTGACCGGCGGCGTCGCGCCCGGCGCGCGGGTCGCGGTGGCGCTGGCGGGCGGGCTGGCGTTGACGCTGGCGCTGGTGCCGCTCGGCCTGCACGTCGGCGCGGCGCGATCGGCGGTCGTCCTCGCCGGGCTCGGAGCTTTCGGCGTGGTCTTCGCGATCAACTCGTCGGTGCACTCGTACCTGATCCTGGCGTACTCCGACGGCGACAAGGTCGCGCTCAACGTCGGCTTCTACTACATGGCCAACGCCGGCGGCCGGCTGGTCGGCACGCTCTTGTCGGGCCTGGTGTTCCAGGCGGCCGGGCTGGTGGCGTGCCTGTGGACCGCGGTGGGCTTCGCGGCGGCGGCCGGCGCGGTGTCGCTGGCGCTGGCCGACCCGCCGCACCGGATCGCGCTGGCCGACGCCCGCGCCGAAGGAGCCGAATGACCTCGACGCACGCCATCGCGCCCGCGCGGGCCGACCATCTCGACGCCGTCGCCGCGCTGCTCGCCGCCGCGGCGCTGCCCACCGGCGGCGTCGCCGCGCAGTTCCCGCATGACTACGTCGTCGCCACCCGCGACGGCGCCGTGGTCGGCGCCGCCGGCCTGGAGATCCACGGCGACGCCGGCGTGCTGCGCTCGGTGGTGGTCGACCCCGGCGAGCGCGGCCGGGGCCTGGGCCAGGCGCTGAGCGCCGATCGCGTCGCCGCGGCGCGCGCCCGCGGGCTGGCGGCGGTGTACTTGCTCACCACCACCGCCGCGGACTTCTACCTGCGCCTGGGCTTCGCGCCGTGCGCGCGGGCCGACGTGCCGGCGGCGGTCGCCGGGTCGATCGAGTTCGCGAGCGTGTGCCCGGCGTCGGCCGCGTGCCTGCGCCTCGACCTGCGCGAGGCGCCGGCGGATCCGCTGCGTCCTTTCGGCGAGGTCCCCGTCTCTCAGACAGGAGGTTCCGATGACTGACACCACGACCACCGCTCCCCACGCCGACCAGACCCGCGCCATCGTCCGCGACCACTACGGCCAGATCGCCAAGACCGGCGGCAGCTGCGCGCCGGGCTGCTGCGGCACCGTGCCCGCGGGCTACGCCCAGACGCTGGGCTACTCCGCCGACGACCAGCAGGCGGTCCCGGCCGGCGCCGACCTCGGCCTGGGCTGCGGCAACCCCACCGCGATCGCCTCGCTGCGCGAGGGCGAGACCGTCCTCGACCTCGGCGCCGGCGGCGGCTTCGACTGCTTCCTGGCCGCGCGCCGGGTCGGCCCGACCGGCAAGGTGATCGGCGTCGACATGACGCCCGACATGGTGGCGCTGGCGCGGTCCAACGCGCGCAAGGTCGAGGCGACCAACGTCGAGTTCCGGCTGGGCGAGATCGAGCACCTGCCGGTCGCCGACGGCACCGTCGACGTGATCCTGTCGAACTGCGTGATCAACCTGTCGCCGGAGAAGGCCGCGGTGTTCCGCGAGGCGTTCCGCGCGCTCAAGCCGGGCGGCCGGCTGGCGATCAGCGACGTCGTGGCCACCGGGCCGATCCCCGCCGAGCTGCAGACCCAGGCCGCGGCGCTGGCCGGGTGCGTCGCCGGCGCCGCGCCGATCGACGACGTGCGCGCGATGCTCGCCGCCGCCGGCTTCGAGGCGATCGCGGTCGAGGTCGCGCCGCGCAGCGCCGAGGTGGTCGGCTCGTGGATGCCGGGCATCGAGCGGTTCGTCGCGTCGGCGACGATCGAGGCCCGCAAGCCGGGCGGCGCCGCGCCGTGCTGCGGCCCGGCGTGCTGCCCGTGAACGCGGGCGGCGTGCCGTGGTCGGACGTCGCCGCGCAGCTGCGGCCGTTCGTCGCGCGCCGCGTCGACGCCGGCGACGTCGACGACGTCTTGCAGGACGTGCTGATCCGGACCCAGCGCGGCCTGCCGGCGCTGCGCGACGAGGAGCGCCTGAGCGCCTGGCTCCTGCAGGTCGCGCGCAGCGCCATCGCCGATCACGGCCGGGCCCGGGCCCGCCACCCCATCGCCGATCCCGACGCCGCGCCCGAGCCGATCGCCGAGCCGACCGACGCCGACGCCGACCGGGTCGCGTTCCAGGCGCTGGTCGGCTGCGTCGCGGTGTTCGTCGCGCGGCTGCCGTCGCCGTACCGCGAGGCGATCACGCTGGTCGAGCTCGAGGGGCTGACCATCCGGGCCGCCGCCGACCTGGCCGGCGTCTCGGTGTCGGGGATGAAGTCACGGGTCCAGCGCGGCCGCGAGAAGCTGCGCGCGCTGTTCGAGCAGTGCTGCGAGATCGCGCTCGACGCGCGCGGCAAGGTCACCGACGTCACGCCGCGCGGCTGCGGCGCCGGCTGCTAGCCGACGTCGTCGGCCGCGACGCACGCGGCGCGCCGGTCCGGCGGGCTCGCCGCCAGCGCCGCCAGCCGGGCGGTGATCGCCGCCGGGCGGTTCCACAGCTCGAGCAGCGGCGCGTCGAGCAGGTTGCCCAGCGCCGGGCCGGCGTAGTCGACCAGGCGCACCGTGCCGTCGGGATCGATCGCCGCCTGCTCCCACGCCGCTCGGCACGGCCGGAACCGCGCGCGGTTGGCGAAGTCGTCGGCCGCGCGGAAGCGGGCCGCGGCTGGGTCGGCGCACGCGCACGCGCCGGGCGGCGCGAGGTGATCGACCACCACCAGCGGCTGGCCGGCCACCGCATCGACCAGCGCCGCGCGCGCCGCCGCCACCTCGGCGCCCAGCGGGTCGATCGCCTCGGCCCGCGCGAAGCCGTTGATCGGGTACGTCTCCTCGAGCTTCAGCCAGTCGAGCCCGAGCGCGACGCAGCGGCGGCCCAGCGCCGGCAGCTCGGCCAGGTTCGAGCGGGTCACCACCGTCGACACGCCCAGCCGCAGGTCGACGCCGGCGGCGCGGCGCCACGCGACCGCCGCCGCGAGGTGCTCGATCACCGCGTCGAAGCGCCCGAGCACGCGGATGCGATCGCTGGTCGCCGCCGTCGCGCCGTCGAGCGACACCATCACGCTGGTCACGCCGGCGGCGGCCAGGGCCTGCACCCGGGGCAGCGTCAGCAGCGTGCCGTTCGACGCCAGGTGCACGTCGGCGCGCGCCCGCCGGCCGGTCCGCGCCGCCGCGATCCGCGCCAGCACGTCGTCGAGCATCGGCGACGCCAGCGCCTCGCCGCCGTGGGTGAAGCCGACGTAGTCGGCGTGGGCGAAGCCGGCGGCCAGCGCGTCGAGCACCGCCGGCGTGATCGTGCGCGCGCGCCCCGACGTCGTGCGCGCCGGCGCGTCGGTGATGCAGTGGCGGCAGCGCAGGTTGCACGCCTCGGTCACCGTCACGTACAGCCGCGCCGGGTAGGTCGGCACGAGCGCGTGGCCGACCGCGAAGCCGTGGGCCGCCAGCGCGGCGTTGCCGTCGCGCAGCCGCGGCTCGTCGGCGTGCGTCGCGGGCGCCCGATCGAGCACCAGCGCGCTGGCCGGGGGCAGGTAGGCCAGCGCGCCCTCGCACCGCGCCCCGCCGACGGCCAGCAGCACCGTCGCCGGTCCGCCGATCGCGACCTCGAGCGGTCGATCGCCGCGGTGCAGCCACAGCTCGATCCGCGCGCCGCTCGGATCGGCGCGCCGGACGATGACCACGTCGCCGTCGACCGCGAGCTCCTCGTCGCCGTCGCGCAGGACCGCGTGGGCGCGGCGCAGCGCCAGCGCGTCGGTGACGAGCGCGCGGGTGGTGACGTCCCAGTCCGCCGGATCCCACGGCATCGGCTGGCGATCGGGCCACGAGTCCTCGAAGTCGCGCGCCGCGGTCGCCGCGTCGGCGGCCAGCCCGACCTCGTCGCCGTAGTACAGGAGCGGCACCCGCGCGCCCAGCGCCACCGCCAGCAGGCCCAGCCGCGCGCGCGCCGCGCCGACCCGGGTCGCGATCCGCGGCTGATCGTGGGTGCCGGTGAAGCCCAGGCCGCGCGGGCCGGCCGCGCCGCGGCGCCGCTGGGCCGCCGCCACCGCGACGAGCTCGTCGGCGCTGGTCGCGCCGGCCAGCCAGCCGGTCAGCGCGCCGGCCATCGCGAAGTCGGTGGCCGCGTCGAGCGGCGCCGGCGCGAAGCGATCGAGGCAGGCCGGCACCACCTCGCCGAACACCACCGCGTCGGCGCGCCGGGCCCGGGCCGCAG
Source organism: Myxococcales bacterium (assembly GCA_016794525.1). Classification (GTDB taxonomy): domain Bacteria; phylum Myxococcota_A; class Polyangia; order Haliangiales; family Haliangiaceae; genus UBA2376. The sequence goes on from JAEUJY010000106.1 coordinate 32,517, forward strand.
CGGCCAGCCGGGCGAGCAGCGGCGACGGCACGTCGGCCGCGGCGTCGATGCGCAGGCCGTCGACGCCGCGATCGATCCAGCCCGCGACCACCGCCTCGAGGTGCTCGGCCACCGCGGGCTCGTCGAGCGCCAGCAGCGGCTCGCGCCACTGGCCCTTCTGGTAGTGGTCGTAGCCGGGGTCGGGGCCGTCGAAGCACGGCCAGCGGTGCACCCGGAACCACGCCCACCACGGCGACGCCGGGCCGCGCGCCAGCACGTCCTGGAACCACGGGTGGTGGCGGTGCACGTGGGTCACCGCCACGTCGGCGCACAGCCGCAGCCCGGCGCGGTGGCTCGCCTCGATCAGCCGCGCGAACGCCGCGTCGCCGCCCAGCGCGGGATCGATCGCCGCGAGGTCGGTGGCGTCGTAGCGGTGCGGCGACGGCGCCGGCACCACCGGCGTCAGGTGCAGCACCGTCACGCCGAGCGCGGCGAGGTGGGGCAGCGCCGCGATCACGCCGTCGAGGTCGCCGCCGGCGCGGTGGTCGCGATCCCAGCGGGTCGGGGCGGGCCAGCGCCCGTCGCCGCGCCGGAACCGATCGACCAGCGCGGTGTAGACGACGGCGTCGCGCCACCACCGCGGCGGCGCCGCCGGCAGCTCGGCGATCGCCGCCTCGAGCCAGCGGCCGTCGGCCTCGCCGACCACGGCGCCGTCGTCGGTGACGAACCCGTAGGCCAGGCGGCGGCCGGCGCCGGCGATCACCGCCTCGAACCACTGGTGGGTCGCGGTCGCGCCGGCGGCGCGCATCGCCGTCGTGGTCGCGCCGCCGCCGTCGTCGTGGCGGAGCCCGAGGCCGCGGCCGGCGCCGTGACGCAGCCCCGCGCGCACCACGACGGCGCCGTCGCCCCGGCGATCGAGCCACGGCGGCGCCGGCGCGTGCAGCACCGGCTCGGCGGTGCCGCCGACTACCAGCGCGCCGTTGCGCTCGTCGCCGCCGGCGTCGAGCACCCGCCAGTCGGGATCGAGCCACCAGGCGTCGTCGGGCGAGCGCGCCTTGATCGGGTAGACCCCCGGCGGCAACGCCAGCTCGGCCGCGAAGCCGGCGCCGGCCGGCGTCATCGGGTGCGCGGCCGCCCAGTGCGGCAGCTCGCCGCGCAGCTCGAGGCCGCTCACCGGGCGCCCGGGCCGGCACCGCACCGCCACCCGGGCCAGCGATCGTCCCGCGCGGGCCACGTCACACCCCGGCGCAGATGCGATCGATCGTCCGCTGCGGCGTGCCGTCCGGCGGCCGGACGTACGTGACGTGGCCGTGATCGTCGGAGGACGCGGTCCAGTGCTGGCCGCGGCGCTCGGCGCGCGCACGGAACTCGGCGGCGATCGGCGCCTTGTGCCGCGACGTGTAGACCTCGACGCCGGCCGCGACGTCGAGCACGCGATCCATGCGGGCCTTGTCGCGGATCCGCGCCGGGTGAGCGACCACGTCGAGGCCGCCGTCGGCGCGGATCGTCTCGATCGCCTCCTCGGGCGACCAGCCGAACAGCGCGCGGTCGGCCTCCCAGAACTCGACGTGGTGGCGGACGAAGTCCTCGTAGACCAGCCGGTTGCGCGCCAGCAGCAGGTTGAGGAAGTCCTGCAGCGCCGGAAACTCGGTGCCGCGCAGCGTCGCCAGCTGGCGGTCGGGGTCGACGTACCAGCGCTGCTCCTCGGGCAGCGCGGTCAGCCAGCCCAGCACCAGCTCGCGCCAGCGGTGGCACACCTCGACCGCGCGGGCGCCGAGCCGGGTCTGGCCGAGCGACCCGTCGAGCGCGCGCTCCGGCGGGAAGTACGCCAGCACGTGGACCTGCTCGGCGCGCGGCGTGCCGAAGTGGACGAAGCTGGTCACCTCCATCGCCGGCACCAGCGTCACGCCGAGCTGCCGCGCCGCCTCGGCCGCGCGCGGCACCGCCGCGAAGGTGTCGTGGTCGGCCACCGCGATGACCTCCATGCCCAGCCCGGCGCGGAAGTGCACGTAGTCCTCGGGCTCGGCGCGCCCGTCGGAGAAGCGGGTGTGGCCGTGGAGATCGGTCGCGACGTGGGTCATGGCGCGCGGGTCACAGCACCGGCGGCGCGGCGTCGATCGCGTAGTTGGCGCCGAAGTTGTTGTCCCAGAACTCGTAGGTGCGCGCGCCGTTGACGACGCCGTGGCGGTAGACCACAGCGTACTCGAAGCGGCTCGCGCCGCCCGGCAGGTCGACGTCGATCTGCCAGCGCTCGCGGCCGGCGCTCCACGGGAAGTCCTCGACCCAGTACCAGCGGTTGGCCTGGCCGGCGGCGCCCATGCCCAGCTCGATCACCGTCTGCCAGCCGTCCTTGGTCGCGATCAGCGCGACCTGCTTGTCGTAGTCGAGGTCGGCGACCTGGATCGAGATCCGGCCGCGCACGCCGGCGGCGTCGGCGGTGACGGTGTTGAGCCACGGCTCGACCCGCACGACGTTGTACGCGGGGCCGTCGTTGACCACGTGCAGCTCGCCCTGGTTGTCGTCGACGTAGGTGTGGCCGGCGCCGTCCTGGTACCAGGCGTCGAACAGCACGGTGCGCTGCGAGCTCGGCACCGTCATCGCGACGTGCCACTCCTCGGTGCCGTCGCCGCCGGTGCTGACGTAGCGGCCCAGCGCGGTGCGCTCGGCGCGGTCGTCGGGCGTCTTGTACACGACGCCGACGCGCTTCCAGTCGAGGCTGGCGCCCGCGACCGGCCGCACGCGCAGCTTCACCAGCACCTCGTAGCTGCCGCAGCCGAAGCGGGTGTTGGGCTGGGTGCACACCGACCACCACGCGCCGGTGTACGCGACCATCGACGTGTTGCGCTGGCCCTCGTACTGGGCCCAGTCGTGCTGCTCGCCGGTCCCGAGCTCGGGCGCGTCGACGCAGGCCAGCTGCGCCGGCAGCTGCAGGAGCACGGTGCCGGCGATCGCGGCGCCGCCGAGGCTGGCGCCGCGGGCGCGGAGGCGCTCGAAGGCCGAGGCGAACAGCGCGGTGGCCGCGGGCGGGGGCGTGGGGGCGGGGAGGGGCGGATCGTTCGTAGCCATCGCCACCAGCGCACAGCAACCGACGTGCCGCCCGGGCGCGGGGCGGAAGGCGCGAAATCGCACGGCGCGCGGCGCCGCGGGCCGCGCGACCCCGCACGGTCGTTGCTTCGCGCAACGCGGTGGCCACGCGCCTGGTCACCGTCTGGTCCGACCCCTGCGGCGAACCGTCGCGCGGGCAGCCGCGCCATCCGCCGCGCTATGCTGCGGCATGCGCCTCGCCCTCGTGCTCGCCGCGCTCGCGCTCGCGCCGTCGCTGGCCGTCGCCGATCCTCACCCGATGTCGAGCGGCGCCACGCCGGCGCCGACCACCGACGCCCAGGTCGCGATGTCGGCCGAGACCCTGGCGATCGCGATCGATCAGCGGGCCGCGACCGTGAAGGCCGCGGTGACGCTGGCCAACCCGGGGCCCGCGACCAAGCTGGTCGTCGGCTTCCCGTGCGCCGTCGGCGAGGACGCCGGCGCGATCGACGTGCCGTGCAAGATCCCGCTGACCGTCACCGTCGGCGGCAAGCGGGTCAAGGCGACCAAGCGCAAGACCAGCAAGACCGTCCACCACTGGACCTGGCCGATGAAGCTGGCGGCCGGCGCGTCGGTGGAGCTGGTGGTCAGCTACCGCGCGCCGCTGGTGAACGAGCGCTACGGCGTGCCGGCCTACGGCATGGGCCTGTTCACCTACCGCCTCACGACCGGCGCGCGCTGGGCCGGGCCGATCGGCACGCTGCGGATCACGGTCGATCACCTGCACGACGCGCTGCTCTACGTCGCGCCGGCTGGCGGCGTGCGCACGCCCGGGCGCATCACCTGGCAGCTCGACGGCGTCGAGCCCGTCGAGGAGGTCGTGCTGATCCCCGCGCCGATGGCCGGCAACCGCCTGGCCCAGCAGATCGGCGGACGCACCGCCGCCGAGGCCGCGGCCCGCATCGCCGCCGGCGACTACCGGCGCGCCGACGTCGAGGCGGCGATCGCCGCGCTGCGCGCCAGCGACGCCGAGCTCGACCAGTGGCTGCCGACGATCAGCCGGGTCGCCGGCCTGGCGACGCCGCCCACCGATCGCGCCCGGGCCACGATCGCCGAGTCGATCGCGGTGCTCGCGCAGCTGGCCGCGGGCGCGAAGCGGTAACCGGGTTCAGCGTCGCGATGCCGCGCCCGGCGGCGGGCGCCGGCGCGCCGGTGTCGGTAGTATCCGCGGCGATGAAACGCATCGGGATGGTCGCGACCCTCGGGCTCTTCGGCGTGGTGCTGGCGGCGTGCTTCTCCGGCGAGATCATCGACCGCCCGGGCGGCGATGGGGACGGCGGCGTGGTCGACCCCGGCGCGCGCCCCCTTGAGGTCAGCCCGCCCCAGGCCACGCTGGCGCCGGGCGGCACCCAGGCGTTCGCCGCGTCGCGCTCGGGGCAGGCGGTCACCGCGGTGACCTGGTCGGTCGAGCCGGCGGCCGGTGGCGCCATCACCGCCGCCGGCGCGTACACCGCGCCGACCGTCGAGGGCACGTACACCGTCGTCGCCACCGAGGACGGCAGCGGCCAGCGCGCCACCGCCACCGTCACCGTGGCCGCGCTGGTCGCGACCACCCACGGCATGGCGATCCCGGCCGCGCACCCGCGGCTGTGGTTCAACCCCGAGCGCCTGGCCCGCGCCCGCGCGTGGCTCGCGGCCCACCCGTTCACGCCGCCGACCAACGAGGACCGCGACGGCGGCTTCGGCGACACCGCGCTGCACGGCCTGCTCACCGACAACGCGACCGGCTCGTGCACCGCGGCGATCACCTGGGGGCTGTCGCGCCTCGACGACGTGGCCGACACCGGCGGCGTCGCCTGCGACGCGTGCCGCTGGACCGGCGAGCAGCTGATCCTGATCTACGACTGGTGCTACCCGTACTTCACCGCGGCCCAGCGCACGACCTACCGCACCGCGATGGCCGCCGGCCTGCAGGCGTGGAGCCGCAAGAGCTGGGGTGGCCCCGCGATGTTCCAGAACAACTACTACTGGGGCTACCTGCGCAACGAGCTCGAGTGGTCGATCGCGTCGTACGACGACGACCCGGCGTGGGCCGAGGCGATGCTCGACTGGGTGTTCGATCAGCGGCTGGGGCAGGGCTTCGACCCGTCGACCGCGCCGACCGGCGCCAGCCGCGGCGGCGTCGCCAGCGAGGGCTCGGAGTACGGCCCGGTGGTCGGGGCCTACCCGCTGATCCCGTTCGTCACCGCCAACCTGCTCGGCCGCAACCTCTACGAGGAGACGCCGTTCTGGCGCGAGGCGGTCTACGCGCTGATCTACGCCACCACGCCGGCGCCGACGACGATCCCCGACGCCGCCGGCACCGGCTACACGGTGTTCCCGTTCAGCGACGACGACAGCTGGACCTCGCGGTTCCAGGCCCAGACCCACTACTACCCGGACTTCATGACGACGATGGCGTCGTACTGGCCGGGCCTCAACGTCGGGCGTCACGCCCGGCAGTGGGCGACGATGGTCGGTGTCACGCCGTGGCGCCATGTCCAGGCGGTCGACGTCGCGACGCCGCCGCTGGGGTTCGCGTCGCTGCCGCTCGACTTCTACGCCGCCGGCCCGCGCTACCTCTACGGGCGCAACGCGTGGGGCCCGACCGCGACGACCTTCATGCTGCAGCTCGGCGACGCCGCCGAGAGCTCGATCGGCCACCAGCACGGCGACTACGGCACGTTCCAGATCTGGCGCAACGGCCGGTTCGTGGCGCGCGAGTCGGTCGGCTACGCCGGCGGCGGTGACACCGACATCGTCGGCTACGGCGGCACCGGCACCGTCGACGGCGCCCTCGGCATCGCGCACAACACCGTGCTGATCAACGGCGCCAACCCGGGCCCGCAGTACTCGGGCCCGGCCGCGGTGGTCGAGCGCCTCGAGTCCGCGCCGGGCTACACCTACGCGGTCGTCGACCTGGTGCCGCCGGCGACGCGGATGCAGGCGTGGCGGCGCGAGTTCGTCTTCGTGCGCGGCCTCGAGACGCTGGTCGTGCTCGACCGCCTGCAGGCGGCCGCCGGCACCACGCGCACGTTCATCAACCACTGCGAGACCGCGCCGGTGGTCAGCGGCAACAACCGCGCGACCTGCACCGTCGGCACCCAGGCGCTGACGATGTCGACGCTGGTGCCGGCGCAGCGCAGCTACCGCGTCGTCGACGAGGGCGCCCACGTCTACAGCCAGCACCGGATCGAGGTCGACACCACGCCGCCGGCCGCCGAGAGCTACATCCTCACCGTGCTGCAGGCCCACGACGCCGGCGCCGCCGCGCTGACCCCGACGGTCGCCGAGGACGGGACCAGCTTCGCGGTCACGCTCAACGGCGCCACCGCGATCACCTTCGCCAAGGGCATGACCTCGACCGGCGGCACGATCCGGATCGGCAGCGCGACCACGCCGCTGCGCACGACGGTCCAGACCATGGCGGTCACCGGCGACGGTCCGGTGTGGGCGCCGTAGGCGGCCGGACCGCCTCGCCACCGCGCGTCGCCGCGCCGACGCCCGGCTGGGACCCGCGGGCGTGTCGCCGCGGGTATGCTCGCCGGTGATGCGCGTCGGCACGGCCCTCCTGTTCGCCGCGGCGGTGGCCGGTTGCGCCGCGCCGGCCGAGCCGCCGTGCGTGCCCGAGCCGCTCGTCGCCCGCGGCTACTACGGCGTCCAGCAGCGGTGCGGCGCCTGGACGCTGGTCACGCCCGCCGGCGCGCCGTTCCACAGCGTCGGCGTCAACTCGGCGACGCCGTACGGCACGCGCAACGGGGTGACCGGCGCGTACGCCTACCGCGACGCGGTGCTGGCGCGCTACGGCAGCGACGCCGCGTGGGGGCAGGCCACCGGCGCGCGGCTGCGCGGCTGGGGCTTCAACACCGCCGGCGGCTGGAGCCAGGCCGAGCTGCTCGCCGACGATCTGGCGGTGACCAAGGTGCTGTACCTCAGCGGCGGCGACTGGCAGACCGGGGCCAACGTCGACTGGTTCGCGCCGGCGTGGGAGGCCGACGTGCGGGCGCGGGTGGACGAGGCGGTGACGCCGTGGCTCCGCGATCCGCGCGTGCTCGGCTGGTTCCTCGACAACGAGATGAAGTGGGGGCCCGACTGGCGCGGCGCCGACACGCTGCTGGCCCGCTACCTGGCGCTCGACGCGTCGGCGCCGGGCAAGGCCGTCGCGGTCGACGCGTGGCTGGCGGCCGCGCCCGACGCCGGCCCGCGGGACGAGCTGCTGCAGCGGACCGCGTGGGGGACGCCGCCCGCGGCCGCGGTCGCGGGCTTCCTCGCGCAGGCCGCGGAGCGCTACTTCGCGACCACCACCGCGATCCTGCGGGCCCGCGATCCCGATCACCTGATCCTCGGCAACCGCGACGTGTCGGTGATGACCCGCGCCGAGGTGTGGCAAGCGGCGGCCCGCCACGTCGACGTGCTGTCGGTCAACTACTACACGTACCAGGACGGCATCGCCGGGCTCGCGCTGTCGCTGTCGGGCGGCGTCGATCCCGCCGGGTGGTTCCAGGCCCAGCACGAGCTCGCCGACAAGCCGTTCCTGGTGAGCGAGTTCGGCTTCCGGGCCGCCGACGCTGGCCTGCCGAGCTCGTACCCGCCGGTGTACCCGACCCTGGCCACGCAGCAGGAGCGCGCCGACGCCTACGACGCCTACGTCAGCGGCGCGCGCAGCGTGCCGTGGATCGTCGGCACGCACTGGTTCGAGTACACCGACCAGCCGGCCGACGGCCGCTTCGACGGCGAGAACAACAACTGGGGCATCGTCGACGAGGCCGACGATCCGTACGCGGTGCTGGTCGAGCGGATGACCGCCGTCAACGCGCGCTAGCTGCGCCCGCGGCTCCGCGCCGGGGCCGGCTTCGCCCGGGCAGGCGTCGCGCGCGGGGCGCGCGGCGTCGGCGTGCGGCGGGCGGGCGGCGCCTTGGCCGCCTGGTTGCGCGCGGCCGCGGCCTTCACCAGCGCGGTGAACGCCCGGGCGTCGAGCGCCTCGCCCTCGCGGAGATCGATCGCGCGGCGGGTCGCCCCCTCGAGGCTGCTGTTGAACAGCCGCGCCGGGTCCGGCACCGACGCGCCGTGGGCGAACGTCAGCTTCACCGCCGCCTTGTACGCCTCGCCGGTGCAGAGGATGCCGTGGTGGGACCACACCGGCGTCTGCCACTTCCACTCCTCGAGGACGTCCGGCACCGCCGCGCGGATCAGCGCGCGCACGCGGGTCAGCGTCTCGCCGCGCCATCCGCCCAGCTCGCGGATCCGTTGATCGATCAGCGCCGACGCGGCGGCCGGCTCGGCGGCGGCGGCGGTCGCGGCGGCGGCGGCGCGCAGACGCGCGGCGCGGGTCACGGCGCCTCCAGCTGCGTCAGCTGGATCAGGTTGCCGCTGGGGTCGCGCAGCTGCGCGATCGTGGCGACGGTGACGTCGGTCGGCGCCATCGTGAACTCCGCGCCGCGCGCCTTGAGTCGTTCGTACTCGGCGGCGACGTCGGCGGTGAAGAACATCACCACCGGCTGCCCGGCCGCGGCCATCGCGTCCTGGTACGCCGCGGCCGCCGGGTTGTCGTCGAGCGCGAGCTGCAGCTCGGTGCCGTCGGCGTCGGCCGGCGCGACCACGGTTAGCCAGCGGTACGGGCCGTTGGTGACGTCGTCCTTGACGGTGAAGCCGAGCACGTCGGTGTAGAACGCCAGCGCCGTGGCCTGATCGTCGACGTAGACGCTGGTGTGCTTGATGTTCAGGCCGGCGTGGAGCGGCCCGCGCGCGGCGTCGGCCGCGGGCGCGGCGGGGTGGGGCGCGGCGGTCGCGCAGGCGCCGACCAGCAGCGCGGCGAGGAACGAGAGCGGCGAGGTGCGAAGCATCGGGAGCTCCAGGACGTGGTGGGAGGGAGGTGGATCAGCCGCGACCGCGCCTGGCCATCGTGTCGGCCAGAGCGCCCAGCACCCAGCTCCAGCCGGCGCGCTGGCCGCGGCCCTCGTCATCATCGGGGACGCCGGCGTGGACCAGCGTCACCAGCGTGCCGCCGTCCTTGGCCTCGAACCGGGTGGTGACGACGCTCTCGCGGCCCTTGGTCGCCTCGCACACCCAGGTGTGCTCGGCGAGCTTGCCGCGCTCGAGCTGCGTGAAGCGGCCGTAGTGGACCCAGCGCTGCGCGCCGGTGTCGACGCAGTGATAGAAGAGCCCGTCGACCTTCGCGTCGAGGATGACCTTCGACGTCCGGCCCTCGGCCTGGGGGCCGAACCACGGGCCGCCGGGGCACGTCGGATCGATCCAGGCGTCGAAGACCTCGTCCGGCGAGGCGGGGATCTGGCGGGTGAACTCGAGGTTGGTGAGCTTCATCGGGGGGGCCTCCGGTTGGCGAAGTAGGCTTCGAGACGGTCGAGGCGCTCGGTCCAGTACTGCTCGTAGCGCGCGGCCCAGCTCGCGACCTCGCGCAGCGGCGCGGCCTCGAGCGCGAGCGTGTGCTCGCGACCCTGGCGGGTGCGCCGCACCAGCCCGGCCTTCTCGAGCACGCGCACGTGCTTCGAGACGGCGGCCAGCGACATCGCGAACGGCGCCGCGACGTCGGTGACCCGCGCCGGCCCGCGCGTCAGGCGATCGATGATCGCCCGCCGGGTCGGGTCGGAGATGGCCTGGAGCGTCGACGACAGCGTCTCCATGGACAGATGTTTAACCGTGCGGTTGAATATTGTCAAGCGGGCCCGCCCGACCGCGCACGGTGAGCGCTGGCGCTCGGCGGTGGTGCGCCTGGACGCGCGCGCGTGGCGTGGCGCTGGCCTCGGTCGTGCACTGGCCGTCGTCGACTCAGAAAGGTCACTGCCTTGAACATTCACACTCGCTCCATCCTCCCCGCGCTGCGCCTCACGACGCTCGCCGGTGCCGCGCCGGCCATCGCCGACGACGACGTCGCGATCCTCTCGGATGCGCCCGACGGTCAGCTCGCGGTGCGCCGCGGCCTGCAGGCGCCCGAGGGCATGCTCACCGCGCGCGTCACGCTGGCCATGAACCTCAGCGCCGACGCCGTCGGCGAGCCGATCTCGCTGGCCCCCGACATCGCGTACGGCGTCAGCGATCGGCTGCAGGTCAGCCTCATCCACGATGGCCCGATGCGCTGGCAGGCTCGGCCCGGCCTCGGCCTGTGCCTGACCGGCAGCGACGGCGGCTGCCCCCGCGTCTACGACAACGTCGGCCTCGACGTCATGTACGGCCTGGTGTTCGGCTCGCAGCTGCACGTGTCCGCCCACGGCGGCTTGCTGCTCACGAGCTTCGATCCGGTCGCGACGATGCTGCCGATCGGCGTCGCCGCCAAGCTCCACCTCGGCGACGCGATGGCGGTCACGGTCGATCCCCAGCTCGGCTTCGCGCTGTCGGATCGCGACGTCAACGCCGACGTGCTGTTCCTGCCGATCGACGTCAGCTTCCAGGTCGGCGTCCCGACCACGCTCAAGCTGCTGACCGGCGTGGTCGGCCCGCTCGACGGCTTCGGCGACGCGTACCAGGCCCCGCTCGGCGTCGGCGTCGTCCACAACGTCACCGAGCACATCGACGTCGGCGCGCGCTTCAGCTTCGACAACCTGCTCGGCCAGCAGCCGCCCGGCGTCGACGCCGCCGACGCGCGCTCGCTCGCGCTCTTGCTCAACCTGCGCTCGTAGCCGCCGCGCCGTCCGCCACGTCCACCTCGGCGGCCGCCGGGCTGTCGCCGAGCGCGAGCGTGCCGCGCGGCGCCTTCGGTTCAGGGCGCGTCGCCGAACAGCGCCGGGGCGATCGGCCGGAAGCGCTCGCGCAGGCGGGCCTGGCCGGCCCGGACCAGCGCGCGCGCGGCGCTGGCGGCGACGCCGAGCGCGGCGCCGATCTCGTCGAAGGTCGCGTCGGCGGTCCACAGCTCGAGCGCGCGGCGCATGTCGGCCGGCAACGTCGCCATGAACGCGCGGACCTCGGTCAGCACCTCGCGGGCGGTGACCAGATCGGTGATCGGCGGGCGCGCGCCCACGTCGGCGACCGCGTCGAGGCGATCGGCGCCGCTGTACAGATCGCGCTTGCTGCGCAGCGGCCGGCTCGCCAGCGCGAGGGCCCAGCCGCGCGCGATCGCGGCCTCGGCCAGCGCCGCCGCGGTCACCGCCCCGGGGCGGTACAGCGCGACCACGGCGTCGTCGCGCCAGCGCGCCTCGATCGCGCCGGGGACGCGGGCCAGCGCGGCGACCAGCGCCGCCCGCGGCTCGGGCTCGGGCGCGCCACCGGCGAGCGTCAGCTGCGCGCGCGCGATCGAGGTCCAGCCGAAGCGGCGCTTGACGTGGTCCTTGGCGACGAAGCGGCACAGCGTCAACAGCCACGCGCGCAACGGGCTGGCGGCCGGCGCGGCGGCGGTCGCGCGCGCCGGCGGCTCGCCGGCGCCGGTCACCTGGGCGAGCTCGTCGATCAGGCCCAGCTCGTCGAGGTCGTCGGGGTCGGGCGGTTCGCTGGCCAGGAAGTCGCGCAGGTTGCGGCAGTCGCGGTCGTGCAGCCGCGCGATGGCGTCGACCAGGACCGTGCGCACGTCGTCGTCGCCGTCGAGCCCGACCCGGCGCAGCACGGTGCCGCGCGCGATCCAGCCCTCGAGGTGCGGGGCGAGCAGCGCGAGCAGCGCCTGCCAGCTGCGATCGCGCTCGGCCGGGGGCCGGCCGGGCGCGCACACCGCCTGGACCAGCCGCAGCGCGCGCTGCTCGGTCGCGGCGTCCCAGGAGCCCATCGCCGCGAGCGTATCGCCTGACGCCACCGCCGGTCGAGCCGTCTGGGTAGACTCCCGAGGCGCGCGATGGCCCACCCGACACCCGCCGAGCTGCTGGCCGCGGACGACTGCCTGCCGGCGGCGGTCGTCGCGCACCTCGCCGGCTGCGCGGCGTGCGCGCGCTTGCGCGGCCTGCGCCGCCCGGCCAGCGACGCGGCCGCCGCGGACGAGGGCGAGGTCGCCGAGCTGCCGCTCGCCGACGCGGCGCACTACGCGATCGTCGAGGAGCTCCGCGACGGCACCGGCGGCATGGGCCGCGCGCTGCGCGCCTTCGACCGACGGCTGGGGCGCACCGTCGCGATCAAGCAGCCGCGCGGCGACGGCGGCGCGCCGCTGGCGGCGCTGCTGCGCGAGCGCTTCGTCGCGGAGGCGCGGCTGACCGCGCGGCTCGAGCATCCGGCGATCGTCACGGTCTACGAGGCCGGGCGGTGGCGCGACGGCGAGCCGTTCTACGCGATGCGGCTGGTCCGCGGCGCGCCGCTGGCGCGCCTCATCGAGCAGCGGCCGGCGCTGGCCGATCGGCTGGCGCTGCTCGGCGAGGTGATCAAGGTGGGCGAGGCGCTGGCCTACGCCCACGCCCAGGGCGTGCTGCACCGCGACGTCAAGCCCGCCAACATCATGGTCGGGCCCTACGGGCAGACCGTGCTGATCGACTGGGGCCTGGCCCGCGATCGCGGCGCGCCCGACGACGTCGCGCCAGCGGGTGGGGCGGCGCCCGGCGTCACCGCGCTGGGCATCGGCACGCCGCACTACATGCCGCCCGAGCAGGCGGCTGGCGAGGCGCCCGACGAGCGGATCGACATCTACGCGCTCGGCGCGACGCTGTACCACGTGCTGGCCGGCCAGCCGCCGTTCGCCGGGGACGCCGCCGCCGCGCGCGCCGCGGTGCAGGACGCGGCGCCGCGCCCGCTGGCCGAGCTGGCGGCGGACGCGCCGCCGGCGCTGCGGGCCTGCGTCGCGCGCGCGATGGCCCGCGATCCCGCGGCCCGGTTCGCGACGATGGCGGAGTTCGTCGACGAGCTGCAGCGGTTCCAGCGCGGCGAGCTGGTGCGCTCGTACCGCTACGGCTGGCTCGAGCGGCTCGCACGGGCCGCGCAGCGCCACCGCGCGGTGCTGGCGGTGGCGGCGCTGGCGCTGGTCGTGGTCGTCGGCGTCGTCGCGCAGAGCGTCCGCCGGATCGTCGCCGAGCGCGACGCGCGGGCCCGCGCGCAGCGGCAGGCCGAGGAGGCGTACGCCGAGAGCCGCGGCCAGGCGGCGTCGCTGCTCGCCGCGCGCACCGCGACCCGCGGCGACGCGCTGCTGGCGGCGCTCGACGGCGTGGCCGGCGCCGCGGCGGGCGATCGCGCCGGGCAGGGGCTGCTCGACGCGCTGGCCGCGGGGCCGCCGACCCGGGCGCTCGACGCGCACGCCGGCGGCGAGCTGCTGGTCGTCGCGGCCGACGGCGATCGGCTGGTGATCGCCGGCACCGATCGCACGCTGCGGGTGTGGGGCCGCGACGGTCGCGCGCGCGACGCCATCGCGATCCCGATCGAGCGCACCCGCGCGCTGGTCGCGGCGGGCGCGCGCGTGCTCGCCTGCGGGTGGGGCCCGGAGGCCGCGTGGGTCGACCTCGATCTGCACGCGGTGACGGTGCTGCGCGCGCCGAGCCCGCTCAACGCCTGCGCCATCGACGCCGCCGGTCGGCCGATCACCGGGGGCGCGGCCGAGCTGGTGCGCTGGTCGGTCGACGGGACGCGCGCGGCGACCGCGGCGCTCGACGCGCCGGTCGACGCGATCGCCATCGCCGGCGCGCGGGTGCTCGCCACCACCGGCGCGGGCGATCTGTGGGTGTGGGACGGCGCCGGCCCGCGGCGCGGCCACGGCCACGCCGGCACGACCTTCGGGCTCCTGCCGGTCGGCGACGACGCCGCGCTGACCGCCGGGTTCGACGGGCGCGTCGTGCGGTGGCGGCTCGACGGCGCCCAGCCCGAGGTGGCGGGCGTGCTCTACGAGGAGCCCGGCGCGTCGCTGGGCCAGCTGACGGTGCTCGACGACGATCACCTCGCGGTCCTGTCGCAGGCGTCGCTGTCGGCCCGGGTGCTGGCGCGGGTCGGCGACGGCTACGCGCTGGCGTGGCGCGCGCCGGCGCGGGTCGTGCGCGACGATCGCGGCCGGGTGCTGTCGACCAGCGACGCGGGCCTGCTCGAGGTCGCGCCCGCGACCGGGGCCACGGTGCGCGTGCTCGGCGAGCACGAGCCAGGCGCCACGACGATCACGCCGGTCGGCGACCGCGTCGTCACCGGCGCCAAGAGCGGGGTCGCGACGCTGTGGGCGCTCGACAGCGACGCGGCCTGGCCCGCGCACCGCGGCGAGGTCGCCGCGCTGGCGCCCGGCCCGGGCGGCGCGATCGCCAGCGCGGGGCTCGACGGGCGCCTGGTGATCCACGCCGGCGACGATCATCGCGTCGCGCTGACCGGTGGCGCCGAGCTCGTCGCGGTGCGCTGGGCGGCCGCCGCACCGCGGCTGGTCGCGCTCGACGCCGCCGGGGTCGCGACGGTGATCGCGCCGGGCGCGGCGGCGCCGCTGGCGCGGTTCGACGGGGGCCCGGCCCTCGACGTCGCGATCCGGGACGACGGCGCCGCGGTGGCGATCGCCGGCGCCGACGGCGTCACGACCTGGTCGCTCGGCGGTCCGGCGCCACCAGCGCTGGCCGCGGCCGGGCCGGCCACGGCGGTGAGCTTCGCCGGGGACGCGGTGATCACCGGCCACCTCGGCAGCGTGGTGCGCCGCTGGGACGCCGCGGGCGCGCTGACCGCGACCGTGACGCTCGACGACCGGCCCACCACCGGCGTGCGGGCGCTGGCCGTCGCGGGCGGGGCGCTGCGGGTGGCGCTGCGCGATCGCACCGTCGCCCTCGATCCGGTCACGCTGGCCGAGCGCGGGCGCTGGCCGATCGAGCTCGTCGCCGCCGCGGGGCCTGGCTGGATCGGCGCCACCGGGGCGAGCGTCGCGGTGGTGCCCGCGCACGGCCCGCCGCGGCGGCTCGGGCAGCACGCCGCGGTCGTGACCGCGGGCGCCGTCGCCGGTGATCGAGTCGCGACCGGGGACGCGGCCGGGGCGGTCCGCGTGATCGACGGCGATGGCCGCGCGTGGACCATCCCCCCGGCGGCGGGGGCCCCGGCGGCGGTGACCGCGCTGGCGTTCGCCGGCGCGCGCCTGATCATCGGCGACGCCCGCGGCGCGCTCCGCGTGGTGCCGCTCGATCGCGCCGCCGGGATCGCCGCTGCCTGCGCCCGCCTCGCCGCGATCGGCCGCGGCGACGAGACGGCTCACTGCCCCTGACGGAACGCGACGTCGCTGATCCGCAGGCGCGCGCGCCGCCGCGGCGGCGCCTTGATCGCCACCGCCAGCGCGCCCGCCGCCGGTCCGGGCCCGCGCGGCCAGCGCCCGACCCGCGCGCCGTCGACCCACAGCTCGAGGGTCGCGTCACCCTGGCGGACCTCGATGGCCGTGGTCCGCTGCGTGCGCAGGCCGGGCAGGGGCTGGAAGCCGGCGAACGTGGCGTTGTCGTCCCACAGCGCCAGCTCGCCGTCGCGCAGCAAGATCACGCCGCCGGACGGCAGCCAGACCTCGCACGCGCTGACGTCGGCGTCGAGCCGTCGCCAGCGCAGCGCCAGCGTGAACGGCCCGCGCAGCCCGGTGACGAGCGCGGCGCGGCCGAACGCGTAGGCGGCGTCGGCGGCGTCGGTGGTCACCAGCCAGACGCCCGGCGTCGCGCCCGCGGCCACCGCGCCGATGTCCGCCACCGGCTGCACCGCGGGCACCGGCCGCGCCGCCGGCTGCGCCCCGGCCGGCGCGGCCGTGGCCACGAGCGCGAGGGCGAGGGCGACGAGCCAGCGTGTCACCCGCCGAGGATCGCACAGGCGCAGGTCGAGATCGCGGAATCGACACCCGCCGTCTGACGCCGCGCGCCCTCGCGCCGTCTCCCTGCTCACACCCATGGGAGCCCTGATGCCGACTCGCACCGCCGTCGCCGCGCTGGCGCTGACCGCGGCCCTCGCCGGGCCCGCGCGCGCCGACAACCCGTCCTACGCCGTGATCATGATCGGTGTCCAGGTCAGCCCCACCGACCTCCACCACGCGCCGACCGGCGACGCCGCCTTCACCACGACCGCGGTGCCGACGTTCGGCACCCGCGTCTGGGGGCCGCGCAAGCTCCCGCTGTACCTCGGCATCCACATCGACGCGCTCGCGGCGCTCGGCCACCTGAGCGCCGCGCCGCGGGTGATGCCGATCATCGGCACGGACGCCGGCCTCACCTTCCCGCTGGCCGGCGGCCGGGCCGGGGTGGGCGCGGCGTTCAACGCGGTCAACGTCGCGCACCCCGCGTTCATCGCGGCGGACGACGACCACGTCAACGACATCGCCGGTCAGCTGCGCTACACGCGCCCGGTCGCGCACCGCGCGCGGATCGACCTCATGCTGGCGGTCGGCGCGACCGGTGGCCCAGGGCACGACAAAGGGGGCCTCTTTGCCAGCCAGGCCCAGGTGCTGGTCAAGCTCGGACGGCGTCTGTCGGTCTACGGCGCCGCCGGCTACGAGGTCCGCACCTACGAGGACGCCGCCGCCGCCGAGGGCGAGCTGGTCTTCACCACCGCGATGTTCCGCGCCGGCATCGCGCTCCACGAGATCGGCCCCCTCGGCTACAACGACTTCTGAGGAGGCGCGATGCGTTCCGCTCGTCCGGGTCTCATCGCCGCGGCGCTGCTCGCGCTCGCGCTCACGTCCGCGCGCCGCGCCGACGCCGACGTCTCGACCTTCCGCGTGCTCGGCGGCATCTCGCTCGACACCGGGGCCAACGGCGTGTTCGCGCGCGGCGATCTGCGGGTCGGCCCGCGCCTCACGGCGACCGTCCGCGCCAACCTGGTCTTGCGCGGCGGCGGCGGCCCGTACCCCGACAGCTGGCCGCTCACCGCCGAGGCCGGGCTGACCCTCGGCAAGCCGCCGCCACCGCCCGGCACGCTCGGGATGCGGTTCCACAGCGGCTGGCGCGCCGGGGCGTACTACCAGGACCGGGTCGAGGCGCTGGGCGAGTCGCTGTTCAAGACCTTCGTGCCGTCGACGACGATCGGCGCCTACGCCGGGTGGGGGTTCGGGTTGCCCGGTCCGAAGGTGCGCTTCGCGCTCGCGTTCGACCTCTTGCTCGGGGCGGTGGTGGCCCGCGGCGAGCCCAGGGACGAGCTCGGCGCGCCGGTCGTCGATCCCGAGCCCGACCCTGGCCACGTCGGCGGGCGCCTCGACTTCACCACCGGGATCGGACCCGAGCCGTACGGCCTCGGGCTCGACATCCAGATGGGGTATCGCCCCGGCCTCGCGACCGCGTGGTTCGTGACCGTCGGGCTCGGGATCTACCTCGGCGCGTGACGCGCCGGCGCCGGCCGCTCACGGGCGGCTCAGTAGCAGTACCCGTAGTACCCGTAGTACTGGCAGTAGTACGACCACGGGTCGTAGTACGTCGCGTCGTACAGGACGTCGCCGTCCTCGACGCCGGGCATCGGCGACGGGAGATCGGCGCGGTAGACTCGGTACAGGGTGCCGCCGCCCCACAGCGCGGCGCCGCTGTCCCACGACGCGATCTGGGTGTCGGAGATCGTGGTGCCCGTGTAGTTGTCGTAGGCGCCGTAGCCGACGACGTAGGTGGCCGTGGCGTGGCAGGTGCCGTCCTGGTCGCGCCAGCTGTTCGCGTACGCGCCGCCCTGCGGCGTCGCGCCGACCATGCCGAACCCGTCCCAGGTGCGGACCTGGCCGTCGTTGCAGGCGGCGGTCCGGGACGCGTACTCGACGCCGTCGCAGCGCGCCCCGGAGTAGTAGCTGCGGTAGCTGTCGCCCGGCGCCATGCACAGCGCCTCGCCGCAGCCGCACGCCTCGGTCCCGGTGCGGTCCTGGTTGCAGCAGCCGTCGGCGCAGGTCGCGTAGAGCACGTTCGTGCCGCTGAACGTAGGCGAGCCGCAGGTCGGCGCCGCGGCCAGCGGCAGCTCCCCGTTGTCGGTGTCGGGCACGCCGTCGGCCTCCTCGGTGGTGATCAGCGCCTGCGGCACCTCGGCCGGCACCTGCACCGTGTCCTCGCACGTCGGGTACGTCCACCCGGCGAGGTGGAGGCTGGCGTTGTAGACGCCGGGGGCGAAGATGCCGCGGTGGTCCTGCGGGAACAGCGGCACCTGTGCGTAGGTGCGCCACGCGAACTTGGCGGCGCCGTCGGCGTGGCTGGTGTGGCCCAGCGTGTCGGCGTAGCCGGCCGCCGAGTGGACGGGGACGGCGCCGTCGCCGAGCCCGCCGGGCAGGTACGAGTTGCCGCACACCTTGAGCTTCACCTTCGAGACCAGCCAGCCGATCAGGCTGACCACGACGACGCCCACCGCGAACGCGATCGGGTTGGAGATGAGGCCCTTGAGCACGTTGCCGGCCTGAGCGATCAGGTTGCCGACGGTGATCGCGCCGAAGGTCGCGTACGTCTGGTACGCGAACTGCGCCGCCGAGACCAGGCCCTTGGCCACGCTCTTCTTGACGTTGATCTTGGCGCACATGTCGACGCTGCCGGCGTAGTGGTACATGGGCGCGCCGGCGCCGTTCTGGATGTACGCGAACGTGCCGCGCATCGAGTTGGTCGTCAGGTCGGCGTCGATCGCCGCGGCGCCGCCCTGGTCGGACTGCGTGAGCTTCGCCAGCAGCTTCACGTACCAGCGCGTCGAGACGTTCGCGACCTCGGTGCCGCCCGCGGCCGAGGCGATCGCCTCGGTCCACAGCACGCCGTTGGCCGGCCGCCCCTGCGCGCGGAGATCGTCGAGCGCGAGCAGCGTCCGGGCGCACCCGGCGCTGTGGCAGACGATCACGCAGCGGCGCGGCGCGGTGCAGTTGGCGGCCAGGGTCTCGGCCACCGTGGAGCGCGCGTACCAGTCGGTCAGCCGCGCGCTGCCGTCGTAGTTCATCCACTGGTGCGACCAGTTCCAGGTCGCGGACAGGAGCGCCTGCGCCGGCCACTGGTTCATCGCGCGGCCGTGGACGTAGACGATGCGATCGTTGGTCCAGGGATCGTCGCTCGGGTACTGCGCCGTCGCCGGCGTGGGTCGGCAGGTGGTGGCGCGCGCGGTCGGCATCGCCCACAGCGTCGCGGCCAGGAAGGCGAGCGCGGTGGCCATCGCCAGCGCGCGGAGATCGAGGGATGGACGTCGGATCATCGGGGGCCTCCGGTGCGCAGGTCGTGGTCGAGCTGCTGGTACTGGTCGAGGTGGGCGCGGGTGTCGGCGTCGTCGAACGCGGCGCCCGCGAAGTCGGTCGCGCGGTACGGCCGCGTCACGAAGCTCGGATCGTCGGGGTGCTGCCAGAACCGCTCGGCGATGTCGCCGTCGAACAGCTTGATGAAGCCGTGCAGCGCCTTGATCCGGTACGGTCCGTCGACCGCGGCCTCGCGGATCGCGCGGCCGAAGAAGGTCAGCCGGACGCTCTGGCGGCCGAGCGCGGTGGGGCGCACGTAGTCGTCGAACACCGCGATCGCCTTCGCGCCGGCGGCGTCGTACAGCGTCGCCGTGATGCGCACCGGGTCCCTGGACTTGACGTCGACGTCGAGGTCCACGGCCAGCGAGCCGTCGACGATCCGGTCGCCGGCCCAGCCCACGACGTCGAACACCGGCTGCGCCGTGTAGCGGAACGGCGACTCGAAGGGGAAGGTGTGATCGGCGGCGGTGACCCAGGCGACGAACTGGACGTCGTGGGGCGCGGCCGCCAGCTCGGCGACCTGCGCGGGCTCGAACCTCGCGGTCCAGCGCGGCCCGTCGGCGACGAACGGGATCGCCGCGACCGTGATCCACTCGTCGTCGGGCCCGACCATCTGGATCTCGCCCTGCACCTGCGCCGGATACCCGCGGCGCTGGCCGTCCTCGTCGACGTAGACCTCGACGGTCGCGGTGATCGCCTCGCCCGGGCCGGCGAACATGCGGTCGAGCTGGAGCTCGCCGTGGAGATCGCGCGCGTCCGGAGTCCGGGTGAACGGCTGGGACCGCGGCCCCAGCTGGTTCCACGCGGTCAGGTGCTGGGTCGTCGCGTCCGCGGGGCGCGACCACACCGGGTACTGCATCGTCTCGCGGTAGACGGCCTCGGTGTGGGCCAGCCGCGCGACCGCGGCCTGGACCAGCTCGTCCTCGGTCAGGTCGGGCGGCAAGCCGCCCGCGACGATGGTGGTGTCGACGTCCGCGCTCGCGCGTGTGGCCGGCCGGGCGACGCGCATGTCGCCGGCGGGTCCCGGGGGCCGCGCGGGCGCGCGGTCGAGCGCCGCGACCTGCACCGGGGCGGCCCGGTCGGCGGCCGGCGGCGCGGCGCGGCGCAGCGCGATCACCAGCGCGACCCCCAGCGCCGCCGCGATGAGCGCAGCGACGACATGGCCGCGACCCTCGGGTGGGGCGCGCCCGGGGCCGGCGGCCCTGCGTGGCGCGCGTGAACGACGAGATGGTTGCACGGACGGACTCCTCACCGGGCCGCGGATGCACGTCGCCATCGTCGCCGTGGCCCCCCCCGGGCGGCGATGCAGGTCGAGCGGGCGCAGCCCCGATCGACGCGCCCAGCGAACCACGCCGCCTCGCCCCGGCGGAATGACCGAACCCGCCAGTCGCGTGGCGCGTGCGACACGGCGCCGCGCGTCATCGCACGCCGCTCGTCGCCGCGCGCCGGCTCAGCGGTCGCCGGCGGCCGTCGGTCGGAACGATCCCGGCGCCTGGCCGGTCCAGCGCCGGAACGCGCGGTAGAACGCGCCCGGCTCGGAGAAGCCGAGCTCGGCGGCGACCTGCTCGGCCGTGGCGCCCCGCTGCAGCAACGCGACCGCGTGATCGCGGCGGACGTCGTCGACGACCTGGCGGAACGAGGTGCCGCAGTCGGCCAGCTCGCGCTGCAGCGTGCGCCCGCTGCGGCCGAGGCGGTCGGCGATCTCCTCGAGCTGCGGGCTCGCGCCGATCATCGCGACGACGACACCGCGGACCTGTTCGACCAGCGGGTCGAGCTCGGGCGCGAGCGCCACCAGCCGCGCGGTGAGCGTCGCCACCAGGTGCGGCAGGCCGGTGCGGGTCGGCAGGTCGAGCAACGTCGACGGGAACACCAGCGCGTTGCGGCCCGCGTCGGCGCGGACCTCGGCGTCGAACCACGCGGTCAGCACCTCCGGGCGTGGCGGCATCGGCCCGGCGAGCTCGACCCGGACGAACCGGGCGCGCTCCCCCAGCATCTGGCGAACCCGCTGCGCGTGGATCGCCAGCGGGAACTCGATCCAGTGGCGCGACAGCGTCGCCCCGGGGTGGGGCGTCAGGGTCAACGCCGCGGTGGCGTCGTCCTCCTCGAACGCCAGCGTCGCGCGTCGGCTGACCAGGCGATAGAAGCGCGTCTCCATCGCCCACGCCGCGCGCAAGGTCGGGCTGGTGCACAGCGCGTAGTCGAGGTCGCCCATCGTCCCGACGCCCAGGCGCGCCGCCACGGTCACCCCGACGTGATCGTCGTCGAGCGCGCGCGCGGCTCGATCGAGCAGCAGGTTGGCGTGGTCGCTATCGATCGTCCCGTCGCCGCGGACCACGAAGGCCTCGGGCACCGCGGCCGCCGCGTCGAAGCCGAGCGCCCGCAGCTCGCCCGCGATCGCCGCGACGACGCTGGCGGCGACGCCGGGCGTCCCCGACGGCGCGGGTGGAGATCCGGGGGCAGGCTCGCCGTCGCGCGCCATGTCGTAGGGCCTTCTCCCAGCTGGCCGTGGTCGTGCCGGTCGCGAGCTGGGGCGCGCCGGGCCTGCACCCCGAGTATGTACCTTCAGGGGGCGACGCGGACGACGACCGTGAACTCGGCGACGCTGTCGAGGTGGCCGGTCGGCCACGCGGCGGCGGCCAAGACCCGCCCGAGGCAGCGGCGCAGCCCCGCGTCGCCGCTGGCCCCGATCACCCGCATGCCGTGGCGGCGCGGTTCGTCGCGCAGCATCAGGCGCAGGCGCGTCGTCCCGCTCCCGCCGCGCCGGCCACACGTCGCCGCGTGCCGGCGCAGCTCGCGCCGCAGGATGTCCGCGTCGAAGCCCCCGATCGCGCGCACGACGCGGACGCTGATCGGCGGCGCGCCGGGCGGCGTTGGCCGCGCATCGGGCGCGGGCTGGGCCGCGGCGGTGGCGGTCGCCGCGGCGACGAGCGTGACGACCATCGACGGCCAGCGCATCGGTCGAGGGTAGCGCGCCGGCGCCGCGCGTGCCCGAGCCCAGCGCGGGCAGAATCGTCGGCCGAGTTCGGGACGCCGGCCCGGCGGTGCACTCCTGGGGCTCAGTCCCAGTCGTGGTGGTGGCCGTGCGACGCCGGGCGCGGCTCGCTGACGATCGCGTGGACGGCCCACGCGCCGACCAGCCCGAGCCCGACGCCGCCGACCACGACCGCGATCGCGATCAGCCGCAGCGGCGCGGCCAGCGGGCCGACGCCGGGCCCGACGATCACGCCGTGGAGCCCCACCATCAGGCCGCCCCAGCCGGCGCCCGTCAGCGCGTAGGCGGCCAACCGGATCACCAGCGGGTAGCGCCCGCCGACCGCCGGCGCGAACCCCGCGAGCAGCAGCACCGCGAGCAGCAACAGCACCAGCGCGATGGCCACCGTGCGCGCGCCACGCTTGCGCGCGGTCAGCTGTGGGTTGGCGTTCGGCGGCTGGGGCACGCGACGAGCTTACCGCACCGGCGTCAGTAGCCCTCGACCGCGACCCAGACCTGGCCGCCGGCGCCGTAGACCAGCACCGCGCCGGTGCTGCTCGGCAGGGCCGCGACGCCGGGGTAGGCGCCGGTCCCGAAGGTGCGGACGTCGCCCGCGGTCACCGCGGTCGCGCCGACCTGGATGCGGTCGAGCTGGATGACGCCGCTGTCGAGCTGGCTGGCGACGTAGGCGTTGCCGTGCGGATCGGCGTCGATCGCGCGGGCCTGCGAGGTGTTGAGGGTGGGCAACCCGGAGACGCTGGTCGAGGTGGCGGGCGCGCTCAGCGGGATGACCGTCGCCAGGTCGCTGCCGCCGCCGGTGCCGGCCACGTACAGCACGCCGTTGGACGCGGTCCAGTCGGAGAAGAACGCGGTGCCGGCCGGCGCGCTCTCGGCGCCGAACGTCGCGCCGCCGTCGGTGCTGATCCGCAGGTGGAAGCTCGGATCGTCGCTGGCCGCGACCACCGCGCCGCTCATCTTGTCGACGATCACGTCGTGGAACACGTTGCTCTGCGTCACGCTCACCGACGCCCACGCGCCGTCGGTGCCCAGCGACGGGTTCCGGTAGACCTGGATCGCGCCGCCGGTGCTCGCCGCGATGAACACCTCGTCGCCGAGCGCGTCGATGCTCACCTCGTTGTCGTTGGCGGCGCCCAGGTCCTGGGCCGCCTCCCAGCTCGCGCCGGCGTCGAGCGAGCGCGCGAACACCAGGCGGCCGTTGGCGACCGCGGCGACGTACACCACGCCCAGCGGGCCGCCGCCCTCGAGCGCGACCTCGCCGACGCCGGTCAGGCCGGTGTTCACCGGCGCACCCCAGGTCGCGCCGCGGTCGGTCGAGGCGTTGGTCCAGGCGGCGCCGCCGCAGTTCATCACCACGAAGAAGTTGGCGATGCCGTCGCTGGCGATCTTGCGCCCGGTGTTCGAGGTGTTGGTGTTGCAGCTCAACGCGCCGCTGACGACCTGCGGGGCGACGTCGGCGATCACGCCGAGCGCGCAGGCGTGGCAGCCGTCCGCCGGGTCGGTGTCGTCGCCGTCGTCGCACTGCTCCCCGGCGGCGAAGTCGATGTAGCCGTCGCCGCAGACCTCGACGCCGTTGCAATCGCCGCGGCAGCCGTCGGCGTACGCGGTGTTGCCGTCGTCGCAGGCCTCGCCCACCTGCTGGGCGCCGTCGCCGCACGCGGGGAGGCGGCAGGCGTTGCAACCGTCGAGCGGGTCGGTGTCGTCGCCGTCGTCGCACTGCTCGCCGGCCGCGCCGTCGATCAGCTGATCGCCGCAGATCTCCTCGCCCTGGCAATCGGCGCGGCAGCCGTCGCCGCCGATCGCGTTGCCGTCGTCGCAGGCCTCGGTGTGCTGGGCGACGCCGTCGCCGCAGCGCGCCAGCACGCAGGCGTGGCAGCCGTCGAGCGGGTCGGTGTCGTCGCCGTCGTCGCACTGCTCGCTGGCGACGAGGTCGAAGGTGGCCGTGGTGGTGACGTCGGGGTCGCTCGCGAAGGCCGCGACGCAGACGTCGGCGGTGCGGGCCTCGGCGTCGCCGGCGGGCGCGGCGTCGAAGATCACCACCTCCTGCGGGGCGCCGTCCACGGTGACCGAGGCCACGAGCCAGGCGAACAGGCCGCCCGGCATGGTGACGTGGACCTGGTTGGCGCCGTCGGTGATGAGCGCGAGGACCGCCGGATCGGTCACGACCTGGGTCCGCACGCCCGGCGTGCAGTTGCAGGTGCCGGTGTCGCCGGTGGTGACCAGCGCCGGCACGCCGTTGATCGTGATCGTCAGCTCGGCGCCAGCGCCGCAGCTCGTGGCGAGCCACGTGAACGTGAGCGCCGTCGGCGGTCGCGCCTGGGCGTCGTTGACGGTCGCGTCGCCGCAGAACTCGTCGATGCAGGCCGGGGTGCAGCCGTCGCCGAGGGTCGCGTTGCCGTCGTCGCACTGCTCGCCCGCCGCGACCACGCCGTCGCCGCAGACGCCGGTGATGGTGATGGTGGCCGTCGCCGTCGCGGTGGCGCCGGTCGGATCCTGGATCGTGTAGCCGAAGGAGGCGGTCCCCGAGAAGCCCGCCGCCGGGGTGAACGTGACGACGCCGCCGGCGAGGGCGACCGTGCCGTCGGTGGCATCGCCGACCGCGGTGAGCGTGAGGCTGTCGCCGTCCGGGTCGTGATCGTTGCCGAGCAGGGTCGTCGCGGCGATGGTGAGCGGGGTGTTGACCGAGGTGGTGGCCGTGTCGGCCATCGCGACCGGCGCGTCGTTGACCGCCGCGATCGTCACGGTGACGGTTGACTGGTCGGTCAGGGCGCCGTCGGTGATCGTGTAGGTGAAGGTGACGACCCCGTGGGCGTCGGCGGCCGGGTGGTAGGTCACGACCCCCGCGGCCAGCGCGACCGTGCCGGCGCTCGCAGAGGCGACCGCGCTGATCGTCGCGGTGCCATCGACGTCGGTGTCGTTGGCGAGCAGGGTCGCCGCCGGGATCACCAGGTCGGTGTCCTCGTCGGTGGTGAGCGCGTCGGCGATCGCGATCGGCGCGTCGTTGACGGCTGCGACGGTGACCGCGACCTGACCGGTGGCCGTGGCGGTGCCATCGCTGACCGTGTAGCTGAAGCTGGCCGGGCCGTTGAAGTTCGCGGCCGGCGTGAACCGGACGGTGCCGGCGGTCAGGCTGACGGTGCCGCCGATTGCGGCGCCGACCGCGGTGACGGTGGCGCTCGGACCGTCGACGTCGGTGTCGTTGGCCGCGAGCGCGGTGGCGGCGACGTCGACCGCGGTGTCCTCGTCGGTGGTGAGCGCGTCGGCGATCGCCACCGGCGCGTCGTTGACCGCCGCCACGGTGACCGCGACGAGGCCGGTGGCGGTGGCGGCGCCATCGCTGACCGTGTAGGTGAAGCTGGCCGGGCCGTTGAAGTCCGCGGCCGGCGTGAACCGGACCGTGCCGCCGCTCAGGCCGACCGTGCCGCCGATCGCGTCGCCCACGGCGGTGACCGTCGCGGTCGGACCGTCGACGTCGGTGTCGTTGGCGATGAGCGCGCTGGCGGCGACGTCGACCGCGGTGTCCTCGTCGGTGGTGATCGCGTCGGCGACCGCGACCGGGGCGTCGTTGACCGCCGCCACGGTGACCGCGACCTGACCCGTCGCGCTGGCCGCGCCGTCGCTGATCGTGTACGTGAAGCTCGCGGCGCCGCTCTGATCGGCCGTCGGCGTGAACCGGACGGTGCCGGCCGTCAGGCTGACCGTGCCGCCGATCGCGTCGCCGACCGCGGTGACCTCCAGCGCCTGACCCTCGGTGTCGGTGTCGTTGGCCACGAGCGCGCTCGTATCCACGTCGACCGCGGTGTCCTCGTCGGTGGCGATCGCGTCGCCGACCGCCACCGGCGCGTCGTTCACCCCGCCGACCGCGATCACCACACGCCCGCGATCGGTCGCCGTGCCGTCGGACGCGACGTACTCGAAGCTGGCGTCGCCGACGAAGTCGAGGTCGGGCACGAAGTGGATCATGCCGTCGGCGAGCACCGCGGTGCCGTGGGCGGCCGCGTCCACGCCCGTGACGGTGAGCGGATCGCCGTCGGCGTCGGTGTCGTTGGCCAGGAGCGTCGTGGCGAGCACGTCCTGGGTGGCGTCCTCGGCGGACGCGCGGGTGTCGTCGGTGGCGACGGGGGCGTCGTTGACCGGCGTGACCTCGATGTGGATCACGGCGGTGGTGCTCAGCGCGCCATCGCTGACCTCGACCGCGATCTGATCGGTGCCGTGGTAGTCGGGGGTCGGCGTGTAGGTCAACGTCGGCGCGGTCCCCGTCAGGGTGCCATGTGCCGGGACGCCGACCACGAAGGTCAGGGAGGCACCCTCGGGATCGGCCGCGGGCAGCCGCAGCTCCGCGGTCGTGTCTTCGGCGACGCGCACGGTGATGTCGCCGAGCGTCGGGGCGAGGTTCTGCGACGTGTTGTCGCCGCAGGCGGCGAGCAGCACGAGGCCAATACACACATGACGAGTGGCCAGATGCATGACGTGACTCCCTGAGGGGTGCCTCAGCCGTATCGGCCGTTTGCTGAGTCCTTCGACGGGCCAAACGCGACGCCTCCGCTGCCGGGATCTCGGATGCTCGGGCCCGGCCGGGCGGCTGGGTCCGAGCGCGCGTGCTAGGACGCCCACGTGTGGTTCCTCTGGCTCGCGCTCGGCCTCGCGCTGGTGACGGTCGCCGGCCTGTACACCCGGCGCCGCGTGGTCGACGCCGCCGGCGCGCTCGGGTTGTCGTCGCGCGGGCGCGTCGCGCTGCGCTGGGGCATCGCCTGGCTGCTGTTCGGGTACCCGGCGATCATGTTCGCCACCGTCGCCGCGTCGCTGGCGCTCGGCCGCGACCGGATGGGCGGCTTCGACGGGCCGCTCGCCACCTGGGCGCTGGTCTACCCGTTCTTCCTCGCGGTGCTGATCGTCGTGCAGGCGCTGCCGTACCTGCTGATCATCGACGCGGTCGCCCGGGCGCGGCGGATCGCGATGGGGCGGGGGCGGGCCGTCGCGACGCTGGCCCCGATCGTGCTGCTGGCGATCTACACGCCCGCGCGGATCGTCTGGGAGCGCGGCGACCTGCGGTGGCGGCACCACGTCGTCCACGTCGCCCGGCCGCCCGGCCCGCCGCCGCTGCGCGTCGCCTTCGTCGCCGACTTCCAGCAGGACGACCACACCGACGCCGCGCGAGCCGCCGCGGTCATGGGCCGGATCGCGGCCCAGCGGCCCGACCTGGTGCTGGCCGGCGGCGACTGGATCAACATGGGCCCCGACCACATCGCGGCCGCCGCGCGCACCGCCGCGCTGGCGCCCAGCCGTTACGGGACGTTCTCGGTGCGCGGCGATCACGATCACTTCGCCTACGTCGATCGCGGGCGCAGCATCGACGCGGTCACCGGCGCGCTCCGCGCCGCCGGCGTCGAGATGGTCCACAACGCGGTCCGGCGCTTCGAGCACCACGGCCGGACCGTCGCGGTCGGCTTTCTGACCTACAGCTACCCGTCGCGCGCGTCGACCGCGGACATCGAACGGCTGATCGGCGAGCTGCAGGGGGCCGACGTGCGCATCCTGGTCACCCACCAGCTGGTGGCCGACGTCGCCGCCCGCGCCCGCGATCGCGTCGACCTGATCCTCGCCGCCCACACCCACGGCGGCCAGGTCAACCCGCTGCTCGGGCTGTGGCACGTCCCGCTGGCCCGCCTCGAGACGCCCTACGTCGACGGCCGCTACCAGCTCGGCGCCACCACCATCATCGTCACCGCCGGCGTCGGCTACTCGATCGTGCCGTTCCGCTACGCCTCGCCCGGCTCGGTCGAGCTGGTCGAGCTGGTGTGGTGAGGCCGGGCGGGGCGTCGTCGGAGGTGACCGGCTATGATGCCGCGATGACGCTCGCCGCGTGCCTGCCCGACCACCTCCGCGGCGCGGCGACGTCGATCACCCCGCTCGCCGGGGGCCTGTCGGGCGCCGGCGTGTATCGCGTCGAGACACCGGCGGGCACGTACGTGCTCAAGCTCGCCGGCGACGCCGCGCCGGTCGCCGCGTGGCGCCAGACGCTCGCCATCCAGCGGCGCGCCGGCGACGCCGGCGTCGCGCCGCGCGTGATCCACGCCGACGAGGCCCGCCGCGCGGTCGTCAGCGAGCTCGTCGTCAACCGGGGGCTCGCGCCGCGGCTGTTCAACCCGCAGACCCGCGACGCCACCCTCCGCCAGCTCGGCCAGACCATCCGCCGGGTCCACGCGCTGCCGCTCCCCGACGGCGCGCCGGCGCGCGATCCGCGCGAGGTGATCGCGGCGCTGCGCGCGCAGCGCGCCGGCTTCGTCATCCCGACGTTCGTCGGCGCCGCGATCGACGAGGTGCTCGCCGAGTCGCCGCCGGCGCCCGCGCGCCCGCGGGTGACCAGCCACAACGACCTGAACCCGTCGAACCTCGCGTTCGACGGCGAGCGCGTGCTGCTGCTCGACTGGGACGCCGCCGGCCCCAACGATCCGTTCTACGACCTCGCCGCCGTCGCGGTGTTCCTGCGCCTGGACGACGCCGCCGTCGCCGCGCTGATCGCCGCCTACGACGACGCGCCGCCCGCCGCGCTGCCCGCCGGCTTCGTCCACGCCCGCCGCCTCGTCGCCGCGGTGTGCGCGTCGCTGTTCCTCCAGCTCGCGCGCCAGGCCGGCCACCCCGGCGGCGACGCCCCCGCCGACGCCGCGCCGACCTTGCCGGACGTCTACGGCCTGATCGGCATCGGCGCGCTGTCGCCGGGGTCCGCCGACGGCGCCTGGGCGTTCGCGCAGGCGCTGGTGCGGACGATCACCGACCGCGCGGCGCCGGCGCGCTGATTCGGGGGCGGCCGGCGGCGTCCGCCGTGCTATCCCTCGGGCCGACGCATCCGGCGCGCGCCGGGTCGACACCGCGCCCCGCGCGCGGGCAGGCCATCGCCTCGGTTCGACCCATGGAACACCACAACGCGCTCCAGCAAGTCAGTCTCACGCTCGGCAACGTCACCGTCGCCGGGTTCTCGATCTCCGGCCTCGCCACCTACGTGCAGGTGCCGTCGCTCGGCGTGTGCTTCGACATGGGCGAGTGCCCGCTGTCGTCGCTGTCGATCGATCACGTCTTCCTGACCCACGCGCACGGCGACCACGCGCGCTGTCTGCCGCGGCACTGGCAGCTGCGGCGGATGCTCGGCAACCCGAAGCCCGCCGCGTACTTCTTGCCCGAGGCGATCCGCGCCGGGTGCGAGGGCTGGATCCGCGCCGAGGCGGCGTTCGAGGGCGTGCCCGACGAGGCGGTCACGACGCCCGCGCTCCACGGGCTGACCGGCGACGGGGCGCTGGTGACGTTGCCGCACCGCCCGGACCTGCGCGTGCGCGCGTTCCCGGTCCGCCACTCGGTGCCGAGCCTCGGCTACACCATCCTCGCCGCCAAGAAGAAGCTCAAGGCCGAGTACCTCGACCTGCCGGGCGCCGAGATCGCGCGGCTGCGCAAGGCCGGGACCGAGGTGCAAGTCGACGCGATCGAGCCGCTGCTCACCTTCATCGGGGACTGCGACGGCGCGACCTTGCTCGAACAGGATCACATCTGGGCGTCGCCGATCCTGATCCTCGAGGCGACGTTCCTCGAGCCGGGCGACGAGGCGCTCGCGGCGAAGAAGGCGCACACCCACCTCGCGGAGATCGCGACGGCGCTCGAGACCCTCGGCGATCGCGTCGCGTGCCAGCACATCGTGCTCAAGCACTTCTCGATGAAGTACCCGCCCGAGCGCGTGCACGCGCTGATCGCGGCCGGCATCCCGGCGCGCTTCCGCGATCGGATCCGGATCTTCCTCTGAGCCAGCCGCGCCCGGCGGTCAGTCCGCGCGGCGGTAGTGCATCGCGACCGCGCCGTTGCGGAGCGGCGTCGCCGCGATCAGCGCGAGCCGGCGCGTGCTGGGCAGCCCGCCCTGGTAGAGCGTCGGGCCGTGGCCGGCGATCCGCGGGTGGACCAGGAACCGGTACTCGTCGATCAGGTCCAGGCGGTCCAGCGCCGTCGCGAGCGCGCCGCTGCCGAGCAGCACGCCGGCCGGGGTCGCGTCCTTGAGCCGCTGCACCCCCGCGCGCAGGTCGCCGGCGACGTGGTGGCTGTTGGTCCACGGGAAGGCGGTCCGGGTCGCCGACACCACGTGCTTCGGCTTGGCCTCCAGCGCGACCGCCCACGCGCGCGTCGCCGGTGTCGCCTCCACCTCGCCGCGGGCGACCATCGGCCAGTAGCTCTCCATCATCTCGTAGGTCACGCGGCCCCACAGCATCGCGCCGCTCGCGTCCATGAGGTCGGTGAACAACGCGTGGGTCTCGGCGTCGACGATCCCCTCCTGGTGATCGACGCAGCCGTCGAGCGTGACGTTGAGGCAGAAGGTCAGGCGTCCCATGCCGCGAGTCTACTCGCTCGGCGCTACCGCACCGGCGTCGCGACGTAGGCCGCGGCGGTCGTCGTGCAGATCACCTGGCGCTCGCCGTCGTCGGTGTCGGTGACGAACGCGTACGACGCGTGCCGGATCGCGCCGGTCACGCGGTCGCCGGCGAAGGTGAGCACGCCGGCGAGGCGGTCGTCGCCGTCCTCGTAGCCGATCGCGACGTCGATCCGACACGGCCCCAGCCGCTTCACCTCGACCGGGGTGTCCAGCGCCTCTCCGTCGGTGCCCCACGGCGTGATGGCCACGTCGTCGCCGGTCAGCTCGACCCGGAACAAGGACTCGGCCTCGAGGTCGCCGGGCCCGCAGCCCAGGCCGTCCCAGCGCACGCTCGCCGCCGGCTTCAACGCGTAGACCCCGGGCCGCACGCAGGCGCCGTCCGCCGGCGCACCCCCGTTGCTCGCCGGAGGCCTTGGTCACCTTGCTCCCCCGGATCACCCGTGCAGGCTGCGAGCCCGACGATGAGGGAGAGTCCGAGCCCGAGTCGATGCAATCGCATGGCAAAACCTCACGCAGTGGTTGGCCCGGGCTGCCTGCAAGGGGCACACCACGGGTGTAGATCTGCGGATCTAGCACCGATTACGTGGGGCCTCGCCGATCGATGCCTGCAATTTGTAAATGTGGGCGGCGATCCACTGCAATCCCTGCGTGAAAAACGAACCGTTGCGACCGAAATCGGGAATTGAACCCCGCTCGCTCGGGTTGCCCTCGACCAGGTTTCGTCCGATCCCGGCCCCTTGGGGCCGCGCAGGTGCTCCGAGGTGGGCGCGTGGGCGTCTCTCGGCGCCTCGGGATCTTCGCGCAGTCGACGGCGACCTCGGCGCCACTCTTGCGGGCCTCGCTCGTGGCGCCGCCGTCAATATTGACGACGGTGATCGCGGAACAGCGCCAAGGGGCGCCGTTCGGCCTGCGTGGTGAAGGAGGGGCGGGTGGGCGGCGGTGGTGCGTCAGGTTGGCGAGGCTGCGCGCGCCGCACGGGCCTCGCGCAGCGCCATCGCGAACGTGACGGCTGCGATCACCGCGACCAGCCCGCACAGGACAAGGCACGGCCACGTCACGATCGGGGTCAGCGACCGACCGATCACCGCCGCGCTGCCCTGCGCCTCGGGCGGCGGACGCGACGGGTGGACCACGAACCACGACATGAGCGCGCCGACCAAGGCCAGGACGCTGAGCGCGGCAGCGACCACCATGCGCACCGGCCGCACGCGCGGCGGGGCAACCTCGAGGTCGACGTCGTCATCGTCCGTCGCCACGCGCCCGAGCGTAGCTGATCGAGCGGGCCTGAGCGATTTCACACCAGGCCCGAGGGAAGGTGAGTCGGGACATGCACCCAAAGGTCGTGACGGGACGGCGCCATCGACACGCGGTACTTCCCACCGGACACGCTCCTCGTCGGTGATCCGAAGGCGGCGCGGCTGCGTCGGTGAAAGAAGGACGGCGAGATCCGCGTGGCCCGGCTTCGAGCCCCGGGGAGCGGTCGCTCCTCTGGCGCTGGTCGCCGAAAACCAAAATGCCAAGCCTGTCAGGCTTGGCACTTCAGAAGGTTCGTAGCGGGGGAGCGATGGGAAGGTTGATCTCTATGATTTGGTTGAGGTTTGTCGGGGTTGGCGGGGTGCCGGGGAGGTAGGTGGGGAGGGGGTGACGGAGGGGTGCGGGAGGGGACTGCCCGCCGGCGATTTGCTCGCCGGCGATTTCTTCACCGATGTGCCGTCTGTCGATCAGCGAGCGGGGCCGTCAGTGTTGTCTTCGTCGTCGGGCAAGCCGGCGTTGCATGTCCGGGTACCGCAGGGCCATGAAGGCGGGCGGCATGCGCGGGTCCACGAGCACGGCCTCGAAGGGGTCGATCCCGTAGTCCCGGAACACGTTCCTCGCGTGAAGGTTCCCCCACGCGAACCGATAGACGTGCTCGTTCAAGCGGCCCGCGGCCTTGGCACCCTCATGCTCGAGCACATCGCGGATGAACTCGCGTGCGCACGACACCGACGCGCGGGCCTGGTCGAGCGCGTGCGCCGTCTGGTAGCCCGGGAGGCCGCCGACGTTCGAGATACGAGACCGCATGCAGTGGACCGGGTGCATCACGCGAAAGGTCACCGACACGCCGGGCAACGGAACTTCGACCTCGACCGACCACTTGGCGACGTCGACGGAGCTGAGTCCGTAGGGATCGCCGAGGAAGTCGATCCAGCGATCGTGGCCGCTCGGATCGACGAACGACACGATTCCCGTGCTCGGCGTGTGCGCGAAGGGCTCAGGCACCTCATAGGTACCGCCGAGCCGCGCGGCAGCCGTCGCGACGGCCGCCTGGCTGCCGCAGAAGTCGATGTCCTTGCTGTTGATCGGGCCGGGTGGGTCGAAGCGGTCCACGTAGTGCTCGACCCAGAACGCCAGCGCCTGACCGCCGACCAAGACAATCGTGCTCGTCAGATCTCCAAGGCGCTGCAGCACAACGCCGGCCTCGGCCGGCGTCAGCGGCGGCAGGTCCCGTGGTGGCGTCACCGCGGGCGAGTGGCGAACCGGATCTTCGCGTCAGCGAACGCGAACGATGCGTTCTCCCGGCGAAGTTGCTCAGGGCTCTTCTCGCCGGCGGCGAGCGCACGCGCGTCTTCCGCGCGGGACTCGGCCTTCTCGCGCGCGCGTTCGGCAGGGGAGTAGAGCTGAGGCTGCACGGCGTGTAGTAGCGTATTACGGAGCAGCGACCATGTGAAGTATGGGCGCATATGTGTCTGAAATTACAGGGAGATGTGGTGCGCAATCAGCCCGTCGTGCTACGCTGCGCGGTAGACCGGCGCTGAGATAGCGCAGCGTAGCACGACGGGCTGATTGCCACGTCGACGCTGTCATGTGCGTCGCGCACTCGTAGCGCATCAAGCGCCAGCCTTCGGTGGGGGCTCTCCGCTGCCCTCGCCGAACTCCTTCGCCAGGAACGCCAGGGTAGCGGGCTGGCGCAGCTTGCAGACGACGTTCTGGTTGGCGAACGCGCCCTCGAACCGCTTGGCTTCGGCGACGGCGACGGTGGTGATCCAGCGGACCGGGACGACCCACTCGGCCTTGACGGGGTCGTCGGCGCGCTTCTTGACGTTGGGCTGGACGAGCGGCTGGTCGAACAGCGGCTTGCCGAGCGTAGGGACGACGAAGTCCCTGGCCATGCGGGCCGGACCCTCGACGATGCCGTACCCGACATACCCCTTGGCCTTCTGGTACGCGTAGAGCCTGTCGCCGGCGGACAGGTTCTTGAGCGCGTCGCTGTACCGGGCGCCGCCGCCGGCGCCCACGAAGCCGTAGCGCCGGCAGTCCTCCCAGCTGCGGTCGCCGCCGTCGTCGACGTTGACGTACCAGAAGCCGGTCCACGGCTCGGCGGCCTTCTTGCGCAGGGCGTCGCGCTCGCGCTCGTTCTTCTCGCGCAGGTGGATCTGGAAGTCCTCGGCCTCCTTGAGCGGGATGATCTGCTCGGCGTCGATGAGCACGCGATCGCCGAGCTCGTACGGCTTGAGCCGCACGCAGCGGATATCGAGCCCGTGGTCGTTGAGCCACAGAACCGACGTGGTGACCTCTTTCGAGAAGTCGGCGGACACCAGGATGATCCGCACGTCCTGTCCGAACAGCTCGTCGTCCGAGTCGGTCCAGCCGAGGAAGCCGAGCAAGCGGTCGCGGGCGTCGTCGGCGCTGTCGATGGCCTGCAGGTGGCGGGCGAACGCGTCGACGGCCTGGTCGAAGGTCATGGCCGACACCATCGCGGCGTAGCGGATCGCCTGGAGCTCGACGTGGCCAGCGTCTTCGGTGCGCTTCAGCTCGATGACGACCAGGTTGGCCTGGCGGTCGACCGCGAGCAGGTCGATGCGGCGCTGGCTGTCCTCCCAGTTGCCGAACTCCTCCGCGATCACCAGCAGGTCGTCGGCGAGGACGCCGACCTGCTCGCGCAGCATGCGCTGGAGGTGCTGGCGCTCCTTGAGGCCCTCCTTCGAGAAGGTGGTGGCGGTCAGGGCGGCGAGGGTGTCGTTGCGGATCTCGAAGAGGGGCATGGGCCTGGCCTGGAAGGGACGCGCGGACGGCAGTCGGGGACTCAGGAGGGGGGCACCGCGGGCGCGTTCGCCGGGGCGCGCTGCATCGCTGAATGGAGCCGGGGCGAGACCCCAGCCAGTTGTCCAACAGCCTGTTGGACAAGTTGGCGTCGGGCGACGCCCTTACCCGTCATCGAGATCCTCGCCGACGATCATCACGCGAATCCCGGCATCTTCGAGACGGAGGTGCTCAGCGCGGCTCGGCCGGGCGTGGTCGAGGTAGAACGCGATGAGCCCTTCGCTGTCCCGGGCGATGAAGGCTGGCTCGGCGAGCAACTCGCCGTCCCCGTTTTCGATCGGCTCGAGAGCG
This sequence comes from Myxococcales bacterium, assembly GCA_016794525.1. GTDB lineage: Bacteria > Myxococcota_A > Polyangia > Haliangiales > Haliangiaceae > UBA2376. The sequence continues at coordinate 67,323 of JAEUJY010000106.1, forward strand.
ACGACGCGAGTGCGAAGTAGATTCACAAACCACTCGCCGTGAGCGGGCCCGATGAGCTTCTGGATCGTGCGCGCCGTTCGAGCACCTTCATCGAGGGTGTCGTCCTCCAGTGATGGCGCAAGGCCCACGCGGTCGCTGACGTCCTTGAGCGCCTTCACAATCCGGCGCCCAGGGCCGTCGGACACCGCGGTGGCCGAGGCAACGAGCACGGAACGCGCTCGGGTCAGGGCGACGTACATCGGAGAGGCGGCGGGCTTGTTACCGTGGTGAAAGGCGTCGAGACCAGCGACCCAGACGACTTCCGCCTCATAGCCCTTGAACGAGTGGGGCGTGGTGACCACGACGGAGCGCTCCGAGCCATCGAAGCCCTGCGTGGTTCGATACTCCGCGTCGATGCCAAGTGGCTTCAGTCGCTTGGTTAACGCTGCAGCGATCAAGTCGCCGAGGCTCTGTCCGCCATCTTTGCCCATCGTCACGACGGCGATGTCGCGTGGAAGAACTCGCTCCTCCTTGAGCCACTGGTAGATCTGGTTGACCAGCGCCGTGAGTTCCTTCTCTCGGGTGGCAAAAGGCTTGAACTGGGGCGATGGGCCGCCGATCTCGTTGTAGTTCACCTGCCACCAGGGCTTGCATTCCCGCGTGGTCTTCTCGATGAGCCTTCGTTCGATGTATTCGCGTTGGTCAGCGTCGCTGTCGAAGTCGACGAGCCCCGCGAGGGTGTTGAGGGCGAACTCGGTGATCGGACGGGTCGAGCGGAAGCTCTCTTTCATGACGACGGAACGGCCGCGGAGGTCGATGCCGAGGTCGGCCCACTTGGGCGTGCCGCGGCCGTACACGTTCTGGGCGTTGTCGTAGAAAATGTTCACGGACCGGCTGTTCGTGTCCTCGGTGTCGGTCTGCTTGGTGATCTGAGTCAGAAGCGCGATCGTCGACGGGCCGAGATCCTGCGCCTCGTCCATGAAGAGCGCGTCGCAGCGCGCAATGAAGCCGCTCCGATGGGCAAGGATGCGCTGAGCACGCTCGTTGTAGTCGAAGCGGTCTGGCTGTGGGCCTCTCGCCTTGCCCTCGAAGATGGCGAGAACGCTTTCAATGTGATGGAGTTCGACGTTCGTCCATGGGGGGGACGTCCTTTGCTCCGCGAGCTCCCAGGCTTGGGTGATGCACCGTTGGAGCAGCGGTTGGAGGGCTCGGTTGGCGAAGACGACCCAGAGCTTCGGGTTCTGGTCCCGCAGCAGAAGGTACGTCTGCACCAGCCAGTTCGCGAGGACGACGGTCTTGCCGCTGCCTGCGACACCACGGACAAGTCGGGGCTTGCCGTCCATCTCGAATCGGCAGAGCCGCTGCTGCTCGGCACTGAGGAGTGGTCGCAGCGCCTTTCGTCGCGCAAGTTGGGCTCCCAGGGTCTGGTCGTCGGTTGCAAACTGAGCTGCCGCTTGGTCAGACGCAGCCCGCTCAACTGGCTCGAGCTTCCAGGCCTTTCCGCGGTAGACGAAGGCGCACGGGTGCAGGTGCGCGACGAGCGGGGCCAGGAAGGGCTGCCGCGCTTCGTCACGGGTTGCCAGAAGCACGAAGAGCTTCTTGGCGCGACTGGCTGCCACGTTGATGAGCCTCTCCCATTCGTCGAGCGGCCAGCAGGTGCTGCCGGCGTTCACGGTATCGAAGATCACAACGTCCGCCTCGGCGCCCTGCTGCTGATGCACCGTGGAGGCTCTCCAGTTGGCCGCGCCGGAACCCCGGAGGTAGTCCGTGACAGCTCTGCACTGGCCGACGAACGGCGAGATGAAGAGGCCCTTGCTATCGCGTACCTGTGGTATCGCGCTGAAGAAGCGGCCAAGTACCTCGGGCGTGCGTGAGCGGACCCAGCTTCGGTTGCCCTCGCCGCGGTCAGCGCGAAGGTGGTGCGGTTCGCACCGCTCCTCGTCAAGGACGTACCAGAGCGCGCGGTGCTCGGGGAGGTCGTCGTCGCTGGTCGTCGTGATCCCCGGCCCGTCTGCGAGGCACCCTCCATACTGGTACGCCGAGACGGCCTGCCGAATCTCCGGATGCATGCGATGTTGTTGCGCGAGGAACTCCAGGCCGCTGGCGCGTTCCCCGATTCGGAGATGGTGAAGCGCGCTGAGGCCAAGCCATCGCGCCTGGCCGGGGGGCAGAATACGCGCGATCTTGGTGATGGGCGCCAGCTGCCTCGGGTCGCCAGCGAGCACGACTCGTCGGCTTGCGAGAAGTGCCAAGGCGGCGACGGTGGTGCGGGATATCAGGCCGGCCTCGTCGATGACGACCGTCGTGAAGGGCGCATGTGTCGCGTCGACAAGGTCGCGTTGAACGACGTATGAGAGGGCCTGGAACGCCGTCGTCACCACTACGCGGCGGCGCTCGTCTCTCGCGCCGTCGGAGCCGGCCGCGCGCAGGGCGCGGGTGAGCGTGGCCAGGTGGTGCCGAAGACGCGCGCGGTAGGTGGACTCCCTCGCGGACTCGATGCGGGCGCGTTGAGCCTCGATCTGCCGGCGGAGTTCGTATTCGTGCCCCTGCAAGAGCTGGCGAAGGCCGGCGTCTTCAAACGCGCGGTAGCGCGCACCGCGACCGACGCGGAGGATCGAGTCATCGGGACTCCGGCCCCGTTCGATGATGCCCTTGCCTACCGAGATAGCAGCCAGGTCCGTGGCATCGTTTGTCGTGGAGACAACCAGGATGCGTTCGCCGGGGTCTTCGAGGAGTTCCGCAACGCGAGCGCCGATGAGGCGGGTCTTGCCAGTCCCCGGCGGACCCCAGACGATGTTCCACGGCGCGGTCCAGGCGGAGGTGGGCTCGCTCTTGCCGGAGCCGTGCGCGGCCGCGTGCAGGAGGATCGAAAGCGGAACGCGTGTGGCTCCATGCTCGTTCGCCGTGTAGAGCTGCTTCAACAGCGCCGTGAACTCGAACGGACGGACGTAGAACGTCCCCGTGCTCGGTGGGCGCGCTCCGTCGATCGCCACAAACAGCGAGCCCGAAGTCTCGTCTGCCTCGACCACCGGCCCCGACCAAAGTAGGCGATCCTCGTCTTCTTCCCAGCGTGCGAGAGTGTCCGTCCCGGCTGTGCCACCGGGTGGGCGCAACGCGGTGCTGCCTTCCCATCCGTACTCGAGTCCCAGGGGGGCACCTGTGTCGAGACGGTAGAGCCGCTCAGTGGGCTCAATGCACTCGACCTGAACGCACCGCAGGCGCTTCCATTCCGAGGCTGCGCGATGCTCGAGCAAGATGGCTGCGGCTGCTTCCCTGTACTCGTCGTCGGTGCCCAGTGGAAGCACGATCTCGCGCGGATAGCGCGGTGCTGTACGCGGTACTGAGGCAGGCGTGGGTGGGGGCGACGTCATCGCTTGCCACCTTGGTCGCCGGCTCGCCCCGACGATGATCGGGGCAGCGCTTCAATCACCCCGCGGAATAGGTTGTCGCGGCGGTAGAGGGTGGGGCTGCAAGAGAACCGGAGACCGCTGGTGCCTGAGTCGGGCGCCGACTCGCCGATCAGGAGGAGGCGCACCCTGCTCGGACGATAGGCCTCGGGTGTTTGGATGTAGCGAGAGTTCGGCATGGACTTGCGTCAAGCTCGGGTGCCAAGCCGCGCGACCAAGGTGGCGTGGAGGTCGCGAAGGTACGCCTCGTCGCTCTTCGACGTCTCACCAAGGAGCTTCCATGAGTAGCTCGCAACGTAGAGCGACGTGCGCAGCTCGTCTGTCGGAACCTCGGGCACGGCTGCGTACCGCGTCCAATGCCTGCGCATGCGGCGGTCGATCTCCTCGCAGGCCGCGCTGTCGCCCCAGTACCGCATCGCCTTGAAGGAGAGTCCGAAGGTGACGAGGTCACCAATCGGACAGCCGGATGCCGGTGCGTTGTCTGGGACGAGAACCGGATCGAGTTTGCCGGGTGGGAAGACCAAGATCGCCCAGCGCCCAGCTTCGGCATGCTTGCGCGCATCCTGCAGGGCAAGTTGCAGCGTGCCCGCCTGGGGAGGCGCACCGAACACCTGGTAGCTCGCGATGACCCGCTCCGCCTCCGCCCACGCGGTGAGCACGTCGCTGAGGCGCGTCCTAGCGTCCGATCGCGGTTTGCGATTCGGTGAATTGATTAGCCTTGCGAGGATTGGCCCAAGTTCCTCTCCGAACTCTGCGATCGCGGCCTTCAGCGTGATGAGGGGCTTCTTCTTGCCGGCCGGCGGCTTGGGCGTCGGGGCCGTGGACTTCTCTGACGCCTTAGCGCTGCCGGCGGGCGTCCGCTCTGTGGCCGCGCGCCGGGTTGGTTTTGCAGGGACTGCCCTGATGCGGATCTTCATGGCGCGCTCCTCGTTGACGAACGGCTACTCGTCGGCGAAGTCTTCGTGCTCGGTGAGGATGGTATCGGAGATGTGGGCGAGTTGGGGGATGTCCGCGATGGCGCGAATGGCGTCGTAGCTGAGGAAGGTGCAGGTCTTGGCGAGGGGGCGGCCCTCGATGAGGGTGAAGACGGGGCGGCGGATCTCGCGCATGACCTTGGCCTTACGCTCCTCGGGGGCGACGATGTGCAGGCGGATGTCCATGTTGGGCTGGAGGCTCAGGAGGTCGGCCATGCGCAGGATGCCGCTGTAGATCGAGGTGGTGTGCTCGACCTCGAAGGCGCGGACGATCGAGCGGCCCTTGATCCACAGGACGTCGATGCGCTCGATGGTCTCGATGGTGGTGTTGTCGTAGTTCAGCGGGAGGCTCTTCAGGAGGGGCGCGGCGCCTGGCCCAAGCTCCTTGATGACTGCCTCGCGGTCGTTGGCCGGGATCCAGACCTGGAACTTCATGGTGGCGCCGATGCGCGCCAGCAGCGCCTGGATCTTGATCGACTCGCGGACGCCGCCCGTGGCAGGCGGGGCGGTGGTCGCGGCTTCGTCGTCGTCCTCGAGATCGTCGGGGACGGAGACCGAAACTGGGCCGTCGGCGCGTTTGACCTGGTGGCCGGCGATCAGGCGCTGCTCGCGCGGTTCGAGTGGGAACAGGCGCTGCGCCTTGGCCTGCTTCTGCAAGGCGTCGGCGAGGAACTTCCCGTCCTTGGGCTCGAGCTCGACCAGGCTGGTGCGGAGGTGTCCGGTCCAGAGCGAGCTGCCCTTGGGGTGGTCTTTGGTGAACGAGATGGCGCGCCAGACGGCGTCTTCGTGCATCGGGATGGCCCGGTCGAGGGGCAGCCAGACCAGCGGCTTGACGTGGAAGCGGATGACGTACGGATCGTCGGCCTCGACGAAGCGGGGCGTGGCGTCTTCGAAGGCCTTGCTGGTCACCTCTAGAAGGCCGCACCACCGCGATAGCTGGGTGACGTAGCAGACCAGGAGGTCGCCGGCCGCGACGTCGGAGGCGAGCTTGCGGCACCGGGGCTTGCATCCAGCGACCTTGCGGTCGGAGTCGGCGAAGCGCTGGTACGTCTCGGGGGAGAAGACATCGAGGCGGTGCTTCATGTGGGGCTCACGGCTTGGCATGTCGTCGGCCAGGCTTCTGTGGTGGCGCGGGCGGTGGGGCTTGCCACGGCGGCTCCACACGTTGCAGCCAGGTGTCGTCGACGGCGACCCGCAGGGCGACGACCCTCGCGACGTTCTCGAGTGCCTCGGTCGCGGTGAAGAACTCCGCCGGCGGTGTCAGGTGGTGGAAGGTCGTGCGGCCTCGTGAGCGCGTGACCCCGTCGCTGATCTGCGCCAATACGTCGGGCGTAGCCTTGAGGCCCTTGCGTCGGAGCACCGATGCGATCTCCGCTGTGTGCTGCTTGACCAGGCTGTGGAGCCCGCCGCCGCGGTTGGCGGGCTGTGGTTTGGGGTGCGCGTCGGGCGGCACATCGACGATGGCTACCAGGAAGCGGTCGGCGTGCTGCTCGATCTGAGCGCGAGAGAGGATCGGTGTCCTCCCGCGGCTGGTCGCCTTAACCTCGATCCGGTAGTCGTCGCGCTCGATGTCGTACGGGAGGTCTTCTGGGCCGCACCATAGCGCGTCCTCCATTCCCGGCTCCGCAAGGACTGCTAGCTCGCCGATGAGCCCTTGGAGGACGAGGTGCGACTCGTCATCCACATCGGTCGCGATGTCACTTGGCGGCGCGCGGACGATCGATGCGACACGATCGGCCCAGATGGACCAGAACTGCGTGAACTGTCGGACCGCGTCCGCGACAGTGAAGTCGCCCGCGTGGCGATAGGTCGACAAGTAGCGTGTCTCGTTGGCCGGCGCCTCGAAGATCGCGGTCTTGGTCATCCTGAGTTGCCCGCCCGTGTAGGTCTGGCAAGGGACCTCGTAGTGCTTGGCCAGGTCGCGTAGCTGGCGGCCATCACTGGGCGTCTGGGTGCCAAAGGCCGCGCAGATGACCGGGACGGGTGGGACGCCGGCGCGGTCGACCCAGATGCTGAAATCGATGCGGTCGTCGAGTGCGAATACTGAGGCGTATCCGTATTGGTATTCTGGGGAGCCACTTGGGCCGAACGTGCAGTCGCCGAGCGTCCATCGTCCGCGCTTGCTCGAGTGCATCTGCCGCACAATCTTCATGGCTGCGGCCTCGGCAGCCTGGAGCTGTTCACGTTCGCTGGAACGCGTTTGGCTCATGTGTCCTCATGACTCGTCGGTGAAGAGAGTGGTCTGGCGGTCGGCGGGGGAGTCGGGGGCGCGGGCGATGCGGTTGGCGTCGATGCGGGTGATGAGCTTGGCGCGGATGGCGCTGTTGAGGGCGGAGCGGAGGCCGGTGACGATGTGGCCGTCGGCGCGGAGGCGGGTGAACGCGAGGCCGCAGTTGTCGCGGGCCCACTCGGCGGCGGCGCGGATGGCGTCGTCGCGATCGGTGGGGGAGGGGCTGAGGACGGCGAGGAGCGCGTGGCGCCAGTCGTCCGCAGTGTACGCGGTCGCGTCGGGCTTGCAGGCGCGGACCTGGCCGCGCTTGGGGCGATCGAGGAGGCCCGCCTTCACCGCGGCGTCGATGGCGTCATTGAGCTGGGTGTAGAGCGGGCCGTCGGCGTGGAGGCGTTGGAAGATGATCTGGCCTGCCTCGCGGAGGTGATCAGCAAGGCGGCGGACAGCTGCGTCCTTGTCGACTGCGCCGTGGAGCCAAAGGGCAGCGATGGCTTGCGTGCCGAGCGCGTCGGAATCCAAAGACGGCAGAGCAGCGGGTGGTGCTGCTGCAGGTGGTTCGACTTCCGCTAGCTCAGCCGCCTGCTCCGAGATCGGCGTGGCGGGCGGCCGTCGAGCCGTGCGGCTTCGGCGCTGAGTTTGGGTGTCGTCGGTCCGGGCGGTGTGGCCTCGGCGCGTGGCCGGGGCCTCGGCGCGAGCGGCGCGGATGCGCTCGAGGAGGACGGAGGCCGGGGCGTCGCTCGGATCCTGGTCGACAAGTTCGCCGCGGAACGCAAGTCCGAGGATGGCGGCGCCAAGCGTTCCAAACTGCTCGAGTTGTCGCTCCGCGAGGGCCGCCGTCGTCTCGAGAAAGCGGAGTGCACGCGTGACGCGGGAGACGATCTCGTGCTGCTCATCGAGCGGTGGCAGCGGGAGTCTCGTGTTCTGGACATCGGCTTGGTTGATGCTGGCTTGGTTCACTGCCCACTTGGCGTTTGCGATGAGTCGCGCTCGACCTTGGGGGCTGCGGAGCATGGCGGCGACGAAGTGAGGGTGCACGCGTTCCGTAAGCGAAATGCGCATCATGTTTGATTCAAACAGGACTCCGGAAAGGCTGGTGTCAATGATGAGGCATTTTCCAAGGTGAGACGGACTGTTGACTCGATTGATGACGAGGTCGTTCACTTGCAGTGCGTACCGGTGGCGTTCTTCGTCTGATATCGTGAGCTGGGAGAGTTCATCGCGGTGGGGGGCTTGGTCGTCCTGGAAGTTCGAGATCCTCAGAATTGGATGCCCCGTGGCTCCGTAGAATTCTCGTCCCTTGTAGAGGCCATTTGTTGGCCCGTCGGCAATGAGGTCGCCTAGTGGCGCTTCGGTCCATGCGGCAGGAAGGGGCGATGTGGAAGTATGGGTGACGTAAGGCAATCCCGCTCGCGTTGCTCGCCAGTCGGCGGTGAGGTCGCCGCGGAAGGCGGACGCGAGGATGGACTGGCGGAGCTTGGCGAGCAGCGGGCGGACGGCGTCCAGTGCCTCCTCGGCACGTTGGCGGTGGTCGCGAAGCCTGTTGAGCTTTGCCGAGATGCGTCTCTGCTCCGGGAGCGGTGGGAGGAGTAGCGGGTGTGAAAGGAACGGACCCCTGTTGATGTGCTTCATCGTTGATCCGTGGAGGTGCTCGCCTTGCACCATCTCGCGGATGACGGCCTTCATCGCCCAGTACAGAAACGACGAGTCGACGAGCAGTGGATTCGGGACGACCTTGAATATGTGCTGGTTGAGTACCGCTTCCGGCCCGTGCCAGATGAAGGCATCGAGCGTCGCCGACCAGCTTACGAGCAGGTCACCGCGCCGAACAAGGTAGCGTTCGTCGACCGGACGGGTCGTCAGGTTGAATGGCGCATCGACTGAATTCAGGTTCTGAATTCGGATGATGGGGCGCCCGCTGCTGACCCAGTCCGTTGGCTTGAACGCGAGACCGTTGATGTACTCGGCGAGGTCGCCCACGGTCGCCAACGCCCAGCCTGGCGGTGGCGCCGTCACTCGGCGGCCTCCGCTGAGAGCGCCTTGGTGAGTGCCTCCATCTCCGCCATCGCCGTCTGCAGGTGCGCCATGATCTCCGCCGCGATCTCCTCCGGCTCCGGCAGGTCCTCCGCGCTGGTGTGGCCCTCGTCCTTCAGCCAACTGATGTCGAGGTTCTCGCCGCGCTTCGCGATGTCCTCGCGCGAGAACCGCCGCCAGCGCCCCTCTTCCCCGCTGTCCTTGCGCTTGCTCTTGCCAAGCGGGTCGTCACCGAAGGCCTGCTCGAACTCGGCGAAGTGCTCCGGCCCGAGCTGCGTGCGCTTGCCGAACGCGGGGGCGTTGGTGCGCATGTCGTAGATCCAGACGGCCTTCGTGTTGCCGGTGTCCTTCGCCCCACGGCTGAAGAACAGGACGTTGGTCTTCACGCCCTGGGCGTAGAAGATGCCCGTCGGTAGGCGCAGGATCGTGTGCAGGTCGCACTTGTCCATCAGGTCGGCGCGGACCTGGGCGCCGACGTTGTCCTCGAACAGCACGTTGTCGGGCAGCACCACCGCGGCCCGGCCGCCCGGCTTCAGGCCACGGTAGATGTGCTGCAGGAACGCGAGCTGCTTGTTGCTGGTCGGGAACAAGAAGTCGTCGCGGCTCGGCAGGCCGCCGCCCTTCTTCGTGCCGAACGGCGGGTTGGTCAGGATGACGTCGGCCTTCGGCAGGTTCTTGCCCAGCTCCGACATCGAGTCGCCGATCGCCAGGTCGCCCTCGATGTCGTGGAGCATCAGGTTCATCAGGGCCAGGCGGTGCGTGTCGTGCACCAGCTCGACCCCGTAGAAGGCCTTGTACTTCTGAAAGTCCTGCTGCCGCACCGGCAGCTTGTCGAGGCGGTTGGTCGCGTCCTTGATGTAGCGGTCGGCGGCGATCAGGAAGCCGCAGGTGCCCGCCGCCGGGTCTTGGACCAGCTCGCCGGGCTGCGGCTTCACCAGGCGCACCATGCTGTCGATCAGCGGGCGCGGCGTGAAGTACTGCCCCGCGCCCGACTTCTTCTCGTTCGCGTTCTTCTCGAGCAGCCCCTCGTACAGGTTGCCCAGGCCCTCTTCCTTGGCCTCGTACCAGTCGAGCCCGTCCAGGTCCTCGACCAGCTTGGCCAGGTGCTTCGGCTGCTTCAGGGAGGTCGCCGCGTTGGCGTAGATCGCTTGCACCCGCGGCGACGCCTCGGTCCCCAGGTGCAGGAGCAGCTTCCGGTAGAAGGTGAGCTGGTCGACGCCGTCCTTGTCCTCCAGGTCGTCCCACCGATACCCCGCCGGCAGCTGCTTCTCCGTCCCCGTCTCCTTCGCCATCTTCAGGAACAGCAGGTACGTCAGCTCGGTCACGTACTGGTGGTAGGTGATGCCGTCGTCGCGGAGGACGTCGCACAGTCGCCACAGCTTGGCGACGATGTCTTGGGTGCTCATGGGTCAGCCCGCAGATTGCCACAGGGCGTCGTGCAGGTCGCCGAGCACGGCGGCCAGCTTGCCGTCGAAGATCTTGTTGGCGCGGGCAAAGCCGCCGTCGCTCTTGAAGCTGCCCACCTCGAGCGCGGTTGGGTCGACGACCTGCGAGACCTTGAGCTGGTCGCCGATGCGCGCCAGCCACTTGCGCTGCGGATCGGTCCAGGCCTGGCGGCCCTGGATCGTCTTGAGCGCGCGGTCGACCCGCTCGGCGTAGGGCACGAGCGCGTCGCCCAGGGCCGCCTTGCGGATGAAGCCGATGATCGAGGCGGCGATGTCCTGGTTGGTCGCGTCGCGCCACGCGGTCTGGAGCGTCGCCTCGGAGTAGCCGGCGTTGGCCAGCGCCAGGCCCAGCTCCTTGAGCTGCTGGCGGGTGAGCTCGCGCGGTCGCTGGGTCACCACGAGCAGCGCCGGGAGCTTGTTCATGTTGTCGCGCAGGAAGCCGGCGAAGCTGTCCAGGTAGTCCTTGGGCTTCTGGCCGCTGCCGTAGCCGCGCTCGGAGCGGCGCAGCTCGTCGGGGTGCTCCGAGATGATCAGCCCGGCGTTGCCGCCAGTCGAGCGGTCCAGCAGGTCCACGGCCGGCGCGTGGGCGGCGATCCACGCGACCGCCTCGGTCGGGGCCTTGGCGCGCAGGGCGGCCAGCAGCGCCGCCGGGGACAGGCCGGCCACGGCCTCGAAGTCATCGGCCGCGGCGCCCTTGATGCGGCGGTGCTTGGTGCCCAGCTTGGCGATGAACTGCTCGAGGAGCAGCTTCACGGTGGCCGGGTTCTTCACCGTGCCCAGCTCCTGGGCCAGCTGGGTGAAGGTCACCTTGGGGTCGGCGACCACCGGCTTCATGCTGTTGACCGGCTCGAGCGCGGCGTACAGGTCGACCGTGTCGAAGATGCGGAACACCTCCTTGCCGATGTCGTCGCAGCGGCGCGTGGCGCGGCCCAGCATCTGCTCGTAGAGGATGCGGCTCCGCACCCGGCGCAGGAACACGATGTTGGAGATGGCCGGGACGTCGATGCCGGTGGTCAGCAGGTCCACGGTGACCGCGATCGACGGGTTGCGCTCGTTCTTGTAGCGGCGGATGAGCTGGTCGGGCTTGTCGGCGGCGCCGGTGATCTTGAGGACCGCGGCGTCCTCGATCTCGCCGTAGCGCTCGGTCAGCGCCTCCTTGAGCAGCCGCACGACCATGTCGGCGTGGGCGTCGGTGGCGCAGAAGATGAGCGTCTTGCCCGGCAGGCTCGGGTCGATGTGGCGGGCCAGCTCGGCGCAGACCACGCGGTTGAAGTTCTCGGTGACGACCCGCCGGTTGTAGCTGTCGATCTCGAGGTTGACCTCGTCGGCCAGGGTGACGGTGTCGATGGTGGCGGCGGCGGGCTGGTAGACCGCCATCTTCTCGCCGGCGCGCCAGTGCATGCCGTCCTCGGCCAGCGCGGTGACGATCTGGTGGGGCGGCTCGTGATCGATGAGCACGTTGTCGAGCACCGCTTCGCGGTAGCTGTACTGGAACACCGGCCGGCCGAAGATCTCGGTGGTGTGCAGGGCCGGCGTGGCGGTCAGGCCGACCTTCACCGCGTCGAAGTGATCGAGCACGCGGCGGTACTTCGAGAAGTAGTCGCCCTCGTCGCGGAAGTCGATCTCGGCGTCGCCCATCTCGCGGTCGAGCAGGTAGCCGCGGTGGCACTCGTCGACCACGATGCAGTCGTACTGATCGACCGGCGGCACGTCGGCCTCGTCCGACGGGAACAGGATGCGCTTGACCATGCCCTGGATGGTCACGATCTGGAGCTTGGTGTCGGGGTCGGGCTTGATGTCCTTCAGCTCCTTCATCCCGAAGATGTCGGAGAAGGTCTGGAGGCTCTCGAGGCGGGCGTCCTTGTACGCGTTGGCGGTCTGCTCGCCGAGCGCGCTGCGGTCGACCAGGAACAGCACGCGGCGGAACCGGCGGGTCTTGAGCAGGCGGTAGGTGAGGCCGATGCAGGTGCGGGTCTTGCCGGTGCCGGTGGCCATCGCGACCAGGCACTCGCGCTGGCCGCGCTCGATGGCGGCTTCGACGGCGCGGATGGCGGCGAGCTGGTAGTCGCGCAGGCCAAGGTACTCGGTGGGCTCGACCTTGAGCTGGGCATGGGCCCGCTCGTGGTCTTGCTTGAGCATCGCGGCCAGGCCGTCGGGCGTGTACCAGCTCTCCAGCGGGCGGGCGGCGACCGTGGGCGTGCGCGCGTCGAAGAACCAGATGCCGCTCTTGTCCTTGAGCTGGCGCAGGAACGGCCGGCCGTTGGTCGCGAACAGGAACGGGATGGCGAACTGCTCCCAGGGGCCGCCGGGTGACGTCTGATCGGCGGCGACCGCGTAGCCGCGGCTGTAGCGCCGGGACTGCTCGAGGGTCGCGGCCACGTCCTTGGCCTTGCGCTTGGCCTCGACCACGCCGACCGGCATCAGCCCGACGAACAGCACGTAGTCGGCGGGGCCGTGCCTGGTCGGCCACTCGGCGATCGCCAGGTGCTTGCCCTTGGCGGGGCGCGCGCCCTTGCTGTAGGTCAGCTCGACCGAGTCGACCTCCCAGCCGGCCTGGCGCAGCTGGGCGTCGATGATGCGCCGGGTGTCGGCCTCGTCCAGCTCCAGCGACTCGGCCGCCTGGCTGGCCTGGGCGACGATGGCCGTGGCCTGGGCGGGCGGGGCGGCGGTCGCGGCCGCCTGGAGCGCGGCGAGCTGCTGAGCGAGCGCGGCGTGGTCCTTGTCGGCCTGCTCGAGCAGCGCGGTCAGGATCGCGCGCTCGTCGGCGTCCTTCGCGGCCCGCTGCTCCGCGGTCAGGCGCAGCTCGGCCGCGGCCTCGGCCGCCGCGCGGGCCGCCTCGGCCTTGGACTGCTGGGCCGCCAGCTCGTCGCGCAGGCGCTTCAGCTCCGCGGCCAGGGCCGCGCTCTCGGCCTTGGGATCGGGCGGCGGCACGAACGGGCCGGGCTCGAACGTCTTGTCCTTGAAGATGCGGTGGAACCACAGCCCAAGCTGCCGGGCCATGCGCAGCTGGTGCAGCGCCTCGCGGTGATCGCCGCGGATGTCGTGGGCCGCCGCGTTGCCCGACTTGCGCAGGCCGTGGAACAGGTCGCTGATGTTCGGCGCCAGCAGCCCCGCGTCGCGGAGGCGCGCCAGCAGATCGATCTGCTGCTCCGCGCTGCTCGTGTACATGCCCGCGTTCGCCGCCGCCCGCTGCGCCAGCACCTCGCCGAACTGCCGCAGCTTCACCAGCGACGTGCTGGGATCCTCCGCGAAGTACCGCTCCGCCAGCGCCCCCAGATGATCCAGCAGCGGATCATGGACCGCGAGGAACGCGAAGTTCGCGGAGCTAGGCCTGGTGGGCGACGGTGGCATCCCTGCGCTTTCCCTGGATTCGGCATGTTACGCCGAATGGGGGAGGGGCGCCAGCGAGGACAGTCCACAATCCCGGGCCGCATCCGGTCCTGGGGCTGAGGCGACTGCCCGTACGCCACGGCCGGACGATACCACTCATTGGTTGAGACCACGATGTCGACGATTCCTCGACCGGCAAGGCGGGGCGCGCGCGAGCGCGGCCTGTGAGTCGCGCGTTGAGCAGCGTGTAGCGAGGTCGAACGCGAGGTCCTCGACGTGCTCCCGGAGAGCGAGTCACGTCAAGTCGGGCTCTTTGTCACCTGGTGAGACCTCGGCGCGCAGCGCCAGCTCATCATCCTTAACAGCTTTGTCGCCATCGACCTGGGGGGGCGTGTCTTGGAAGGAAAGATCAGCCAATGCCTGTCCTCCGGACGGCACGCCTTCCGTTGCGTCGTAGTCGTCGGGGTCCGGCCTGTAGACTTGTTCAACGCTTTCAGCAGAATCGAACGACACCTCAAAGGCTGTCGTGTCCCAAGAGACGCGCTCGACCTCTAAGACTTGCCCGGTATTCGCATCGAGAAGCACCGTGGCGGAGCCGCTCACGTCAGCGGGGTGCACGATGTGTGCGCGGTACATGTCTCGAAACATGTACTCACCCTCCTCCGAGTCCCATGCAGACGAGCCGTAGTCTGTGAAGTCGACGACTGCTTCGAATGTCACTGAGGCATGGAACTGAATAGTTGCCCTGCGGTTAGCAAGTGAAACTACGGTCACGTCGTTAAACATGAGGGCAGTGACCGCCATCGCTTCGAATGACGCGTCCCAATCCTCCTCCAGCGAAAAGCCTTGCTGCGGGAACTCCTTGGCGACTACGCGCCCGAGTAGGTCCGGGTCGTCACGCAGTCGAACGCCAACGAGCTCCGCCACTTGATCCAGGTTGCGTAGGTACTGGAGTACATCCGCCACAGATCGATGAACCGTGAGGTGAGCTCCCTTCGAAAGAGCACCATGCCAATCGTTGTCTTCTGAGACAACATGCAACTCAACGTCATCGCCTTGATCAAGCAGGAAGTCGCGTATCGCCTCGATTGAGATCGCGTCCGGAAACTCGTCCTTCTTGCGTCCGGCCCCGAAGGGCGAATGTCCGCCGAAGTAGGCGGGCAACAACCTCGAAGCCTGTACGTGCCCGCACGGAATCGTGATCACGTATGGCTTTGCGAGAAACGACTCCAGCGCCGCCTCGACAGCCTTTGCTGCCTCAACGACCGCGTCCAAAGCTGTGCTCACGGCTGGATGGCCGACGAGTCGAGGGATGCCAACGCCGTCGTTCTCACCGCCGCCCGCCGAGGCGATACGCTTCTTGCCGGCGCCCGCGCGCAGCGCCTTGGCCACTGACCGAATGGCGTCGGACTGCTCCTTCACATGCGCGCGCATCTCGCCCGCCTGCACCTCAGTGAGCGCGATCTTTAGCGAGCCTTCTTGCGCCTCGGTCTGCAGCTCACCGAGCGAGCCACTATCAAAGTTGAATCTTGCGCTTTCTGCCACAGTTGTGTCGAGCACGACAACAAGTTTAATCGCAATCTCGGGCATGTATTCGCCTTCTCAACGTGCGGCCTTGCACTTGCCGCGCGATCGATCGGATGTCGCACCGCATCCGGTGCTGGAGTTAACCGAGGATGCCCTGGATTTGTGCGACGCGGCCTGAAGGTCGTCGGCAATCCTCAACGTGGCGCGCTGTTCGGGGGCGTCGTTTGGGCTCATCGAGTGCGGTGGTGAACTTCACCGACCTTCGGCGCCAGGTCAAGCGGATTCACGCTGTTCTGCCAACGGCTTGCACCTCCTCGACGCCCTGATCGCCCGCGAGCGCGCCGGGCAGAACCAAGGGGGCGAGTTCCCCCTGGCCGCCCTCGGCGACGCCAACGTCGCCGCCCTGAAGGCGCCCATGCCCCAAGGCTCGGTCACGAGGTGGCCGAGCGAGGCGCCTGGCTGAGGTCGCCGAGTGGCAGTTCATCCGGGTATGAAAACCGGTCGAACACCTCGCGGCGGAACTGAAGAATAAGCAGCTTCCAAGTCGGCCAAAGGCGCTGCATCGCTGGTACGGTCGTCGCGCTACGTCTCGCGACTAGCTCGACAATGTCTCCGTTGCGCAAGACTCGATTGCCAATTCTCTCGATCAAGTTGATGGGCAGGCCGGCGAAGAGTGGTGGCACTGTAAGGCGAATGTCTTTTACCTTGGCGGCATCGAAGGTTGTCATTCGGGCAGCATCGCTGCCGAGTTCCATGAGTGACAGGAGGAGTGAGTAGCACCCGAGTCCGAGAATGTAGTCATGTCTTAGCGCAAAAAGCTGTTGGAGGACGGGGCGCTGCTCGTATAGGCCTTGGAGGTATTCCCAGGCCCAGTTGCACTGCCCTCCAAGTATCGCAGGCCAGCCGGTAAACTCGTGATGCATCCACAGTGGGGCTCGTTCGTTCCTGCGTGTGTATGGGATCTCTGTAGAGGCAAATGCAATTGCTGTGTCAGGCGTGTTGTAGGTGACACACAGGGCCCCATGCAGGTAGTGCGTTGGGTACAGTAGCGCCCTGGGGGCTTCGATGACGGACGTCTTCCCGTTCTGATTCCAGTCTGGAAAGCTGATAAAGTCGTCGATGATGCGGCGCTGGTCCATGAGCGAGGGGGTGTTTGAATATATGCCTGCGAGGGCAAGTGTGATACGGGGAAGCGCGCAATCGAGGAGCCGGTCGGTTGCTGCGAATCCAAGGGCTCTGTTGCGATCCTGCCATGTGGGTTCCGTGGTGGCGCGCCATTGGGGCAGTTCGTCAGCGAAGCGTCTTCTGAGTTGGCTTTCGATGTCTCGGAGGGCGATGTGATCGTTTGCCTTGGTGAACGCCAGAGCACTTGCGAAGGTGGCCTCTGGGCTATTGAGTAGAGATGGCGGCCCCTTCTTCGTTCTCGGCTTTACAGCCAACCATAGGTCCGGGAGGTGTTCTAAGAGTTCGGTGACTGACGCAAAGCGATAGGCAGCGGAGGGTTGAGTGGCGCGAGTTATGATCTGGTCCAGGGCTTCGCATGCGTCTCCGTCAACGTCGAGTCCTCGGGGGATTGGTCGGGTTGCCATGTCTCGCGAAACGTCATCTGTGAGGAGCCATTCGAGGAGGCGTCCTAGGCCGTAGATGTCGCTGCGAATGGTTCCGTGTTGTCCGTTGGTGACCTCTGGCGCGCGGTAGTACGGTGTGCCGACGACTTCGAAGACGTCTGTGAGCGCTTGTTCTTGAGGGGTTGTCCTTGTGAGTGACCGGGCGAGGCCGAAGTCGGCGAGGACTAGGTGTCCGAGTTCCTGGGAGAGAAGCAGGTTGGCAGGCTTGATGTCTCGATGGAGGATGGGGTCGGCCAGGCCGTGAAGATGGAGAAGCGCGTTGCATGCTTGTCGAAAGAGCGTGAGGCGAGCGCGGAGATCGCCGAGGTCCTTCTGTCGATCTTCAAGGGAGCCCTTGCATCGCTCGCTTACATAGTAGGCGAAGGGTGGGGCGAAGTCGACGTGCTTCTTCCACTCGCTGTCGTGATCGAGGAGCTTTAGGACGTGTGGCGACTCGCAGTGTTTGAGAAGCGCGATCTCGCGCTCAAAGCGAGCCTGCGACTTCGCGTCGTCAAGAAGGCAGAGCTTTATTGCGCGGAAGGGCGAGCGTTTGGTCTTTGCTGGCTTGACGGACCAGATCGAGCCCTGGCCACCGCGGCCGATGGGCTCATGAATCTTCCATTGGCCGATGATCGTTCCGAGGGGGAGTTGCAGCGGAGTGTCGGTCATGGGGGCCTACGGTTCTGAGTGTGGGAGGGCTTTAGGAGAAAGGGCGCCTGGGCGGGCGGTTCTGGGTGTGGATGCGATCGGCCGATCGGCCCCGGACTGGTACTCCTCACTGTCTGTGTCGCTCGATATGTTATCCTCAGGTTTGTGCGGTGCGCCCGAATTCATTTGGCGCGGCGTGGTCCGGACGCCTGCATTGAGGAGTGGCGCGCCGCCATCTTGCACCATGACCGCAAGGGCGGCGCCGCGCAGTTCGTCAGGTAGGTGGCTGCGGATCGTCTTGAACCGGCGGACCAGGTTCTTGAACGCCTGGCCGACGATGCCGACCTTGGCCTCGGCGTCGGACTCCAAGTGGTGGCCAGCCTCGTAGGCGTCCAGAAGCGCGAGAAGCTCGCGATCCCGAGCAGCCTCCGCGCGTAGTGCGCCGAACACGCGGGCGCGCACCTCGCGCTGGGCGACCATAGCGTCGGGCCGGGTGCGCGGGTCCTCGCGCTGGGCCGACATCTCGATCTCGACGCCGCCGGCCTCGTCCTGGGAGTCGTCCACGGCAGCAGGGGTGACCGGGACGAAGCGCCGGCGCCGGGCGCGCTCGCACTCGTGCCACAGGCGCGAGTTCACCGTCTGCTCCAGGTGGCGCCGCAGCGTGCGCGCTTCCGGGTGCCAGGCGCGGACGCCGTCCCAGGTGTCGACCACCGCGGCGTTCACCAGGTCGATCGCCTTGTGCGGGTCGATCCGGTCCTCGATGGACAGCAACTTGCCGCACTGGCGATCGGCCCAGGCGATCAAGTCGGAAAGGAACCCCGGCGCCGAGACCTCGTGCTTGATCCGATCGGCGATCTCGGGCGGTGCAGGTACAGCAGCCTTGCGTGGCATCTCGACGACCTTTCTTCCCCGCCATGCACCGGGGAGCCCCAGACTACGGCGCCCCTCTGACACTGAACGCATGGGCAGTGTTCTCGCCCATCCGATTCCTCGTCCCACCGCCGCTGACCCATGCATGCGGAACCAATGCGGGGTCACACCTCGAACACATGGAGATACCGTGCCTCGTCGAAGCCACGGCTATCGAGCCCCTCGCGCACTTGTTCAAGGAGCGCCACATCGCGAACTACGTGGCCGGAGTCGACTGCTTGCCACCACGCAGCACGCGCTTCGAGCCACGAACGGGCGACATGCGGACGCCCGAGCGCGTGGGCGGCGCAGCCCATACGGAGGGCGGCCAGACCTAGAAGCGCGTTGGCGTCGCGCTGGGCGGGGTCAGCGCGGAACTCGATAGAACCGAAGGTCCGGGGCCTTACGATCTGTAGGTCTCGTGCGTGGTCAATTATCTGATGCGGATCCTGTTCTCGCTGCTCGCCCAGTTGGGGCATGCGGCTCAGAGCGTCGGCCCAGGCGGCCACGGTCCACGCGGGCAGGTCGGGGAAGCCAAGGAGGGGGCAGTCGGGCAGTGCGGCGTGGTAGGTGCCATGGCGAGCGCGGACGCGGTCGCCGATCGGCAATGCGGAGCTTGTGTTGAGGAACGCGTACCAGAGTATCGGGGGCTCGCACGTGTAAAGGCGCTCGACGACGGCGGGGTTGTTAATTGCATCGAGCCCTCCCACGTGGATCTGGGTGGCGGCGAGCACGGCCGAGAAGTTGATGAGGTCGGGCCGTGGGGCAATGCCGCGCGCTCGTAGCCATCGCTCGCGGTAGCGGCGAAGCTCAGCGCGGTACGCGTCGGATCTCCAGAGAAGCGCCTCCGTCGCCGGGTAGCGCGCGAATGGTTCGTGGAGAACGGAAAGGCCAATCTCAGTCGCCGCTCGTTCGATGGCGCCGAGCAACTCCGCGAGCGGTGCACCGAGAGCGTCGACGGACGTTGCGGGTGCAAGGGCGATCTCAAGGAGGTGGGGTGGGTGCTCGTACTTGAGTGCCGGCCAGTGTCGACTCGTGGGGGCAATCGACGAAACGTAGTCGCCGAGCACGGCATCGCTTTCGTGCCGTGCTCTCCACTTAAGCGTGTCTGCGACGCGGAGGAGCAGCGCCTGCGAGTCTTCTAGCGAGGCGGGGCGCTCGCCGCTGTTGAGAAAGAACTCGTGTTCGAACGCGATGGTCAGGTCTGCCGGCGAACGCGCGGGCTTTGTTGCGGCGAAGCGATCGCGCAGCGCGTGCTCGAGGAGGCGCGTGCCTGGCACTAGACCTCTAGCGCGAGCATCAGGACGGCCTCGCGCGACGGGTTTCGTCGGCTGGGCGGAATCGTTGTCATGACACGGAACCCAAGCTGCAGCACGACGAGTTGATACATTGCTTGGTTGGACACGGCAATGTGGCCGACGATCCACTCGAGAGGGGACGTGCGCGCGAAGGCGAGCATGTGGTGTGCGAGTTGCTTCCCTGTGCCTCTGCGCCGGTGCTCAGCATCGACATAGAGGGACCAGTCCGCGACCGTGTCGTGTAGGGCAGGGCTGGCGCGATTCGGGCCGAGCGCCGTCCACCCCAGAATCGTATCGGCGGACTCCGCGACCCACGTGCGGAAGACTGGGTCCGGCGCGAGCTTGGCCCGAAAGAGGTCGAGCTGACGCGCTGAAGGGACGCTTCCCGAAGGTAGGCGTTGCATCCAGATTCGCACGAGTTCGTCGGCGTCCTCGACGCGTGCATCGCGAATTGTGATGGGTGGCGCTTGGCTCATGTGCGCTCGCAGATCGTGAAGATCAGGCTGCTTGCGAGCCGCGAGCCACGGAGCTTGCTTGCTTGGCGTATCCAGCGGCGCGCGGCAGAGAGCTGTGTCGCTTCGAAGTCGCTGGAATCGCGGGTGATGCGAGTCGCCAGGATCGGCATGTGGACCCGGGCCGCGTTCCGCCAGCCTAAGGCACGGCTCCCGGTGTCTCGGGCTATCTGCTGGAGGTTTGAGAAGGCCCGCAATGCGTGTGGTAGGTGATGAACAACCCGACGGTCCGCTCCCCGTGCCTCCGTGATCAGGCTGACGCGGGCGGCGAGGTATTGGATGGCCGGGCTCGGCGGCGTGGTTGCGAAAGTGTCCGGATCGGGCTCAATGATGATGAGTTTCGTGCGCGCCGGTAGCACCCGATGCAATGTCTCGAAGGCCAATGCCCGCTCGTCGGCCGACATGTGCTGGATCACGAACCGCAGTAGCACGACCTGCGGCGGCTGCTTCGCGACCACTTCGGTCAGTTGTGCACGGTCAGTGATTTCGCATCGGAGGAACGTCGCGCGGGGGCAATGAAGACGTGCTGCTGCGAGCAAACGTGGGTGCCGATCGATCCCGACCATGGCGAGGTGAGGAAATCGGCGTGCGAGGCGTGCGAGATAGGCGCCGTTTCCGCAGCCGGCATCGAGCAAAGTACCCGGCCGTCGCCCAATCAGGCGACGGAGCACTGGGTACTCGAGATCGAACAGGATCCGAGCCTGCTCGGCGAGACGCAGGTTCTCACGCTTGAAGATCGCCCGCTCGTTCAGTAGGTAGCTGACCGAGCGCCTCACACTAGCCGATCCGTGAGCATCGTTCGCCAAGCGTACACCATTCACCATGTCGATCGCCTTGTGCCGGTGCTGGCGAGCGGTCTAGGTGCTCACGTCGACAGCAGCGCCAACTCGCGGCCGGCGTCTGACACTGAACTCGCGCACAGGGGGGGCCGTCGGCCGTGGCGACAAATCGGCGGCGCCTAACCGCGCGAACCGGACGGGTGGGCAATGTGCCGCGGACAATTCCCGCGCGATTTCTCGGCCGCCACGCACGCGCGCCAAGCCCGCGATCATCGGTCGGCGCCGCGCCGACCATCTAATAGGTGTCGCTCACCGCGGCCATCGCGCCCGCCGCCCGCTCGCCGAAAATCGACACCGATCGACCGGCCGACCTGCTCCTCCCGCCTCGCTCAACGGCGGATAGAAGTATGGGCACCGCGATCGACCCGGTCACCGAAATCGACACGAATCGATCGGGCGACCTGCTCCTCCCGCCTCGTTCGACGGCGGATAGAAGTATGGGCATCGAGTTCGCCGCCGCGCTCCACCAGGAGGCGCGCCATGTCTGAGCTGCACTACGACGCCGACGGCGAACCGGCCAAGCTGCCGGCCGCCGCCGAAGAGTTCCGCGTCCGGCGGTTCCGCAAGCCGGGCGAGCGCGGGGCGTGCGAGATCGTCCACGGCGCCGACGGTGCGCCGTTGTACGTCGCCGTCGACACCACCTACAACGAGTTCCGGACGCTGGTCGACGGTGTCGCCGGCCGCTACCGGCTCGATCCGGTCGATGGCGCCCGCGCGGTGTGCAAGGACGCCGTGCCCATGTACGTGACGATCGATCCCGCGCGCCGCAACAGTGGCGGGCAGGGCGACGAGCCGAGCGGCATGGTGCGCGAGCTGATGCGCGCCAACGTCGAGATGATGCGGGCCAACGTCGAGATGACCAAGCACGTCACCGAGCGCCTGGCCGGCATCATGTCCGCGACCTCGGAGATCCTGCGGGCCGCCGACGGCGCCAACCTGCCGCGCCGCGAGCCGCTGCCGCCGCTGCCGCTCGCCGAGGTCGACGACCAGGACGACGAGGACGACGAGGACGACGACGATCAGGACCCCGTCAACCCGCTGGCCATCGCGCTCGCGCGCTTGCTCGAGCAAGCCACGCCGATGCTCGGCGCGTACATGGCCGACCGCATGGCGCGCGAGCGCCGCGCCCAGGCCGCCGCCGCGGCGCCCGCTGCGAGCTCGGCCGCGCCGCCCCCCGCCGCCGCCCCGGCCCCCGAGCCGGCCGCCGCCCCAGCCACCCCAGCACCCGCGGCCGCTGCCGTGCCGCCCGCCGCCCCCGCGGCCCCGCCGACCGACGCCCCCGCCTCCGACCTCCGCAACGCCGCGCCCGCGCCGCCGGCCGCGCCGACGCCGGAGCAGATCCAGCACCTGTTCGCCGTCCGCGCGAAGCTGACCGATGCCGAGCAGCGCGTCGTGATGGCGGCCATCCCCCGCATGGACCCGACCGCGCGCGCCGAGTGGATGACCACGGTGTGCGCGCTGTCGGTCGACGACGCCGCCGAGCTGGTGCGCTCGATGATGCCGCCCCTCCGCACCAAGAAAGAGCCCGTGTCGTGATCGCTACCCCCGAGAATGACCACGCGTGCCTCGACGCTATCACCGACGAGATCGCCGGCCGGCTGCGCGAGCGTGACCCGGCGATCGTCGCCATCGCCGAGGCGCACCCGACCACCGACGCGCTGGCGCAGTGGCTGCGCTCGCTGCCCCAGCGCGACGACGATGGCACGCCGCACGACGGCCCCAAGGTCGACGCCTGCGATCCGCCCCAGCGTCTGCGGCTGCCGGCCGCCGATCCCAACTGCGTCGAGCGCGCCGCGACCTACCTCGCCGCCGCCGAGCTGATCGACCCGGCCCCGGTGCGCGCCCTGGCCACGACGAACACGCCGGGCGGACTGCACACCTACCCGGTCGAGGACGGTCGCCCGGTCGTGCTCGACCCCCAGATCAGCCGCAACGCCCTGGCCGCGCGCCGGTTCCATGACCACCGCGCCCGCAACGGCAACGCGCCGGTCGAGCTGACCCCACGCGAGCTGATCGCCTGGCTCGCCGACCTCGCGCTCGAGCCGGCCGCGCGCTTCGACCGGGGCGCCGAGCGCGTGGCTCGCGGCCACCGCGCGCTGTGCCTGGTGCTCGATGGCCGGCCGCTGTGCGTGGTCGACCTGCGCGACGTCGCGTTCGTGCTGGCGCTCGCCGATCGCGAGGCGCGGCAGTGGGGACCGCTCGGCCCGCGCATGGTGGCCACCGCCGCCCGTGCGGTCGATCAGCTCGACCAGGCCGCGGCCAGTCGGCAGCCCGCGCCACTGGCCACGGCGCGCAACGTGCCCGTCCCCGAGCTGCGCGTCGGTGACACCCGCATCCGCCCCGACATGAAGATCCTCGGCGCCCTCGGCCGCATCGGCGGTCGCCTCGGCTACGCCGCCGGCGTCGAGGCGCTGCGCATCAAGCTCGCCGGCCTGGGCGTCGGCGGGCCGGTGCTGAACACGCTCGAGCGCGAGCTGCAGCGCGAAGGCCTGTCGCTCGGCCCGCTGGCCAGGCCGCCCGCGGTGCTCGGCTCGCTGTCGGCAATGACGCCCGAGGCGCTCGCCGGCCGCTACCTCGCCACCAAGCTCTGACTGACGGCGCCGGCCACCGCCGCGCCGACACGACACCGCGCCGCGCATCCGCGCGCGCACCATCACCGCCCCACGGCGCCGACGCGCCGGGCGAACGGCCGCGATCCGTCCGGCCGCAAGGAGACCGCCATGTCCGAGATCAACCCGCCCACCCCGAACGACACGACCACCCAGCCAACGAAGCCCGCCACCGCCGCGCGCAAGCGCAGCCGCAAGCCCAAGGCGAAGACCGCGCGCGCCGCGCCGCTCACGCCGCCCTGGTTGGAGGGCGGCATCGACTACGACCCGGCGCTGGTGGCCATCGAGGAGCTGATCGACTGGGCCTTCGGCGTGGCCGCCGCCAGCGTCGCCGACGCGCCGGCCGACGTGCGTCGGGTGCGCAACGCGCGCCGCTACGCGCTCGCGTCGATCCACGGCAAGGCCGACCCGCGGTCGGTCGACGATGTCGTGTTCGCCGCGGGCCTGCTGGCGCGCGTCCTCGACGCCGACCTGGGCCTCGGGCTCGGCGACATCGTGACCGTGCTCGAGCAGATGGGGCTGCCGGCCGACGACGTGCCGAGCCCGCCGCGCCGCCCGCCCGGTCGCCGCCAGGCACGCGCCGCGTCGGCGCCGATCGATCTGACCGCGGTGCTCGACGCGGTCGCGGCGATCCAGTCGCTGGCGCCGATCGTGCCCTTGCGTCCGCGCGGCGCGCGCGTGCCCGCGGCCCCGGCCGCGACGTGCGCGGCGTGCCCCGCGCGCGGCTTCCGCGTCGCCGCGTAGGCGCGCACGCCACCCGTCACCCACCCAAGCCACCACCCGGAGGAACCGTCATGGCCAAGCACAAGCCCAAGAAGCACAAGCACCGCAACAGCGCAGGCGCCAGCGCCGCGCCGGCCCCGCGTCGGCGCGCGAGCATCCGCCGCGGCGATCCGCCCGACCCCTGGACGATCGTGGCCGCCGCCGCCGGCGGCGCCGGGAGCGCGCTGCTCTCGGGGCTGGCGGTGAACCAGCAGATCGTCAGCCCCGAGGGCGCGGCGCTCCTGATGATCGGCGCCGGCGGCGCCACGGCGTACCTCGCTGACGGCAACGCGCGGATCGTCGGTCACTCGATGGCGTCGGCCGGCGCAGGCCAGCTCGCGCTGGCGATGATGGGCCGTCGGGCGATGACCAAGGGTGCGGCCCCGACGCCGGCGCCGGCCCCCGCGAGCTCGCCGGCGCTGCCGGCCGCGCCCCGCCTGGCCAACGCGCCCCACGGCGGCGGCCACGTGATCGACGTGTTCCGCGACGCCGCCCAGCAGCTCGAGCTGATCGACGAAGACGAGGCGCGCATGGGGATGCGCGACGCGGCGCCCGAGTTCTACGACCTCGCCGACCAGGCCGCGTAGCGCGGCTCCGACTTCGGATCAGTGTCTGGCGTCGCGCGAGCGATCACGACGGTCACACAGCGAAAGGCAACGACCATGGCGAACGAATACAGCGTGATCTACCTCGACGACGAGCGGAACGCGGGCCGGCCGGTGCTGGTCGACAACC
>JAEUJY010000112.1 GCA_016794525.1 Myxococcales bacterium
ACCCCAACCACGGAGACCACCATGCTCGATGCTCAGCTGCTCACTCTCGAACTCATCCGCGCGCTGCGCCCGCTGTGCGAGCAGATCGCGCGGTCGTCTGGCGACCTCGCCGATCAGCTGCGGCGCGCTGCGACCAGCGTGGCGCTTAACCTCGGCGAGGGCGTGCGCCGCACCGGCCGCGACAAGAAGCGCGCGTACCGCATCGCCGCCGCCGAGGCGCACGAGGTGCGCGCCGGCCTCGAAGCGGCCGTCGCCTGGGGCTGGCTAGACGATGCGGCGGTCGCCACCGCGCGCGCGCTCGCTGACCGCGTCGGTCGCGTCACGTACGCGCTGGCCCGGTAGCCGCGGCGGGGCCATCACGCCCCTTTCGGGATCGGGATCGGGATCGGGATCGGGATCGGGATCGGGATCGGGATCGGGATCGGGATCGGGATCGGGATCGGGAGCGGGAGCGGGAGCGGGAGCGGGAGCGGGAGCGGGAGCGGGAGCGGGAGCGGGAGCGGGAGCGGGAGCGGGAGAGCGGGAGCGGGAGCGGGAGCGGGAGCGGGATCGGGACCCGCTAGGCCTTCGTCGGTTCGGACCAGGTCTGGGACCCGGCCGCCGCGCCCTTCGGGCGCAGCGCGGTCACGCGGTAGACCTTGAGCTCGTCGGCCTTGCCCTTCACGCGGACGGGGGGCAGGGCGTCGGCGACGATGCGATCGGCGACGTGGAGGTAGGTGTTCTCGGAGATGATCACCTCGCCAGCGCTGGCGACGTTGACCAGGCGCGAGGCGACGTTCATGGCGTCGCCGATGGCGGTGTACTGCAGCGCGCGCGTCGAGCCGATCGACCCGGTGATGACCTTGCCGGTGTTGATGCCGATGCCGATCTTGATCTCGGGCAGGCCCTCGGAGGCGCGGGTGCGGTTGAACTCGGCGAGGCCGTGCATCATCGCCAGCGCGCAGGCCACCGCCTTGAACGGGCCGTCGTCGATCGAGATCGGCGCGCCGAACAGGCCGATGATCTCGTCGCCGACGAACTTGTCGAGCGTGCCCTGGAACTGGAACAGCACGTCGACCATCACCTCGAAGTACTCGTTGAGGGTCTGGACGACCTCTTCGGGCGGGCGGCCGTCGGACATCGTCGTGAAGCCGCGGATGTCCGAGAACAGCATCGTGATCTCGTTGAGGCGGCCGCCCTTCTCGATGACGAGCTCGCCCTTGACGACCTGCTCCACGACCGACGCCGGGATCAGCCGCGAGATCTGGGCGCGGGTCTGCGCCTCCTTCTCGATGCGGCTGGCCAGGCGGGCGTTCTGGATGGCGATCGCGGCCTGCGACGCCATGCCGGTGCACACCTGGAGGTCCTTCTCGGTGAAGGCGTTCGAGGTGAACAGCGAGTCGAGGTGCATCAGGCCGAGCAGCTCGGTGCCGTAGAGCAGCGGCAGCGTCATCGTCGAGCGGATGCCCTGCATGATGATCGAGTGGGCGCCCGAGAAGCGGGAGTCCATCGTGGCGTCGCTCGACAGCACCGCGGCGCGGTTCTGGACCACCTCGGCCAGCACGGTGCGCGACAGCACGATGTTGGTGTCGCTCTTGCCGCTGCGGGTCTTCACGTAGCGCGGCACCGGCTCGCCGCGATCGTCGATCAAGAGGATCGCGCCGCGGTCGGCGCCGACCAGCTCGAAGGCCTTGTCGAGGATCTTGGGCAGCAGCTTCTCGAGATCGAGCTCGCTGCCGACCGCGCGGGCCAGCTCGTGGCCGATGCGCAGGCGCTCGTAGTCGCGGCGCAGCACCTTCTCATCGGCGAGCTGGCGCTCCGGCATGAAGTCGCCGGTCTGGGCCTGGATCCGCTGGCGGATGTGGCTCTCGGTCAGCCCCGGGGCGATCGTCACCCGGTGCATCGGCTCCTGCTGGCTCGGCTTGTCGACGAAGACCAGCCGGGTCGAGCCCATCGTGACCTCGTCGCCGTCGGAGAGGTAGTGCTCGCCGACGCGCTCACCGCG
This sequence comes from Myxococcales bacterium, assembly GCA_016794525.1. Taxonomy (GTDB): domain Bacteria; phylum Myxococcota_A; class Polyangia; order Haliangiales; family Haliangiaceae; genus UBA2376. The sequence goes on from JAEUJY010000112.1 coordinate 1,985, forward strand.
CAGGAAGGTGCCGTTCAACGACCGCAGGTCGCGCAGCAGGAAGCGCCCGTCGCCGGAGCGCTGGATCTGCGCGTGTTCCTTCGAGATGATCCGATCCAGGATCTGGATCGTGTTGTCCGGGTGACGGCCCAGGGTGTTGAACGCCCCAAGCTCGAACTCCTGGCGCTCATCCCCTGAGATGACGATCAGCTTGGCCATGCGAATCCCGAGCGCTTTCGATGGTATGTCGCCAGGGCTCGGGAAGTAAAGCGCGCAGCCGCCGCGCGAGGCGTGCGACACGTGCGATTCGCCAACGTTCATCGCTCCGCGATCACCGCGCTCGCCGCAGAGCGGTGAAAAAAATGTCGGCGACGCTTGATCGCGAAATCGCGCTGAGTATACTTCCCATCCACCGCGAAAGTGGCGGAATTGGTAGACGCGCTGGATTCAGGTTCCAGTGGGTAACACCGTGGGGGTTCGAGTCCCCCCTTTCGCACGAGCTAGGCCACCGAAAGGTGGCCTTTCTCCTTCCGGACGTCGGTCGGCTTTGCCACGTCTTTGCCACGGGCGTCCCGTCCCGGCGTGAGCGCGGCCCGCGCACCGATCATCCGCATGACCCGGCGGTCGGGATCGGGCTCGCCCTGGCCGGCCTCGCGGACCGGATCGGGCAGATCCCGGGCGTGGGCCTCCGCGACGTGGATGTACAGCATCGTCTCGTCGATCCGCTTGTGACCCATCCAGGCCTGCAACCGCCACGGGTTCACGCCGAACAGCGCGGCGTGGGTCCCGAACGTGTGCCGGAGGATGTGCCAGTAGCGGACCGGCAAGCCGGCCCGGCGACAGATCCGCTGCATCGCTGCATCGGCCTGGCCGTCGGTCTTGGCGCTGCCGTCGGAGTTGCGCACGACCAGCCCCTCCCGGATCACGTCCATGCGCTTGAGCGCCTGCACCAGCGTCTCCGTCATCAGGATCGTGCGGCGCGTGCGCCCCTTGGGCGTGGTCGTCTCGGCGTTCCTGGTCTGCTGGTTCACGGTGATCGTTCGGGCGATCAGGTCGACGTCCTCACGCCAGCGCAGCGCCTTGACCTCGCCGACGCGCAGGCCGGCCTCGCCCGCGAGGGCGACGGCCGCCAGCCACTCCGGCCCCTCGGTCGGGGCCGCCGCGAGGAGCCGGGCGTACTGCTCGAAGTCCCACGCCACGATCTCGGGGCGCTCGACCTTGAACAGTCCGATCCGTGGCGCCTTCGCGATCAGCTCGACCTCGGCGGCGTACTTCAGCGCCTTCGACAGCACCGCGAGGATGTTGTTGATGCGCTTCTCCGACAGGTCCCGCGCGACCAGCGCCGCGCGGAACTGGGCGATCTCGGTGACGCCGATCTCGTCGAGCGGCAGCGATCCGAAGACGTCCTTGAGGTGGCACTCGTAGATGATCGTCTTCGAGCGCCGCTCCGTCGGCTTGTTCTTGCGACCCGTGACCCACTCGGCCCAGAACCGACCGTGAAACCACTCGTGGAAGGTCAGGACCTCCTTTCGTACCGGCACCCGCTCCGGGTGTAGCGCGCGCTCGATGTGATCGAGCATCGCTTGTTGAGCGCCGACCTTGGTGTTGACGTGCTTCGGCGCGCTGCCGCTGATGCGCTCGCGGGTTCCGTCCGGGAATCGGACGATCTCGCGATAGCGCCAGCGACCATCGTTGCTACGGCGTACAGGCATGGCTCTTACCCATTCCCGACACGCGCAGCCCTGCATGCGCCCAACCATGACACGAGTTGCGAACGGCTGAACAAGATCCGCTTGCCGATCCGCCGGTGCGGGATGTCGCCGCGCCCGGCCGCGTCGTAGACCGTGTTGCGGTCGACGCCGAGGAACGCGGCGGCCTGGTCGGCGGTCATCACCTCCGCCGGTGGCGCCGGGGCAGCGTCGCCCGGCGCCGGTCGCGCGAGCAACGCCCGCGCCCGATCGTTCCCCAGCTCCGCCAGGAGCATCGTCGCGCCGACGCAGACGCCAGCGGCCACGGCGCGGACGATCGCAGGGCCGCGGGTCGGGTCGCCGACGTCGCCCGCGCTGGCCGCGTCGTCGTCGTCGGACTCGTCGACGATCGCGGCCGGCGCGTTGTCGTTGCTCGCCTCAAGCGCCGGCATGGCCACCTCCCGGGCTGGCGTGGTCGCGGCCGGCCAGCACCTGGCGGACGTGGGCCGCCGCGTCGGTGGCCGACATCGCCAGCAGGTCGGCCTTCAGCGCGTCGAGCCGCACCGGATCCAGCGTCGTGATCAGCGCCTGGGCTCGCGCGATCTCGTCCGGCGACAGCTTCGCCATCACCGCCGCCAGGTGCGCGGCCGGATCGACGGCGGACGGCGCTGGGCCACGACGGCGCGCGGCGCGGCGATCGTCGACCTCCTGGGCCATCGTCTCCAGATGCGTCGCCGCTTCCTCGATCGGGAGCGCCTGGAGCGCCGTGGCGACGTTCCGCGCGGTGTCATCGTTGCGGGCCAGCACGCGACACGCGACCGCCCGCGCGCGTGGCGACACCTGGGCCAGCACCATCGCGATCCGGATCGAGGGCGTCGCCAGGTCGGCGGCTGGATCGGTAGGCGACGGGGCTGCCGGCTGCGGCGCGGCGTTCCTCGGCTCGGCGACCGGATCGCGGTTGCCGCCTGGGATCATCGCGCGCACGATCGGCCCGACGTCGCGCGCGATCGACGCGATGTGACCCAGCGCGCCGAGCGTGGGATCGATCGGCGGGGGTGCGTCGTCGTCCTGGTCGTCGTCGTCGTCGTCGTCCCGGTCGTTGACGTTGGCGACCGGCGGCGGCGGGAGGTGCCACAGCCCGTTCCGCGGGAGCACCTTGGCGGCGGCCAGGCCCTTGATCCAGTCGGCCTGCGCGTTTGCGATGGAGCGCAGCGCGTCACTCTGGGCGCGCGCCATGTGCGCGGTCACCTCCAGCGCATAGCGCAGCTCGGCGCCACCACCGCCACGCGACCCGATGATCGCGGGCAGCGCGTCGCCTTCCGTGGCGTCGTGCGCGCCGTCGCCGCCGACGGTGATCGTGGTGATGAAGTCGAGCACCTGGCCGGCGTCGTCGATGGCGTCGAGCCGGTAGGCGCCTGCGCCGCACAGGTCGGCGAGGTCGGCGCTCGTGGTGTCGAGCGGAAGGCGCAGGGGAAGGCGATCGGGGCCCAGCACGACCTTCGGGCGGCCGGCGGTCTGGCGCTTGAGGCGCCAGCCCGCTGCCCCGTCGGGCATGGCGATCGGCTGGCCGCGCCCGTCGTGGGCGAGCGGTGGATGTTGGGGGCGAGGTTGCGGCGTGGGCGGCATCGGTCGACTCCTTCGCGGGTGAGTCCAGGAAGGGTACGAAAGGGGTTGGTCAACCCTTGACCGCCGTCCAAGCGCGGGAGATCGTGGCGGAAGATGTCCGCCGTTCGCCGCATCGCGCGCGTGCTGGCGCCCGAGCCCGCCGCGAAGCTCGCCCGAAGCTTCGCCGCGCGCGCGGCCCCCTTTGCGAAGGTCGCCCGCGGTGCGCCTGGTGTCGCCTGCTTGCGAGCCGGGGCGGCGCGGAAGGCTTCGCCGGAACCTTCCCAGGAACCTTCGGCGGAAGCTTCCGGAAGCCTTCCGGTCCGCCTTCTTGCCGGGGATATCTCCCTTCCGGGGGCGTGTGTTCCGCCGCGGTGAACACAGCGGCAAGGCCCGCGCGCTCCGGCTGCGCGATCTGCTGGGCGGCTTCAAGCACGGTCGGGCGATCGCCGACCTCGCCGCCGAGCTGGACGTGAGCCCCCGGACCGTAAAGCGCGACCTGGCCGAGCTGGAGCGGGCGGGGGAGCAGATCGAGCGCCCGATGATCGACGGCCGGGCGGGCGCCCGGCTGGTCGGGCGCAGCTTCAGCCACGTCCTGATCACCCGGCGGGAGCGCTACACGCTGCTCGCGGTGCGGAGCATGTTCGACGTGCTCGCCGGTACGCCGTTTTACGACGACATCGCGAGCGTGCTCGGCAAGCTGGTGCAGCGACTCTCGCCGGAGGAGCAGGCCGAGCAGGCGACGTTCACGCAGAGGATCATCTACGCCCCCGACGGCGGGACCAAGGCGTACGCCGACAAGGCCGACGTGATCGACACGCTCTTGACCGGCGTCCTGTCGCGCAAGGTGATCCGGTTCGCCTACGTCGACGCGGGCGGCCGGCGGCAGCGCGGCCACCTGGCCCCCTTCGCGATCGCGATCCACAAGCACGGCCTCTACGTGATCGCCTGCCGGCTCAAGCGCCCCGAGGACGGCGCGCAGCTCACCAGCGCGCGCGACGTCAGCCCGTTCGCCGTGGAGCGCTTCACCGAGGCCGAACACCTGCGGGCGTTCTCGTTCGTCACGCCCGCCGACTTCGACGTGGGCAACGTGATGCACGACGCCTTCGGCATCCACCTCCCCGCGACCGAGCAGCCGGTGCGCGTCGTCGTCGAGTTCAGCGAGGCGCGGGCGATCTACGTGCGGGCGCGCACTTGGCACCGGTCGCAGCAGATCACCGAGCTGCCCGACGGCCGGATCCGGATCGCGTTCGACACCCGCGCCGACCTCGCCCCGATCGTGTCGTGGATCCTCAGCTGGGGGCCCCACGCGCGGCCCGTTGAGCCGCCCGCCCTCGTCGCCCAGGTCATCGCCGAGCTGGACGCGGCGCGCGCAGCGCTTGGAGCCAAAGCGTAGCCCGGTTCGCCGGCAGAGCTGGCCCGCATCATGGGACGCAGCCTGTGGCTGGCCTCGACCGCGCCGAGCGTGTGCTCTGCTTCGGCACGTTCTCGAAGGTATCGCAGCGCTACTACGGTCGCCTGCACGCTGAGCTCGCGGCCCAGCTCGAGCGCGAGCTGCGCGCGCGCCTGGCGACCGCCGCGGCCCGTGGCTGAGCGCCGAGGCCCGAGTCCGCTCGTCGTCAGCCGGATCGCCACTCGCCAGCGACCCAATCCCAGGTGCCGCGCGCCGCTTCCGGGTACGCGCGGGCGGCGAGGACCGGCTCCAGGAACAGAGTGAGCGCTGCCTGGAGTTGTGCAAACGGCGGCGGCGTGAGCGGCGGCGGTTGGCGCCGCAGGAAGCCGGTCCATAGCCCCGCCCGCTCGACCACTGCCGCGAACTCGGAAGACAGTCCTACCAGCGGGCCAGCAGGAACCGTCGTCGCCCGCCGACGCAGGGTCCCGTCGACGGCGCGGACCAACGTCCCGAGGGAAAATTCGTGCGATCGCGATCGCGACAGCGCCCACAGGTCGTAGAAGTCCTTGAGCCGCGAGTTGCGCAGACCGAAGCGGATCATCGCCTCGAGCTTCTCGGCGATCACCGTTTCGGGCGGATACATGAGGAGCGTGGCCGTGGGCAGCTCGGCGAGGATCCCGGGAAACACCGCGCTCGTCGATGGCGGATAGACGTGGTCGCCGAAGCCGAGGTCGACCTGCACGGAGAGCCGTACCGCCGCGAGGGTCCCGATCACGGTCAAGCGCACGCCCTGGTAGATCTCATCCTCGCGGACCGAGTCGACCACGATGGTCGTGGGATCGAACACGACCCCGTCTTCCGGGAACGAGATCGCGCATGCGCCTGCGAACAGCGCGCGGATCGCGTCTGGGCTCGGGTCGCCGTGGGCGAGGAGGTCGACGTCCTTCGTCGGTCGCGCCGCGAACCCGTCCCAGGTCGCGAACAGCATGGCGCCCTTCAACGCATAGCGATCGCCTCCTTCGACGCGGCACAGGCGCGCCAGCAGGCGCTCGATCCCGTAGCGCGTGAGCACGCGCTGGTAATCCAACCCATCGCGACTCGCGTGCTGGCGCAGGCGCGTGAGCACGGAGGCGGCGTGGTTGCGCGGTGACCGCCTGGTCATCGCCCGCGATCCAGGTGTGGTGCCATCCGCGTCGTGACGCGGTCGATCGCCGCGAAATGGGCGAGCTCCTCGAGCGAGGTCTTCCCAGCATCGAGCGCGTCGCGAAGGGCCTCGATCGCGACATCCTCGCCGACCTGCCGACGGTACTTGAAGCAGTCGGCCACGGTCTTCGCGAGCCCGTAGATGGGGACTCGGACGCCCTCGATCGTCACGGCCTCGACGCCTTCGGTGAAGCCTCGCCCGGACGCGCGGACGATCTCGAGCCGCAGGTCGCGCGCGCCGGGTGTGCGCGCCTTGTGCGGGATCGTCAGCCAGACCGCGGACGGGAGCTGCGTCGTCACACCGTAATATGCGAGCGCGCTGATCAGACACACGACGCCACGCGGGACACGTCGAGCCGCCGCCGCCAGGTCATGATGGAGCGAGAGCCCGACCTTGGCGGGCCGCTGGTAGAGGCCCCGTCCCAGACGGTCGAGGTCGCCGGCCTCCACCAGCCGCTGAAGGTACGTGCGAGGGATCCCGGCGTCGACGAGGTCCCTCGAGCGAAGAATCCCAAGCCGATTCGCCAGCTTGATCGTCCGATCGCGGTGGTTTCCGGTGGGCGGCATGTGTTACTTTATGTCGGCACATTGGCCCCGACATCAGGCTCCACCAAGGATTATCAGATTTCGTTTGGCATTGCGAAAAATATCCGATGTCATATTGTTCGTATGACATGAGCAGCGGCGACTCTACTGCCCTACAAATTCGAGCCGGCCGCGCGCTGCTGGGCTGGTCGCAGAAAGAGCTCGCGGATGCGGCGAGAGTCGGCACGTCCACCGTCGCTGACTTCGAGCGGGGCAAGCGTGCGCCTATCCCCGCCACCATTCAGGCCCTGCGGCGTGCCCTGGAGAACGCGGGCGTCCATTTCGTTCCCAACGGCGCGCAGCTCGGTGCCCCGGAGCCACCGGCGCGACCGGTCACGCCGATCCGATGGATCGAGGCGGTGGACTTGGAGACCTGGGCCGAGCGGGTCGAGGCGGCGTTCGAGTTGCCGACGCTCGTCGCCCGGCTCGTGCTCGCCAGCGTCGGTCGTCAAGCGCAGGTGCACTTCCCGTCGGGGGAGGGGGTCTGGGCTGCGGGCACAGACGGCGAGGTCACGACCAACGTGGTGGGGCACCCGTACGTGCCGGCGGGGGCGTCCATCTGGGAGCTGACACGCAGCAAGCGGAAGCAGGACAAGGCGCAGCAGGACTACGGCAAGGACACCGCCGCGCTGGACTCGCGTGCCGACAAGACCTTCGTCTTCGTGACGCTCGCGCGGTGGCCCGGCAAGGCGCGCTGGGTCGAAGAACGCAAGGCAGAGCGGACCTGGCGAGATGTGCGGGCCTACGACCGGGACGATCTCGTCCATTGGATCGATCTGGCTCCGTCCGTCGGCGCGTGGCTCGCCGAGAAGCTCGGCAAGCGGCCGCCCGGCATCCGCGACCTCGACCGCGTGTGGAACGAGTGGTCCCTCGCCACGGGGAGGCCGCTCACGGCGGAGCTGGTGCTGTGTGATCGCGGCGGGCGGAGCGCCGGCGAGCGCGATCGCGGCGGCACGGACGAGGATGCGGAGGCAGTCGCCGACGACAACGAAGATCAGACCAGGCCCAGCGGCGACGTCGCCGTAGTCCACCGCTGGCTCGAGCAGCCCCCGGCGCTCCTCGAGCTGAGAGGGACCTCGGTCCTCGAGGTGCTAGCGTTCCTCCGCGCGGCGATCGATGAACTCGGCACCGAGAGTCGCGCGCGTCACCAGGCGCGCACGATTGTCGCGACCACCGTCGACGCGGCGCGCGCGCTTCTCGACGCTTCGAGCTCGTTCGTGATGGCGCTGACGGAGCCGGCCCCCGGCCTCGCGCGACACCTGGTCGCGAACGGCCACCACGTCCTCCTCGCGTACGACGACCACCCGACGATCGGCGGCGACGTCCGCTCGCTGGCAAAGCCGTCGCGCGAGGGGATCGCCGCGGCGCTGGTGGCGATGGGGATCGAGAAGACCCAGGCAGAAAAGTACGCGCGCGACTGTGCCCGCGACCTCACGATCCTGCGTCGCCTGATGCCGGCCGCGGCCATCGAGATTCCGACCTGGGCGAAGCAGCCGCCCCGCGCGCTCCTCGCGGCGCTCCTGGCCGGCGCCTGGGACGAATCGGTCGACGGAGATCGTGCGCAAGTCGCCGCCATCGCAAACGAGCCGTACGACGCGGTCATCGCGGCGCTGACGCGGTTCGTCGGCGATCACGACCTGCCGCTGCGACGGATCGGGACGACGTGGCGGGTCGCGTCGCCGCGCGACGCGTGGATGCACCTCGCGCGCGACCTGACGAGCGCCGACCTAGCCCGCTTCGCCGACGCCGTCGGTGAGGTCCTGGGTGCCGCGGACCCGCGCTTCGGGATGCGTCCGGAGGACCGCCGGACCGCAGCGATCCGCGGCGTCGAGGCGCGGTACTCGGCGGTCCTGCGCCATGGGCTCGGCCAGGTCTTGATCCTGCTCGCGCTGTGGGGTGACCAGTGCGCGGCCGTCGCCGGCGTCCACCGCCGCGCCGAGGTGATTGTGGCGCAGCTGCTGCGCGACGCCACACCGGAACGCTGGTGGTCCCTCGGCGGCGAGCTGCGGCTGCTGGCCGAGGCCGCGCCCGGCGCCTTCCTCGGTGCCGTCGAAGCCAGCCTCGAGCAACCAGAGCCGGCGATCGGCTCGCTGCTGGCGACCCACGGCGCGGCGCTGTTCGGCGGCGAGTACTTCTCGAACCTGCTGTGGGCGCTCCAGACGCTGGCGTGGTCGCCGGAGTGGCTGCCGCGCGTGACCTACATCCTCGCGGACCTCGACGCTCGCGACACCAACCCCGGCCGCCACACCAACCGCCCGATGAGCGGGTTGCACCAGATCTTCGTCCTGTGGCATCCGCAGACGTACGCAACGCTCGACGAGCGCTTCAGGATCATCGACGTGCTCCGCCGCAGACATGGCGGCGCCGCATGGAAGCTGCTCCTCAGCCTGCTGCTGCACGGCCAGGAGATCGCGATGAATACTCCGTCGCCGCGCTGGCGTGACCTCCAGCCGGATCGACCGGTGGAGAAAGTGACGCGCGGCCTGGTCCAGCGCGGAAGCGTCGCGGTGACGAAACGTCTCCTCGAAGACGTCGGGGGCGACGTCGTGCGTTGGGTACAGCTCGTCGAGCGACTCGAAGACCTCGCGCCCGACCCGACCGCTGGAATCGATACCCTCGATCGGGCCGCGTCGGAGGTCACCGAGCCGAAGGATCGCGTCACGCTCTGGAACGCGCTGCGGTCGCAGCTCCATCGGCACCGCAAGTTTCCTAGCGTCGCCTGGGCGATGCGCACGGATATCGTCGACCGCCTCGGCGCCATCTACGATCGGCTCACTCCCGAGGACCTAGTCGAGCGCTACGCATGGCTGTTCGAACGGCATCCGAAGTTGCCAGAGCCCAGCGGCGCCGGCTGGCAGGCCGATGAACAGGCCGTCGAAGCCGTACGCCGGGCCAGCGCCAAGATCCTACTCGCAGAAGGAGGTATCGACGCGGTCATCGCGACCTCCGGCCGCGTTGAGACCGCCGGCTACCTCGGCCGGGCCCTTTACGTCGAGGGCCTTGACGAGACCACGCTCGATACGCTGCTCGAGGCGTCGCTCCGCAGCGACGCGCCCAATGTCCGAAACCTCGGCCACGGGCTCATCCTCTCGGCCCATGCCGAACGCGGCGAAGCGTGGGCCACGGCCCTCCTCGAGCGGGCGACGAGGGACGGATGGGGCGAAACCGCGCTCGTGTCGATCCTCCTCGCTCTTCCGATTCATTGGTCGACGTGGGAGCACGCCGCGACGGCGGGGCCGGCGGTCGAGCAGTCCTACTGGAAGAAGTCACCGAGCTGGTGGCGGAGCGACGACCCGGCGGTGATCGAGCACGCCGTGCGCAAGCTCATCGCCGTAGGGCGGGCGCACGAGACCCTCGTTCTCGTTGACGGCAGCATCATGGCGAAGCTGGCGTCAGGGCTGTTGATCGACATCCTGCATGGCGTTGCCGCAGGTTCTGAGGCCTCGGACGTCGATGACGTCGACACCTACCACCTGGCGAACATCTTCACGGTGCTGGACCAGCGTGACGACGTCTCGGTCCAAGAGATCGCCGTGCTCGAGTGGACGTTCCTCCAGCACCTCGAGCACTCCACGCGCCCGCCCAGAGCGCTGCGCAAAGCCCTCGCGACCCAGCCGGAGTTCTTCGTCCAGATTCTCTCGCTACTTTACAAGCCAAGAGGCGACAAGCTGGACGCCGACGCGTCGAGCGCCGATTCGTCGAGCGCCGACAGTGACGGGGGCGCGCCTGACGAGGTTGTGGACGAGCGGACGCGGCTTCGCGCCATGCAGGCCTTCCACCTGCTCGAAGGCTGGGACGCGATCCCAGGCATGCGCGACGACCGCACGATCGACGCTGCCGCGCTCGAGTCCTGGATCAAGAACGCCAGGGTGCTCGCGAAGGACGTCGGACGTCTGGCGGTCGCCGATCTGCACATCGGCAAGGTCCTCGCCACCGCGCCCAAGGGCGCCGACGGCCACTGGCCGGCCGACGCGGTCCGCGACGCCATCGATCTGTTCCGCAGCAAGGACCTCGAGTCGGGTGTCGCCCTCGGCGTCTACAACCGCCGCGGCGGCACCACCCGCGGCCTGCGCGACGGCGGCGCCCTCGAGCGCGACCTGGTCACGACCTACCGTACCTGGGGCGACGAGGTCCGCCTCCACCACCCGCGCACGGCCGCCGTCCTCCACGCCATCGCCGACTCCTACGAGCGCGACGCGGCCCGCCACGACGAGCGCGCAGCCCAACTCGACTGGGAATACTGACCGGCGCCTCGCCGTGATCCTGCGCACGCGCCGTCTCGGCCTGCGCCGGCGGCGCGAGTGTGGCAAGCGCGGCCCATGACAAAAGCCAAGGTCGCGATCCGCCGGACGGGCGATGAACCTGGCGGCATCGACTCCGCGTCAGCGCCGGCGCGCGGCGGGGCCCCGGTCAGCTCGAGATGGCTGTGCGTGACGACTTCTCGTCGGCGGTTGTTGGTGTCGTGGACGTCATGGACGGCTCGTGGACGCTCACGCAGCCATGTCCACCGCCCGAACGCGAGTCGCCGCCCGCCTTGCAGTGTTCCCGTCGAGCGATTGGGCACTTGACGGACTAGTCACGGATTAGTCAGTCACTTGTTTGGCAAGTAGCCTTGACGGTAGCCGCCGCGTGTCGCAAGGTCAGACCAATGGGGTTGGACCTGTCGGCGGCTTGGCTCGGCGTGTTGACGGATACCCCCGGCACGCCACTACAGTCAGATCTGCGAAAGGGACTCCACCTTCGCTGGGCTTCGAGCCGAATCCGGGGCTTTCCCTGGTACGGCTATTTCGTTTTCGCGCGCAAGCCCAAGCCGCCCCAAGGAGGTTTGCGCCCGAGACGGCTGGTCCAAGCTGCCAAGTGGCGCGATCACCGAACTTGGCTTGCACACCCCTGCCGGGGTCTGGAGCAGCGACCGGCGGATCGCGATCACCCGCGACTTCACCGCGGAGGGCGAGCTGGACTTGGCAGGCCGTCGCGGCTTGACCTGCCGGCTGCACGCCGAGGTCACCGCACGATCGGTCCACATTACCGTGGGCTTTCGAAAGCCGGCCGCCCCCGGCGAGATCGGCGAGGTGACCGTGTCGCTCTACGCGGGCCCCCATCACATCGGCACCGAGCAGATCGTGGGCAAGGAGTGGGAGCGCGTCGAGGTCGAGGTCGCCGTGCCGCACATCACGGAGGTCCGTTTCACTGGCGCAAACGCGGCGGTGCTGGAGCTGTGCGCCATGCCTGAGGTGGTGGACCTCGGCGCCGACTGGGTCCCACTCGAGGGCTACGAGGGACCCATCCCACTGCCAGTGTTCCATCCCGACTACCCCTGCCCCGGGGCACCGCAGTCGCGCACCGAGGCAGAGAACCTAGCGCTGGCGCGCATTCGCTACGGTTCAGCGGCACCGTGGAGCGGCTCGGCGTTCAGCGACCTGCACGAGCTGCTGGTCGCCCTGGTGGTGGGCGGTCCCGCCGGCCCGCCGATGGTCGACCGGACCTTCGACGCGACCCACGAAGGCGCTCACGCGGTCGGGCTGCGGCCGCTCGACCTGGTGACGATGGGCGCGCTCCATCCCGCAGTGGCGCAGATGCTGGGTCTGTACGCGCTTGATGCTGGGCGACAGCCCGACGAGGAGGTCGAGTACCTGATCCTGGCCGACTACGACGGCACCCTCGGCGGCACCCCGCAGCGCGCGCTCGAGTGGCTGGTCGCGAACTCGACCTTGCCGGGAGTGGACGGCGCGGTGGTCGTGGACGCCGCGTACGTGCAGTCGCCGCCGCTGCGCGCGCCGACGTCCGTGCGAGCATTCGCCCTGCCCGGGCTCGTCACACCGGCGCCCGATGGCAGCCTCGAGGTGTCCGACGGGCAGGTCGGGGTGAACTGGCACCTCGCACTGTCCTCCACGGGCACGCTGGCCCCTGGATCTGCCGTGACCTACCACGTCTGGCGAGCAGATCTCGGTGCGGGTCCTGGCTCGCTCGAGCCTCCGGTGAGTGACTACCAGGTGCTCGACAAGACCGGCACGGCGATCGCCGCCCCACTCGGACCGCCGGCACCCCGCCCACCAGGCTGGCCGCCTGACCGACTGTTCTTGATCGACCGGCGCCTCGCCGAGGGCTGGTACGGGTACCGCGTGAGCGGCGTCGACATATTCGGCCGCCACAGCGCGTTGTCGGAACCAGCCACCTGGTGGCAGTGGACGCCAGCCCCGGTGCCGATGCCCTGGTACTACCAAGCCCCGTTCGATGCTCGGTCCATTCACGACTTCGCGGTGCGCGTCCTCGACAAGACGCCGCCGCCGCCGCCCGAGCTGCTCGCCGCGACCGCGCTCGACCCGGCGGATCCCGCGGTGGTGCGCGACGCGTCCTACCACGCCTGGCGGGCCAGCCTGCCGGCTGCGGTCCGGGACACGCTGGTGGGGTTGCGGGTGCGCTGGCGCTGGACCTCGGCCCATCAGCGCGCCGCCCCCGACACCGTCGAGTTCCGGATCTACGATCAACCCGGGCGGTTCAACGTCGAGCCGTGCGCGATCGTCGCGGTGTCGGCCGCCGGTCCTGGCCAGAGTACCGTGGCCACCGACCTGGCCGCGCCAGTCGCCGCGGGGAGCTACACGGGCGCGGTGCTGCGAACCGCAGCGGGCGGGTTTCGCGTGGTCGGCAGCGAGGCCGCGACCTCGGCGACGCCGCTGGTGCTGCGGGTGGCCAACCTGGGGCCCTTGCACGATCGCGCGCCCACGCCAGGGACCGCGACCATCAACGTCGCCGGCGTCCCTAGCCATCCGCATCGGGTCGATCCGGCGGACCGGGCGAGCTGGGCCGCGCGGCTGGCGGTGGTCGACGTGACGGCGAGAATCTCCGACGACGTTGTCGCTCTGGAGACCCCGCAGGGGACCGCGCGCGGGAGCGCCGGCACCGTGGCTGGCGGCTCGTTCTACCTCGATGGCGCGCCACCGCTGGCGGCGGTGCAGCCCGGGCTCCACGCGCTGGCGGTGCTCACCCCGGCGGGCGAGGTGGTGTCGATCCACGAGTTGGTCGGGGTCGCGCCCGCCGAGGTGCGGGTGGTGCTGGCGCCGCCGCTACCCCCGGGGCCGCCGCGGCCCTGGGTCATCGGCCTTCGCCGCTGGACCTACGAGCGGTTCTTCCCGGAGCCCGGCGAGCCGGCGGTGAGCATCTCGCTCGCGCCCACCCTGGCCGAGCCGATCGCCTGGGCCCAGGTCGGGGTCAGCGCCGCTGACGGGCGGACCCACGCCGCCGACGATCCGCGCTGGCAGCCGCCGCGGCCCGGCAACGAGGGCGCGGTGGCCGGGCCGGCCCCGGTGTACACCGTGCTGCGGACGCCGCCGCCCCCACCCGAGGTGGTGGTGGACTCCGACGCGCTCCGCGCCTCGGCCGCCGACTACCACGGCCGCTCGCAGTTCTCTTTCCGCTGGCCGCCGCTGCCGCACCTCGCGGTCCATGTCCTGCGCGCGCTCGATCAGTCGGTGTTCGCGGCCGATCGGACGCTGCGGCCCCGGCCGCCGCTGTCGCCCACCGACCCGGTGTTTCCGGATCCGGCGCTGGAGCCGTCGTGGACCTCGGGGCGCAAGCAACGGGTCGTGGGCGAGCTGGATCGCCTCAACGCCAGCTCGACCGACGCCGCGTATCAGGCGCTGTCCAACGACGCGGTGCGGATCCTGGCGTCGTTGCCAGGGGTCGAGTCGGCGTTCGTCCAGCGCACCGCGACCCCGCTCGACCCCGGCGACCCCGCCACCGCCAACCGCCGCGGCCCCGACGACCCCGACGGCGCGGTCCTCGATCCCGGGCTGCGGGTGTTCGTCGACACCCTCGACGGCCGCACGCGCAGCCGCTACCTGTACCGGGCGGTCTACGTCGACGGCGCCCACAACCGCGGCGCCGCCAGCCGGGCGACTCCGCCGGTGGTGCTGCCGCAGGTGACGCCGCCGCCGCCGCCGGTCGTCGCCGAGGCCCGGGCCGGCGGTACCGCCGGTCCGCTGGATGGCGCCGTCACCGTGCGCTGGCGCACCAGTCGCGACCCGGCGGTGGTGGGCTATCGCGTCTTCCGGGCGACCACCGCCGCCACTGCCCGCGACCTGCGCGACATGACCGAAGTCGCCACGCTCGCCATGGCCGCGGATGCCGGTTCCCGGCCGCGCCACATCACCTGGAGCGACCTCGGCCTGAACGAGGCGATCTACTACTATCGCCTCGCAGCGCTCGACGGCGACGGCAACCGCTCGGAGCCGTCGGCGGCCATCGCCGTGCGCTGCCTTGCCGACGTGCGCCCGGCCCCGCCGGTGTGGGGAGCGCCGTCGGTCGATCCCGCTGGCGCCGCCAGCCTGAACTGGACATCGACGCCGGTCGACCTGGCGGTGCTGGTCGAGCGCTCGGCGGTGGCCCCGGTCGCGTGGCAGCGCCTGGGCACCTGGCTGGCCCGCGGCACCTCGACCTACGTCGATGAGGACCGCGCCCCGGGGCAGATCTTCGTCTATCGGCTGCGGGTGCTCGACACCTCGGGGCGGCAGAACCGGGAATTCACGACCGTGGAGGTGTAGCCGTGCCCAAGCCTCTGCGGATCTTCTTGCCCGCCACGCCGGCGTACTCCACCTGGACGCGCGTCCACGACTGGGGTGCGCCGACCGCCAGCGGCGGCTTCGAGGACCACCTCCGCTTGGAGACCACGGCTGCCACGCCGATGGTGGCCGCTTGCGACGGCGTGCTCAGCATCTTCGCGAGTTCGATCCCGTTGGTGGGCGCACCGTTCGTGCAACCCTGGTTGATCCCGGTGCTGCTGCCGCCGACCGTGTCGCTGTACTTGAACCTGCGGCCGGGAGCGTTGCGTCGTACCAATTTGGCGGGCTTCCTGTACCGCGACATAGAGACTTCGTCGCTGGCGCCGACCCTGGGCGCCGCGCTCGACAGCGTCGTCATTGGCACTAGCCCCACCACGCGCGATGACGTGGTCCAGTTTCTCATCGGAGGGATGGCTCACGTTCCGGTCACGGCCGGGCAACCGATCGGCTTGCCGGCGCCAAAAGGCACGGGCGGCACACGCCAGTTCGGGCTCGCGGCGATCAAGTCGCTCGGGGTCGGTACGATCGATCCCATGGGGACCTTCGACGACCTGCGGGACGAGGTCGAAGACGGACAGCCTCAGGTCGATCTGCTGTTGCAGGCGTTCCCGCGCCCCACCGACTTGTTCGACCCTGGCCTCTCTGAGGCCGCCGCCATCGCCCGGACCGCCACACGTTTGTACCCATGGTCGACATTGCAGAGTCTGGCGGCGAGGTACAACCTCGGCCAAGCCTCGTCACAATGGCGCACAATCGGAAATAACCAGAAGGCGCTGTACCTCGATCGACTGAGAGTTCGAGTCGGACACGGCGGGACGTCGACCGCACCGCCGTTCGAGTTCAACGACACCGATCTGCACAATGTCTTTCAGCTCGAGGCGATCGTCGAGTTCTACGCCAATTTCAATGATCCGTGGAAGGTCGGCGCGACGCCAGTGTCGTCGAGTACACCATCCCTGTCGGGGGCTGCCGCACGGTCGAGCGGCAACTGGGTCTCACTAGAACACCGAACGGTTTGAATGTGGCGTTATTGCGCTGCACTCCGCAGGTCGACTGCGGCGGCTGCAAGCAGTCGATGGATCGTCTCGAGATTCTGGACCGCGGCGGTGCGACGGACGTCGAAGAGGTTCTTGCGCAG
>JAEUJY010000114.1 GCA_016794525.1 Myxococcales bacterium
ATGGCCGGCGCCGGGGGCATGCCGGGGCCGCCCGCGGTCGCGCCGATGCCGGCGCCGCCGCCGCGCCGCGCCGCGCCCGCCGCGAAGCCGGCCGAGCCGATGCTCGACGCGCCGCCGCCGCCACCGCCGCCGCGGATCGTCCGGCTCGACGCCGACGACGCCAAGGCCGGCCGGCGCGGCAACCTGCGGATGAAGGACAAGGCGCTCGACGACGAGCGCGGCGACGCCCTGGCGATCCGCGATCAGGGCTTCGCCGGCGAGTTCGCGCCGGTGCGGGTGTTCCCGGTGCCGCAGTACACCGCGGCCTACGACGGCCCGCGCACCGACTTCCGCGAGACGATCTACTGGAACCCCACCGTCACCACCGACGCCCGCGGCCAGGCCGAGGTGGCGTTCGTCACCTCCGACGCGGTGACCGCGTTCCGCGCCACCGCCGAGGGCTTCGCCGCCGACGGCACGCCCGGCGGCGGGCAGGTCGCGCTGACGTCGAAGCTGCCGCTCACGCTCGACGCGCACCTGCCGGTCGAGGTCACCGCCGGCGATCGCATCCGCCTGCCGATCACGCTGACCAACCAGACCGAGGCGGCGCTCGACGCGACGCTGACCACCGCGTTCGGCACCGCGTTCAAGGTCGTCGGCCCCGCGCCGACCACCGCGATCAAGCTCGCGCCCGGCGCCAAGCAGGCGCTGTTCGTCCCGCTCGAGGTGGTCGCCACCGGCGGCACCGCCGACGTCGCGATGAAGGTGACCGCGCGCGGCCTCGCCGACGAGGTCACCCAGACCATCCGGGTCGTGCCGCGCGGCTTCCCGTTCGAGGTGTCGGCCGCCGGCACCGCGGTCGGCGGTCAGGTGGCGCGCGAGACGCTCGACCTCACCGGCGCGTTGCCGGGCTCGTTCACCGCCACCGTGACCATGTACCCGTCGCCGCTGGCGTCGATGACCAAGGGCATGGAGGGCATGATCCGCGAGCCGGGCGGCTGCTTCGAGCAGACCTCGTCGAGCAACTACCCCAACGTGATGGTGCTGGCGTACATGGCGTCGTCCGACGACGCCGACCCGGCGCTGATCGAGCGGTCGCAGGCGGTGCTCGACAAGGGCTATGGCCTGCTCACCGGCTACGAGACCAAGCAGCGCGGCTACGAGTGGTTCGGGCAGACGCCCGGCCACGAGGCGCTCACCGCCTACGGCCTGATGGAGTTCGCCGACATGGCGAAGGTCTACGACGTCGACGCGCAGATGGTCGAGCGCACCGCGGCGTGGCTGATGGAGCGGCGCGACGGCCAGGGCGGCTTCAGCCGCTCGTCGACGGCGCTCGACTCGTTCGGCCGCGCCGGCGCCGACACGACCAACGCGTACATCATGTGGGCGCTGGCCGAGGCCGGCCGCGCCGACGGCCTGACCGCCGAGCTGAAGGTGCAGCGCGCGCTGGCCGCCGCCACCCGCGATCCGTACCTGCTGGCGCTGGCTGCCAACACGCTGCAGCGCGTGAGCGGCGGCGACGGCGCGGCCGCGGCCAAGCGTCTCGCGGGGCTGCAGGCCAAGGACGGCAGCTTCCCGGGCGCCAAGGAGTCGATCACGATGTCGGGCGGCGCGTCGCTGACGATCGAGACCACCGCGCTGGCGGTGCTGGCGATGCTCAAGGCCGGCGACGCCTACCAGCCCGAGGTGCGCGCGGCGATCGACTGGCTCAACGCCAACCGCGGCGGCTACGGCGAGTGGAGCAACACCCAGGCGACGATCCTCGGCCTGAAGGCGCTGACCGCGTACGCCGAGGCGAGCAAGCGCATGCCCGCCGGCGGCACCGCGACGCTGATCGTCAACGGCCGCCCCGCCGGCACGATCGCCTTCGAGGCCGGTCGCAAGGACGCGCTCACGTGGGACGATCTGGCCGGCGCGCTCCGGCCGGGCCCGAACACCATCGAGCTCAAGCTCGACAGCGCCGCCAGCCTGCCCTACTCGATCGCCGTCGCCTACCGCGCCGCGCAGCCGCAGTCGTCGCCGCGCGCCGCCGTCGCCGTGTCGACGCAGCTCCTGCAGGACCGCGTGCGCATGGGCGAGGGCGTGACCTTGCGCGCCCAGGTCGACAACCGCACCGCGACCGGCCAGCCGATGACGCTGGCGCGCATCGGCATCCCCGGCGGCCTGGTGTTCCAGACCTGGCAGCTGAAGGAGCTGCGCGACAAGGGCCTGATCGACTTCTACGAGACCGGCCCGCGCGAGGTCATCCTGTACTGGCGCGCGCTGCCGCCGTCGGCGCACAAGCAGGTCGACCTCAACCTCCTCGCCGCCGTGCCCGGCACCTACGAGGCCCCCGCCTCGTCGGCGTACCTGTACTACACCGACGAAGACAAGCACTGGGCCCCGGCCGTCGCGGTGACCGTCGCCGAGTAGCCGGCCCGCTCAACCGGGCGGCGCCCGTGCCCGTGCCCGTGCCCGTGCCCGTGCCCAAGCCCGTGCCCATCCCCCATGCGTGCCGAGCCCGTGCCCGACACGGGCCAGCGACGGCGCCGGGAAGCGACGTCGGCGGTGGCCCCAGAGCAGCCGCGCTAGGCGCTGGGCTGTGCTGGCCCGGGAACCTCATCGACGCCGATCAGCCCGCCGCCGCGGCGCCAGCCCTCCTTGAGCAGCCACGTCCGCGGCGCCGCCGTCGGGCAGCCCGCCTTGGCCAGCGCGCGCAGCCACGGCGTATCGGCGCGCACCGCGGCCTTCCAGCCGTCGAACCACAGCGCGCTCGAGTACGGATCGAGCCAGCCCCGGGACAGCACGGCGCCGCGCGCCGCGCCGTGATGCCGGGCATTCAGCAGCACGTAGCGGATGGCGTTGCGTACCTCGGTCGGCGTCCGCAGTGGCCGTGCGTGGTAGCGCTGCGCGAACAGCTTGCCGCGCCTCCCGAGCAGCACGTTGAGCCGCCGCGCCAGGCGGATCGTCAGACCTTGCATCCCGCGCGCTAGCGCCACTGCGCCGGCCGCCTCGACGACGAAGTGCAGGTGGTCCCCGAGCACGCTGAAGTGCACGACGCGGAAGTCGCCGCGGTGCCCGCCCGCCGCGATCGCCGCCCGCACCACCCGCGCGACCGCCTCCCGCCGGAACGACGGCAGCCCGCCGATCACCTTCAGCGTGACGTGCACCGGCACCGACGCCGCGAACCGGCCCCGCGCCACGTGCGCGCACGCCCCCGCCCGCTTCTTCCGCCCGGCCCCCGGCCGCCACCCGCCATGCCCGCTCGGCCGCCGCGCCTCGTCCAGCGACAGCTGCCTCGACTTCCCTCGACGACGACCACGACTCATCTTGATTTCGGCACTAATAACAACTCCACCGCCAGCTGTCAAGCCCAGCGCACAGGGTCCGGCGCGCCGTGGACCTTGACGCGCCCGTCGCGATGCCTCCCGCGTCGTCACACCAGGGCCTATCCAGGCTGCCCGCCACGACGAGTCGCGCCACGCCGCACCGCGCCGCGCCGCGCCGCGCCGCGCCGCGCCGCCAAAGGCGCGCTACACTCGGGCCATGCGGCGCGTCGCGATGGTCGGTCTCGGCGGTGTCGCGGCGCTGATCGCGGCGTGCAGCGAGCCGGTCGACGAGGAGCTGCCGTGCGGAGCGCGGGAGATCGTGCGCGACCACCGCTCGCCGCTGTGCCTGTCGGCGCACGAGCTGGCCAAGCGCGCGACCGCGGCGATCATCCCGACCCAGGCCGAGGTCGACGCGGCGGCGGCGGTGATCCGCGCCGGTTTCGCGCCGCTGCGCGCGCAGCTGGACGTGGTCCCGACCGCCGCGTCGTGGAACCAGGAGCGCGGCCAGGTGACGTGGTACATCCACGATCCGGCGCTCGCCGCCGCGTGGAGCGCGGGCCTCGGACCAAGCGGCGACGCGACCGTCGACGCCGTGGTCGCCGCGATGGACGTCTGGGACTTCACGCTCACGTCGGTGACCGGCGTGGCCGTGGCCGGCTTCCAGTCGCGCGGCGCGGTCTCGGCCGCCAACGTCGCGGCCGCGCTGGCCGCGGTGCCCAGCATCACGGTCGAGCGGTTCTCCGAGCGTGGCGCCGGCAGCTCGTCCGACGTGATCGACCTCGGCGTCGACGCCGCCGGGACCCGCACGCTCGAGTTCTGGATCGGCTGGGGCGACTGCCAGGCCGGCTGCATCCAGTCGCACCACTGGCGCACCACGATCGCCCCCGATGGCAGCGCCGCGCTGGTCGCCGAGTGGGGCGATCCGCTCACGCCGCGGTAGCCCAGCGCCAGCGAGGCGCCGCGCCTCCGACGTCGACACGCGCCGCGCCCCGCGGCGGCGGCGATCGATGGATACTGGAGGCGATGGACTTCGGGGGCGACTTCCAGGGCACGCCGCGGTTCCGCCTGGTGCGCGAGCTGGGCGTCGGCGCCATGGGCGAGGTCTACGAGGCCCACGACGTCGACACCGGCGCGACCGTGACGCTCAAGGTCTTGCACCGCGTGGATCCGGAGGCGATCGGCCGGCTGAAGGCCGAGTTCCGGCTGCTGCAGGAGGTGCAGCACCCCGGGGTGGTGAGCTTCGGCGAGCTGTTCGAGCACGACGGCGCGTGGTTCTTCACGATGGAGCTGGTCGACGGGGTGACGCTGACCGAGCACCTCGCGGCGGCGCCCCCGGCCGAGCGCCCGCATCGCGTCGCGGCGGCGTTCGCGCAGCTCGCCGACGCGCTGGCGGCGGTCCACGCGGCGGGCCTGGTCCACCGCGATCTCAAGCCGTCGAACGTGCTGTGCACCGCGAGCGGCCGCGTCGTGCTGCTCGACTTCGGGCTAGCCGCGGGGCGCGCCCAGCCGTCGCGGTGGACCGGCGAGCGCGTGGTCGGCACCGCCGCGTACCTCGCGCCCGAGCAGGCCCGCGGCGAGCGCGCCGGGCCACCGGCCGATTGGTACGCCGCCGGCGTGATGCTGTACGAGGCGCTCACCGGTCGGCTGCCGCACGACGGCACGGCGTACGAGATCGTGCTGGCCCGCCGCGAGGGCGCGGGGTTCGCGCCGATCACGGTCGGCGATCCGGGGCTGATCGCGATCTGCCACGGCCTCTTGGCCGACGCACCGTCCGACCGGCAGGCGGCGGTCGAGGCCTGGCGCGGCGGCGCCGTCGGCCACGCGGCGACGGCGTCGGTCACCCGCGCCGGGCCGGCGGTGTTCGTCGGCCGCAGCGCCGAGCTGGCGCGGCTGCGCGCGGCGCTGGCCCAGGTGCGCGGCGGCGCCGCGGTGGTGGTGACGCTCGTCGGCGAGTCCGGCATCGGCAAGTCGACGCTGTTGCGGCAGTTCCTCGACGGGCTCGCCGCGACCGCGCCGACGACGCTGGTGCTGCGCAGCCGCTGCCACGAGCACGAGTCGGTGCCGTACAACGCCGTCGACGGCGTGATCGACGCGCTGGCCGATCACCTGGCCGGACGGCCGGCGCCGGAGGTCGAGGCGCTGCTGCCGCCGCAGGCAGCGCTGCTCACCCGGGTGTTCCCGGTGCTGGGGCGCGTGCCGGCGTTGGCCGACGCGTCGGCGATCGAGCTGATCGATCCGCACGCGCTGCGCACCCGCATGTTCGCCGTGCTGCGCGAGCTGATCGGCGCGATCGCGGCGCGCCAGCCGCTGGTGATCTCGGTCGACGACGCGCAGTGGGCCGACGACGACTCGGTGGCGCTGTTGCACGAGGTGGTGCGCCCGCCGGACGCGCCACCGTGCCTGATGGTGCTGGCGCGGCGCGCCGACGTGCCGGGCGGCGACCGCCTCGACACGCTCGCGGTGCCGGCGCAGCTCATCCCGCTGGCGCCGCTGCCGACCGAGGACGCGCTGGCGCTGGCGCGGGCGCTGTTGGCCGGGCCCGCCGGCGCGGCGCGGGCCGCCGCGATCGCGCGCGAGTCGGCCGGCCACCCGCTGTTCATCGGCGAGCTGACCCGGTCGCTGGCCGACCCGGCGGCGGCGCCGCTCGACCTCGACGGCGCGCTGCAGGCGCGGATCGCCGCGCTGGATCCAGCGGCGCGCGCGGTGCTCGCGCTGCTCGCGGTCGCCGGCTATCCGCTGCCGCGCGCCGTCGTCGCGCACGCACGCGACGTCACCAGCTACGAGCTGCAGCGCCAGCTGAGCGGGCTGCGCGCGGCGTCGTTGGTGCGGGCCACCGGCGCCCGGGCCGACGATCGCGTCGAGCCGTACCACGCGCGGGTGCGCGCGGCCGCGCTGGCGACGCTCGCGCCGGCCGAGGTGCGCGACCTGCACGGCGCGCTGGCCCGAGCGCTCACCGCCAGCGGCGTCGACGATCCCGAGGCCCTGGCGCCGCACCTCGAGGCCGCCGGCCAGCGCGCGCCCGCCGCCGCCGCGGCGCTGCGGGCGGCCAGCAACGCGGCGCGGGCGCTGGCGTTCGATCGGGCGGCCCGGTGGCTGCGGCGCGCGATCGAGCTGGGCGACGACGACGACGCGGCGCGGCCGGCGTGGGCCCAGCTCGGCGACGTGCTGGCCGCGGCTGGGCGCGGCCAGGAGGCGGCGGCCGCGTACGTCCGCGCGGTGCCGGGCAGCGCCGCCGCCGACGCGCTCGATCTGCGCCGCCGCGCCGCGCAGCAGTTCCTGTTGTCGGGGCACATCACCGAGGGGCTGGCGGCGATCACCGAGCTGCTGACCGCCGAGGGCATGCCCTACCCGGCCACGCCCGGCGCGGCGCTGCGGACCGTGGTGTGGAACCGGGTGCGGCTGCGCCTGCCGAGCCGGCCGCGCGGCGCGCCCGACGCGCCGACCCGATCGCGGATCGACCTGTGCTGGCACCTGGCGGTCTCGCTGGGGATGGTCGACGTGGTGCGCGGCCACGTGTTCCACACCCGTGGCTTGCTCCTGGCGCGCCGCCACGACGATCCGTTCCGGCTGTCGCGCGCGACCGCGATCGAGGCGGCGTTCACGTCGATGCGCGGCTCGCGCGGCAAGCCGGGGGCAGAGGCGCTGCTGCGCGACGCCGAGGCGCTGGCCGCGCGCTGCGATCACCCGCAGGCGCGCGCGTTCGTCAGCGCCGCGATCGGCCAGGTCGCGTTCCTGTGCGGCGAGTTCGCGCGCGCCGAGACCGCCTCGCGCGAGGCCGAGGTCGCGCTGCGCGAGCGCTGCACCGGCGTCACCTGGGAGCTGGCGACCAGCCAGCTGTGGTACGCGCGCGCGGTCATGATGCGTGGCGAGAGCGCGGCCCTGGCGGCGTGGCTGCCCGGCGCGCTGCGCGAGTGCGACGACCGCGGCGATCGCTACGGCGGCACGACGATCCGCGCCGCGGTGCTGCCGTTCGTGCACCTCACCGGCGACGACCCCGCCGGCGCGATCGACGCCGCGCTGGCCGCGCGTCGCGCGTGGACCGCGCCGGGCTTCCACGTCCAGCACTACTACGCCACCGCCGCCGAGATCGCGGCCCGGCTCTACCGCGGCGACCTCGCCGCCGCCGAGCTCCAGCTCGCCGAGCTGTGGCGCGGCCTCGAGCGCTCGCACCTCGCGCGCGTCCAGTTCATCCGCGTGATCACCCGCGACCTGTACGCGCGCACGCTGGTCGCGGCGGCGCGCGGCCGCGCCGATCCGCGCCTGCGCCGCGCGCTCCGGCTGGCCAAGCAGCTCGACGGTGAGCGCGCCGCCTGGGCCCGCGGCCTCGCGCTGATCGTGCGCGCCGGCGTCGCCGCCCGCCGCGGTCAGGACGCGCGCGCCGCCGACCTGCGCGGCGCCGCGATCGCCGCGCTCGACGCCACCGACCTGGGCCTCCACGCCGCGTGCGTGCGCGCCATCGACGGCCCGCTGCGCGGCGGCGCCGCCGGGCGCGCGGCGGTCGAGGCCGCCACCGCGTTCTTCTCCCGCCAGGGCCTGCGCGCCCCCGCCGCCATGACCGCCGCGCTCGTGCCGGGCCACGCCTGAACACGGCGTCGGGATCGGGAATCAGGATCCGGATCGGGATCGGGATCCAGATCGGGATCCGGGATCGGGATCGGGATCGGGATCGAGATCGGGATCGGGATCCGGATCCGGATCGGGATCGGGATCGGGATCGGGATCGGGATCGGGATCCGGATCGGGATCCGGATCGGGATCCGGATCGGGATCCGAATCGGGATCGAGATCGGGATCGGGATCGGGATCGGGATCGGGATCGGGCTCGGGCTCGGGCTCCGTCGCGGTCACGGTCGCCGTCGCGGCCACGGTTACATCGGCCCCGGCACCTCCCACAGACTCGGCGCCGTCCCCCCGCGTCGCCAGCCCTCCTGCAACAGCCACGTCGTCGGCGCCGCCGTCGGCAATGGCTCGAACCCCTTCGGCCAGGCGAACGGCACGCCGTCGCGCTCGGCCCACCCGCCGAACGCGACGCCGCTCGCGTACCGATCGACCATGGCCCGCCGCCCCGCGCCCACGCCGACGTGGTCCTCATGGTGTCGCCGCCAGTTGTTCAGCACGTACGCCAGCGCGTGGCGGGCCTGCCGCGGCTTGGTGATCGCCGTCGCGTGGTAGCGGTCGGTGAACACCCGCCCGCGTCGCCGCTCGCCGCGCTCCTGCGACACCAGCGCGTTCAGCCGCCTCGCCGTCGAGATGCACAGCGCCCGCACGCCGTTGGCCAGCGCGACGCGGTCGTCGGCCTCGCACAGCAGATGGATGTGGTGCCGCTGGATCGACATATGCACGACGCGGAAGCCGGTGCGCCCGGCGAGCAGCAGCGCGATCATCGCCAGCCGCACCGCTGCGTACGCCTTGTCGCGGCGCAGGCGGCCTACCTCCTGCGTCACGCGCAGGACAACGTGCACGGGCAGCCGCCGGTCGTGGAACGGCCGCGTCCGATGCGCACCGCGCGCCGGCCCCGGCAGCGTCCGCTTCCGCCCCGCCCCGGGTCGCTTACCGCCGTGCCCGTTCGCGTTGCTGCCGGCCCGGCGTGGCGGCGCGTCCGTCCCGGGCAGCCCGAGCTGCGTCAGCTTCCTCGACCGCGTTCTCCCCGTCGCCTGCGCCGCCATCTTCATTGGGCGTATATATCACCGACGGCGACGATGGCAAGGCAGAATCGACGCGGCGGCCGTCGATTTTTCAGCCGCGGGCCTCCCGCGCGACGACGGCGGCCCGCGCGGCGACGGCGGCCCGCGCGGCGACGGCGGCCCACGCGGCGATGCCCTCCCACGCGGCGACGCCCTCCGCGCCGCGGCGGCCTCCGGCGTGCGGCGGCCCCGCCATGCGGGCGGCGCTCGCCATGCCTGCGGGCTCTCGACAGAGACGCCTGGGACCGACGTCCGGCTCCGAGCGCGCTGTGGAGTTGCGGGCGGTGCTGGACAACCGCGCCTGCCGGCGCACCGGCCGCGCCACCAGCGCGAGCATCGCGCGGTTGCCCACACCGCCTTGAATCGCGGCGCGGCGACGCCGGCGCACCCGACGCCCACACGGGGGCGCCGCGATTCACAACCCGCACAGCGCGGGTCACCGGGCCCTGATCACTTCGTTTGTTGGGGAGAGAGAGGAGAGCAGCGCTGATCGCGGTGCCACGCCACCCGAGCAGCACTCGCCGCGATGCTCTGCCCCGGCGACCGCGACGCCGCGAGGGCACCGGTCCACGCGCGCTCCGCGCCTCCTCCGCTTCCTCTGGGTTCTGGGCTCCACGCGAAGCGATCACGGGATAGCAGCGGGCGCTGTGGGGTTGTGAAGCACGGCGCCACCTCCCCCACCCCCGCCACGCCATCCCCGCCGCGCCGCGATTCAAGGCGTGGGCAACCGCGCGACGCTCCCGCCACCGGCAAGCCGCCACCGCCACCTGACGCGGTTGTCCATCACCGCCGCCAACTCCATCAGCGCTCCGGGAGCTAGCCCCACCGTCTCACGGCCACGGCCACGCCACGGCCACGGTCCCAGCCACGGCCACGGTCACGGCCGCGGCCACGGCCCCGGTCCCCGCCCCCGCCGCCCCCGCCCCTCGCCCTCAGAACCAGGTCGTGACGCCGAGGAGCAGGATGCCGTAGCCGCTCTTGATCGCGCCCTGGTTGATCGGGCTGATCTGCTGGCTGCCGGTGCCGGCGACCGGCTGGATCGGGTCGGGGCCGGTGCGCGAGTCGGGCGGCAGGAGGCCGGGGCCGGTGCAGTTGGCGCCGAGCGTGTTGTTGTTGCAGCCGGTGTTCTGCGTGCGGGTGCCCTCGTGGACGATGCCGCCGCCGAGATCGATGCGGACCTTCGACAGCGTCAGGGACGCGCCGAGCGTGGCGGTGGTGCGGGCGGCGCCGTCGAGGTCGGCGCGCTCCCAGTTGTCCTTGGCGGCGGCGGTGTCGTAGGCGACGCCGCCGCGCAGGGTCACCAGGCCCGGGCCCATGACGCGCTGGTAGCTGCCGCCGAGCCGCAGCGAGAACGTGTCCTGGAAGTTGTGGCGGATGAGGCTCTTGTTGAGCGGCACGCCGGCGTTGGTAGTGCCGTCGAGCGACGCGAAGCCGTCGACGATGACCTCCTGGATCGAGGCGTCGCTCCACTGCTCCCACTGCACGTTGGCCTCGACGTCAGCGACCTGCGCGCCCGCGGCGTCGCGGACGATGTAGCGACCGCCGACCGTGGCGGTCATCGGCAACACGATGTTGACGCAGGCCTTGAGCGCCGCGGCGGTGCCGCCCTTGGCGCACGCCGCCGCGCTGTCCTCGACCGGGATGATCGTCGGGCGCTGGCCCGGCCCGAGCTCGACGCCCGAGCCCTGCACGGTGTCGCCGGTGCCGCTGGCCTCGACGTTGACCGCGCTGGCCCACGCGGCGCCGACCTCGATCGCCGGGCTCACTCGGTAGCGCGCGCCCAGCCCGAACGCCGGGACGAACATGTCCTTCACCTTGACGTGGAACTTGGCGTCCTTGCCGGCCCACTCCTCGAAGTTGGCCAGGCCCCAGACGTAGGTCGTCGCGTCGAAGTCGCCGAAGCCCGACGAGAACCGCGCGCCGAGGTCGAGCTTGTCGATCGGCCGGTACGCCACCATGATCGACGGCAGCACCACCGCGGCGTTCTGCTCGATGACGTCGTAGCGGGTCGGCGGCGGCGGCGTGTTGGGATCCTCGAGCGTGTAGTCGGCGCCCATGCGGCGCGCGGGGTACGCGGTCGGCGCGTAGATGCCGGCGCCGATGGTCAGGCCCTTGACGAACTTGTCGAGGCTGTGCGCCACCGCGAGCGTCGGCACCGCCTGGAACGGCCCGACGCCGATCGCCGGCTTCGAGTCGTCGGACACCGCGCCGTAGGCCTGGCCCTCCCACGGGTCGGTGCGCCCGGCGACGTCCTCGTAGACGCCGTAGCGGTGGAACGTCAGGTTGAAGCTGATCAGCGACGCGCCGACGTAGACCACCGTGCCCTTGGTGCCGGCGATGCCGGCCGGGTTCACGCCGATCGCCGACGGATCGTCGAGCGACGCCACCGACGCGCCGGCGCGGCCGACCGAGACGGTCCCCGAGCCGGGCAGGTACAGGCCGCCGGCGCGGGCGGGAGAGGCGGCGAGCAGGCCGAGCGCGAGGCTACCGATCGTCCACGACAGTCGCTGGTTCATCCGCCCGAGTCTATCCCACGGCGTGTGCGCAAGGCGCGGTGGGTCATCAAGATCGAGACGGCCGCCGGCGTCACGCCGTCGATGCGCGCCGCCTGCCCCACCGACACCGGCCGCAGCGTCGACAGCTTCTCGACGACCTCGC
Source organism: Myxococcales bacterium (assembly GCA_016794525.1). Lineage (GTDB taxonomy): Bacteria > Myxococcota_A > Polyangia > Haliangiales > Haliangiaceae > UBA2376. The sequence continues at coordinate 11,630 of JAEUJY010000114.1, forward strand.
GCGACAGCCCGGGGATGGCGGCGTAGTCGAGCTCGTCGGCCAGCGGCACGCGATCGGCCTCGACCAGCCGCGCCGCGTCGGCGGCCTGCCGCTTGAGGTAGCCCTCGTACTTCACCTCGGTCTCGACGATCTCGGCCAGCTCGGCGGGCGCGTCGCTGCCGGCGAGGTCGCCGGCGGCCGCGACCTCCTCGACCGCCCGCCAGTCGAGCTCGGGCCGGCGCAGCAGCTCGGCCAGCGTGACCCGGCGCCCGGCGATCGACGCCGAGCCGCGCCGGGCGAGCGCCGCCTCGACCGCCGCGGTGCCGGTGACCGACGCCGCCTGCACCCGGGCCCGGGCCGCGGCCAGCGCGGCGGTGCGCCGCTCGAACCACACCCAGCGCGCGTCGTCGATGAGGCCCGCTGCGCGCGCCACCGGCGTCAGCCGCTCGGCGGTGTTGTCCTCGCGGAGCAGCAGCCGGAACTCGGCGCGCGACGTCATCATCCGGTACGGCTCCTTGGTGCCGCGGGTGACCAGGTCGTCGACCAGCACGCCGCCGTAGGCCGCCGCCCGCGACAGCACCAAGGGCGCGCGCCCGGCCAGCGCCAGCGCCGCGTTGGCGCCGGCGAGCAGCCCCTGGATCGCCGCCTCCTCGTAGCCCGACGTGCCGTTGATCTGCCCGCCGAGGTAGAGCCCCGCGACCCGCCGGGTCTCGAGCGTCGGGTACAGCTCGCGCGGGTCGACGTAGTCGTACTCGACCGCGTAGCCGGGCCGGGTCATCTCCGCGCGCTCGAGGCCGGGGATCGATCGCACCAGCGCCAGCTGCACGTCGTACGGCAAGGACGTCGAGATGCCGTTGGGATAGATCTCGCCGCGATCGAAGCTGTCGGTGGACTCGGGCTCCAGGTAGATCTGGTGGCGCTCCTTGTCCGTAAACCGGACGACCTTGTCCTCGATCGACGGGCAGTAGCGCGGGCCGACGCCCTCGATCGCCCCCTGGTACAAGGGCGAGCGGTGCAGGTTGGCGCGGATCAGCTCGTGGGTCGCGGCGGTGGTGTAGGTGATCCAGCACGGCCGCTGCGGCAGCGGCGGCGGCGCGCCGTCGTGATCGAGCGCGAACCGCGGCGGCGGTTCGTCGCCCGGCTGCAGCTCGAGCGCGGCGTAGTCGATGGTCTTGCCGTCGAGGCGGCACGGCGTGCCGGTCTTGAGCCGCGCCAGCGGCAGGCCCAGCCGCGCCAGCGAGCCCGACAGCGACAGCGACGGCGCCTCGCCGGCCCGGCCGCCGGCGGCCCGGGCGTCGCCGACGAAGATCGCCCCGCGCAGGAACGTGCCGGTGGTGATCACGACCGCGCGGCCGCGGTAGCGCACGCCCATCGTGGTGGTGACGCCGACCACCCGCGGCCGCGCGCCCGGCCCGTCGTCGGTGTCGATGCTCGCGACCTCGGCCTGGCGCAGCGCCACCCCGGGCGCGTCCTCGAGCCGCGCCCGCATCGCCTCGCGGTAGCGGCGCTTGTCGGCCTGGGCCCGCGTCGAGCGCACCGCCGGGCCCTTCGACGCGTTGAGCCGGCGGAACTGGATGCCGGTCGCGTCGATGACCTGAGCCATCGCCCCGCCGAGCGCGTCGATCTCCTTGACCAGGTGACCCTTGGCGACGCCGCCGATCGCCGGGTTGCACGACATCTGCGCGACCAGCTCGAGCGAGCCGGTGAGGACCAGCGTGCGCGCGCCGATCCGCGCCGCCGCCAGCGCCGCCTCGCAGCCGGCGTGGCCGGCGCCGACGACGATCACGTCGTACGCGTCGGGGTACGCGAAGGTCACGCGATCACTCGAAGCGCGTCGCGCACGCCGGATCGCCGTGCGGGTGCTTGGGCGTGAACTCGTAGACGTCGAGGGTCCACGCGACCTGCAGGTTGCCGGGGTGCTGCGTATCCGGGGCGACGTCGGTGTCCCAGGCCAGGCCCTTGATCTTCACCGAGCCGCACGGATCGTGGATGTCGCGCTTGTACTTGGCCAGGCCGTCCTTGAACTCGGCCAGCTCGTCGTAGGAGCACACGCCGGGCGCGCCGCACGCGAACCGGAACGTGTCGTACCAGGACTGGGTGGCCGCGGCGTACTCCGACACCGTCACCGCCGCCGACACGCCGCCGGGGTTGGCCGCGCGCAGCCCGAGCCTGTGATCGCCGGCGCCCAGGTCGACGTAGAAGCAGTCCTCGGCCCGGGCGACGCTCTTGTAGAGCACCATGTCGTCGACGGTGACCCACAGCGCGTGCTCCGACGGGCCGACCCGGATCTCGAAGCGCTTCACGCCGTCGGGCGGGGCGCCGGCGCCGCCGTCCCCCGGGCCGTCGGCGGCGCGGCACTGGCACACCTGGCCGTCGCACAGGTTGCCGGCCAGGGTGGCGACCGTGCTGGGCGCCGGCGGCGGCGCCAGCGTCACCAGGGATCGCGTCGCCGCGCCTCCGCACGCCGCCGCCGCCGTGGTAGCCACTGCCAGAGCCATGAGCCGACGATCCATGGGGCCATGGAGCCACAAGCGTCGACCGCCGGCAACCCGCCGCGGGCCTCGGTGGTCCAATGCCTACGCCGCCGTGCGTGCCTTCGTTTGACCCCGTCAGCCTCGCCGGTGTACACATGCCCAACCTCGGGACTTCCCAGATGATTTCGCGTCGTATCGGACTCGTGCTCGCGCTGGCGCTGGCCACCCTCGCCTGCGGAGGGCGCAGCGGCCCCACCGCGGTCGACTACTCGGTGTCGGCGCAGAAAAACTACGACCGCGGCATGGAGATGCTCGAGCGGCACGAGTGGGAAGCCGCCGGCAAGTACTTCGGCTTCATCCGCAGCCGGTTCCCGTACTCGAAGTTCGCCGTGCTGGCCGAGCTGCGGCTGGCCGACTCGCTGTTCGGCGCCGAGCAGTACCTCGACGCCGCCGAGAGCTACAAGGTCTTCGCCAAGCTCCACGTGACCCACGAGCTGGTCGCCAACGGCTACACCAGCCTGCGCATCGCCGAGGCGTACTACAAGGAGCTGCCCGGCGACATGTGGATCCTGCCGCCGTCCTACGAGAAGGACCAGACCTCGATCGAGGAGGCGGCGCAGGAGCTCGACAAGTTCCTCGAGAAGTTCCCCGACTCGCCGTTCCGCAAGCGCGGCGAGGAGCTGCGGGCCAAGGTCGCCCGGCGGCTCGCCGATCACGAGTGGTACGTCGCCACCTATTACTGGGACAAGGGCAAGCCGATGGGCACGGTGCTGCGGCTGCGGCGCCTGCTCGATCGCTACCGCGGCGTCGGCTACGACGAGCGCGCGCTGTGGCTGCTCGGCCGCGCCTACGCCAAGGTCGACATGCCCGACCGTGCGCGCGAGGCGTGGGGCGAGCTGATCCAGAAGTACCCGCAGAGCGGCCAGGCCGGCGACGCCAAGGGCGCCATCGCCCGGCTGCCCGCGGCCGCGCCTGCCAAGAAGCCGTAGCCGGAGCCACCATGTCGGAACGCGTCGATCAGCTCATCTCGCTCGGCCGCGAGCACTACAAGGCCGGCGAGTACGACAAGGCCGAGCCGCTCCTCGCCGAGGCGGTCGCGATCGAGCCGCGCTTCGCGGACGTCTCGAACATGCTCGGGGTCATCTACCACGCGCAGGGTCGGTTCCAGGAGGCCGAGCAGGCCTTCGAGGCGGCGCTGGCGATCAACCCCAACTACACCGAGGCCGCGCTCAACCTGTCGGTGACGTACAACGATCGCGGCAAGTACGATCGCGCCCGCGAGGTGTACTCGCGCGTCGTCACCACCAGCTACAAGGCCCCGCGCAGCATCGACCCGTTCGCGCGCGGCAAGCTCGCCAACATGCACGCCGACCTCGGCGCCGGCTACGCCAGCCTCGCGATGTACGACGAGGCCGTGCGCGAGTACGGCAACGCGCTCGGCCTGTGCCCCGAGTTCGCCGACCTGCGGGTCCGCCTGGGCGCCGTCTACCGCGACATGGGCGACCACGACGCCGCCATCCACGAGCTGACCACCGCCCGCGATCAGCGCCCCGAGTACCTGCCCGCCCGCGTGCACCTCGGCGTCGCCTACTTCTCCGCCGGTCGCAAGGAAGACGCCGTCCACGAGTGGCGCGAGGTCCTCCAGCGCGACCCGACCAACAAGAGCGCCGCGCTCTACCTGCGCATGGTCAAAGACTAGCGACCCCGAGCGGGATCCCGGATCCCGATCCGGTTCCCGATCCGGTTCCCGATCCGGTTCCCGATCCGGTTCCCGATCCGGTTCCCGATCCGGTTCCCGATCCCGATCCCGATCCCGATTCCGATCCCGATCCCGATCCCGATCCCGATCCCGATCCCGATCCCGATCCCGATCCCGATCCCGATCCCGATCCCGATCCCGATCCCGATCCCGATCCCGAAAGGGGCGCGCGGCCCCCGCCGGGGCTACCGCGCCAGCGCGTAGGTGATCCGCCCGACGCGGTCGGCGAGCGCGCGCGCCGCGGTGACCGCCGCGTCATCGACCCAGGCCCAGGCGACCGCGGCCTCGAGGGCGGCGCCCACCTCCCGCGCCTCGGCGGCGGCGATGCGGTACGCGCGCTTCTTGTCGCGGCCGGTGCGGCGCACGCCCTCGCCGAGGTTAAGCATCACGCTGGTCGCAGCGCGCCGCAGCTGATCGGCGAGGTCGCCAGACGACCGCGCGATCTGCTCGCACAGCGGGCGCAGCGCGCGGATGAGTTCGAGAGTGAGCAGCTGAGCATCGAGCATGGTGGTCTCCGTGGTTGGGGT
>JAEUJY010000026.1 GCA_016794525.1 Myxococcales bacterium
CCAGTCGCCGGCGGCCGCGGCCGCGCGCGCGCGTTCGACCGCCAGCGCGACGATCGCCGGCGGCGCGTCGGCCTCCGGCAGCGCGGCCGCCGTCCCGTCGGCGACCGCCAGCGCCGCGCGGGCCCACGCCGGCAGCCCGGGCGTCGCCGCGATCGCCGCGACGTCGACGTGGGCGCGCACGGCGTGCTCCCACGACGGCAGCTGGCCGCGGCGCGCCGCGCGCGCCGCGACGATCATCCACGCCATCGCGGCGTCGGCGTCGACCGCGCGCCAGCCGTCGCGCTGCCAGGCCGCGACCAGCGCGGGCTCCCACGCGGCGCCGTCGGCCTCGGCGCTGCCGGCGGTGGCGACCACGTCGCAGCCCGGATCGCGCGGGCCCCGCGCGTAGGCGCAGGTGGCGACGCCGCGCGCGCGCAGCTCGTCGAGCGTCACCTGGTCGATCGGATCGTCGGTCCCCGACCACCAGCGGCGCAGCCCGAGCCACGCCGCCCACGTCGTCGGCGTGAACGCCGGCCGCGCGCCGCGGCCGCGGGCGTCCTCGACGCGGCGGTCGAGGATCGTGAACGCCAGCCGCCGCGCCCCGACGTCGCGCAGCCACGCCGCGGTGGTCGCGACGTCGGCGTCGGTGGCGTCGGCCGCCAGCCCGCCGGCCAGCCCGGGGTCGATCGTGCGCAGCCGCGCGACGCCGGCGTCGCGCCGTCGCGGATCGACGTGGGCCAGATCGCCGGCGATCGCGATCAGCGCGGCGCGGGCGCGCAGCGTCGGATCGACCGCGGCGCCCAGCCCGGCGGCCCGCGCGACGTCGGCGTCGGCGCCGGGGCTGCGCCGCGCCACCCGCGCCTCGGCCCGCGCGATCAGCAGCGCCGCCAGCCGCCGCGCGTCGCCGGCGGCGAGGCCGGCGCGGAACGCCGCCCCCAGCGCCGCGGCGCGCTCGAACGCCACCAGCGCCGCGCCCGGCCGCTGGCGATCGGTCTCGACGATCGCCAGCGCGCGCCACGCCGCCGCGTCGCGCGGATCGGCGGCCAGCCGCAAGGTCAGCGCGTCGGCCGCGCCGTCGGGGCCGAGCCGGCGCTCGAGCGTGGCCACGTCGACGTGGGCGCGGCACCCGACGATCGCCGAACCGGTGGCGATCGCCAGCGACAGCAGGTACGCGCGCACGGGCGGCATCATGCCAGACCCGCGACGCTCAGCGCCGCGCCGGCCTGCCCCCAGGCCGCGATCTGGCCGGGGCCCGGCGTCAGCGCGCGCCGATCGGCCGCGGCGTAGGTCGCCGCCACCCCGGGCTCGTCGAGCAGCGCCTGGGCCAGCGCCGGCCGCCACGGCCCCACCGCGCGCGCCCACGCGTCGGCGTCGCCCAGCACCAGCGCCGCGTGCTCGCACTGCGCCAGCCGCGCCCGGGCGCGCACACCGCGCTGCCGGCGCCACGCCGCCACCACCGCCCACGCCGGCGGCAGCACCTCCTCGAGGGCGCGCACCGCCCACGCCGCCACCGCCTCGTCGAAGCGCCGGCTCGGCGCCGCCGCCAGGCCCAGCGGCAGCCCGCGCATCGCCGCGGCGTAGACGCCGTGGCCCAGCTCGTGGGCCGCGACGGTCAGGCTGCCCAGATCGGTGACCGGCGGGAACGCGCACACCGCGCCGGCGGTGGTCAGCACCGTGGCCGCCGCGTGCGCGTCGTCGATCACCGCCACCGCGCGCGGGTCGACGCCGGCGTGGGCCGCCAGCGCCGCGCGCACCTCGACCCAGGTGGGCAGCGGCAGCGCCGGGATCGACGGGGCCGGGCCGTCGGTGGCGTCGTCGTCGGCCGGGGCCGCGCTCGGCCGCGCGCCGTACAGCGCGTCGACCAGCGCCCCCGCGTCGGGGTGCCCCAGCGACGCGGCGGCGGTGCGCAGCGCCGCGTGGCGCGCCGCCAGCCCGGCGGCGGTGGCCGGCGTCCGGCGCGCCGCGATCATCACCGGCGTGGCCTCGAGCCGCGCCGCGAGCGACCAGCGCGCCAGCGTGCGGGCCCGCGCCGCCCACGCCGGATCGTGGGGGGCCGCCAGGCGGGCCAGCGCCGGCGTCCGCAGCGCGTCGGGCCACGGCGGTCGCGGGGCGCCGGTCCGCAGCGCGGCGATCACCGCGGCGCCGTGCTGATCGAGCAGCGGCGCCAGCCGGCCCTCCCACGCCTCGACCGCCAGCTCGTCGTCGAACGCGGTCATCCCCGCGCGGGCCGCGGCGGCGCGACGCCGAGCCGCTCGAGCTCGGCGATCACCTGCTTCAGGTCGCTCCACGCGTCGCGCTTGCGCTCGGGCTGCCGCAGCAGGAACGCCGGGTGGAACGTCGGCATCACGCGCACGCCGCGGTGCTCGTGGAAGCGGCCGCGCAGCGCGCTGATCGGCGCGTCGTTGCCGAGCACGACGTTGGCCGCCGGCCGGCCCAGCGTGACGATGATCCGCGGCCGCACCGCCTGGATCTGCGCGTCGAGGAACGGCCGACACGCCGCGACCTCGTCGGGCTCGGGGTTGCGGTTGCCGGGCGGGCGGCACTTGAGCACGTTGGCGATGTAGACGTCGCCGCGGCCCCAGCCCATCGCCTCGATCATCTTGTCGAGCAGCTCGCCGGCGCGGCCGACGAACGGCTCGCCCTGGCGGTCCTCGTCGGCCCCCGGGGCCTCGCCGATGAACATCAGCGGCGCCAGCGCCGGCCCGACGCCGAAGACGATCTTCTGCCGGGTCTCCGACAGCTTGCAGCGCGTGCACTCGCCCAGATCCTCGCGGATGACCGGCAGCGTCCGCGCCGGGCCGAGCGCGGGCGCCTCGACGTCGACCGCCACCTCGATCGCGCGGGCGGCGACCGCGGCCGGGGCGACGCGCGCGAGGTCCGGCGCCGGGGCGCTCACCGCCGCGTCGGTCGGCGCCGCCGGCGGTCGCGCGGTGCGACCGCCGGGCGCGGCGTAGGCGCCGCCGCGGGCCCGCCACGCCAGCCCGTTGCGGACGTCGCGCACCAGCGCCGCCAGCTCGGCGTGCGGGTCATCGGGCGGGCCTGGCGGGTTCATGCTACCCACGAGTCATGCCACGGATCGCCCCTGCCCTGGTGCTCGCCGTCACCGTCGCGTTCGGATCGGCGGCCTGCAAGCGCGAAGCGCCGGTCCCGCCCGGCGACGTCGCCGCGCGCCTCACCGTGCCGACCGCCGCCGGCGCCGCCTTCGATCCGGCGACGCTGCGGGGCAAGCCCGCGCTGGTGGTGTTCTGGCGGCCCGGCTGCCCGCACTGCCTGGCCGAGCTGCCCGAGGCGGCCCGCGCCGCCCAGGATCGCGGCGTCACCGCGGTCGCGGTCCAGGTCGCCGGCAGCGCCGAGGCCGGCCAGGCGGTGCTGGCCAAGGCGGGCTGGACCGGCCCGGCGCTGATCGACGACGGCCAGCTGGTGCGCGGCCTGCAGATCAAGGCCGTGCCGTGGACGCTGGTCTTGCGCGGCGACGGCACCGCGAAGAAGGCGTGGCTCGGCCGCCAGAGCTACGACACGCTGCACGGCGCGCTGTGATCGCGCGCCGCGGCGCGCTCACCGCAGGCGCGGCGCGACGACGTCGAGGATGCGGTGCGCGACCGCGGCCTTCGACCCGAACGGCAGCTCGACCGCGCCGCCGGCGTCGACCGCGATGACGCGGTTGGTGTCGACCGCGAACCCGGCGTCGGGCGCGCTGACGTCGTTGGCGATCACCAGGTCGCAGCCCTTGGCCGCGAGCTTGGCCCGCGCGTAGTTCACGACGTCGTGGGTCTCGGCGGCGAAGCCGACCAGCAGCGGGCCGCCGCCGCGCCGCGCCCGCTCGGCGCCCAGGCCGGCCAGCAGATCGGGGTTGGCGTCGAGCGCGATCGTCGGCGCCAGCCCGATCTCGGTGCGCTTGAGCTTCTTGTCGGCGGCGGCCAGCGGCCGGAAGTCGGCGATCGCCGCGGCCATGATCACCGCGTCGCCACCCCACGCGTGGTCGGCCAGCGCGCGCTCCATCGCCCGCGCGTCCTCGACGTGGACCACGTCGACGCCGACCGGATCGGGCAGCGCGGTCGGCCCGGCGATCAGCGTCACCGCCGCGCCGCGCTGCATCGCCGCCGCCGCCAGCGCGTAGCCCATCTTGCCGCTCGAGCGGTTGCCCAGGTAGCGCACCGGATCGATCGGCTCGTGGGTCGGCCCGGCGGTGATGACGATCCGCCGCCCGGCGAGGTCCGGCGCGGTGCGCAGCCGCGCCGCCGCGGCCACGATGTCGGCCGGCTCGGCCAGCCGTCCCGGCCCGGTCCAGCGGCACGCCAGGAAGCCATCGCCGGGGCCGACCACGTGGGCGCCGGCCACGTCGATCAGCCGGCGCACGTTGGCCGCGGTCAGCGGGTTGGCCCACATGTTGACGTTCATCGACGGCGCGATCAGCAGCGGCGCGCGGGTGGCCAGCGCCACCGCGGTCACCGCGTCGTCGGCCATGCCGGCGGCCAGCCGCGCGATCAGGTTGGCGGTGGCCGGCGCGACGATCATCAGGTCGGCGCGATCGGCGACGCGGATGTGGCCGATGTCGTGCTCTTGCCCGGGATCGATCAGCTCGGTCATCACCGCGCGGCCGCTGAGCGCCTGGAACGTCAGCGCGCCGACGAACTTCTGCGCGCGCCGGGTCATCACCACGGTCACCTGGGCGCCGGCCTTGGTCAGCAGGCGCACCAGCTCGCACGCCTTGTAGGCCGCGATGCCGCCGCCGACCGCGACCACGATCTCGGCGCCGGCCAGCGGGGTGGCGGGGTCGGCGGCGAGCTTCGGCTGACGGGCGTGATCGGTCATGGGGTGTCCAGGGCGGTGGTCATCACGTACTGGTAGTCGAGGTAGTCGTCGAGGCCGTGGCGGCTGCCCTCGCGACCATACCCCGAGGCCTTCACGCCGCCGAACGGCGCCTGCGCCGTCGAGATCAGGCCCTCGTTGACGCCGACCATGCCGACCGCGAGCTGGCGCACGACGCGCCGGGCCCGGCCCAGATCGCGGGTCATCACGTACGCGCACAGCCCGGCGTCGGTGTCGTTGGCGGCGGCGACGGCCGCGGCCTCGTCGGCGACCGCGCGGATCGCCACCACCGGGCCGAAGATCTCCTCGCGCCAGATCGCCATCTCGGCGGTGACCTCGGCCAGCACGATCGGCGCGACGAACCGGCTGGCGCCCGGCACCGCGCCGTGGACCAGCCGCGCGCCGCGCGCCAGCGCGTCCTCGACCAGCCGCCGCACCTTGGCCACCGCGCGATCGTCGATCAGCGGGCCGAGGTCGACGCCGGGCTGCGCGCCCGGCCCGACGGTCAGCGCCGCCACCCGCGGCACCAGCGCCGCCTCGAACCGCGCCGCGATCGCCGCCTCGACGACGAACCGGTTGGCCGCGACGCAGGTCTGGCCGGCGTTGCGGAACTTCGCGACCAGCGCGGCCGCGACCGCGCGCTCGACGTCGGCGTCGGCCAGCACCACGAACGGCGCGTTGCCGCCGAGCTCGACCGAGGCGCGCACGCCGCGCGCGGCGCACGCGGTCAGCACCGCGCGACCGACCGCGGTCGAGCCGGTGAACGACACCTTGCGCACCCGCGGGTCGGCGACCAGCCGGGTCGGCACCCGCGGCCCCTGCCCGGTCACGACGTTGATCACCCCGCGCGGCACGCCGACCTCCTCGGCCAGCGCCGCCAGCGCCAACGTGGTCAGCGGCGTCAGCTCCGACGGCTTGGCGACCACCGTGCAGCCCGCCGCCAGCGCCGGCGCCAGCTTGCGCGCCAGCATCGCCGCCGGGAAGTTCCACGGCGTGATCAGCGCGCACACGCCGACCGGCACCCGCTCGACGACGATCTGCTGATCGGCGCGCGCCGCCGGGATGGTCTCGCCGTAGATCCGCGGCGCCTCGCCGGCGAACCACTCGAAGAAGCTGGCCGCGTAGCGCACCTCGCCGATCGCCTCGGCGGTGGGCTTGCCGCCCTCGGCGGTGATCAGCGCGCCCAGCCGGGCCTCGTCGGCGCGCATCCGCCGGGCGATCGCCGCGACCAGCTCGCCGCGCGCCGGCGCCGGGCGGGCCCGCCACCCCGGCCCCGCGGCCTCGGCCGCCGCCACCGCGGCGTCGACCGCGGCGTCGTCGCACGCGTCGACCTCGTCGATGATCGCGTCGGTCGCCGGATCGCGGACCGCGAACCTCGCCGCGGTCACAACAGCGGCCCCAGCGCCGCCGCCAGCGCCTGCGTCTCGAGCAGGTTGTCCTCGATCGAGCAGTAGGTCCAGCCGCCGTAGCGGCCGACGCTGTACACGCCGGCGGCCTCGAGCGTGCGCCGCGCGCTGGCCACCGCGGCGATCGAGCGCTGCGTGATGTGCGCGTAGGCCGGCGTCATCGTCACGGTGTGGCTGGCCACCAGCTGGTGATCGCCGACGATGCCCTCGGCCCGCAGGTCGTCGAGCACCCGGGCGCGCAGCGCCAGCGGGTCGACCGGCGCGCCGTCGTCCGGCAGCCCGATCTCGACGTACAGGCTCATCCGATCGCTGCCCATGATGTTGTCGTACCAGCCGACCCGGTAGAACACGCGATCGGGGTCGGGGAAGTACATCCAGTGCACGCCGGTCGGCCCCTTGCGATCGAAGCCGAGGTTCCACACCAGCACCCGGTTGCCGGTGAACACGCCGGGCTCGACCGGCAGCCCGCACAGCCCGAGCAGCGCCGGCAGCGGCGCCGACGACACCAGCCGGCCGTAGCCGATCTCGCCGGCGGCGGTGGTCGCCACCCGCCGCCGCAGATCGATCGCGGTCACCGGGCAGCGCAGCGCCACGGCGTCGTCGGGCAGGTCGCGCAGCAGCGCGCGCACGTACTCCATCGCGCCGCGCGCCGGGTACGTGAACGTCGCGTTGTAGCTGGCGTTGTCGGCCGCCCGCATGTTGCGGATGATGTCGGCGACGTCGGCGTGCGGGAAGAACCGCCCCATCGCGTCGCGATCCAGCCGGTCCAGATCGGTCGCGTACAGCTTGGTGTTGTACGGGATCAGGAACGCCTCGGCGATGCCGCGCCCGAACCGCCGGTAGAGCATCTCCTTGAACGACCCCGGCGTCGCGTCGACCTTCGCCTCGTCGCGAAAGTACAGGTCGACCAGGCAGTCGATGAACTGCGCCTTGGGCAGCTGGTGGATGTTCTTCTGGAACGGGAAGTCGACGTCGCCGCCGGCCACGCGGATCGAGCTCAGCTTGGTCACCGTCCGCACCTCGCCGTCCATCCGCGCCCGCAGCCACGCCTCGATCGCCGGGTGCTTGAAGTGGAAGAAGTGCCCCGAGTAGTCCCAGACGAAGCCGTCCTCGACGACGGTGCGGCAGTAGCCGCCCGGCTCGTCGGCCGCCTCGCACACCCGCACCGTCGGCGCCGGCCGGCCGCGCTGCGCCGCCTCGGCCCGGATCCAGTTGGCGAACCCGAGGCCGGACATGCCCGCGCCGATCACCAGGTAGTCGACGTGCTCCATCGCGCGCAGTATCGCCGCGGCGCGGCGGCGTGGCCAGTTCCGCCGCGGCGCGGATCGCCTACCTCACGGCACGTTGGCCGCGCCGGGCGTCAGGGTCGTCGTCATCGCCCAGTCGGCCATCGCGTTGTTGGTGTCGGTGCCGTTGGGGATGCGGGCCATCGACGCCGGCGCCGCCGGATCGTCGATCGCGGTGGCGGCGGTCATCTCGACCAGGTTGACGGTGCCGAACGCGACGAACGGGCTCGGCGCCACGAACGTGATCGACACCGCGCCCTCGTAGGCCAGCTTGTCGACCACGGTGGTCGTCGCGGTGTTGACCAGCAGCAGGCCGTCGGGCGCGCCGTTCTGGATCGCGTCGGTCGCCGGCCACTGGTCGTTGCCCGCGCCGACCGGCGGCGTGAACTTGGTGCCGCCGCCGGTCACCGCCGCCGCGCCGATCAGCAGGTAGCCGCCGGGGGCCAGCGTGGTCCCGGCGCCGCCCAGCGCCAGCGAGCGGTACGCCGCGGGCGTGCCGTTGCCGTTGATCAGGATCAGCGTGTAGTCGGCCAGCGTCACCGGCGTCGCGCCGGCGTTGTACAGCTCGACGAACTCGACCGAGTCGCCGGCGCCCGGCATGTCGTAGTCGACCTCGTTGATGATCAGGCCGGCGGTCGAGGTGACCACCGTGACCATCGCGGTCCGGGTCGTCGCGCCCAGGGTCGCGCTGACCGTGATCGAGCCGACCATCGACGCGTCGGTGTACGTGAACGGCGCCGACAGCTGGCCGGCGGGGACCGTCACGGTCGCGGGCACGGCGCCCGCGCCGACCGGCGCGATCGCCACCATCACGCTGGTGCCGCCGGCCGGAGCCGGGATGTCGAGCGTCACGGTGAACGTCGCCATGCCGCCCGGCGCGATCGTCGCGGTGGCGGGGGTCAGCGACGCCAGCGTCGGCTGCTCGGTGCCATCGAGCGCGCGCACGCTCGCGGTCACCATCGCCGCCGGGCCGGTGGCGAGCTGCGCGGTCAGGGTCGCCGTGCCGGCCACGGTCGAGGTCACCGGCACGGTCACCGACGTCGCGCCCATCGGCACGGTCACCTGGTTGCCGGGCACCGCCACGGCGGCGGCGTTCGACGAGGTGATCGCCACCGCGGTCGCCGCCGGGGCCGCCTGGTTGAGCGTCAGCGTCAGGCCGGTCGGGAACGTCGTCGTGCCGCCGACGTTCACGAACGTCGGCGACGGGCCGAGGCTGGCGACGTCGAGCGCCGCCGGGCCCAGGTCCGCGGCCGAGCGGATCTCGATCTTGCTGGCCATGTTGCGGAAGGCCAGCACGCCGGTCACCGAGCCGTACTGCGCGCCGACGGTGGGCAGCGGCGTGGTCAGGAAGAAGAAGTCGTCGACCACGACCGAGCCGCCGCCGGTCTGCATGACGGTGAACTCGTTGAACGCCGCGTCGACCGCGGTGACCGTGACCGGCGCGCCGATCGACACCAGCACGCCCTCGAGCGCGGTCGCGCGCGGGCCGCCGGTGGCGACCTCGGCGGCGGTGACGGCGACCGGCGCCGGCGCGGCCTCGCCGGTCGCGGTGACCTGGACGTCGACGATCGGGGTCAGCTCGAGCTGGCCGTTGAACAGCGCGACGGTGCCGTCGACCGTCACCCGGCTGCCGACGTTGACCATCGGCAGGAACGGCGAGGTCGCGCCGGTGAAGATGAACAGACCCGAGTAGTCGCTGCCGGCGTAGCCGGCGTCGCCGACCTTGGTCTGGACGAAGAAGCCGTTGGAGCCCTTGCCGGTCACCAGCGCGTTCGTGATGCGGACCGCGGTGCCGACCGGCACGTGGGCCGGATCGGCCGGGTTCTTGATCGCGTAGATCGTGACCGGGCAGCCCGCGGTGCCGGGGTTGCTGACGGTCGGGCACAGGTCACACACGTCGCCCTTGCCGTCGCCGTCGCCGTCGGCCTGGCCCATGTTGGCCACGTCGGGGCAGTTGTCGATCGCGTTGACGATCGTGTCGCCGTCGCGGTCGTTGGGGTTGACCGGCGTGCACATCGTCGAGTTGGGCGTCGTCGGGCAGACGTCGCAGGCGTCGCCGGCGCCGTCGCTGTCGTTGTCGGCCTGGGCGCCGCCGTCGAGCGGGCGCACCGGGTTGAAGACGGTCGGGCAGTTGTCGCTGGCGTTGGCGATGCTGTCGCCGTCGCTGTCGGCGGCGCTGGTCGTGCCGGTGTAGACCGACGAGCCGGCCACCGCGGTCGGTCGCTTGGGCACGCAGGTCGGCTCGTTGGTCGGCCGGCCGCAGAAGAACGCCGGGTACGCCGAGCCGGCGCCGGTCATCAGCTGGCCGTAGGTCTTGCCGACCTCGCTCATCAGGCACACCTGCTTGGCGTTGCCGCACACGTCGAGCGCGTCGCAGCCGGTGCCGAGCGCCGCCATCGTGTCGGCCTCGCCGTAGAGCGGCTTGCCGCCGCGCATCACCAGCACGACGTCCTTGGGCTCGGCGTCGATGATCGCGCGGTAGCCGGCGTGGACCCGGCCGTCGAACACCGAGATGTCGGCGACCCGGCCCACCACCAGCGAGCCGATGACGTCGTCGGTCGCGGTCACCGCGGCGGCGTTCGAGGTGACCATCTCCCACAGCTGCTGGTCGGTGAAGTAGCTGCCCCAGTAGGTGCGGTTCATCTGGTCGGCGCAGGTCAGCTCGCGCAGCAGGTTGATCGAGCCGGTCGCGCTCCAGTCGGTGCCGAGCGCGATCTGCACGCCCATGCGCGCCGCGACCGGCGCCTGGGCGGTGTCGCCGTAGAGCGTGATGTTCGAGCGCGGCGACCAGATCAGCGCGGTGCCGTCGAGGGCCATGACGCCGTAGTCGAAGGGCTTGAGGCCGACGCCGTGGATGATCGCGGTCTGGGGCGCGACCAGATCGTTCGACAGGCCCGGCGCGGTGGTGTCGTAGGTGGTCGAGCTGGTGCAGAGGAACTCGTTGCGCGACACCTGATCGATGCCCTCGGAGATGTGGGGCTCGTAGGCGGCCAGCGACGCGATCGTCGCGGCGGTGTCGGGCGCGGCGCCGTAGCTGCAGTTGTTGGTCTGCTGGGTGCCGCTGGCGTCGTCGAGGGGGAAGGTCTCGAACCGCACCGCCGCCTGGCCCAGGCCCTCCTGGTTGGTCGCCTGGTCGAGGTTGCGCAACAGGCCGGCCTGGCCGCCCGAGCCGACGATCGAGGTGGCGCCGCCCATCAGCATGCGCAGCTCGCCCCAGCGGATCTGGTCGGCCGACGCGCTGCCCGGCGTGTTGATCTCGGTGTGGCCGCGGGCGCCGGTGCGCCAGTCGTGGCGGTGCTCGTAGCGCTCGCCGGTGTCGGTGTACGGCGCGTTCTGGGTATAGGTGATGTGATCGTGGGTGTTGATCAGGCCCGGCGAGATGACGCCCATCGGGCAGTCGATCCGGGTCTCGCCGCCCATCGCGCACGCCATGCCGACGCAGGTGATGTTGCCGCCGGCGTCGATGCGGACCTGGCCGTTGGCGACCGGGCCGGTCGGGGTCAGCACCGTGCCGGTGAGCAGCTTGGCGGTGCTGCCGGCGGTGACGGTGCACACCGCGGTCGCCGGCGGCGCGTCCGGGCTCGCGTCGGTCATCGCGTCGGGGCCCGGCGGCCCATCGATCGCCGCGTCGACCTGCGGCCCGTCGACCCGCGCGTCGGTCGGCTGCGTACCGCCACCGTCGCTACATGCCGCGAGGACGAAGACGATCGCCGTGGCGATCGATGCCATGAATCCGAATCGACAGCGCATAGGGCGCGCACACTACACCGCTGGGCGGCGACCCGGGTGTGGGAGATCGCACGAAGCGGTGATCATCCGGTGACGGATGTAACTCCGCGTCAACGCAGGAGTCGCGGCCCGCTCTCCAGCG
The DNA here is from genome assembly GCA_016794525.1 of Myxococcales bacterium. Lineage (GTDB taxonomy): Bacteria > Myxococcota_A > Polyangia > Haliangiales > Haliangiaceae > UBA2376. Next base: position 11,352 of record JAEUJY010000026.1, read on the forward strand.
GCGCGGCCTCGACCTGGGCGGGCGCCTCGCCCGGGGCCGGGGCCAGCGTGGCGGCGGGCGCGGCCGGACGGGGCTGTGCCACCGCCGGCGGCAGCGCCGCGGCGGGCGCTGGGCGATCCAGCGCCGACAGCTGCGCGCTGACCCGCTCGTCGGCCCGGGCCCGCACGACGCCGCGCGCCAGCCAGGCCGCGACCTGCCCGACCACCACCGCGGTCGCGACCGCCGAGCCCAGCCCCCACATCGCGGGGAACCACAAGAGCGGCGCGCCGATCCCGGCGATCGTGAACGTCGCGCGCAGCTCGCCCATCGGCACCTGCGTGCCCGCGCGGTAGCGCATCCGCGCCAGCGCGAAGCCGAACAGCCCCAGCGCCCACAGCGGCGCGGTGGCCACGGTCAGCGCGGCCTCGGCGGTGTGGCCGACCCCGGTGGTGCGCGGGTGCGGCAGCACGTAGGCCGCGATCGGCTTGGCCTCGCTGGCGGTGTTGGGCGCGTGCATCGTCAACAGCGCCCGCGCCTCCTCCTTGCTCAGGCCGACGCCGCCCAGGCCCGCGCCGGCGGGCGCGCGGCGGTGCCCGCAGTGCGGACACACCGGCGCCGCGGTCTTGCCGCCGCAGGCGTCGCAGCTCGCGCTCACCGCGACAGCTCGCGGGTCAGGATCCGTCGCGCGATCGCCAGCGCGCAGCCGTAGGTCGACTCCATGCCGAAGTACGACATGCTCTTCGACAGGAGGCTCTGCCGGCGCGAGTACGGCGTGTCCGACGCGTAGTGGATCAGGCCGACCTCGCCGTGGGTCAGCTCGGTGAGGTTGACGATCTCGCCCTTGGGGTGGCGCTGCGGCGAGTTGGTCTCGTGGATCGCCGACAGGTACGGGCCGGCCTCCATCTCCATGACCGTGTAGCCCTCGCGGTAGAACACGTCCATGTAGCTGCGGTTCTGCAGGAACGCCGAGCGCACGGTCAGCGCCTTCTGGTTGTCGAGGACGGTGCCGTGGCGCATGAACGGCTGCACGTCGGCGGCGGTGATCACGTTGCGCGTCAGGTAGGTGTTGCCCGAGTGCTCGTCGTGGACGACCTTCGAGATCATCACGTCGCCGACGCGGCCGTTGAGCGTCGCCGCCTTGCCCATGATGTAGACGCCGCGCACCTCGCTGGTGCCCTCGGCCAGCGCCGCGAGGTGGTGGTAGGCGGCCATGCCCAGCGGGTAGTCGATGTTGACGATCACCGCGTCGGAGGCGGCCAGCCGCTCGAGGCCCGGCACCCGCGCGCGCGGATCCATGTCGGCCGGGCGCAGCTTGGCCAGCTCGATCACCTGGGCGGTGACGTCGATGCGCGCCGGGCTGGCGATCGTGTGGATGCCGCACGCGCGATCGTGGGCCTGGACCGCCGCGACCCGCGCCGCCGCGGTCGCCGGATCGCGCAGGAACGCGCGCAGCAGGTAGTACAGCAGGTTCGCGCGGGCGCCCTCGTCGGGCCCGCCCAGCGTGGCGTCGAGCGTGGCGGCCAGCCCCTCGGGGTTCTCGGCGCGGGTGAACCCGGCCAGCTCGTCCTGGTGCGCGAACGCGTAGCCGCCCAGCAGGTTGGCCAGCGAGTGGCTGTTGGACGACACGAAGTAGACCGGCCGCTTGGTCACCACCGGGTGCGCGGCCTCGATCGCCCGCCACCAGTGGGCCGCCGAGCGCTGGTACTCGCGGAACGAGCCGTCGAGGAGCCGCATCGTGAGATCCAGCGGCCGCGCCGCGATCGCGGTCAGGCCGGCGGGCGCGTCGCCGAGGCCGGCGCGCAGCGTCTTGACGTCGTCGGGGGACACGGTCAGCACCGCGGCCAGCGCGGGGTCGCCGAGCGCCGCCACGCCGGGGCCGGCGGCGGCCAGCCGGCCGTGCAGCTTGTTCCACTCGATCTGGTACGCGGTGACGATCGGGACCAGGTCGTCGATGTCCGACGCCGAGGCCACGAACACCGCCAGCGTCCCGGCGCCGTCGTAGCGCAGCGGCCGGCGGCGGCCGCGGGTGCGCACGGTCTTCCAGGTCGCGACCGGCAGCCCGGCCCGCGAGAACTGCTCGAGGCTCTGGCCCAGGACCAGGCGCTCGACCTCGGGCATGCAGTCGGGCAAGCGGGCCGCGCTGTACGCGAACGCCGCCGCGTCGGGCTCGGGCGCCTGGGCCCCGGCGTGCAGGCTGGAGTTGGAGTAGAGGTGCGCCTCCTCGAAGGCGCGCACCCGGACGTCGCCGCTCGAGCGCAGCAGGCTGTAGTAGGTGCGGATATAAAGGTCGATCTCGTTCGACGTCGTCCGCGGGGGCTGGCGATCCACGGTGGAGGTATATCGCGGGCGGTCCCGGTTGGGCGCCGCGGCCCTGCCCCGGTGGCTTTCAATCGCGCGCGATCGGTGCTATCCCCTGCCCGCTCGCCGCCACGGTGGGCGCAACGAGGACTGCGCGTGAGCAAAGAAGAACTAGTTCATCTCGAGGGCGAAGTCGTCCTCATCGCCAAGGGCGGCAACTTCCGCGTCAAGCTGGAGAACGGGCACGAGGTGCTGGCCAAGCTCGCCGGCAAGGTGCGTCGGCACCGCATCCGCGTCGTGCTCGGGGATCGCGTCACCGTCGCCGTCTCGCCGTACGACCCGACCCGCGGGTTTATTGTCTACCGGCAGCGTTGATCCGTGCACCCGGTGCGTGGTGCGCGAGGACCAACCTCGACTCGCACGGGGTGACGTGGAGCGTGAGGCTCAGGCCAGCCTGAACGACCGCCGCCGTGGTGCGCGAGGCACCCGGTGCCCGGCCTCGCCCCTGGGTGACGGGGCCTGACCGACCAGGGGCCAGGGGCGGGATCGGCGGTGCTATCCTTCGCGGTGATGGCGCAGTCACCGCTGTACGCGGGGTTCGATCTCGGCACCACCAACTCGGCGGTGGCGGTGTTCGATGGGCAGCACACCCAGGTGATCCGCAACGCCGCGGGCGGCGCGGTGACGCCGTCGGTGGTGCGGATCGATCGCGCCGGCCGGGTGACGGTCGGGCAGCGGGCGCGGCGGTTCCTCGAGGACGACCCCGACAACACCGCGACCGAGTGGAAGCGGCTGATGGGCACCGGCAAGGCGGTGGCGTTCCCGGCGGCCGGCGTCAGCAAGCGGCCCGAGGAGCTGTCGGCCGAGATCCTCAAGGCGCTGCGCGCCGACGTCGCCGATCAGCTGGGCACCGCCGTCGAGCGCGCGGTGATCTCGGTGCCGGCGCTGTTCGAGCTGCCGCAGAGCGCGGCGACCAGCGAGGCGGCGCGGCTGGCCGGGTTCGCCCGGGTCGAGCTGCTGCAAGAGCCGATCGCGTCGGCGCTGGCCGCGGGGTGGCGCGCCGACGACGACGGCAACGCCAGCTGGCTGGTCTACGACCTCGGCGGCGGCACCTTCGACGCGTCGCTGCTCGAGACCCGCGACGGCCTGTTGCGCGTGGTCGCCCACGACGGCGACAACTTCCTCGGCGGCCGCGACTTCGACTGGGCGATCACCGAGCACCTCGCGGCCGAGCTGGCCCGCCAGACCGGCGTCCAGCTCGAGCGCAAGGATCCCAGCCACGCCGGCGCGCTGCGGCTGCTGCGGCTCGCCGCCGAGGACGCGAAGATCGAGCTGTCGCGCTCGCCCACCGCGCAGGTGACGCTGGCCCGGCCGCTGGTGGTCGGCGATCGCGAGCTCGACGTCGACCTCGCGCTCAGCCGGGCCACGGTCGAGGCGCTGACCGCGCCGCTGATCGAGCGCTCGCTCGCGGTGTGCCTGCGGCTCCTGGCCGGCAACGGCCTGGCCCCGGGCCGGCTGGCGCGGGTGGTCCTCGTCGGCGGCCCGACGCTGTCGCCGGGGCTGCGGGCCCAGGTGCAGGCGCGCCTCGAGGCCACCGCCGCCGACGGCCTCGATCCGATGACGCTGGTGGCCCAGGGCGCGGCGCTGTACGCGGCGACCGCCGGGCTCGACGGCCGCGCCGCGCCGACGGCGGCGCCCCAGGGCAAGAAGGTCTGGCTGCAGTACCCGCCGGTGTCGTCGGACCTCACCCCGCACGTCGTCGGCCGCGTCGTCGGCGGCGATCCGCCGGCCCGGCTGCGCCTCGAGCGCGCCGACGGCGGCTGGCAGAGCCCCGACGCCGCGATCGGGCCCGACGGCGGCTTCGTCACGATGGTCAGCCTGGTGCCGCGCGCCGCGTCGACGTTCCGGCTGGTGGCCACCGCCGCCGACGGCGCCGCGATCGCGGTCGATCCCGCGACGATCACGATCGTCGCCGGCCTGACGATCGCCGACCCGCCGCTGTCGCGCACGATCGGCGTCGCGCTCGCCAGCGATCACGTCCAGGTGTACTTCGAGCGCGGCGCGCCGCTGCCGACCCGCCGCAGCTTCACCCACACCACCGTCGAGACGATCGCCGCCGGCAACCCCGACAGCGTGCTGCGCATCCCGATCGTCCAGGGCGAGTTCGAGCAGGCGCACCTGTGCCGGCTGGTCGGCACCCTCGAGGTGCGCGGCCTCGACGTCAAGGCCACGGTGCCGACCGGCGCCACCGTCGAGGTCACGATCGAGCTCGACCGCGCCGGCTGCCTGGCGGCCCGGGCCCACGTGCCGGCGATCGATCAGGTCTTCGAGCAGGTCGCGCACCTGCTGGTCCCCGACGCCGCGCCGGCCGCGCTCGACGCGGCGCTCGCCGATCAGCGCAAGCACCTGATGCAGGTGCGCACCGACGCGTTCCGCCACGGCCTGCGGGAGCTGATCGACAAGCTGGGCGCGGTCGAGGGCCTGCTGGCCAGCGCCGAGCGCGACATCGACGCCGCCCACGGCGGCGACGCCGACGCCGGGCAGAAGGCGCGGCGCACGCTGATCGAGGTCGACGCGGTGCTGGCCGAGGCCGACCTGGCGCGCAGCTGGCCCGAGCTCGACGGCGAGGCCCACGAGGCCGCGATCATCGCGACCGGCGCGGTGGCGGCGTTCGGCAGCGACGCCGAGCGCAAGCTGCTCGACGAGGTGCTGGCGGCGCTGGCCCGGGCCCGGCGCGAGCGCGACCTCGCCGAGCTGGGGCGGCAGCTGCGGCTGGTGCGCCGGCTGTCGGCGGCGGCGTGGAACCGCAACCCCGACGCCTGGACCTACCACCTCGAGGACGCCGCCTCGGCGATCCACGAGGCCCGCGATCTGCCGGCGGCGCGCAAGCTGGTCGACGCCGGCCGCGCCGCGGTGGCCGCCGGCGACACCGAGGCGGTGCGCCGCGCGGTCAAGCAGCTGTGGGCGCTGCTGCCGGTCGACGCCGCCGCGCGCAAGAAGGGCTTCGACTCGGGGGTCCGATGACCGACGACGATCCGTTCGCCGTGCTCGGCGTGGCGGTCACCGCGACCACCCGCGAGATCGAGCGCGAGGCGCAGAAGCTGCTCGCGATGCTGGCGCTCGGCGTCGGCGACGCCGGCACCTACCCGAGCGCCGCCGGGCCGCGCCCGCGGACCGCCGACGCGGTGCGCGCCGCCGCCGCGCAGCTGCGCGATCCGCGGCAGCGCCTGCTGGCCGAGCTGACCGCCGGCGCCCAGCCGACCCCGCCGCCGCCGACCGCGGTCGAGCCGGCGCGCGGCTGGCCCGACGCGCTCCGCCGCACCGGCTGGGGGCCGCGGTGAGAGGCTTCGCGCTGGCGCTGGCGTTGCGGGCGCGCGCCGCGCTGTGGCGGGCCCGCGCGGCCGATCGCCGCCGGTTCGTCCCGCTGACGCTGCTGCTGGCGATCATCGAGGGCGGCTTCATCGCGTCGGTGCTGACGCTGGCCGTCACGCTCCTGCTGCTCGGCGCGCCGATCGTCGCGCTGGTGCTGCTGGCGCTGATCGCCTGGTTGGTGGTGCCGCACTGGCTGATCGAGACGCTCGCGATCCCGTGCGGCTGGCACCGCGCCGCGTGGCACCTGGCGCGCTTCGATCCGCGCGGCGACGCGCAGACCTGGCCCAGCCTGGTGGCCGCGCGCGCCGCGGCCCGCGCCGGCGCGCCGTCCGACGCCGTCGCGTGGATCACCGGCCGCCTGCCCGCGCGCCTCGACGGCGCCGGCATCGTCGTCCACGCGCTCCTGGCCCACGGCGCCGGCGATCGCGCCGACGCGCGGCGCCTCCTGCACAGCCTGACCGCGCTGCAGGCGCCGGGCGTCGACGCCCAGGTGATCGCCAGCGAGTGGCTGGCGCTCGACGCCGCCGAGCGCGGCGCGTGGCGCGAGCTGGTCGACGGCATCGCCACCTGGCCGGCGACGCCGCTGCGCTACCTGCTCGAGGCGGTCGCGGCGGATCGGCTCGGCCTGCCCCGGGCGCCCGGCGCGGCGCTCCGCTGGCTGCGCTGGCTGGTCGCGCCCGCGCACCGGGCCACCTGGCGCTACCTGCGCGCGGCGCCGTCGACGCGATCGACGACCACCGCCACCACCGACGCCGCCACCGCCGCGCCCGTCGAGCCGGCGCCCACCGACGCCCGGGTCGCGGCCGCCACCGCGCTGGTCGCGGCGGCCCAGGCGCCGAGCCCCGAGCGCGCCGCCGCCGCGGTCGCCGCGTGGCGCGAGGTCCTCGACGATCCGGCGTGGCTGCCGGCGCAGCTGGCCCGCGCCGCCGCGCTCGGCCTCGATCCGACCGCCGCGGTCCGCACCGTCGGCGCCGCCCGCGACGGCGTGATCGCCCGGCTGGTGCAGCTGACCGTCACCGCCCGCGCACCGCTGCCGGCCGGCGACGCCGGCGTCGCCGCCGCGGTCCGCGCCGGCGCCCGGGCCCGCATCCTCGATGGTCTCGAGATCGGGTTCGATCGGCTGCACGCCCGGGTCGCGAACGAGGGCGGCGAGCTGGCGATGATCGACGAGTGGCGCGAGTTCCTCGCGGTCCGTGACGGCTACGAGGCGGCGGTCACGCCGGGCGGCGTCGAGCTCGAGCGCGTCGCGTACCCCCACGCCGACACCGCGCTCGGCGAGTGGGCGGTCGCGCTGTGGAACCGGCGCCGCCAGCACCACGTCTCGCACGCGATCACGTCGTGGCTGTTCGCGCGCGCCCGCGAGGTCGGCGACGCCGCCGCGGTCGAGCACCACGGCCGCAACCGCGCGCTGACCATCCCCGACGCGTAGCCCGCGTCCCCGGGTCACCCCGCGGCGCGGGCCCGGGCGACCAGCGCCGGCAGCCGCGCGATCACCGCGTCGACCTCGGCGTCGGTGGTGGCCGGCCCCAGCGACAGCCGCAGCCCGCCGCGGGCGGCCTCGTCGTCGAGCCCGAGCGCGCGCAGCACCGGCGACGGCGCGGTCGAGCCCGAGCTGCAGGCCGCGCCGCTCGACGCCGCGACGCCCTCGAGATCGAGCGCCATCACCAGCGTCTCGCCGCGCACGCCGGCGAAGCGCGCGTTGATCGTCGCGCCGGTGCGGGGCGCGCCGGCGCCGTGGATCGTCGCGCCGGGGATCGCCGCGATCGCCGCCTCGAGCCGCGCCGCGCGCCGGGCCACCGCCGGCGCGGCGCCGAGGTCGACCGCCGCCGCCGCCGCGCCCATGCCGACGACGCCGAGCAGGTTCTCGGTGCCGGGGCGGCGCCCCCGCTCCTGGTGCCCGACCGGGATCAGCGGCGCCAGCGTCACGCCCGGCGCCAGCCACAGGGCGCCGACGCCGGCCGGGCCGCCCAGCTTGTGGCTGGCGATCGCGATCGCGTCGGCCACCTCGGTCAGCGGCGCCAGCGCGATCCGCCCGGCCGCGGCCACCGCGTCGATCACCACGCGGGCGCCGGCCCGGCGCGCCGCGGTCGCCAGCGCCGCCGCGTCGGCGATCGTGCCGAGCTCGTGGTTGACCGCCGCGAAGCCCGCGACCGCGGGCCCGGCCGCCAGCGCGGCGGTCCACGCGGCGAGGTCGATGACGCCGTCGGCGTCGACGCCGACCGTCGCCACCCGTGCCCCGGCCACCGCCGCGGCCGCGCCGTGCATCGCCGGGTGGTCGGTGGCCGGCACGACCACCGCCGCGCCGGCTGGGGCCAGCCCCGCGACCGCGAGGTGGATCGCCTCGGTGCCGCTGCCGGTGAGCACGATCCGATCGCGGGCGTCGTCGAGCGCGCCGAACAGCGCCGCGATCTGGCGGCGCGCGGCCTCGAGGCGCGCCCGCGCGCGCCGACCGTCGGCGTGGATCGACGACGGGTTGCCGGCGAGGTCGAGCGCGTCGGCCATCGCCGCGCGCGCCGCCGGATGCAAGGGGGCGCCGGCGTTGTAGTCGAGATAAATCCGCATGGGGGTTCGTTGACACCGGTCCGGCGCAACCGACATGATCGTCGCCGTCGCCGGAGGTGGTCGTCCCAGGGACGATCGCGCAACTCGGCCGACGGATCCATCGTGGCCGACGACGCCGGAGCCCTGCTAGTCCGTGCCGGTCTGATCACAGACCCGGCGCTGGCCTCCGCGCGTTCGGCGCAGCGCCACGGCGGCGGCACGCTCGGCGAGCACCTGGTGGCGGCGCGGGCGGTCAGCGACGAGAGCCTCACCGAGTTCTACCGGGCGCGGCTGATGGTGCCGCAGGTCAGCCCGGCGACGCTGGCCAAGCTGTCGCCGGCGGTGGTGGCGCTGTTGCCGGCCGACATGGCGGTCGAGTTCCGGGTCATGCCGGTCAGCCTCGACAAGGACGGCAACCTGACCGTCGCGATGTCCGATCCCAGCGACCGCCACGCGGTCGACGAGATCGGCTTCTTCACCGGCAAGTACGTCGTGCGCGCGGTGGCCACGCAGATGCAGATCGCGTGGTGCCTCGCGCACTACTACGACTACGTCACCGAGCTGGCCGAGCGGCTGATGCAGCCGATCGCGACGCCGGCCCGGGCGCCCGCCGCGCGCGCCGCCGCCGCCGCGCCGCTGCCGACCCGCACCAAGGGCGACACCGCCAAGGTCGACGCCGCGCGCCACCGCGTGCTGGTGCCCGCGACCACGCCGCCGCCGATCGCCGCGCGCCCCGGGCCCGAGGCGCTCGATCGCTCGGGCCCGACGTCGATCGTGCTCGAGGCCGACGACCCCGACGACGGCGCGTTCGCCCCCGAGGCGCCGATCGCGCCCGCGCCGACCGGCCCCACCGCGCCGACCGCCCGCGCGCCCGCGGCCCCCGCGGCCCCGCCCGCCCCCGCCGCGGCCGCGCCGCCGGCGCCGAGCCCGACCGCGGCGCTGGCCGACGACGCCTTCGGCGGCAGCCCGACGATCGTCGTCAGCGCCGAGGCCACCCGGCCGCAGCGCACCCGCCCGGCCGCGCCCGATCCGCCCGAGCTCGCGGCCCGCTCCGGCGAGCTGCAGGGCCACGTCCGCGACGGCGTCGTCGACGCGCCGTCCAACACCGTCGAGATCAACCTCGGCGACGAGCCCGAGCTCGAGGCCGCGGTGGTCGAGCTCGATCGTCGGCGCGCGTCGTCGCCACCGCCGGTCGAGCTGGTGGTCGGCGGCGAGGTCTCGGCGCCGCAGCCGCTGGCCGATCGCGACGGCGACGCCGACGACCTCGCGGTCATCCACGACACGCTGGTCGACACCGAGTCGGCGCCGATCCTGCTCGAGCACTTCCGCCGCGGCGAGCCGCCGCCCGACGAGGCGCCGGCGGCGCCCGAGGCGACCACCGACGAGCCGTCGGGCCCGATCCTGCTGCTCGAGCGCAAGAAGGGCGTCGCGCCCCGGCGCGACAAGCGCACCGTCCTCGGCATCGGCCTGCTGGGGCCGATCCCGCGCTCGACCGATCCGCCGCCGATGCGGCCGCAGTCGCCGACCTCGCCACCGCCGACGCTGCGCCCGAGCGCGCCGCCGCTGGTGCGCGCGCCGAGCGAGCCGGGCCTCGAGCCCGTCCTCGAGGCGGTGCCGTCGGTCGTCACCGACGAGGAGGCCGCGACCCGCCGCGTCGAGGTCGAGCCGCGGCCCCGGCCGCCGAAGGTCGACGACGGCTGGGAGGTCGACACCACCGAGGCGTTCGGGCCGCCCGGCACGACGATCCCGCCGCCGTACCTCGGCCTGGCCACGCCGATCGAGGACGTGCCCTCGGGCCAGATCCCGCTGGCGACCGGCGACGTCGACTCGGCGCGGCTCGAGATCCCGCCGGTGACGCCGACCGAGGCGCCGCGCCCCGCCACCCGCGGCCGCACCCAGGCGCCGCCGCCGGATCCCGCGGCCCTGGCCCGGCAGCTCGAGGAGGCCAGCCAGGCGCTGGTCGATCTGCTGCGCAGCTTCGATCACGCCACGACCCGCGATCACGTGATCGCGATGCTGGTCGACTTCGTCGCGTCGTCGCACCACCGGGTCGCGTTCCTGGCCGCCAAGGCCGGCGAGCTGACCGCGTTCATGCAGGTGCCGCCGCCGCTCCCTGGCGCCGAGGTCGCCAAGCTCGCGCTGGCCGGCCCGTCGACGTTCCAGGACGTCGTCGGCACCCGCCTGCCCTACCGCGGCCCGATCGCCGACGCCGCCAGCCGCGCGCTGGTCAAGGCGATGTTCGGCTCGCCGACCGACGACATCCTCGCGGTGCCGGTGGCGGTGCGCGACCGCGTGATCGGCGTGGTCTACGCCGACGGCCGCTACCGCCACTCGTACGACGAGCACGTCACCGTCGCCGGCCGCGCCGCCGGCCTCGCGCTCGAGCGCATCCTCAAGTCGAAGCGCGCCGGCGGTTGAGTCGTCACCGCCGCCGCGCGCGCGCGGTGGCCAGCCAGTGGTCGCCGTGGGCCTGGCACGTGACCTCGACCTCGAGGCCCCAGGCGTCGGGCACCTCGAGGATCGCGGCCTCGTCGCGCGGATCGCGCAACGCCACCTCGTGGAAGCCGACGTAGCGGCCCAGGTGCGGATCGATCGCCTTGTACACCGCCTCCTTGATCGCGAAGGTGCGCACCACCAGCCGCCGCCGGGCGTCGTCGTCGAGCGCGGCCACCGCCGCCGCCTCGCCCGCGGTCAGCACCCGGCGCGCGATGTCGATCGGCCGCGGCGCCCGCGCCTCGAGATCGAGCCCCACCGTCCAGCCGCGATCCGCGGTGACCAGCCCGGCCGCCAGGTCGCGCTTGTGGCTGACCGAGCCGACCCAGCCCGCCGGCAAGACCGGCGCGCCGCGCGGCCCGCGCCCGATCGCGACGGCGCCGTCGCCGCCGAGGTCGGCCAGCGCCGCGCGCAGCGCCCGCCGCCCGGCCAGGAACTCGCGCGCCCGGGCCGGCCCGAACTGCCGCGCCACCACCAGCTCGTCGGGCGGACCGACGTCCGCGTCGTCGATCGCCACCGCCACCGCGCGGCCGTGGGCCAGATCGAGCGCGAACGCCCGGGTCACGGCTCGGCGCGCAGGTCGGCGCCCAGGCTGGTCATCGCCGCCAGGAAGCCGGGGTACGAGGTCGCGACGTTGTCGGCGTCGTCGATGCGCGACGGCCCGTCGGCCACCAGCGCCAGCACCGACGCCGCCATCGCGATCCGGTGATCGCCCTCGGCGTGGACCCGCGCGGCGCGCAGCGGGCGCCGGCCGCGCCCGACCACCACCAGGCCCTCGCCCTGGGCCTCGGCCTCGACGCCGAACGCGCGCAGCATCGCGACCGTGGTGGCGATGCGATCGGACTCCTTGACCTTGAGCTCGCCGGCGTCGGTGATCACCGTCTCGCCCTCGGCCACCGCCGCCACCGCCGCCAGGATCGGCACCTCGTCGATCGCGCGCACCACCAGCTCGCCGCCGAGCGTCGTGCCGCGCAGGCCGTCGGGCGCCGCCGCCACCACCAGCGTCGCGCCGTCCTCGCCGCGGAAGTAGGTGAACGGATCGCGCCGCTCGATCACCGCCCCCATCGCCGCCAGCACGTCGAGGAAGCCGGTGCGGGTCGGGTTGACGGTGATCGGCCCGACGCCGACGCCGCCGTCGCCGACGCCGGCCACCAGCGCCGCCGCCACCAGGAACGCCGCCGAGCTGGGATCGCCGGGCACGACGATGCGGTCGATCGCCAGCCGGCCGTCCCAGCCGTCGCCGTCGACCTCGACCGCGCGATCGGCGACGGTCAGCGGCGCGCCCATCGCCGCCAGCAGGTGCTCGGAGTGGTCGCGCGACCGCCACGGCTCGCGCACGCGGGTGGTGCCGGTCGCGGTCAGGCCGGCCAGCACCAGCGCGGTCTTCACCTGCGCCGACGCGATCGCCAGCGCGTGATCGCAGCCGCGCAGCCGCTCGACGCACGCCGCGATGCGGAGCGGCGGCGTCACGTCGGCGCCGCCGTCCTTGCCGGTGATCGTCGCGCCCATCGCGCGCAGCGGCGCGATCACCCGCGCCATCGGCCGGCGCGACAGCGACTCGTCGCCGAACAGCTCGCTGGCGAACGGCTGGCCGGCGAGCAGCCCGGTCAACAGCCGGATCGTCGTGCCCGAGTTGCCGCAGTCGATCGGCGCCGGCGGCGCGCTCAGGTGGCGCAGCCCCGGCCCGCGCACGACCAGCTCGTCGCCGTCGCGGGCGGTGGTCGCGCCCAGCGCGACGATCGCGCGGGCGGTGCGGCCGTTGTCGGCGCCGCTGCCCAGCCCGCGCACCCGCACCGGGGTCGCGGCCAGCGCCGAGAACAACAGCGCGCGGTGGCCGATCGACTTGTCGCCGGGGGCGACGACGTGGCCGGCCAGCGGCCGCCCGGTGGGCGTGACGACGAACGAGGTCATGGGGTCAGGCGAGCTTGCCAGCGCGCGACCGCGCGCGCGAGCCGTCCCGGCCCGATCACGATCGTCGCCACCGCGCCGGCGCCGCGCGCCTCGACCCGCCCGGCCGCGATCGCCGGCGCCACGCCGATCGCGCGCACCGGCAGCGCCGCCGCCAGGCGATCGCGCCAGCCCTCGACCGTCGCCGGCGCCACCGCGTCGACCCACACCACCGCCGCCAGATCGTCGGCGACGTCGAGCCACGCCGCCACCGCCGCCGGCGGTCGCGGCTCGTCGAACAGCGAACCCAGCTCACGGCGGGCCGGGCCGTCGAGCCGCGCGGTCAGCCGGATCGCCGCGCCGTCGGCGCCGGCCGGCATCACCGCCGCGCGCATCGCCATCAGCGCCCGATCCGCGGTGACGCCGCCGGTGGTCGCCGCCGCCAGCAGCTCGGCGGTCGCCCCCTCGTCGGCCAGCGCCCAGACGTCGGCCGCCAGCGCCACCGCCGTCGCCGGCCGCTGCCCGCCGCGGACCACGGTGATCGTGCGCGCGTCGGGCTGGCCCGGCGCGTAGGTCGCCAGCACCGCCGCGTCGGCGCCGACCAGCGCCGCCGGGGCCACCGCGTCCTGGGGCGCGCCGTCGGCGCCGTCGCCGTCGATCAGGCCGCGCGCGACCGCGCCCACCGTCGGGTTGGCGCGCAGCCGCGCCAGGTCGACCTCGACCAGCACCGCCGCGCCGATCGGCACGTACGGCAGGAGCGCGTCCCCGGCCGTCGCGGCCCGGGTCGGCACGCTGACCGGTGCCGGCGCCGGCGTCGATCCGCCGCAGGCCACCAGCCCCGCCAGCCCCGCCAGCGCCAGCGCCGCGCGCGCTAGGCCAGCACGTCGCACAGCGCCCCGACCACGCGATCCATCTGGTCGTCGGCGGCGATCGACACCCGCAGGCAGGTCGGCAGGCCCCACGCCGCCATCGGCCGCACGATCACGCCGCGCCGCAACAGCGCGTCGTACAGCGGGCCGGCCGGGCGGCCGGTCTCGATCAGCGCGAAGTTGGCCAGCGACGGGTACACCACGACGCCGGGGCCGCGGACCTCGGCGCGCAGCCGCTCGATGCCGCGCCGGCCCAGCGCCGCCGACCGCTGCACGTGCTCGCGGTCGTCGAGCGCGGCCTTGGCCGCCACCTGCGCCAGCGTGCCGACGTGGAACGTCCGCACGACCCGGCCCAGGATGTCGATCACCGTCGGGTCGGCCACCGCGTAGCCGACGCGCAGCGCCGCCAGGCCGTAGATCTTCGAGAACGTCCGCAGCACGACCACGCGCGGGTCGCGGCGCAGGGCCACCAGGCCGTCGACGTGCTCCACCTCCGGCCACGCCGCGGCGTAGTCGTAGTACGCCTCGTCGATCACCAGCAGCGCGGTCGGCGGCAGCGCCGCCAGCACCCGCGCGACCTCGGCCATCGTCCACACCGCGCCGGTCGGGTTGTTGGGCGTGCCGATCACGCACAGCTTGGTGCGCGGGGTGATGCCGGCGATCAGCGCGTCGACGTCGGCGCCCAGCGGCGTCGCGGCCGTGCTGACGAACCGCCGCCCGGCCACCGCCGCCGCCAGCCGGTAGCTGAGGAAGCCCAGCGCCGGCGTCAGCATCTCCTCGTCCGGGCCGACCAGCGCCAGCACCAGCTGGTACAGCAGGTCGTTCGAGCCCGCGCCCAGCGCCAGGTAGTCGGGGCCGACGTCGAGGTGCGCCGCCAGCGCCTGCCGCAGCGCGTGCCCGGCCGCGTCGGGGTACAGGTGGATCGTGCCGAGCGCCGCGGCCACCGCGGCCAGCGCCTTGGGCGACGGGCCCAGCGGGTTCTCGTTCGACGCCACCTTGAGCGCCCCGGTGATGCCCAGCTCGCGCTCGAGCTCCTCGATCGGCTTGCCCGGCTGGTAAGCGTCGAGGTCACGGACGTGGGCAGGGGCCAGCGCCGCCAGCGGCGGGAGGTGGGGGGAAGCCATGGTGCGGCAATCTACACCGGGGGGCGGCGGCATCAAGCGCGCTGGAGGAATCGCCATCGGCACGCCGCCGGTTATAGTCCCGCCGCCATGACTCGCCGTACCCCCGCTCGCCTCGCCCCCTGGCTGGTCCTGGTGCTGGTGCTGCTGCTGCCCACCGTGGCGATGGCCGACGACGGGTCGGTGTTCGAGGAGTACCGCTCCAAGGGCCTGGTGTGGGCCTACCTGGGCGCGTTCGGGTTCGGCCTGCTCACCTCGCTGACGCCCTGCGTCTACCCGATGATCCCGATCGTCGTCGGCATCTTCGGCGGCCGCGGCGCCTCGGTGTCGCGCGGCCGGGCGCTGGTGCTGGCCACGCTGTACGTCGTCGGCATGGGCCTGATGTTCGCCGGCCTCGGCGTCGTCTTCGCGCTCATCGGCAAGCGCTCGGGATCGCTGCTCGGCGACCCCAAGATCGTCGTCCCGATCGTGCTGCTGTACCTGATCCTCGCCGCGTCGATGTTCGGGGCCTTCGAGCTGCAGCTGCCGATGTCCTTGCAGCAGAAGCTGTCGTCGGTCAGCGGCGACGGCGCCGCCGGCGCCTTCGGCATGGGCCTGGTCGGCGGCTTCACCGCCGCGCCCTGCACCGGCCCGTTCCTCCTCGGCATCCTCGGCTACGTCACCCAGACCAAGGACGTCGTTGTCGGCTCGACGCTCTTGTTCACCTACGCCCTCGGCATGGGCGTCTTGTTCTGGGTGCTGGCCGCGTTCGCGGTCGCGCTACCCAAGAGCGGCCGGTGGATGGAGTGGATGAAGTCGGTCGGCGGCATCGCGCTGGTGGTCGCCGGCATCCACTTCCTCAAGCCGATCGTGCCGTCGATCGAGCGGCTGGTCATGTCGCCGACCTGGTTCCTGATCGTCGCGGTGGTCGCCGCGATCGGCGGGCTCGCCGCCGGCGCCGTGCACCTGTCGTTCCACGACGCCTGGGGCGTCCGCCTGCGCAAGGGCGCCGCGGTGGCGCTGACCGTCGTCGGCCTGACGCTGGTGGTCAACTGGATCGTCGCGGTCGATCGCCACCTGGCGTGGGTCAAGAACGACGAGGCCGCCGCGTTCGCCAAGGCCAAGGCCGAGGGCAAGGGCGTCATGATCGACTTCTGGGCGTCGTGGTGCGCGCCGTGCAAGGAGTTCGAGCACACGTTCGCCGCGTCGCCGGTCTGGGAGACCATCAACGACAACTTCGTCCCGCTGCAGATCGACATGACCTCGGAGACCGACACCAACACCGCCATCCAGGAGCGGTACAAGGCCGGCACCCCGACGGTCATCTTCCTGACCGCCGACCGCGAGGAGCTCGGCCGCTTCCACCAGTACGTCAAGCCGGGCGCGTTCATGAAGGTCCTCGGCCCCGCCGCCGCCACCGTCAAGAAGGCGCGCGGCACCGCGACCGCCGCCGCATCGCCGCCGCCGTCCGCGGTCCCCGCTGCGGCGACCCCGTGACGCGCCGCCCGGCGATCTGTGCGATCGCCGGCGCGCTCGCCGCCTTCGGCTGCTCGAGCGGCTCGTCGGACGCACCGCCGACCGACCGCCCCGTCGCCGCCGACGCTCCACTCGCCTGGGTGCGCGACGACGAGCCCGCCGCCTTCACGCGGGCCCGCGCCGAGCACAAGGGCGTGATGGTCCACTTCGCCGCGGCCTGGGCCGCCCAGCCCCTCGAGCTCGAGCGCACCTTCGCCACCCCCGCCGTCCGTCCGGCCCTCGCCCGCAGCTTCGTACCCCTGCGCATCGACGTCACCGACGACTCCGACGCCGCCCGCGAGGCCCTCGCCCGGTACCACGCCGTCGTTCCCACCGTCGTCTTCCTGACCGCCGACGGCCGTGAACTCGCCCGCGTCGACCGCGTCCTCGCCCCCTCCGACTTCCTCGGCGTTGTGCGCCACGCCGCGAGCGCCCTCACCGCCCGCTGACCCCGCATCGCCGCGCACTGGACCGGGAACCGGGACGGGATCGGGAACTGGATCGGGAACTGGATCGGGATCGGGATCGGGAACCGGATCGGGATCGGGAACCGGATCGGGTTCGGGAACCGACCGGATCGGGATCGAGAACCGGAGCGGGATCCGCGGGCGCCGGGCGGGAAGGTCTGGCGTTGGCTCGGCGCAGGCGGTGGTGCCCCCCTGGGCCGTGCTCAAACAGTGCTCGCGCCGACGACCCCAGACTCCCGGTGATCCACCGGACACCTGCGAA
>JAEUJY010000046.1 GCA_016794525.1 Myxococcales bacterium
GGCGGCTCGGGCGGGGGCGCGGCCGCGGCGACCGCGACGGCGGGCGGCGCCGCGACCGGCGGGGCCGGGGCGCGGGCGCTCGGGCGGGCGGAGGCGATCACGACCGCCACGACGCCGAGCACCGCGACCACGCTGACCACCAGCGCGATCGCCAGCCGGCGGGCGGACGGCGGCGCCGCCGGCGACGGCTCGACGCGCCGGATCGGCGGGTGCGGCGGCAGCCACGTCGACGACGGCCCGGTCAGCGCCTCGACCTCGACCACGCCGCCCGGGACCTCGAGCTCGCAGAACTCGCAGGTGCGGATCGCGACGCCCGGGCGTCGCACCGGCAGGAACGCACCGCAGTTGGGGCACTTCTCGGCGAGCATCGGCCCCAGCGTACACCGCCGTCGCGCGCGGCCGGCCGACGCGAGTTTGCGATCCACCGCGAAGCCTGCCTACGATCATTTTTCGATGCGCTGCGCCTGGCCGTTCGTGCTGGCTGTCACCGCCTGTGGCCCCGCCGGGGCCCGGCTCACCGCCGATCCCTTCGACGACCTCGACGTGGCGCCGGCGGCCACCAGCGCCAGCTACGACCTGCGCTGGCACGGCGCGCTGATCGGCGACGCGGTCCAGCGCGACGACGGCCTGCGCCTCGAGCGCCGCGAGCGGATCGTCGTGCGCCGCGGCGCGCAGGCGGTGGTCCACGAGGTCGCGCTGGCGATCGAGCGCGACGGCGCGCGGCCGATCCGGGTCGCGCTCGACGACGGCGACCGCGCCAGCGGCGTCGCGACCGCGACCGACCGCGGCTGGGCGGTCGAGGTCCGCGGCGAGCCGCCGATCGAGCTGCCGTGGGCGCCGCCGTTCGAGGACGTGCTGGCCCACGCCGTCGCCGCCGGCGGCTACCGCGGCCCGGCGCTGCTCGCCGGCTGGGGCTTCGCGATCGCCGACCTCACCGTCGCGCCCACCGGCGACGGCTGGCTGGCGACGCTGGCGATCGACGGCGGCGTCGTCACCGCGCGCCTGCGCTTCGGCGCCGACGGCCTGCCGACCGAGATCGACAGCGGCGACGGCGTCACCGCGACCCGCCGCCCGGCCGGGGTGCCGGCGCCGCGCTTCGATCCGATCGAGGTCGTCGACGGCAACGCGCTGACGATCGACGGCGGCGCCGCCGCGGTGATCGACTTCCCCGACGCGCGGGTCGCGATCCCGGCGGTGCCGGGGCAGCTGGTGTGGCGCCGCCCGGGCGGCGGCTGGCGGGTCGCGATGTCGGCGGTCGCCCGCGGCGAGCTGGCGCCGGGCCCGGCCGGCCGCGATCGCACCGGCGACATCGATCGGCTGACCGCGGCGGTCGCCGACGCGGTGGTCGACGACCTCGGCACCACGACGACGACCGTCGGCGCCGCGCGCGCCGCCACCCGCGGCGACTGCACCACCCACGCGCTGCAGCTGGTGGCGATGGCCGACGACGCCGGCATCGCCACCCGCGTCGTCACCGGGCTCCGCCTCGACGGCGACCGCCTGGTGCGCCACCGCTGGGTGGTGGCCTGGACCGGCGGCCGGTGGCGCGCGGTCGACCCCACCTACGGCGAGAGCCCGGCGTCGCCGGCGCTGATCGGCCTCGCGGTCCACGGCCCGCGCGCCGCCGACCTGGCGATGGCCGACGCGGTGGTCTTCGACGGGCTGGGCGCCCGCGCCCGCGCCGCCGAGTAGCGACGCTCACCGGCCGGCCGAGCGGCCGGTCCACGCCTCGTACTCGCCGATGCGCTTGGACAGCGCCGCGAGATCCTCGCCGGCGCGGCTGCGCTCCTCGGCGGCGACCACCAGCAGCCCCATCGCCGCCTGCAAGAACCGACCGCCGGGCAGCGCCAGGTTGGCCCCGCGCAGCGCGTAGTCGCGGACCTCGTCGATGCGGAACCCGACCTGGCCGATCTGCAGGAAGCCGCCGCTGACCGCGACGGTGTCCGAGCCGACCGCCAGCGCGCGATCGATCTCCTTCTTCGCGGCCCGGCCGCCGTCGCCGGCCAGCGACGCCTGCAGCCGCCGCTTGGCGTCCTCGTAGACCTCGGGCCGACCGATCGGCGCCGAGCGGGTGTACGGCGCGAGCTGATCGGCGATCCGCTTGGCGGCCTCGGGGCCGTCGGCGACGTGCAGCGCGACCTCGAGGTCGCCGAGCGCCAGCAGGAGGTCGCGGTTGCGCGAGCGGCGGCGGGCCTCGGCCAGGCGCTCGAACGCGAAGTAGCCGAGGCCGGCGACCACGAAGATGCCGCCCGGCACCACGCTCAGCGCGCTCAGCGTGGCCCCGACCGCGGCCGCGCCCGAGGTGACCGCGGCGCTGGTCGGCGAGCGGCCGATCAGCTCGATGCGGTCGAGCAGCCGCGCGTCCAGGCGGATCGCCGGGTTGCCCTGGGGCGCGATCACGAGCTCGTAGCCCGCCACGCCGATGCCGCTGCGCGGCAACAGCGACAAGGACGGGCTCGTCGATTCGGCGGCCACGGCCGACGCCGCGGTGGACATCGTCCCGAGTGTAGCAGGCGACGACGTGTCGCGGCGGCCCGCCGCGGAGGCCGCGTTGCGCCGGCCCCGGCTCTGCTACAGTGGCCCCATGGCCCAGGTCCCCTCCCCCGCGCCGCCGATGGTCGATCTCCGCAAGGTGCTGGTCACCGCTGGCGTGATCACGCTGGTGGCCGGGATGGCCGGCATGGTGGCGTGGATGACGCCCCGGGCCGCGGCGCGCGAGGTCAAGGCCGCGTGCACCAGCCTCGAGGCCTCGCCGACCAACCCCGCGCTTGGCAACCTGCCGCGCGAGGCGCCCGACTTCGCGGTCACGACCCACGACGGCAAGACCGTCCACCTGTCCGACTTCCGCGGCAAGGTCGTGCTGCTCAACTTCTGGGCCTCGTGGTGCAACGTGTGCAAGGCCGAGAAGCCGTCCCTGTCCAACATGACCGAGGACCTCGCCGGCCCCGACTTCAAGGTCGTGACGCTGGCCTCGGACCGCACCTGGGACGACGTCAAGAAGGCGCTGCCCAAGGGCGCGCCGTTCCAGGTCATGCTCGACCCGCCGCCCGACGACGACTCCAACATCGGCGCGATCGCCACCGCGTGGGGCATCAAGGCGGTGCCCGAGTCGTTCGTGATCGACAAGAAGGGGCGGATCCGCATGTACCTCATCAACAAGCGCGACTGGGACGCCGCGGTCACCGAGACCTGCCTGCAGGCGCTGATCGACGAGTGACATGGCGCGCATCCTGGTGGTCGACGACGAGCTCGACGTGGTGCGCATGGTCGCGCGCACGCTCGAGGCGCGCGGCCACACCGTCGAGGTGGCCCGCGACGGCGAGGCCGCGCTGGCGCTGATCGCCCGCCAGGTCCCCGAGCTGCTGGTGATCGACGCCAACCTGCCGCGGCTCGACGGCGCCGAGGTGTGCCGGCGGCTGCGCGCCGACCCCGCGACCAAGGCGCTGCCGATCGTCATGATGTGCTCGGCGTACGTCAGCCTGACCGACGCCCAGGCCGAGCAAGGCCCCGACGAGCTGGTGATGAAGCCGTTCGTCCGCGAGACGCTGATCCGCAACGTCGAGCGCCTGCTCAAGCCGCGCCCATGACCGTGGCCGACGCGGCCGCGGTGCCGTTCACGATCCTCACCGGGTTCCTGGGCGTCGGCAAGACCACGACGCTCAACCGCATGCTCGCCGCGCCCCACGGCCGGCGCATCGCGGTGCTGGTCAACGAGCTGGGCCGGATCGCGATCGACACTCGGCTGATCGTCGCGCGCGGCTCGGACGTGCTCGAGCTGGCCGGCGGCTGCGTGTGCTGCAAGGTCGACCTCAAGAGCGACCTGTGGGACGGCATCGGCGAGGTGGTCGCGCGCTCGCAGCCGGCCCACGTCGTGCTCGAGACCACCGGCATCGCCGAGCCCGAGGCGATCCTCGACGGCCTCGACCGCGTGCCGCCGGCGGTGCGCTCGCGGATCCTGCCGGCCGGCGTGGTGTGCGTCGTCGACGCCGAGGCCGGCGCGGCGCAGCTCGATCGCCACGACGAGGCCCGGGCCCAGCTGCGCGCCGCCGATCGGGTGCTGCTGCGCAAGCTCGACCGCGCCGACGTCGCCCAGCACGTCGCGACCCGGGCCCGGCTGGGCGTGCTGGCGCCGACCGCCGAGGTCGCCAGCTTCCCCGACGACGACGACGGCGCGCTGGCGCTGACGGCGTGGCTGCTCGAGGTGCGCGACCTGCGCGCGCGCGGCCCGGCGCCGCGGCCGCACCGCCACGGCCAGCTGACCGCGGCGATCTTCGCCGACCCGTCGCCGCTGCACGGCGAGGGCGTGCTGGCGGTGCTGCGCGAGCTGGGCGACCGGCTGGTCCGCGCCAAGGGCTTCGTCCGGCTGGCGGGCGACGATCGAGCCGGCTTCGTCGAGCGCGCCGGCGCGGTGCTCGAGCTGCGCCGCGGCCTGGCCTGGCCGGGGCCGCCGCGCACCGAGCTGGTGGTCATCGGCGACGATCTCGACGAGGGCGCGCTGCGGCGGGCGCTGTGGGCGTGCCGGGTCGGGGCGTGAGCCGCCGCCGGCTCACATGCTGCCGGTGAGCAGGAGCCAGCTGTCGGTCTGGCCCTTGTCGGCGAGGCCGCGGGCGACGCCGAGCTCGAACGTGCCGGGGATGTAATAGCCGACGACGGTGTCGAGCCGCAGCGCCGCGCCGATCGCCGGCTTGACCGCGTCGGCGGTGGGCTCGCCGTCGTAGGCGGCGCCGACGTCGACCAGCCCGGCGAGGTGCAGCCGCTTGACGTAGACCGGCAAGGTCGACGCGCCGCGCTCGATCGTCGCCAGCTGGTGGCGGTACTCGAGGTTGGCCAGGTGGAAGGTGTTGCCGGCGGCGGCGCGCACCGGGTAGCCGCGCAGGTAGCCGGTCGAGCCGGTGCGGGTCGAGTCGATCACCGCCTGGACGACGTCCTGCACCGGCATGCCGCCCACGCCGTAGCTGCCGCCGCGCGACAGATCGCTGACCCGGGTCGCGCCGGCGAGCCGCAGCGCCAGCGCCGGCGTGTCGCCCCACGGCAGCTTCCAGTAGCCGCGCCAGAACCACGACACCGTCAGCGCGCGCTGGCTGGCGCCGAGCGCCGGGTGATCGAGGCGCAGGCCGACCGACAGCTCGTGGCCCTCGGTGGGCCCGAGGTTGTACAGGTAGCCGCGGACGTTGCCGTAGCTCACGCGCACGCCGAGCCCGGCGTTGACGAAGTCCGAGCGCGGCACGCCGGGCAAGGTCTGGGTGGGATCGGCGGTCGTCGACGGCGCGTCGGCGCGGCGCACCCAGTCGATCGCGTAGTCGAACGACATCGCCAGCGCGCCGTCGGCGCCGCGCCGCACCGGCACGCCGACGCCGGCCGACGCCGACAGGATCTCCTCGTCCCACGGCCGGGGCTGGCCGTCGATGCGGATCGAGGTGCGGTGGGCCAGCGTGCGCGCCGCGGCGACCCGGGTGCCGTAGCGCCAGCCGCTGTAGCCGTACGCGGCGCCGACGTTGACGTCGCCGCGGGCCAGCTCGAGGGTCGTGACCAGGTTGTAGGCGTGCAGCCCGGCGACGTCGGTGCCGTTGGTGGCCACCACCGCGGCCTGGCCGAACGTGCCGAGCGCCAGCTGCGCGGTCCACGCCTGCGGCGCCAGCGTCTCGAGCGCGCGGTACGGCCGGGGCGCGCTGACGACCGCCTCGTCGTCGGCGATCGTCGTCGGCGGCGGGCGATCGTCGACGTAGGGCCGGGCCGGCGCCCACTGCCGGGGATCGAGGTCGAGCTCGAAGACGTCGGTGCCGGTGCCGACGAAGTCGATGTACGCCAGCCGCCGGCCGTCGGGCGAGACCGTCAGCTCCGAGACGTGGCCGGTGGTGCTGGTGACCTGCCAGTCGGCGCCGGTGGTCAGGTCGCGGGCGTAGACGTTGGCGACGCCGGTGCGGTCGCTGGTGAAGTACAGGTAGCGGCCGTCGGGCGACCACCGCGGGTTGTCCTCGAGGGCGCGGTCGTCGGTGATCGCCGTGACCGCGCCCGACGCGACGTCGACCACCAGCACGTCGCGGGCGCCGCCGGCCCGCCACGCCACGAACGCCAGCCGCTGGCCGTCGGGCGACCACGCCGGCATGAACGCCTGATCGTAGCGGCCCGCGCCGCGCCACACCCGGCGCCGCTGCGCCGGCGTGCGGATCGCCATCACCCACAGCTCGCTCTCGCTCGCGCCGTTCTTGGAGTACGCGACCTGCTCGCCGTCGGGCGACAGCGCCGGATCGCGGGCCCGCTCGCGGCGGGTGAGCAGCGTCGTCCGCCCGCTGGCCGGGTCGTAGCGCACCAGATCCTGGAACGCGTAGACGTCCTGGTAGAACTGGGTCTGCTCGATCACCAGCTGGCCGTCGCTGTCGACGTCGAACCCGCCCATGCGATCGATCTGCGCGACGTCGCGGGCCGCGCGGCGATCGCCGCCGGCCGGGATCGCGCGGACCGCGTCGCGGTGCAGGCCGTCGTTCTCGGTGAACCACAGCTCGGCGCCGTCGGCGGTGTAGCGCGGGTTGCGCGCGAACTCGCCGACCACCGTCAGCCGGCGCCCGACCCGGCGCCCGCGCCGCTCGATCGCCTCGAGCTGCAGCGTCGCGCGATCGCGCAGGTGGCGGTGCCACGCCGGGAACAGCTCGTCGAAGCCGTGGCCGATCGCCGCCTGCAGCTGGCGGTTGGTGCCGAACGGCACCGTCGCGCTGCCGCTGGCCCACGACATCCGCCGCGCGGCGTCGTCGCCGAACCGATCGAAGACGTACTTGAGGAAGTGCGAGCCGTAGAGGTAGGCGGCGTTGCCGCGCGGGAACTTGAGCGGCGAGTTGGAGAACTCGTCGAGCCGCTGCTCGTCGCCGGCCAGCACCGGCACCCGCAGGTAGGCGTCGAACAGGCTGGCCCGGGTGCGGCCGGCCGACGACCGCTTGGACTCCTCGTAGGTGGCGAGGCCCTCGATGATCCACCGCGGCATCACCTGGTTGGGCGCCCAGGTCTTGCCGAACAGCGCGTTGTACCAGCGGGCCAGGCCGCCGATCGAGTCGAGGTGGAGGATGTGCGTGTACTCGTGGGCGAACAGCAGGTACAGCCAGTCGTCGTGATCGGCCAGCACCGACAGCGAGATCGGCGCCGACGCGTACAGCGTGACCGCGTTGCGCGGCAGCACGTTGGCGAAGCCGTTGGCGCCGTCGTTGTCGTCGATCAGGACGATGTGGGTCTTGCCGGCCGGCCGGTGATCGAGCACCGGCGTCAGCACCCGGTAGGCGCGCTCGGCGATCACCGCGACCCGCTGCCCGACCTCGGCCAGCGGCGCCGCGAAGTGCACGGCGAAGTGTTCGCTCTCGACGGTCTGCCAGACCCGATCGGGATCGCCGGCGCGCGCGTCGGCGGCGAGCGCCGCGACCACCGCCAGAGCCGCGAGCGCGGGCCGGAGCATCGCCGCGATTGTAGTAGAGTCCCGCGCCATGTGGATCCTCCGCGCCCTGCCCCTCGCCCTCGTCCTCGCCGCCTGCGGCGGCAAGTCCACCCCGCCGGCCGACAAGCCGGGTGACGGCTCGGGCAGCGCGCCCCCGCCGATCACGATCGACACCAGCAAGCTCGGCAGCGCCTGCGGCGAGGGCGACGCCTGCCCCGACGGCCTGCTGTGCGCGAAGTACTACGGCATCGCCGGCCCGTCGGGCCCGGAGTTCTCGAGCTGCGAGATCGCGTGCGACACCGGCCAGGCCTGCCCCGACGGCACCGCCTGCGTCACGATCGCCGACGGCCCGGGCGCGGTGTGCCGCGTGACCGAGGGCGACGCGCCGCCGCCGGTCGCCGAGTAGCCGAGCGAGCGTAGCGAGCGAGGCTATCCTCCGTGAGCCTCGCGTCGCGAAGCGATCCGTGGCGAGCCTCCTCACCAAGCCGGCGCGGCGCGGCGCGGCGCGGCGCGGCGGCTACTCTTCGTCGTCGTCAGGGCCGACCGCGCCCATCGCCTCGATCTCGTACTTCTTCATCAGCTTGCGGAAGTACTTGCGATCGATGTCGGCGTCGCGCGCGGCGTGCGAGATGTTGCCGCCGTGGCGCTTGAGCAGCGAGACGATGTAGTCGCGCTCGAAGCTCGACACCCACCGCTCCTTGGCGTCCTTGAAGGTGACGCCGTCGAGCAGCTCGTCGGGCGGCCGCGGCGCCGAGGCGGTGCGCGGCTCGGCGGTGAGCGCCCGGCCGGCCGGCGGCGTGCGCACCGCGTCGCGCAGGTTGTCGGGCAGGTCGTCGACGTCGATCTGCTCGCCGTCGGCGAACGACACCGCGCGCTCGATCACGTTGACCAGCTCGCGGACGTTGCCCGGCCAGGCGTAGCCGGCCAGCGCCAGCTGGGCCTCGCGGGTCAGGCCGCGGACGCGGGCCCGGCCGTCGGCGCCCTGGTTGTAGGGGGCGGTGTCGAGGAAGTGCTGCACCAGCGCGGCGATGTCGTCGGGGCGATCGCGCAGCGCCGGCAGCCGCAGCCGGACCACCGAGAGCCGGTAGAACAGGTCCTGGCGGAAGCGGCCGGCCCGGACCTCGTCCTCGAGGTTGCGGTTGGTCGCGGCGATGATGCGGACGTCGACCTTGGCGGTCTTGGCGCCGCCGACCCGGCGCACCTCGCGCTGCTCGAGCGCGCGCAGGAGCTTGGGCTGCAGGTCGAGCGGCAGCTCGCCGAGCTCGTCGAGGACCAGCGTGCCGCCGTCGGCCAGCTCGAACAGCCCCTGCCGGGTCATCACCGCGCCGGTGAAGCTGCCCTTCTCGTGGCCGAACAGCTCGCTCTCGATCAGGTTGGGCGGCACGGCGCCGCAGTCGAAGACCACCAGCTCCTTGGCCGCGCGCGGCGACAGGTTGTGGATGGTCTGGGCCACGACCTCCTTGCCGGTGCCGGTCTCGCCCTCGATGACGACGGTGGTGTTGGTCGGGGCGATGCGCTCGAGGATCGAGTACATCTCGCGCATCCGCGGGTTGCCGCCGACCAGCCCGCCCAGGCGATCGGCGCGCGACGGGACGATCGACACCTCCTCCTCGCGGGCGTGGAACCGCAGCTGGCTCTGGCCGACGCCGATCGTGCACCCGGGCTTGAGGAACGCCTCGCGGATCCGGACCTTGTTGATGAACGTGCCGTTGGTCGAGCGCAGATCGACCAGCACGTAGCCGGTGTCCTCCTGGACGATCTTGCAGTGGTAGCGCGAGACCGTCTCGTCGCGGACGACGACGTCGTTGTCGTCCATCGAGCCGATCCGGATCTCGTCCTTCTCGAACAGCCACTCCTCGTCGGTCTCGACCGCGCCCAGCACGCACTGCCGCAGGTGCAGCGTCGGGCCGCGCTCGAGGAACGCGACCTTGGTCGGCGGGACGAAGTCCGGGAACTTCTTCATCGGTCGCGGTGATGGTAACCGAACCCCACCACCGCCGCGCCGGTGCGATACCGTTAGTGGCTCCGTGGACGCCCCACCCGACCTGGCCACCCTGACCGCCCGCCTGGCGGCCGCCGCGGACGACGACGCGCGCGCCCGGCTCGAGTGGGCGCTGGGCGAGCGGCACCACGAGCGCGGCGAGCCCGAGGCGGCGCTGCGCTTCCTCGGCGACGCCCGTCGGCGGATGGCCGGGCTGGGCCGCGCCGGCGACGCCGCCCGGATCGAGGTCGCGCTGGCCGAGGTGTGCGCGGCGCGCGGCGACGGCGATCGCGCGCTGGTGTTCCTCGACCGCGCGCTCGACCACGCCGAGGCCGAGGGCGACGACGAGCTGCGGGCCCGGGTCCAGCTGGCGCTGGGCGAGGCCGCCGCCGCCCGCGGCGACGACGACGCGGCCCGCGATCTGATCGGCGCGGCCGAGGCGGCGACCCAGGCGCTGCGCGATCGCGAGGGCCACGCCCGCGCCGCCGCGGCGCTGGCCCGGCTGGCGGCGCGCCGCGGCGATCTCGCCGGGGCCCGCGCGCTGGTCGACGCGGCCCGCCTCGACGCGCGGGTCGCGGCGAAGCCGGCGGTCGCGGTGGTGGTGGCGATGGCCGAGGCCGAGGTCGGCGTCGCCGACGACGACCTGCCGGCGGCGATCGCCACCTGGCGCGAGGCGATCGCGCTGGCGGCCGGCGCCGAGCTGCGGCGGCTCGAGGCCGAGGCGTCGCTGGCGCTCGGCCTGGCGCTCGGCGCCGCCGCCGAGCGCGGCGCGACCACCGAGCTGGCGGCCCCGCCGCTGGCCCGCGCCCACGAGCTGTTCCGGGTCGGCGGCGGGCTGCGCGATCTCGAGCGGGTGCGCGACGCGTTCCGCCGGTTCGGCCGGCGCGCCACCGATCGCGTCGCCTCGGTCGAGCTGGCGCCGCTGCTCGACGAGCTGCGCCGCCAGCAGCACGCCGTCGCGACCACCGCGACCGCGCTCGGCCACGCCGCCGGCGCCGAGGCCCGGGCCGCGCTCGACGCCGATCTCCACGGGCTGGCCACCGCCGGCGAGCGGCTGATGACCGCGGCCAACGCGGTGGTGGTCGATCGCGAGAACATCCGCGGCCTGCTCGAGCTGATCCGCGGGCTGGCCCAGATCACCGACTACGGCGCGCTGCCCGAGGCGGTGGCCCGGCTGGCCAGCCAGCTGGTCGGCGGCGACCGCGCGGTGGTCGAGCTGGGCGGCGGCCTGGTCGGCGCGATCGGCGCGCTGCCCACCGACGCCGGGCCGTGGCACGCGGCGCTGATCCAGGGCCGGGCCGCCACCGCGCGGCCGACGATCCTCGGCGCCGCCGCCAGCGGCCGCGGCGACCCGGCGGCGACGCTGGGCCCCTCGCTCCTGGCGCCGCTGCGCGCCGGCGCCGCGGTGCTGGGCGCGATCTGGGTCGACAAGGCGCCGTCGGGCGGCGTCTTCACCGAGCGCGACCTCGAGCTCTTGGCGGTGTTCGCGGTGCAGGCCGCGGCGATCGTCGATCGCGCGCGCGCCGCCGAGGAGCTGCGCCTGACCGCGCGCACCAACGCCGCCACGCTGGCGGCGATCGGCGACGGCGTGCTGGCGGTCGATCGCACCGGCCGGCTCACCGCGATCAACCCGGCGGCCGCGCGCCAGCTCGGCCTGCCGCCGGGCGCCGTCGACAACCCCGGCGCGGTCGCGCTGGCGGCGCGCGCCGAGACCCGGGCGCTGGCGGCGGCGCTGCGCGACGCGATCGCCAAGGCCGACGAGGCCGACGGCCGCCCGCTGACGGTGGGCGCCACCGAGCACCTGATCTCGACCCGGCTGGTCAAGGACGACCGCGGCGCGGTGGCCGGGCTGGTCGCGACGCTGACCGAGCTGCGCCGCGCGTCGAGCCTGGCCTACCGGATCGTCGGCACCACCGCGCGCTACACGCTCGACGATCTGATCGGCGACAGCGCCGCGGCCCGCCACGTCCGGGCGCTGGCCGAGGCCGCCGCCGGCAGCGAGGCCAGCCTGTTGCTCACCGGCGAGAGCGGCACCGGCAAGGAGGTGCTGGCCCAGGCGGTGCACAACGCGTCGCCGCGCGCCGGCGGCCCGTTCGTCGCGATCAACTGCGCGGCGATCCCGCGCGACCTGCTCGAGAGCGAGCTGTTCGGCTACGAGGACGCGGCGTTCACCGGCGCGCGCAAGGGCGGCCGCCCGGGCAAGTTCGAGCTGGCCGAGGGCGGCACGCTCTTGCTCGACGAGATCGGCGACATGCCGCTCGACATGCAGGTCAAGCTCTTGCGCGTGCTGCAGGAGAAGACGGTGTCGCGGCTGGGCGGCGCCCGCGAGCTGCCGGTGACCTGCCGGATCATCGCGACCACCAACCGCGAGCTCGACGACGACGTCGCCCGCGGGCTGTTCCGCCGCGACCTGTACTACCGCCTGCGGGTCATCCACATCGTCGTGCCGCCGCTGCGCGAGCGCGCCGGCGACGTCACCGCGTTGACCGAGCACTTCCTGCGCCGCCACGCGGCCGCGACCGGCAAGCGGCTGACGGTGATCGCCGCCGACGTGATGGCGGCGCTGGTGGCCCACACCTGGCCCGGCAACATCCGCGAGCTCGAGCACGTCATCGAGAGCGCGGTGGCGCTGGCGCCGGTCGACGCCACCGTGATCGGCGCGCTGCCGGTGCGGCTGGGCCAGCGCGCGACCCCGCCGTCGTCGCCGCCGCCGCTGGCCGCGGCGGGAGCGGCGCCCGTGCCGACGCCCCCGGCCCGCGGCGCGCCGCTGCCGACCGCGGCCAGCGCCGAGCGCGATCTGCTGATCGCCGCCCTCGACCGCTACCACGGCCGGATCCCGGCGGTGGCCAAGGCGCTCGGGCTGTCGCGCGCCACCATCTACAACCGCATGCGCCGGCTCGGGCTCGACCTCGAGAGCTTCCGCGGCCCGTCGTGATCGATCCCGACGACGACGCCGACGCCCCCGACGACGCGGGCGACGACCTCGGCGACGCGCCGGCGGCGCCGCTCGACGCGTTCGCCGACCTCGGCCCGTGGTGGGCGCCGCCGCCCGGCGTCGACCTCGGCCTGACCGCGCACCTCGACGCCGCCGGCGCCCCGCAGATCATCGAGCGCCGCCTGGTGGTCACCGACGATCACGCCGGGCTGCGCCTCGATCACTACCTGGTGCGGGTCATCCCGCGGTTGTCGCGCACGCGGATCCAGGCGGTGATCGCCACCCAGCTGACCCGCGCCGACGGCCGCCGGCCGCGCCCGGGCATGACCGTCGCCGCCGGCGACGAGCTGATCCTGCGCCGGCCGGCCAAGGCCGAGCCGCCGTGCCCGCGCACGTTCGGCGTGCTGTACCAGGACGCGGACGTGATGATCGTCGACAAGCCGGCCGGGCTGCCGGTCCACGCGTCGGCGAAGTTCTACTGGAACACGCTGACCCGGGTGGTCGCCGAGCGCTTCCCCGACACGCCGTGGCAGATCGGCCACCGCCTCGATCGCGAGACCTCGGGCGCGCTGGCGATGGCCGCGCACAAGGAGGCCGCCGCCGCGGTGAAGGGCGCGTTCGAGCACAAGCGCGCGGCCAAGGCCTACCTCGCGATCTGCCACGGCCAGCCGCCGTGGCCCGAGGCCGGCGCGCCGCCGCTGGTGCTCGACGCGCCGCTGGCCCTGAGCGGGCCCGACGACGACACCCGCCTGCCCGGCGTGCGCATGGTCGTGCGCGCCGACGGCCTGCCGGCGATCACCAAGGTCAGCGTCGTCGACCGCGCCGGCGCCTACGCGCTGGTGCGCTGCGATCTGGTGACCGGCCGCCAGCACCAGATCCGCGCCCACCTGGCCCACGCCGGGTTCCCGATCGTCGGCGACAAGCTCTACGCCCACGGCGACGCCGCGTTCATGGCGTTCTGCGACGGCGGCATGACCCGCGCGCTGGCCGAGCGCTTCGTCCTGCCGCGCCACGCGCTGCACGCCCACCGGCTGCGCCTGCCGCACCCGCGCACCGGCGCGCCGCTCGAGGTCGAGAGCCCGCTGGCGTGGGACCTGGCGGCGTTCCTCGCCGCCCAGCGCTGAATCGTCGCAGGCGCGTGGCTCGCCGCGGCGGCGACGGCGTGCTACCGCTCCCCAGCCGTGAAGGACCGCGCCTCGCCCTTCAGCCGCAAGCACCGCCGCTACTGGCTGACCACGGCGGGCGGCATGGTGGTGATCATGTCGGTGAACCTCGGCCTGGGGTTCGGCGTGATGCGGTGCAAGGTCGACCCGCCGCCCAAGCCCGACTACCGGCCGATCCCGCCGGTGGTGTTGCCGCCCGACGCGGCGCTCGACGGGCCCGACGCGGCGCTCGCCACGCCCGACGCCGGCGATCCGGCCGCCGCCGCGCTCGACGCCGCCGCCGCCCTCGACGCGCTACTCCCAGACCACGTCGAACGGTAGCCGCGCCTGGGCGCCGCCCGGCGTCACCAGCAGCGCCGGCGGCACCGCGCCCAGCGCCGCGCGCACCACCGGCAGCTCGAGCACGCTCGGCTCGGCGGCGGCCGACACGCCGAGCAGCCGCGCCACGCTGCCGAGCAGCCCGCCGGTCTCGCGCGGCAGCTCGATCAGCCGCACCTTGGCGTCGTCGGCCAGGCCGGCCTGGCGCTTGGCGTAGGCCAGCGCGTCGGTCACGCCGCCGATCTCGTCGACCAGGCCGATCGGCTGGGCCTGGGCCCCGGTCCACACGTGGCCGCGGCCGATCGCGTCGACCTCGTCGGCGGTCTTGCCGCGGCCCCGGGCCACCGCGTCGGTGAACCGGCCGTAGAAGTAGCGCAGGCGATCGAGCAAGACCGCGCGCTCCTCCTCGGTGTACGGCCGGAACAGGCTCTCCATGTCGGCGCGCGCGCCGCGGCGGAAGCTCTCGGTGGTCACGCCGAGCTTGGCCAGCAGCCCCGACAGATCGAACTTGCCGTAGAAGATGCCGATCGACCCGGTCAGCGTCGTCGCGTCGGCGAAGATGCGATCGCAGCCGGCGGCCAGGAAGTAGCCGCCCGACGCCGCGACGTCGCCCATCGAGCAGACGATCGGCTTGACGCCGCGGGTCGCGAACACCTCGCGCGCCATCAGCTCGGAGGCCAGCGCGCTGCCGCCGGGCGAGTCGATGCGCAGCACGATCGCCTTGACGTCGGGGTGGGCGCGGGCCGCGGCCAGCTGCGCCGCCAGCGTCTCGCCACCGACCAGCTTGCGGCCGAGCAGCGGGATCGTGCGCGACGCGCCGTCGATGATGTCGCCGTCGGCGTAGATGATCGCGACCGCCGGCCGCTGCCAGCGATCGTCCTTGAGCCGGGGCGCGGTGCCCAGCGGCGCCAGCCCGCCCAGCTCCTTGGCGATCAGCTCGACCGCGGCGCTGGGCTCGACGACGGCGTCGACCAGGCGGTGATCGTCCTTGAGCTGGCCGGCGGTGTACGGCCCGCCGTCGACCAGCTGGCGCACGACGTCGGGGTCGAGGCCGCGCGCCGTGGCGATGCCGTCGACGAACGTCGCCCACATGCCGTCGTAGAGCGCGTCGCGCTGCGCGGCGGCGGCCGGCGTCGGCCCGCGCTCGGTGTACTGCTCGGGCGCGCTCTTGTACTCGGCGATCTTCTCGAACTGCGGCTCGACGCCGAGGTGATCGAACAGCCCGCGCAGGTACAGCGTCGTGCCGGCGAAGCCGATCAGCCGCACGCCGCCGCCGGGGTCGAGGTAGACCTTGTCGGCCGCCGACGCCAGCCAGTAGTCGCGGGCGGTCGCCGCCACCAGGTACGCGAACACCTTCTTGCCGCTGGCCCGCACCCGCGCCACCTCGCGGCGCAGCTCCTCGAGCGAGGCCCAGCCGGCGCCGACGCCGTCGATCGCGAGGATGACGCCGGCGACGTCGGGATCGCGGGCGATCGCGCGCAGCCGCAGCGCCGCACGCACGACGGCCCGGGCCGACTGCGCGCCCGAGAACTCGAGGCGCTCGAGCCGCGGCTCGCCGCCCAGCACCGACGGCGACGGCCGCTCCGACCAGCGCGCGATGACCGTCGCGCCGGGGGCGCGCACGCCGTCGGCGATCCGCGCGCTGCCGTAGGCGCCGGCGGTGACGGTGCCGAACGACAGCGCCAGGCCGGCGGTGAAGCGCAGGTCGCGCGCGGCCTCGGCGCGGGTGTCGCCGGTGCCGGTGGTGACGATCCGGGTCAGCGCGCGGCTGGCGCCGGCCGCCTCGAGCACGACGCCGGGCGCGAGCCGGGCCGCGACCCGCAGGCCGCCGTCGAGATCGGCGCGCCGCCCGCCGGCCGGCTCGGCGACGCCGCCGCCCAGCCCGAGCTCCAGCCGATCGGTGCCGAGCGGGCGCACCACCAGCTCGGCGTCGAGGCGGCGGTGCAGCGCGGCGGCGCCGACCGCCGGGGCGTTGAGGTCGCGGCCGACCGCGCCGAACGCGAGGTGGTTGCCCCACCGGGTCGCGACGCCGACGTCGACCGACGACACGCCGGCGATCGGCCCGTCGCCGAAGCCGCGGTGCCAGGCGACGCCGACGCCCCACCCCGGCCACGGCGCGAGCGCGAGCGCGGCGGTGAGGCGCGCCGGCGTGCCGGGATCCGGCGCCAGCGCGGCGCGCGGCGGCAGGCCGACCTCGAGCCCGGCCGCCACCGCGAACCGGCGCACGAACCGCCCGCCGAGCGGCGCCGCCGCGTAGCCGCCGACCCCGGCGCCGGTCGACGCGGCGTCGGCGGGCGCGACGCCGGTGGCGGCGACGACGAGGCTCTGCCCGTCGAGGAAGTACAGGCCGCCGGGGTTGGCCACGACGGCGCGCGCGTCTTGATCGCCGGCCAGCGCGGTGGGCGGCAGGTCGATCGCGCCGGTCGGATCGTCGGCGTACGGGCCGTCGTCGGCCCGCGCCGCCGCCAGCCCCAGGCCGGCGACGACGCCGGCGATCGTCACGACGTAGCGGGTGTGCATCGGCGCAGAGGTTAGGGCCCCCGAGCGGACAAGTCGATCGCTGATCGCGGCCGAGGCGCCCGGATGGCAAGGCGCCGGCGAGGACCGGAAGAGAGCGTCCTCGTTGGACGTGACCTGAGGACCGGAGCCGGCAACGCCGCCAGCCGGGATGGATCGGCCGCGAGAACGACCGAGTTGTTCGCTCGGGGGCCCTTGGCGCAGGTCGACGCCGCCGCCCCGGCGCGCGCGGTTCGAGCGTATAGTCCGATCGTGTCGACGGCGCGACTGCTCGAGCACCACCCCCTGCTGGCGCGGGTCGGCCCCGATCACCTCAACCGGATCGCCAAGGCCGGCGAGCTCGAGACCTTTCACGCCGGCGAGGTGGTGGTCACCGAGGGCAGCCTCGGCGACGCGCTCTACCTGGTGCTGACCGGCGAGGTCGAGGTGTCCAAGGCCGGCCACCCGTTGGCCCGCCTCGCCGCCGGCAACTTCTTCGGCGAGATGGCGCTGGTCGAGCCGGCGCCGCGCTCGGCGACGGTCACCGCGGCGGCGTCGTCGTTCCTGTTCCGGCTGCCGTACCTCGAGCTGCAGCAGCTGCTGCGCCACGACCCGCGCGCCGGCAGCGCGCTGCTGGTCGAGGTGGTCAAGACGCTGTCCGAGCGGCTGCGCGAGGCCAACCGGATGGTGTCGTCGGTCGGCGAGCTGGCCGACTGGCTGGCCGGCTCGCTGGTGTGAGCGGCCGCGAGTTGCGGTAGGGTCGGCGCGTGAAGCGTCTCGCGATCGTCGGCGCGCTGCTGCTCACCGCCTGCGGCGGCGCGACCAAGCCTTCCGCGGCACCGCCGCCCGCGGATCACGCCGCCCACGCCGGCCACCACGGCCACCACGCCGACCACGCCGCGCACGACTTCGCCGACGCCGCGCACTGGGCGACGGTGTTCGACGACCCGGCGCGCGACGCGTGGCAGAAGCCCGACGAGGTCGTCGCGCTGCTGGCGCCCGGCCCGGGCCAGATCGTCGCCGACATCGGCGCCGGCACCGGCTACTTCGAGCGCTACCTGACCCGCGCGGTCGGCGGCGCCGGCAAGATCCTCGCGCTCGACAGCGAGCCGGCGATGGTCGCGTACATCGCGCAGCGCGCCACCGCCGAGCTGTGGAGCAACGTCGTCGCGCAGGTGGTCACCGCCGACGATCCCGGCCTGCCCACGGCCGGCGTCGATCGGGTGCTGATCGTCGACACCTGGCACCACCTGCCCGATCGCGCCCGCTACGCCGCCCGGCTCGCGGCGGCGCTGCGCCCGGGCGGCACGCTGGCGGTGGTCGACTTCACCCGCGACGCGCCGATGGGCCCGCCGGTCGAGGCGCGGCTCGACGCCGCCACCGTCGCGGCCGAGCTGACCGCGGCCGGGCTGACCGCGCGGATCGCCG
Source organism: Myxococcales bacterium (assembly GCA_016794525.1). Classification (GTDB taxonomy): domain Bacteria; phylum Myxococcota_A; class Polyangia; order Haliangiales; family Haliangiaceae; genus UBA2376. The sequence continues at coordinate 17,739 of JAEUJY010000046.1, forward strand.
ACGAGTCGCTGCCGCACCAGTACGTCGTGCTGGCGACCAAGCCGACCCGATGAGGCGGGCGGCGCTGGCGGTGGCCGCGGTGGTGTTGCTCGGCGGCGCCGACGGCGGCGTCGACCCGCGGCTGCTGCTGGTGCTGGGCGGCCTGCTGGTCGCGGCCAAGCTCGGCGGCGAGGCGGTCACCCGGATCGGCATGCCGGCGGTGCTGGGCGAGCTGGGCGTCGGCATCCTCGCCGGCAACCTCGGCCTGCTCGGCTGGCACGGCCTCGAGTTCGCGATCACCGACGCGCAGCTGACGTTCCTCGGCGAGCTCGGCGTGATCCTGCTGCTGTTCCAGGTCGGGCTCGAGTCGAACCTCGGCCAGATGGCCAAGGTCGGCGCGGCGGCGTTCACGGTCGCGTGCGTCGGCGTGGCGCTGCCGATGGCGCTCGGCTACGGCCTGCACGCCGCGCTGGTGCCCGAGCGCACCTGGCACACCCACCTGTTCATCGGCGCGGTCCTGACCGCGACCTCGGTCGGCATCACCGCGCGGGTGTTCAAGGACCTCGGCCGGATCGACTCGCCGACCGGGCGGGTCGTGCTGGGCGCCGCGGTGATCGACGACGTGCTCGGGCTGATCGTGCTGGCGGTGGTGTCGGGCGTCGTCACCGGCGCCGAGCGCGGCGGCGCTCTCGACGCGCTGGCGATCCTGGCGATCGTCGGCAAGGCCACCGGGTTCCTGGCGGTCGCGATCGTCGCCGGGCCGCCGGTGTCGCGGCGCCTCTACCGCGCGGCCAGCGCGCTGCGGGTGCGCGGCGTGCTGCTGGCGGTGTCGCTCGGGTTCTGCTTCGCGGTCGCCTACGGGGCCCACGCGGTCGGGCTGGCGCCGATCGTCGGGGCGTTCGCCGCCGGGCTCATCCTCGACGAGGTGGTCTTCCACGACCACCTGGCCAAGGGCGATCGCCCGCTCGAGGCGCAGCTCGAGCCGGTCGGGCAGATGCTGACGCCGGTGTTCTTCGTGCTCACCGGCGCCCGGGTCGACCTCGCGGCGTTCGCCGATCGCGACGCGCTGGCGCTGGCGGCCGCGCTGACCGCGGCGGCGATCGTCGGCAAGCAGGCCTGCGCGCTGGTGGCGTTCGGCGACGGCGTCCACCGCCGCTCGGTCGGGCTGGGCATGATCCCGCGCGGCGAGGTCGGCCTGATCTTCGCGGCCACCGGCGCCCACCTGATGCTGGGCGGCCAGCCGGTGATCGGCCCGACGACCTACGCCGCGATCGTGCTGGTCGTGATGATCACGACGCTGATCACCCCGCCGCTCTTGGCGTGGTCGCTCAAGGCGGCGCCGGCCGGAGGCGCGGCGTGAGCCGGCGCGCGGCCCTGGCGATCGTCGCCGCGCTCGCGGGCGCGTGTGGCGGGCGCGCGCCGGCGCCGGCCGCGCCCGGCCCGGTGCTCGACGCCGCGTGGCCGGCGCTCGACGGCGGCGAGGTCCGGCTGTCCGAGCTGCGCGGCCAGATCGTCGTGCTGCACCTGTTCACGACGTGGTCGGCCGCCGCCGATCTCGAGAACGACGCGCTGGCCGCGGCCGACGCGCGCCCCGACGTCACGGTGATCGGGCTGGCGCTCGATCCCGACGGCTACACCGTCGTCGCGCCGTGGCGCCGCGGCGCCGACGTCCACTTCCTGATCGCGCTGGCCGACGACGCGACCCGCGCCGGCGCCGGCCCGCTGGGGCGGATCGCGCAGATCCCGACCACGATCGTGCTCGACCGGTCCGGCCGCATCACGGCGCGCGCCGAGCGGCAGCTCGCGCCCGCCGAGCTCGACGCCGCGATCGCGCGCGCGCGATAGCCGCGCGCCGGCGAGGCTATCTCCGGGTCTACGCCGGACGAGCCGCTGGGCGCGTGTTAGTGTCGCCGCCGATGCGCATCGGCGTCCTGGTGTCCGCGGCCGTGCTGGCCGCCAGCGCGGCCCCTGCCCTCGCCGGCATCCCCGTGGCCGGGGTGTCGGTCGACGGCGCGCCTTCGCCCGAGGCCGCCGCCGCGCTGACCGACAGCGTCGTGACCGCGGCCGGCGGCGACGCCAAGCGCGCGCCCGGCACGTGCGCGACGCCGCAGTGCGCCGCGACGGTGCTGACCGGCGTGGGTGCGCCGCGCGGCCTGGTGGTCACGATCGCGGTGTCGGGCGAGTTCCACGATCGCTTCGCGGTGGCCGCGACCGTCGTCGACGATCAGGGCCGCGCGCTGCGCCGCCGCCGCGAGGACTGCGAGACCTGCACGATGGCCGAGGCCGCGGCCAAGGCCCGCGCGGTGGTGACCGCCACGCTCGACGCCGCCGACGACGATCCGGTCGCGGTCGCGATCACCACGACGCCGGTGGCGGCGGCGGTGGCGATCGACGGCGGCGCGCCGGTGCCGACCCCGTGGTCGGGGACGCTGACCGCCGGCCCGCACACGCTGGTCGCCGGCACCACGACCCAGGCGGTGTTCGTCGAGGCCAGCGCCGAGACCGTCGCGCTCGAGGTGACCGTCGCGGTCAAGGCGCGCCCCCGCTCGCTCCTGCGCTACGCGCCGTACGCGCTGGCCGGCGGCGGCGTCCTCATGATCGCTGGCGGCGCGTACCTGATCGCCGTCGACGGCGACCCGACCTGCGCCCACCCGACCTGCCCCGAGGTGCGCGACACCGGCACCGGCGGCTGGCTGCTCACCGGCGTCGGCGTCGTCGCGCTCGGCGCGGCCGGCTACCTGTACTGGCGCGACCGCCACGCCGATCGCCCGATGCTGGCGGTGGTGCCGACCCTCGACGGCGGCGCCGCGGCGCTGGCCGTCGGCCGGTTCTGAGACCTTGAGAGGGTCTTTCGCAACGACCCAGGTGGAGGCAGGTGGCACCCGAGGCGGCATGCCCCACCGCAGATCGCCGGGGACACCCCCCACCCGAAACGCGAGAGCCCACATCGCGGATCGGTAGGCGGGAGGCCACCCGCTACAGCGCGGCGGCCTCGACGCCGTCGAAGGTGACGGCGGTGCCGGCGGCGACGCCGTGGGCCTTGGCCCAGCCGGCGTTGACCTCGAGCACGTACAGCGACGGGCGGCCGACGCCGCGCGACGTGTCGTCGAGCGGCTGCATGTACTCGAGGATGCCGGCGACCTTCAGGTCCTTGGTGATGAACATGATGTCGAGCGCGATCAGCGTGTTGTGCATCCAGAAGTGGTGATCGTCCTCCTCGCCCATCAGGAACAGCATCCCGGCGTCGGGCGCGAGGAACTTGCGGTACATCAGGCCCTTCTGGACCCGGCCGCGGGACTTCACCACCTCGGCGTGGACCACCGTCGGGCCGCTGGCGCCGGTCAGCGTGATGGTCGCGGTCGGCACGGTCACGGCGGGCACCTGCGCCGAGGATGGCGCAGGGGACGGCGCGGTGCCATGGGCCGAGCCCGGCGCGTCGGAGGAGTGCGCGGGCGCCCGCGAGCACGCGGCCGCGATCAAGAACAGCGGCAGGACACGGAGCATCGCGCGGAAGCTACCACGGCGCTCACGGAGCGACGCGCGCCACCACCTCGCCGCCCAGGATCAGCTCGATCCGCTCCACGCACGCGGTCGCCGACGCCTCCAGGCTGGGCTCGATGGCGATGACCAGCTCGCCGCCCGGGGCCGGCGTCGTGCGCAGGGTCGACGGGCCGCCCGCGCGCGCCGCGAACGAGGCCCAGCGGCCGCCGCCGGCGACCGCCACCACCACCTCGGCGCCCGGCGCGCCCGGCGCGGTCACGACCCGGACGGCGTCGTAACCACCCGGCGCCTGCACGGTGACGTGCGCGGCCTGGTCGCAGGTCGGCGCTGCGGTCGGCGTCGCCAGGGCGATCCACGGCAGGACGAACAACGAAAGCGCGCTCACGCTCTGAACATGAGCAAGGCGCGCGCCAGCGGCGATCGACCACGATCCGCGCGGATCCACGCGCGGGCGCTGGCTAGTCGAGCGGCCATGGCAGCCCCTGGGGTCAGTGGTCCTGGTACGGTCGTCCCCGTGCGGGTAGTCGCCACCCGAAACCCTGACGAGCTCGGGGCCTACGTCCGCGCGCTGGCGCCGCGGTTCGAGGTGGTGGCCCTGCCGCTGCTGGCCGAGCAGCCTCCGGAACCGACCGAGGTCATCGCGCTGTTCGAGGCGGTGTCGACGCCCGGCCTGACCGCGCTGTGGCTGGCCAGCGCCCGGGCGGTGGCGCCCGTGGTCGCCGCGTTGCAGACCCTGGGCATCGCCCCGCCCCCGGCCTACACCGTCGGGGCCCGCACCGCCGCCGCCGCCCGCGCCGCCGGCCTGGTCGCCGAGTCCGTGGGCGACGACGGGGTCGCCGCCGCCCAGGCCCTGGCCGCCCGCGGCCTGGCCGGCACGACGCTCCTGGCGCCGCGGGCCGAGGGCGGCCGCGACGACGCGCTGGCGATCCTGACCGAAGCCGGCGCGACCGTGATCCCCGCGGTCGCCTACCGCATGGCGCCCCGGGCGGCCGACGATCCCGCGGTGGCCGCCGGCCTGGCCGCGCTGCCGACCGCCGCGGCGTGCCTGGTGTTTGCGCCGTCGCAGGTGGCGGCGCTGGCCGCGTTGATCGACCTGGGCCGGGCGCCGCCGCTGGTCGCGATCGGCCCCACCACCGCCGCCGCGCTGGCGGCCCACGGGGCCCCGGCCCGGGCGGTGGCCGCCACACCCGACCCCGCGGGCATGGCGGCGGCCCTGGCGGCGGTGTATCCACCCGGGTGATGAACTTCCCCGACTACCGTGGCCGCCGCGTCCGCCGCACCGAGGGCCTGCGCCGCATGGTGCGCGAGACCCGGCTCAGCGTCGACAACCTGTGCTACCCGCTGTTCTGCGCGCCCGGCCAGGGCGTGCAGAAGCCGATCTCGTCGATGCCCGGCCAGCACGTGTGGTCGGTCGACAAGGCGGTCGACGCCGCCGCCGCCGCCTACGACGCCGGCATCCCGTCGGTGATCCTGTTCGGCATCCCGGAGAAGAAGGACGCGGTCGGCTCCGAGGCGTGGGCCGCCAACGGCGTCGTCCAGCGCGCGATCAAGGCGATCAAGAAGCGCTGCCCCGAGCTGGTCGTGATCGCCGACGCCTGCTTCTGCGAGTACACCGACCACGGCCACTGCGGCGTCATCCACGAGCGCGAGCTCGACAACGACGCCTCGCTCGAGAACCTGGCCCGCACCGTCGTCTCGTACGCCCGCGCCGGCGTCGACATCGTCGCGCCGTCGGGCATGCTCGACGGCTTCGTCGGCGCCTGCCGCGAGTCGCTCGACGAGGAGGGCTTCACCAAGACCGCGATCATGGCGTACTCGGCCAAGTACGCGTCGGCCTACTACGGCCCGTTCCGCGACGCGGTCGACAGCGCGCCGCAGCACGGCGACCGCCGCGGCTACCAGATGGACCCGGCCAACGCCGCCGAGGCGGTGCGCGAGGTGACGATGGACGTCGGCGAGGGCGCCGACATCGTCATGGTCAAGCCGGCGCTGGCGTACCTCGACGTGATCCGGGTCGTCGCCGACGAGGTGAACCTGCCGATCGCCTGCTACAACGTCAGCGGCGAGTACGCGATGATCGAGGCCGCCGCCGCCAACGGCTGGATCGATCGCGATCGCACGGTGCTCGAGACGCTGACCGGCATGCGCCGCGCCGGCGCCGACATCCTGATCACGTACCACGCGATGCTCGCGGCCAAGCTGCTCGCGAAGTAGCCCGCGCTCAGAAGCTCCAGCCCACGTGGAGCGCGGCGTAGGGGACCAGCGCCGCGACGTGGTAGCGCGCCGCGCCGACCGCGGTGTCGCCGGCGACCACCGCGCGCGCGCCGAGCCCGACCCACGCGGTCAGGTACAGGCCGACCGCGGCCGACGGGCGCCAGTGGTAGCCGGCGCGCGGCATCGCCAGCAGCGCGGTCGCGCGCGCCGCCCCGCCGGCCCGGGTGACCGCGAGGTGCTGCGCCGCCAGCTGCACGCCGACGAACGGCCCGCGGCCGGCGCGGCGCACGAAGCGATCGACGAACCCGCCGTAGCCGACGCGGATGCGCACACCCCAGCCGGCGTCGCGGTTGGCGGCGTCGAGGTCGATCAGCAGCCGCGGCAGGTCGAGGGCGTACGCGCCGACGCCGACGGTCCACGCCCGGTGGCCGGGCAGCGCGGCGCGGACGTGGCCGCTCCAGCCGCCGAGCGCGAAGGTGGCGGGGTCGGTCTCGACGTAGACCGCGGGCGCGGCGGCGTCGGCGCGCGCCGGGGCGGCGGCCGCGGCGGCGGCCAGGACGAGGAGGAGCGTGGCGACGGGACGGGCGAGGTTCGACATGCCGCCACGATGGGGCTGCGCCGCGAATCCATCCAATGCATGCTTGCCATGGCATTCATGCGCCTCACGCATCTCTCGAGTCTCGACCTGAACCTGCTGCTGGCGCTGCACGCGCTGATCGAGCACGGCGCCGTCGGGCGGGCCGCGGCGGCGGTCGGGCTGAGCCAGCCGGCGATGAGCCGCGCGCTGGGGCGCCTGCGCGCGCACCTCGGCGATCCGATCCTGGTGCGCGCCGGCCGCGGCATGCGCCCGACGCCGCGCGCGCTGGCGCTGGCCGAGCCGCTGCGCGGCGCGCTGGCAGCCCTCGACGCGCTGGTCGGCGATCGCCCCGGCTTCGCGCCGGCGACCGCGCGGCGGACCTTCCGCCTGGCGACGTTCGACTACGGGGCGGCGGTGGTGATCCCGCCGCTCATCGCGCGGCTGCGCGCCGGCGCGCCGGGCGTGACCGTGCAGGTGCGGTCGGCGCGCGAGGACGTGGTCGGCGCGCTCGAGGCCGGCACCGTCGACGTCGCGGTGCTGCCGCGGCCCGCCGCCGCCGCCGGCGTCGTGTGGAGCAAGCTGTTCGACGAGCGGTTCGTGTGCGTGGTCGCCGCCGACCACGCGGCGGTCGGCCGCCGGCTCACGCTCGATCAGTACTGCGCGCTCGGCCACGTCGTCGTCGCGCCCCAGGGGCGCCCGGGCAGCCCGATCGACGACTGGCTCGCGGCGCGCGGCCGGACCCGGCAGGTGGTCGCGCAGGTGGCCGACTTCCTCGTCGCGCCGCTGGTCGCCGCGCGCTCCGATCTGATCGCCACGACGCCGGCGCGGATCGCGCGCCAGCTCGCCGACCTCGCGCTGACCACCCACGCGCCGCCGCTGCCGGTGCTTGGCTTCAGCGTCGGGCTGGCCTGGCACGAGCGCTGCCGCGCCGACGCCGGCCACGCGTGGTTCCGGCGCGAGGTCGCCGCCGCGGCGCGCGGCCGCTGATCCGCCGCGTCACCAGGCCAGCGCGACGCCGACGGTGGTGGCGCCGCCGGCCCGCCCGAGCACCGGCGTCGGCGCCTCGGTGCGGTGCAGCAGCCACGGCACGCCGACGCCGAAGGCCGCACCGAACGCCCAGCCGGTCGCGACGTCGGTGGCCCAGTGCCGATCCGCGGCGATCCGCAGGTAGCCGGTGGCGAACGCCAGCGGCACCGCGGTCGCCCACACCCAGCGGGCGTGGCGGTAGCCGCGCAGCGACGCGGTCGTGCCGGCCGCCACCGCCAGCGTCATCGCCAAGGTCGAGTGGCCCGAGAAGAACGACAGGTTGTTCTCCGCCGGGTCGGGCGTCATCGGCTTCTCGCCCGCGGTCAACGCGTGCACGTCGGGCCGCTCACGCCCGACCAGCGCCTTGACCGTGTAGTTCACGCCCAGCGCCAGCACCGCGGTCTCGGCGATGATGATGCCGTTGTCGATCAACTCGCCCTCGCGCCCGTCGAGGGTGGTCAACAGCGCCACCGTCCCGAACGTCGCGATCGGCACCGCGACGTACGCGCTCAGGTTCGACAGCTGATCCGCCCGGTGCGTCGCGTCCCACCGCAGCCCGTCGCGCACGCCACGGTCGACCGGGTTGCTGACGCACCAGTGACAGCGCGCCGGCGACAGCGCGTCCTTGCCCACCGTATCCGCCAGCCCGAACGCCACGCCCCCGATCAACGTGATCGACACGTCCCGCTTGGGCTTCACCTTCAACCGCGGCTCGGCCCCCGCCCGCCCCACCGCCAGCATCACGAGCACGATCGCAGCCGCACAGCGCATCCCCCGATCATCGCAGAACCCCGCCCCGCCGTCGCCATCCCCGTCCCCGTCCCCGACACCGGCTCCGGTTCCGTCCCCGACTCCGGCTCCGACTCCGACTCCGGCTCCGGCTCCGGTTCCGACTCCGACACCGGTTCCGACTCCGGTTCCGGTTCCGGCTCCGGCTCCGACTCCGGTTCCGGTCGCGGTCGCGGTCACGGTCACGGTCGCGGTCGCGGTCGCCGTCGCGGTCGCGGTCGCGGTCGCCGCCCCTACCGACCCCCCGTCCCCAGTCCGTACTTCTTGATCTTGTCGATCAGCGTCACCCGGCTCGTCCCGAGCCGCCGCGCCGCCTCGCTCTGGTTCCCGCCGGTCGCCGCCAGGGCGCGCGCGATCACGCCGCGCTCGAACGCCTCGACCTGCTCGCGCAGCGACGGCCCACCCTCCGCCGGCAGCTCCTCCTCGCCCGCCGCCACCGCCGCCGCCGCGGCCACCGCCACCGTCGGCGCCTCGTGGCCGCGCTGCTCGAGGAAGTCGGCGGCGGTCAGCGTCGAGTCGTGGGCCAGCGCCGCGAGCCGCGCGATCGTGTTCTCGAGCTGGCGCACGTTGCCCGGCCAGCTCGCCGCGCACAGCGCCGCCACCAGCGCCGGCTCGAGCGTCAGCGCCGGCAGCCCGAACTTGTCGCCGTAGCGGCGCGCGAACTCGGCGGCGAGCGCGGGGATGTCGTCGACGCGATCGCGCAGCGGCGGCACGATCAGCTCGACCACCGCCAGCCGGTAGTAGAGGTCCTCGCGGAAGTGGCCGGCCTTGGCCTCGGCCACCAGATCGCGGTTGGTCGACGCCACGACGCGCACGTCGACCTTCTCGACGCGGCCCGAGCCGACCGGCTGGATCTCGCCCTCCTGCAGCGCGCGCAGGAGCTTGGCCTGCACCGCCAGCGGCAGCTCGCCGACCTCGTCGAGCACCAGCGTGCCGCCGTCGGCCTCGGCGAAGAAGCCGCGGCGCGCGCCGACCGCGCCGGTGAACGCGCCCTTGACGTGGCCGAACAGCTCGGCCTCGGCGAGGTCGGCCGGGATCGCCGCGCAGTTGAAGCGCACCAGCGGCCGGGTGGCCCGGGCCGACTGCGCGTGCAGCAGGTGCGCGACGAACTCCTTGCCGGTGCCGGTCTCGCCGCGCACCAGCACGGTGACGTCGCGGCTGGCCACCCGCGCGGTCGCGTCGAGCAGCCGGCGCATCGGCCGCGAGTCGCCGATGATCCTCCGGCCCAGCGCCCGCTCGGCGGCCAGCGTCTTGTTGGCGACGCGCAGCGCGCGCGCCTCGAGCGCGCGCTCGATGACCACCGCGACCTCGTCGATGTCGAACGGCTTGGTCAGGTAGTCGTAGGCGCCGGCCTTGACCGCCGCGACCGCGATCTTCTCGCTGCCGTGGGCGGTGAGCAGGATCACCGGCAGGCTGGGATCGCGCGCGGTGATCGCGGCGATCAGCTCGAGGCCGGTCATGCCCGGCATCTGCAGGTCGGTCACGACCACCGCGGCGTCGTCGAGCTGCGGCAGCGCGGCCGCGCCCGAGGCCGCGGTCAGGACGCGGTGGCCGCGGTCGCTCAGCACCTCGCGCAGCGTGTAGAGCACGCCGGGCTCGTCGTCGACCAGCAACACCGCCGGCGCGGTCACGCGGCGTGCCCCGCGGACAGCGCCGGGGCCAGCGCGGGCCCGGGCGCGGTCGGCAGGCGCACCGTCACCGTCGTGCCGCGGCCGGGCGTGCTGGCGTAATGGATCGTCCCGCCGTGCTGGGCCACGACCGTCGAGGCGAGCACGACGCCGAGGCCGGTGCCGCCGTCGCGGGTGGTGAAGAACGACGTACCGAGGCGGGCCAGCTCGTCGGGCTTGATGCCGCGGCCGGTGTCGGTCACCTCGATCACGCCGCTGCCGTCGGCGTCCTTGCGGGTGCGGACGCGGATCGCGCCGCCGCTGGGCGTCGCCTCGATCGCGTTGGCCAGCAGGTTGAGCAGCGCCTCCTTGAGCCGGCGGGCGTCGGCGACCAGCGTCACCGGCGCGGTGTCGACCTCGAGCGCCAGGCCGTGGTGCTCGGCGCGCCCGGCCACCACCGCCGCCGCGTCGCGGACGACGCCGTCGAGCGCGATCGACTCGGGCTTGAGATCCTCGAGCGGGCGCGAGAACGACAGGTACTCGCCGAGGATCGTCTCCATCCGGGCGATCTCGCTCTGGACGACGTCGAGCCGCTCGCGGGTGCGCGGGTCACCCGCGCCGCGGGCCAAGAGCTGGGCCAGGCCCTTGACCGACGCCAGCGGGTTCTTGAGCTCGTGGGCCACCTTGGCGCCCACCGACTGCAAGCGGCACATCTGCTCGGCCGCGACCGCGACCCGCTCCTCGGACAGCGCGTCGACCGTCGAGCTGGCGAGGATCGACGCCTCGTAGACCCGGCGCACGAACGTGTTGACGATCAGCGCCACCCACACGAACGACACCACCGCGACGGTCGCGTATTGCTCGTGCGGCAGCGCCGGGCCGAGGTAGTCGCGCGGGATCGCCGCCATCGCGACGAACAGCGCGACGCTGGTGACGGTCAGCCACCGCGACACCGGGCTCGATCCGAAGAACATGATCGGCAGCGCGGTCGACACCCCGAGCACCGGCATGATCGGGCTGTACAGCCCGCCGGTGATCGTCGTGACCCCGACCATGTACAGCTGCGAGGTCAGGTGCATGAAGACGAACGGGCGATCGTCGCGGGTCCGCCGCCGCTCCGCCCAGCGCAGCACGGTGACCTGCATCGACACCATGCCGGCGAACATGATGACCGGCACGACGATGCGCCACGTCGGATAGTGCGCGCGCCACAGGAAGAACGAGACCAGCGCCGACGCCACCACGCCGACGGCCGCGGAGAACGCGACGTTCTTGCGTCCCGTCATCAGCAGAAGCTCGTTGCGCGTGCCGCGCCACACGGCCCCGGTCCTTGCGAGGGCTGGGCCAAGCCGGGCCGGCTCGACCGGGGCAGGCGACGGGGCGGCCATGGGCCGCAGCGTAGCAGCGACCGCTGGGGGCCGGGGATCGGCCCGGGCTGGCGTCGGTTCACCGTCGAAGCTGTACGGGAACCCGACAGCGGCGGCCGACACCCCCGGCCAGGCCCCCGCGCTGGGGCCCGCAGTTCGTGCGCAACGTGGCACGGTCGATGCTTCATTACAGGGCCATGCTCCGAGCCTGCCTCGTCGCGGCGACCCTGACCGCGGCGCTGTCGTCCGCAGTCGCGCAGCCCGCGACCGCACCCCCGAACGATCCCCTGGCGGCGTTCGACGCCGAGATCGGCGCCCTGCTGGGCCGGCCCGGTGGCCTGACCGCTGCCGACGTCGCGGCGCGCGCCGCCACGCACAGCCCCGCCGCCGCCAGCAAGCGCGCGGCGGCCGACGCCGCCCGCACCACGATCGGCACCATCAAGATCGCGCTCCTGCCGATCTCGAAGCTGAGCGCGTCGTACACCCGGCTGTCGGACGTGCCCGACCTGCGCTTCGCGGCGCCGCCGGCCCCGGCGATCGAGGCCCAGCTCAACGCCTTCCACCTCGGCTACGACCTGGCGATCCCGCTGACCGATCTGATCATGCGCCTGCCGCCGGCCAAGAAGGCCGCGGAGGATCAGGTGCGCGCCGCCGAGTTCGGCACCCAGGCCGCGGCGCTCGACGCCGGCGCCCAGGCCGAGCAGCTGTACTACGAGTGGGTGCGGGCGTCGCTGGCGACCGTGGTCGCCCGCCGCCAGGTCACCCAGGTCGAGGCCACCCGCGCGCAGCTGGCGGTGCTGGTCGAGGTGCAGCGCGCGTCGCGCGCCGATCTGCTGCAGCTCGAGGCGGGCAAGGCCCAGGCCGAGCTCGCGCTGGTGCAGCTCGAGCAGGCCAGCGCGGTGCTCGCCGATCAGCTGCGCATCCTGATCGGCGCCGCGCCCGACGAGCCGCTGACGATCGGCGACGACATCCGCGCCGCGGTCGAGGTGCCGACGCTCGACACCGACGCCGCGATGGTCCAGGCCGCGATGAGCCGGCGCTTCGAGGCCAAGGCGCTGGCCGCGGCGACCGAGGGGCTGGCCCACCACCGCACCGACACCAAGGTCCAGCGGCTGCCCAAGGTGAACCTGTTCGGCCAGCTCAACTACGAGCAGCCCAACCAGCGCTACTTCGCGTCGCCCGACGAGTTCCACCTCAGCTGGGCGGCCGGCGTGCAGGTCACGTGGTCGCCCAACGACTTCCTCTACGCCGATCCCAACCTGGCCGAGATCGACGCGCGGGCCCGCGGCCTGGCCGAGGATCGCCGCGGCCTGGCGATGAGCATCGAGAGCCAGATCGCGTCGGCGCGCTCGGCGCTGACGCTGGCCGAGGCCGCCTACGCCACCAGCCAGCGCGGCCTCGCCGCCGCCGCCGAGAGCTACCGGGTGCGCCAGGACCTGCTCGCCAGCGAGCGCGCCACCGCCACCGAGCTGATCGTCGCGGAGGGCGCCCTGACCCAGGCGCGCCTGGCCGCGATCAACGCCCTCATCGATCGCCGGATCGCGTGGTCGCGCCTGCGCCACGCCGCCGGCCTGGACGTGCCATGAGCCGAGCCACGATCGCCACGCGCTACCGCCTTTCAGGAGCCTCCATGTCTCGCATCGCCCTCACGCTCGCCCTCGCCGCCGCCGCCGCCTGCTCGTCCAAGTCGGCGGCGCAGGGCAAGGGCCCTGCCCCCGAGGCGCCGGTCCAGCTCGGGCTGGCGAAGGTCGAGACCGGCCCCGCGCCCGATCGCCTCACGCTGACCGGCATGATCGCCGCCGAGGAGTCGTCCGACGTCGCGGCCAGCGTGCCCGGCCGCGTCGTCGCGGTGCTGGTCGAGCGCGGCGCCAAGGTCAAGTTCGGCGACCCGCTGGTGCGGCTCGACGCCTCGAGCGCGGCGCTGTCGGCGCAGTCGGTCAAGGCCCAGCTCGGCGCCGCCCAGGCGCAGGAGCGGCTGGCCGCCGAGGAGTGCAAGCGGGCCCAGGCGCTGCTCGACAAGGGCGCGATCACCCGCTCGCAGTACGACCGCGAGATCACAAGCTGCACCGCCGCGGCCCAGACCGTCGCCGCCACCAAGGCCCAGCTCGGGCTGGTGTCGAAGTCGATCGCCGACGGCGTCGTCCGCGCGCCGTTCGCCGGCCGGGTCGACGGCCGCTGGGTGTCGCCCGGCGAGTACGTCGGCCCCGGCATGCGCCTGGTGACGCTGGTCGACGACGACCCGCTCAAGGTCGAGCTGTCGGTGCCCGAGGCCTACGTGCCGCGGATCGCGCTCGACCAGGCGGTCGACGTCACCGCGGTGGCGTTCCCCGGCAAGAGCTTCCCGGCCAAGGTCACGCGCATCGGCGCCGAGATCGGCCGGATGACCCGGTCGCTCACCGTCGAGGCGGTGCTGGCGCCCGGCGCGACGCTGACGCCCGGCATGTTCGCCGAGGCCTCGATCACCGTCGGCCAGACCCCGATGGCGATCGTCCCCGCCGCCGCGCTGATCAAGCGCGGCACCACCTGGCGCGTCTTCGCGGTGGTCAACGGCCGCCTCGAGGAGCGCGTCGTCCAGCGCGGCCCCGAGCTGCCCGGCGGCAAGGTCGCGCTGATCCGCGGCGCCACCGCCGGCGAGCAGGTCGCCAGCCCCATCGTCGACGCCAAGGGCGCCATCCTCGACCGCGTCGTCGACGGCGTCGCGGTCGCGAAGTAGCCCGAGAAAGCCCACCCCCATGGACTTCCTGTCAAAGATCTCGGTCCGCCGGCCGGTGTTCGCCACCGTGCTGATGCTGACCATCGTCGTGGTCGGCCTGGTCGGCTACCGCAGCCTCGGGGTCGACAAGTTCCCCCGCATCGACTTCCCGATGGTGGTGGTCACCACCGTCTACCCCGGCGCCTCGCCGGCCTCGGTCGAGTCCGACGTCACCGACAAGATCGAGGCCGCGGTCAACACCGTCAGCGGCATCGAGACCTTGTCGTCGGTGTCGTCCGAGGGCGCGTCGCTGGTGTTCGTGCAGTTCGCGCTCGAGAAGAACCCCGACGTCGCCGCGCAGGAGATCCGCGATCGCATCGCGACGATCCGCGACCTGCCGACGTCGATCCGCCCGCCGCAGATCCAGAAGGCCGACCCCGACTCGTCGCCGGTGCTGATGCTGTCGGTCAAGGGCGACCTGCCGGTCGCGACCCTGACCCGGATCGCCGAGGACAAGGTCAAGGCCCAGCTCGAGCGCGTCAGCGGCGTCGGCATGGTCCGCGTCGTCGGCGGCCAGAAGCGCCGGATCGAGGTCTCGCTCGATCCGATCCGCCTGGCCGGGACCAAGGTCACCGCGCTCGAGGTGCTGCGCGCGCTGTCGGTGTGCCTGCCCAGCCTGCCGGCCGGCCGGTTCGAGCGCGGCCCCGACAACGCGACGATGCGCATCGAGTGCCGCAGCCCGGGCGCCAGCGGCATCGGCGACCTGGTCGTGCGGCAGTCGGGCGACAGCCCGATCCGCGTCCGCGACGTCGCCGACGTCATCGACACGATCGCCGACCCCGAGAGCGCGGCGGTGCGCGACGGCGCGCCGGCGATCTTGCTGGCGGTGCGCAAGCAGTCGGGCTCGAACACGGTGGCGGTGGTCGACGCGGCCAAGGCCGCGGTCGCCGAGATCGCCAACGCGCTGCCGCCGGGCGTCACGCTCGAGGTGGTCCGCGACAACTCCGAGGTCATCCGCACCTCCGCCGATCAGGTCACCGAGCACCTCGTGCTGGGCGCGATCCTGGCCGCGGTCGTCGTGCTGGTGTTCCTGGGCAGCCTGCGCTCGACCGTGATCGCCGCGGTGTCGATCCCGATCTCGATCATCGGCACGTTCGCGCTGATGCGGGTGGCCGGCTTCACGCTCAACCTGATGACGCTGCTGGCGCTGGCGCTGGCGGTCGGCATCGTCATCGACGACGCGATCGTCGTCCTCGAGAACATCTACCGCCACATCGACGAGCACGGCGAGAAGCCGTTCCCCGCCGCGATCAAGGCCACCAAGGAGATCAGCCTGGCGGTGCTGGCGACGACGCTGTCGCTGATGGCGGTGTTCCTGCCGGTGGCGTTCATGGACGGCATCGTCGGCAGGTTCCTGATGAGCTTCGGCCTGACGATGGCCTTCGCGATCGCGGTGTCGATGCTGGTGTCGTTCACGATCACGCCGATGATGGCGGCGCGCATGCTGCCGCTGCCGCCGCCGCCGGGCCAGCAGCGCCAGAAGTCGGTGCTCGAGCGCATCATCGACGGCGGCTACAAGCCGATCGAGCGCGGCTACGAGCGGATCCTGCGCTTCGTGCTCGGCCACTGGTGGATGAAGCTGGCGGTCGTGATCCTGTCGGTCATGGCGGTGATGGCGTCGGGCCCGCTCGGCAAGAAGGCCGGCTTCGGCTTCCTGCCCGAGAACGACGAGGCCCACTTCGAGATCTACATCAAGACCAAGGAGGGCACCGGCCTCGACGCGACGACCGTGCTGGCCGAGCGGCTGGCCCGGGCCACCCGCGCCCAGCCCGACGTGATCCACACGCTGGTCACGGTCGCCGACAACGATCAGAAGCTGGGCAACATCGCGACGGTCTACGTCCGCCTGACCGACCCGGTGGCGCGCTCGCGCACCCAGAACGAGATCATGGACCGGGTCCGGCGCGAGGTGCTGCCGCTGGCGCCGGCCGACGCCAAGGTGTCGGTCGAGCTGGTCAACGACTTCTCGCTGGGCGGCCAGCGCAACGCGATGATCCAGTACCTGATCACCGGCCCCGACCTCGACCGGCTGCAGGTCTACGCCGAGCGCATCCTGGCCAAGATGAAGACCGTGCCCGGCGTCGTCGACCTCGACTCGAGCACGCCGGCGCCGCTGCCCGAGCGCACGCTCCTGCCCAACCTCGACCACGCCGCCGCGCTCGGCGTCGACCCCGGCGACCTGACCTCGACGCTCGGCGTCCTGATGGGCGGCGTCGAGGCGCCCGGCGACGAGGAGCTGGGCAGCCGCTACGTCGTCTACCTGCGCGCCAACGAGCGGTTCCGCACCGACCCGTCGCTGCTCGGCCTGATCACCGTGCCGTCGCGCACGCTGGGGCTGGTGCCGCTGACCGACGTCGTCACCCAGGCCGAGGGCACCGGCCCGTCGCAGATCACCCGCACCGCCCGCGCCAAGAGCATCACGATCATCGCCAACGTCGCGCCCGGCCACGCCGAGGGCGAGATCGTCACCGCGCTCGACAAGGCGATCAAGGAGCTCAACCTGCCGCCCGGCTACACCGCCGGCCCGTTCGGCCGCAGCAAGGAGATGGCGCGCACCGGCAAGGCGTTCATGTTCGCCTTCCTGCTGTCGTTCCTGTTCATGTACCTGGTGCTGGCGGCGCAGTTCGAGTCGTGGCTGCACCCGCTGACGATCATGCTGGCGCTGCCGCTGACGATGCCGTTCGCGTTCCTGTCGGTGGTGCTGTTCAAGGGCCAGCTCAACATCTTCTCGATGCTCGGCCTGCTGGTGCTGTTCGGCGTCGTCAAGAAGAACGCCATCCTCCAGATCGATCACGCGATCCAGCTGCGGGCCAAGGGCCTGGGCCGCGACGCGGCGATCGTCGCCGCCGCCCGCGACCGGTTGCGGCCGATCCTGATGACGACGTTCGCGTTCGTGGCCGGCATGATGCCGCTGGTGCTCAGCAAGGGCATCGGCGCCGGCTTCTCCAAGGCCATCGCCGGCATCGTCGTCGGCGGTCAGACCTTCTCGCTGGTGCTGACGCTGATCGCCATCCCGGTGTTCTACGCGCTGTTCGACGGCCTCGCGGTCCTCGGCGGACGGGCCAAGCGCTGGGTGCTGCACCGCGTGTTCCGGCTGCCGCCGCCGGCCGATCGCGGCCGCGCCGAGATCGAGCCGCCGGCCGAACCGCTGCCGGGCCACGCGGCGGCCGCCCACGCGGCGACCGCCCCCACGCCCGCCGATACCTTGACACCCAGCGTCGCGGGGTGAAACGCTCCCGCTGAATGGGTCCCGCTTCGGCCCCCGCCGGCCTGCGTCTCGGCCGCTACGAGGTGGTCCGCCACCTCGCCAGCGGCGGCATGGCGGAGATCTACCTGGCCAAGCACGGCGCCGAGGAGGTGGTGGTCAAGGTCATCTCGCGCGAGCGCGGCCACGATCAGAAGTTCGTGCAGATGTTCCTCGACGAGGCCCGGGTGGCGGCGACGCTGCACCACCCCAACATCGCCGGGATGCTCGAGGTCGGCCGCCAGGACGACACCTACTTCCTGGCGATGGAGTACGTCGACGGCGACACCGTCCGGGCGCTGCTCGAGCGCGCGGTGACGATCGGCTACAAGATCCCGCTGCCGGTGTGCGTGCACATCGTCGCGGCGGTGGCGGCCGGGCTGCACCACGCCCACGAGCGCAAGGCCGCCACCGGCGACCGCCTGGAGATCGTCCACCGCGACGTGACCCCGTCGAACATCATGGTGTCGTGGAAGGGCGACGTGAAGCTGCTCGACTTCGGCATCGCGCAGGCCAACAACCGCGCCGCCGAGACCCAGTCGGGGACGATCAAGGGCAAGTTCGCGTACATGTCCCCCGAGCAGTGCCGGGGCAAGGGCATCGATCGCCGCACCGACGTGTTCGCGCTGGGCATCGTGCTGTACGAGCTGACCACCCAGCGCCGCTGCTTCCGCACCGACAGCGACTTCGAGACGATGGATCGCATCGTCAAGGGCAAGATCGTCAGGCCGACGTCGTTCGATCCCAGCTACCCGCCGGAGCTCGAGGCGATCTTGCTCAAGGCGATGGCGCTCGATCCCGACCAGCGCTACCTCACCGCCGAGGCGTTCCGCCAGGCGCTGGCCGCCTACGCGCCGCGGCTGGGCCCGGTGGCCACCGCCGCCGACGTCGCCGCGTGCCTGCGCGAGGTGTGGAGCGAGGGCAGCGACGAGCCCGAGGTGCGCGAGGCGACCGCCTCGGACGCCGACGCCGACGCGCCCGCGGCCGCGCTGGCCACCGCCCGCCACCTCGAGGCGGCCGCGCTGGCGCGCAGCATCCGGCCGGTCGACGACGCCGCGACCACGACGCCGCGCCTGCCGGTCAGCCCGCCCGAGGCGTCGCCGGCCGCGACCGAGCCGTCGCCGGCCGCGACCGGGCCGATGCCGGTGATGGCCGCGCGGGTGTCGGCGTCGCTCGACGTGCCGCCGACGCCGCTCGGCGCCGCGGCGATGACCGGCCCCCACGCGCTCCTGACCGGGCCGACCACCGGGCCCCACGCCCGGGTCACGCCGACGCCGGTGCCGGGCGCCGTCGGGCCCCGCCCCGCCGCGCCACCGCGCCCGACCGGCTCGATGCCGGTGCCGACCGACGAGTGGAACACGCCGCAGAAGACCATCCTCGGCACCGGGCCGGTGGCGGTCGCGCGCGCGGTCGGCGGCATCAGCGACTCGGGGCGCCGGCCGGTCCCGGCCGAGGTGGCGGCGCCGGCGGCGGTGCCGCTGGCGATCATCTCGCCGCCGTCCGAGCCGACCCACATCCGCCGCCGCAACCGCCGCGGGCTCACGCTGGCCCTGGTCGCGGTGGTCGTCGTCGCGGCGATCGCGACCGCGGTGCTGCTGCTGGGCGGCGGTGGTGGTCGCGCGGCGTCGACCTCGGGCGCCGCCCCGCCGACGACGCCGACCACGCCGTGATCCCGGCGGCGCGCCCGGGGCGGCTACGCCGCGACCACCAGCGCGCGGCCCAGCGCGGCCGGGATCGTCGTGCGCACCGCGGCCGGGAGGCAGAACGCCGGCGCGATGCCGTTGGCCCGTAGCTGCGCGTCGAGGTCGGCGATCAGCGCGACCAGCGCGCCGTCGGCCAGCGGCACGCGGCGGAGATCGATCTGGGCGTCGGCCAGCCCGGCGCGGCGGCAGGCGTCGACGACCGTGCGGCGGAGCGCCACGCCGTAGGCCGGCCCGACGCCGGCCGGCCCGGGGCCGGCGACCCGGACGATCTCGCCCTCGGCGATGGCGAGCGGCCGCACGTACAGCGGGTACAGGTGCTGCTGGACGCGCGTCGGATCGGGCGGCGCCGCGAGGACGCCGTCGAGCGCGTCCCACGGGCCGTCGGGCGCCGCCTCGGCGGCGAGGGCGAAGATGCCCGCCGCCGGCGCGGCCTGCCGCACCACGCCGGCCATCGCGTCGACCTCGTCGAGCGGGAGGCCGGTGTCGAGCAGGACCAGCGACGGCGGCGCCGCCTCGACCCGATCGATCGACTCGGCCAGCGTGGCCGCGAGCTCGACGACGACGTGGGCCGGCCACGCGCCGGCCAGCGGCGTGGGGCCGCCGGGCGCGCGCTGGACCAGCACCCGGGGCGGCGGCGGCACCGCGGCTGGCGCGACCCGCAGCAGGTGCAGCGCGGTGCGCTCGACCTGCGCCGGGGTGAACGGCTTGGCCAGGTAACAGACGCCGCCGAGCTTGAGCGCGGTCGACACGGTCGCGGCGCTGGCCACCGAGGTCACCAGCACCACCGGGGTCTGGTCGCCGCGCGCGCGCAGCGCCTGCAGCGCGCCGACGCCGTCGAGGACCGGCATGACGACGTCGAGGAAGATCAGATCCCAGGCCTCGGTGGCCGCCCGCGCCAGCGCCTCCTCCCCGTCGCAGGCCTGCTCGATCTCGAAGCCGAACCGCTCGAGCGTGCCTTGCAGCGCCGCCCGCGCGATCGGCGAGTCGTCCACGATGAGGATCCTGCGCATGGGGGGCCCCGGGTGTGCGCGTCGCCAGCCGCGCGGCGCGCTACAGGCTGGGTCGGCCGCGGCGGGCCGGCGTCGAGGCCTCTCCGGCCGCCGCGTCCGGCCGATCCACCAGAGGCGATGCCCCGGCCGCTCCGCGCCGACGTCCTGCACCGGTTCCTCGATCTCGTCGTGGGCCAGCTGCGCGACACCGTCGGGGTCGACGCCAGGCTGTCGATGCTGGCCGGCGCGGGTGAGGCCGACGACGCGATCGCCGTGGCCATGGACTTCGCGGGCGACGTGCGCGGGCCGATCACCTGGGTGTTCCCGCGCCCGATCGCGCTCGAGCTGGTGCGCCGGATGCTGCACGATCCGGCGCCGCGCGCGGAGATCGCGCCCGACGGCGCGACCGAGCTGGCCAACATCTTGACCGGCCGCGCGGCGCTGGCGCTCGAGGACTATGGGTTTCGGTGCCGGTTCGGGGTGCCGCGGCTGCACCACGGCGCGCTCCCGGGCGGGCTGATGGTGCGGATGCAGACGGCGGCCGGGCCGATCGATCTGGTGCTGTCGATGGGGCCGGCCACGACGCAGCGCGTGCGGACGATCCCCGACCCGCGCTGACGCGGCGCCCGATCCTCAGCGCGGGCGGAAGCGGTCGATCCACGTCACCAGCGCGGCGCCGAACCGCGTCAGGTGCTCCTTGGTCGCCGCGTCGGTGAGCACGCCGTCGACGAAGCGATCCTGCGGCCGGGCGACGAACACCTCGGGCTGCATCATCGCCGGCGAGTCGGTGTAGACCAGGATCTGGCGCAGGTGGTACTGCGCGCGCATGCCGCCGCTCATGCCGGCGGCGGCGCTGACGATGCCGACCGGCTTGCCCCGCAGCGGCGACGTCGGCGGCGGCCGCGACGCCCAGTCGATCGCGTTCTTGAGCACGCCGGGGACGCTGTAGTTGTACTCGGGGGTGGCGATCACCAGGCCGTCGGCCGCGGCCAGCGCCGCCTTCCACGCCGCCACCGGCTCGGGGTCCGGGTGGACGTCGGGATCGAAGGTCGGCAGCTCGGCGAGGCGCTCGAAGATCGTGAGCGTGGCGCCCGCGGGCAGGTGCTCGCCGACCGCGCGCAGGAGCGCCCGGTTGTGCGAACCCTTGCGGATGCTGCCGGCGAGGCCGAGGAGCTGCATCGGCGCGTTATAGCCGAAGCGGTCGAGCTTGGCGCCGCGCCGCCGGCTGTAACGCGGCGGCGGTTCCCGGCGTAGGCTTGGGACCATGTGGACCGTCTCGCCCGCCAAGCTGCGCCTGCCCCGCCCCGACGAGGCCCTCCCCGGCCGCGCGGCCACCATGCCGGTGGCCCCCAGCCACGCCGTGCTCGGCAACCCGATGGCCCGGCCGTTCCCCGCCGGCATCGCCACCGCGATGTTCGGCCTCGGCTGCTTCTGGGGCGCCGAGCGCAAGTTCTGGCAGACCGCCGGGGTGTGGACCACCGCGGTCGGCTACGCCGGCGGGCTGACGCCCAACCCGACCTACGAGGAGGTGTGCTCGGGCAAGACCGGCCACAACGAGGTGGTGCTGGTCGGCTTCGACCCGACCCGCGTCGGCTACGAGCGCCTGCTGCAGGTGTTCTGGGACAGCCACGATCCGACCCAGGGCATGCGGCAGGGCAACGACGTCGGCACGCAGTACCGGTCGGGGATCTACGTCTTCGACGCCGCGCAGCGCGCCGCGGCCGAGGCGGCGCGGGCGGCGTTCGCGCCGCGCCTGGCCGACGCCGGCTACGGGCCGATCACCACCGAGATCGTCGACGCGCCGGCCTTCTACTACGCCGAGGACTACCACCAGCAGTACCTGCACAAGAACCCGCGCGGCTACTGCGGCCTCGGCGGCACCGGCGTCAGCTGCCCGATCGGCACCGGCGCGTAGCCCGCGCGTCCCAGCCCCGGAGGTCGCGGCGCATCCCGCGATGAAGCGGGTTTACTCGCGCGGGCGCCTGCGGTACGCCCGAGGGCGATGAAGGCAACGCGCGCGTTCTTGCTCGTGGTGGTGACGGGCGTGGTGATGGCCGTGGCGGCCTGCGGGGACGACGGCGGGACGCCGGCGATCGACGCCGGCCCCGACATCGACGCCCGCCTCGAGGGCTTCGATCAGCCCGACGACCACTGCCCGGGGGCGTCGCACTGCGCGTCGGCCGGCGACGGCACGCTGGCGGTCGGCGCGGCCAAGCAGATCTTCACGCCGACGATCACCGAGACCTGGACCGACGAGGACGGCGACGGCGAGTACGACACCGGCGAGCCGTACGTCGACGCCAACGGCAACGGCGAGTTCGACGCGTTCTGGCTGTTCGGCGGCGGCCGCGCCGCCAACGGCGTGATGAGCGACCTCGAGGCGCGCGCGGTGGTGTTCGCGCAGGGCGACACCAAGGTCGCGCTGGTCTACGTCGACGCGATCGGCCTGTTGGCCGGCGACATCGACACGATCCGGAACGATCCGCGGGTGGCCGCCGCCGGCGTCGATCACGTCGTCGTCGGCTCGATCCACGCCCACGACGCGGTCGACACGATCGGCCTGTGGGGCCCGCAGGCGCTGGTCAGCGGCTACAACCCGGCGTTCAACGCCCGCCTCAACGACGCCGCCGCCCGCGCGGTGGTCGACGCCGCCGCCGCCGCGGTGCCGGCCCACCTGGTGATCGCCAAGACGCTGCTCCTCAACACGCCCGGCGATCCGCAGAGCCGCACCGACCACTGGAACAAGGACATCCGCGATCCGGTGATCTTCGATCCGACGCTGACCGTCGCGCGGTTCGTCCGCGCCGACAGCCCGACGACGACGATCGCCACCGTCGTCAACTGGGCGGACCACCCCGAGATGTCGGCGTTCGGCCCCAACAACCTGCTGGTGTCGTCGCACTACGTCCACTACCTGCGCGACAAGATCGAGGGCGGCGTCGGCGCGCCGTGGCTCGATCCGATCGCCGGCATCGGCGGCATCACGGTGTTCGTGCAGGGCGCGCTGGGCGGGCAGATCGGCTCGATCCGCGACGCGCCGGTGCCCGGCCCCGACGGCACGCCGATCACCGCGTCGGGCCACCCCAAGGAGGAGGCGCTGGGCACCAACCTGGCGCGCCGCTCGCTCCAGATCCTGCGCGACGAGGGCGAGACCGTCTCGGAGCTGCCGCTGTCGTACCGCACCGCGCGGTTCCACGCGCAGATCAACAACACCGGGTTCCAGGTGGCGTTCATCGTCGGGCTGCTCGCGCCGCACCCGCTGGTCGGCTACGACCCCAACCAGTCGATCGCGCCGGGCAACGAGCCGTGGATCCCGATGCGCGCGACCTACCTGCAGGTGGGGCCGCTGGCGATCATCACCTGCCCGGGCGAGCTGCACCCCGAGCTGTGGGTCGGCGGCTACGACGGCTCGTGGAGCTGGGGCTGGCCGATCATGGACACCACCAAGCCCAACACGCCCGACCTCGCCACCGCGCCGATGCCGCCGTACCTGCGCGACGTCGTGCTGGCCAACCCCGGCGTCCGCTACCCGGTGCTGGCCGGCCTGGCGATGGACTACGTCGGCTACATCGTGCCGAAGTACAACTACGTCCTCGACGCCAACTCGCCGTACATCGACGAGGCCGACGGCGACCACTACGAGGAGACCTACTCGCTGGGCCCCGACGTCGAGGCCCACGTGGTCGGCCCGCTCCTGCAGCTCGCCGGCTGGCGGCCGTGACCCGCCCGCCGCGGCGCTACAAGTTCGTCGAGGTCGCGCCGGTCACCGCCGAGACGCTCGAGGACGCGGTCAACGCCGGCGTCGCCGAGGGCTGGCAGCTCGAGGGCATCCGCTTCGTCATGACCGAGGCGTCGCGGCGCCCGGCGATGGCGTTCGTCAGCTTCGTCGCCGCCGACGCGCCGGCGCCGCCCGCGACGCCGCCGGCCTGATCACGGCACGCCAGCGTCGGGGCCCTCGCCCGGCGTGGGCAGCGGCTGCGACGGCAGGCGGATCGTGATCTTCTGCTCGGCCGGCGTCGGGGTGAGCAGCGCCGGCTTACACCGCGCGATCAGCCGATCCATGTTGTCGAGCGCGCGCTCGGCGATCGTCGTGTCGCCGATCACGTTGCCGGTGATCGGCACCGCGCACAGCGAGTAGGTGCCCGCCATCAGATCGCTCCACACCGGGATCGCGAGCGGCGGCAGCCAGAACGACTGCGCCGCCGAGCCTTCGTTGTCGGCCGGGACCGCGCCGATCGCGGCGTCGAGCAGCTGGCTGCCGGTGGTCGCGGTGAACGTGCCGCGCATCAGCATCACGAACGCCGCGTTGACCGTCGCGCCGGGCTCGGGCTCGACGCCGATCGTCAGCTTGATCTCGCCGGCCGGGATCTCGATCGACGCGTCGGTCGGCTTGCCGAGCACCACCGTCACCACCCGCGACGCGTTGATCGAGCTCATCATCACCTGGACCGCGGCCTGGATCCGGGTCGGCCCCTCGGGCACGCGATCGATCACGAAGCGGCCGTCGGGGCCGGCCTGGACGAACACCGCCTGCGCGGTCGAGCCCATCGACGTCGCGGTGATCGTCGCGTTGGGCACCGGCGCGCCCTTGCGGGTGATCGTCCCGGCCAGCGAGCCGAAGCCGCGCAACGTCAGCTCCACGTCGGCGACGTCGGCCATGCCGCGCGTCACCGGGATCGCCAGGCTGCGCCCGCGGGTCGCGTGCTCGGCGAGGATCGAGCCGCCGCTGGGGCTCACGCCGCGCAGCGTGAAGGTCCCGTCGTCGGCGGTCTTGGCGGTGCGCATGCCGACCTGGCTGGCCTGGGCGTCGTCGTCGCCGCCCATCGCCTTGCCGTCGCCGAACAACATCCGGCCCACCATCACCCGGGCGCCGGCCACCGGCGCGCCCTTGCCGTCGACCACCCGGCCGGTGATCGTGCGTCCCCCGCTGACGGTGATCGTGCCCAGGTCCTTGATCTGGCCAGCGACGATCTCGAGGTCGCCCTTGGTCACCTCGGCGAAGTCCGGGCCGCTGATCTTGAGGTCGTACTTGCCGGGCGCCATCGCGCCCAGCTCGAAGGTGCCGTCGCGGGTGGTGGCGCGGTACTCCCAGCCAGCCCGCACCAGCGCCAGCTCGGGCGCGCCGCCCTTGGCCAGCACCAGCTTGCCGCGCACGCCGCCGGGCGTCGGCAGCACCAGCTTCACGTCGGTGGCGCCGGTGCGCGCGGTGGTGGCGTCCTTGCCCCACGCGGTGCGCTCGGCGTGGCCCTCGCGGGACGCCGCCAGGCGGTAGCTGCCCTCGGCGAGGCCGCGCAGCGTGAAGCGGCCGCCGCCGTCGGTGGTGGCCGCCGACGACGACGCCAGCACCAGATCGGCGGTGGCGGTCTCGCCCGACATGAAGTCGGGCACGGCGGTCACCGACGCCTCCGCCACCGGCTCGCCGGCGCTGTCGACGACGATCCCGGCGATCGCGCCGGCCTGATCGAGCACCAGCTTGACGCCGGTCTTCTCGGGGGTGTTGGTCAGATCGACGTCGACGATCTTCGAGGTCGCCAGCTCGGACTCGCCGCGCAGGCGCAGCGGCCGACGCGGCAGCGCGTCGATCACGAACTCGCCGCGGTCGTCGGCGGCGGCCTGACGGTAGACGAAGTCGTTGCTCCAGTCGGTCGACGACACCCGCACCGTCGCGTACGGCGCCGGCTGGCTGTCGGCGGTGTAGACCGTGCCGGTGATGCGCGCCGCGGCGGCCAGCACGATCTTCACGCCGGTGGCGCCGCGATCGCGATCGACGGTGACCAGCTCGCTCTGGCCGGGCGCGTGCTTCTCGTCGCTGGCCACCAGCCGGTAGCTGCCGGGCGCGACCGCCGGGATCGTGAACGCCCCGAGCGCGTCGGAGGTGACCGCGGCGCGGTCGCCCGGGCCCTCCCACGACGACGCGTCCTTGGCCCACACCTTGGCCGCCGCCACCGGCTGCCCGCGATCGTCGACGACTACGCCGCTGACCGCGGCGCCGGCGCGCACGGTGATCGCGACCTCGACCTCGCGCTGGGTCTTGCCGATCACGGCGTTGCCGGCACCCGGCGCGAACCCAGGCGCGGCGACGGTGAGCGCGATCCAGCCGTCGCCGACGCCGTGGATCGCCGCGACCCCGGTGCCGTCGGTGACGGCGCTCGACTCGAGCGCGTCGGCCAGCGTGACCGTCGCGCCGGCCACCGGCTTGGTGGTGGCGGCGTCGGTGACCGTGACCCTGACCACCGCCCCCGGGCGCAGCCGGATCACCACCGGCTCGGCGTCGGCCGCGGCCCGGGTCGAGACCGGCCCACCGACCCGATCGCCGGCGCGCGCGCCCACCGCGTAGGTGCGGCCGAGGAGCTTGTCGAACGTGAACGTGCCGTCGGCCTCGGTCTGCATCCGCCGCGGCGGCGCCGACGACACCCAGACGTCGGCGCCGGCGACTGGCTGGTCGCGCTCGTCGAGCACGACGCCTTCGAGCAGCATCGGCCCGGCCGGATCGCTGTCGCGCGCGAGCACCGGCCGCGGCCCGGCGGGCGCCTCGGCGCCGCCCGCGCCGCGCGGGGTCGGCGTCACCGCGGTCGCGGTGCCAGGGCCGGGCTTCGGCGTCGCGCGCTTGCCGCCGCCACGCCCGACGGCGAACCACACCGCCACCGCGACACCGATCAACGCGAGCAGGACGACGCCGAGCTTCCGGTTCATGGCGCCCGCGAGCTAAGCACGTTCGGGACCAGCGCCCAACTGCCCACCTGGGCTGTCCGCGGCGGTCGGCGACCGATCGCGACGCCGCGGGACAGTCGCACGCCGGGTCGCATGCGACGGCGCGTAACCCGCCGCGCGGCTGCGCCGTCGAACGCCGGAGTCACCGCGTCATGATCGGCCCCCACCCACGCCTCCCCGGCCACGTCGGCGTGGTCGCCCACCCCCGCGCGCGGGCCCCGCGGGCCTGCCGCGCCGTCATCCGGGCGCTGCTGGTGCTCCTGGTCGCCGGCCCCGCGCCCGCCGCCGCGCAGGAGCTGCCGACGCTGCTGGCCGCCGGCCGCGCGCACGGCCGCGAGCTCGCGACCGCCGCGGCGCTCGCGGAGCAGGCCGACGCCGCCGCGGCCCTGGCTCGCGCGCCGCTGTGGCCGACGCTGACCGTCGGCGCCGGCTACACCCGCAACCAGCACGCGTCGCAGGTGCCGCTCGGCGACGCGCCGCTGACGATCGTGCCGCTCGATCAGCTCGACGCGACCGCCAGCCTGACCGTGCCGCTGCTCGACCTGGCCGCGCGGCGCCGCGCGACCGCGGCCGACGCCGATCGCGCCGCCGCCGAGGCCGCCGTCGACGTGGCCGCCCGCGATGGCGACCGCGCGATCGTGCGCAGCTACTACGCGTGGATCGGCGGCGCCGCGTCGCTCGCCGCCGCCACCAGCGCCCGCGCCGCGGCGGTCGACAACCTGGCGCTGGTCGAGCGCCGGGCCGCGGCCCAGCTGGCCTCGCCGCTCGACGTCGCCCGCGCCCGCGCCGCGATCGCCGACGCCGACGCGACGATCGCCGCCGCTGAGCTGGTGGTCGCGACCGCGCGCCGCCAGCTCGCTACCGCCACCGGCCTGGCCCTCGCCGACGCCGCGCCGGCGCTGCCGACCGACACCGCCGCCGAGCCGCCGCTGGCCACCTGGCTGGCCGACGCCGGCGCGCCGCCCGAGGTCGCCGCCGCCGCGGCGCGGGTGCGGGCCGCCGGCGCGCGGCTCGCCGCCAGCCGGGCCGGCTACCTGCCGACCGTCGCCGCCACCGCGAGCGAGCGATGGACCAACGCGCCCGGCTTCGGCGAGGCGCTCAGCGGCTCGCTGGCGGTCGTCGCGACGTGGCGGTTCGGGCTGGCCACGCCGCGCCAGCTCGCGGTCGATCGCGCGACCGCCCGGGTCGAGGCCACCCGGCTGGCCACCGCCCGCCAGGCCGCCACCGATCGCGTCACCGACGCCTGGCACCAGGTCGCGGCCCGGCGCGCCGCGGTGGCGGCGGCCCAGGCCCGGGTCGACGCCGCGCGGCTGGGCGCCGCCACCGCCCGCGAGCGGTTCACCGCCGGCACCGCGACCCAGCTCGACGTGACGCTGGCCCAGCGGGACGCGCTGGCCGCCGAGCTGACGCTGGTGTCGACCCGCGCCGAGCTGGCCGCCGACCGCGCGCTCTTGCGGCTGGCCGCCGGCCGCGAGGTGGCGCCGTGACCGTCGACGTCGCCGCCCGGTTGCGCGCCGCGCGCGGCGGCCGGCTGCGCCGCGCCCAGGCCACGACCGTCGTCGCGCTGCGGATGATGCTGCACGACAAGGCCAAGCTGATCGGCACGACGCTCGGCGTGGTGTTCGCGGTCGTGCTGGCCGCGCAGCAGCTCGGCGTGCTGTTCGGCCTCTTGCAGAAGAACACGATGTTCGTCGACAACGCCGGCGCCGATCTGTGGATCGTCCCACCCGGCACCACCCAGACCGCCCCCGGCCAGCGGATGTCGACCGCGCTGCTCGACCAGGCCCGGGCCACGCCCGGCGTCGCGGTGGCCGCGCCGCTCTTGATGATCGGCACCTCGGTGACCAAGCCGGGCGGCGGCAGCGAGGCCACGACGCTGGTCGGCTTCGACCTCGACGCCGGCCTGGGCGGCCCGTGGAACATCGTCGCCGGCGACGTCGCGGCGCTGCGCGCGCCCGACGCGCTGTTCTTCGAGGACGCGCAGCGCGAGAAGTTCGGCGGCCTCAACCTCGGCAGCGTGCGCGAGGTCGGCGGACACAAGGTCCGGGTCGTCGGCTTCACCTGGGGCCTGCAGCCGTTCGGCCCGCCGTTCGCGTTCGCCGACATCGACACGGTGCGCGACCTCGGCGCGGTGCCCGCCGATCAGCTGTCGTTCGTGCTCATCAAGCTGGCGCCCGGCGCCGATCGCGCCGCGGTCGCCGCCGACCTCGCCGCCCGCTGCCCGACCGCCCAGGTGATCGCCACGCCGACGTTCCACGCGACGATCGTCTCGACGCTCTTGCGCCAGCAGCTCGGCATCACCTTCGGCACCTCGACCGCGTTCGGGCTGATCATCGGCTTCATCATCGTCGCGCTGTCGATGTTCTCGGCGGTGCTCGACAACCTGCGCGAGTACGGGACGCTGAAGGCGATCGGCCTGACCTCGTGGGACCTCACCCGGATGCTGATCGTGCAGTCGATCGTCTACGCGCTGCTCGGCTCGCTGATCGGGCTGGGCCTGGTGGCGCTGATGTCGGCCGGCATCCGCGGCCCCAACCTGGTGGTGATCGTGCCGCGCACGCTGGTGCTGGCGACGCCGCTGATCATGAGCGCGCTGTGCATGCTGGCGTCGGTGCTGGCGCTGCGGCGGGTGCGGCGCCTCGAGCCGGGCATGGTGTTCCGGTGACGCTCGCGATCGACGCCCGCGGCCTGGGCAAGGTGTTCGGCGCCGGCGCGCTCGCGTTCCGCGCGCTCGACGCCGTCGACTTCCAGGTCACCCCCGGCGAGCTGGTCATGCTGGTCGGCCCGTCGGGCTCGGGCAAGACGACGCTGCTGTCGATCCTCGGCTGCGTGCTGACCGCCACCGAGGGCGAGCTGCGGCTGTTCGGCGAGCGGGTCAGCGGCCGGCCCGAGCGCGAGCTGCCGCTCCTGCGGCGCGCGCTGATCGGGTTCGTGTTCCAGGGCCACAACCTGATCGGCGCGCTGTCGGCGCGCGACAACGTCCGGCTGGTGCTCGAGAGCCGCGGCACCACCGCCCACGCCGCCCGGGCCGAGGCCGACGCGCTGCTGGCCGCGGTCGGGCTGGCCGACAAGCGCGACCGCCTGCCCGCCGAGCTGTCGGGCGGGCAGCGCCAGCGGGTCGCGATCGCGCGCGCGCTGGCCGGCGCCCCGCCGCTGGTGCTGGCCGACGAGCCGACCGCCGCGCTCGACGCCCACGCCGGCCTCGAGGTCACCGAGCTGCTCACCCGGATGTGCCGCGAGCGCGGCACGACCGTGGTGGTCGTCACCCACGACAACCGCATCTTCCACCTCGCCGATCGCATCGTCCACATCGAGGACGGGCGCATCGTCGATGGCCGCCTGTCCGGAGTCGCCGCATGAGCCGCCTGCGCCGCCGCTGGTACCTGCCGCTGGTCGCGGCGTTCCTCGGGCTGATGACGTGGAACGTCGGCAAGCTCCTGGGGCAGCCGCCCCCGACCGCGCCCACCGCCGCCGACAAGGCCCACGCCGGCCGCGTCGCCAAGCCGCCGCCCGGGCAGGCCGACGAGCGCGAGGCGCCCGGCCCCGCCGGCACGGTCGCGGGCAACGGCGTCGTCGAGCCGGCCCAGCCCGAGACCCGGGTCGGCGCGCCGCTGCCCGGCCGGATCGCGCGGGTCGCGGTCGCCGAGGGCGCGCAGCTCGCCGCCGGCGACGTGCTGGTCGAGTTCGATCAGGAGGTCGAGCGCGCCGCGCTGGCCGCCGCCGAGGCCGAGGTGGTCGGCGCCGCCGCCCAGCTGAGCCGCGCGGTGCGCGGCAGCCGCAGCGAGGACGTCAAGGCCGCGCTGGCCGACGCCGACAGCGCCGTGGCCCGCGCCGCGCTGTCCCGCGGCGTGGCCGAGCGCCTGACCCAGGCCGGCGCCGGCGGCGCCGCCACCGCCGACGAGGTCGAGCGCGCCGCGCGCCAGGCCGACATCGACGCCGCCGCCGCCCGCGCCGCCGAGGCCCGCCGCGCCGCGGTGGTGGCCGGCTCGCGCCGCGAGGACGTGCAGCTGGCCCGGGCCCAGCTGGCCGCCGCCGAGGCCCGCCGCGCCCAGGCCCGGGCCGCGCTCGATCGCCTCACCGTGCGATCGCCGATCGCCGGCGAGGTGCTGCAGGTGAAGTACCGCGCCGGCGAGTACTACCAGCCGGGCGCCGATCCGCTGGTCGTGCTCGGCGACACCCGCGCGCTGCGGGTGCGGATGGACGTCGACGAGCGCGACGTCGCGCGGGTCGCGGTCGGCGACGTGGCGACGCTGCGGGTCAGCGCGATGCCGCGCAAGGACTTCACCGGCAAGGTGGTCGAGCTCGGCCGCCGGATGGGCCGCAAGAACGTGCGCACCGACGACCCCGCCGAGCGCAACGACACCAAGATCCTCGAGGTCGTGATCGCGGTCGACGCGCCCGCCGGCCTGGTCGTCGGCCAGCGGGTGGTCTGCTACCTGGCCA
Source organism: Myxococcales bacterium (assembly GCA_016794525.1). Classification (GTDB taxonomy): domain Bacteria; phylum Myxococcota_A; class Polyangia; order Haliangiales; family Haliangiaceae; genus UBA2376. The sequence continues at coordinate 48,641 of JAEUJY010000046.1, forward strand.
GCGGCGCCGCGCCGCGGTGACCGCTCAGCCCAGGAACGGGTAGCGGTAGTCGGTCGGCGGCACGAAGGTCTCCTTGATCGTGCGCGCGGCGGTGAAGCGCAGCAGGTTCATCGCCGAGCCGGCCTTGTCGTCGGTGCCCGACGCCCGGGCGCCGCCGAACGGCTGCTGGCCGACGACGGCGCCGGTCGGCTTGTCGTTCAGGTAGAAGTTGCCGGCGGCGTGGCGCAGCCGGGTCGTGGCCTCGACCAGCGCGGTGCGCTCGCGCGCGAACACCGCGCCGGTCAGCGCGTACGGCGACGTGCGATCGACCAGCGTCAGCACGTCGTCCCACGCGTGGTCGGGGTAGACGTGGACCGTCACGATCGGCCCGAAGAACTCGTCCTGCATGTGCCGCACCATCGGGTCGTCGGTGGTGAGGATCGTCGGCCGCACGAACCAGCCCTCGCGGTCGTCGCACTGGCCGCCGGCGATGACGCGCATGCCGGGCGTGCCGCGGGCCTCCTCGATCGCCGCGCGGTGGCGATCGAACGCCGCCTGCTTGATCACCGCGCCCATGAAGTTGCCGAAGTCGCGCACGTCGCCGACCTTGAGCCCCTCGGTGTCGGCGACCAGCCGCTCGTCGATCGCGTGCCACACGCTCTGCGGGACGTAGACCCGCGACGCCGCCGAGCACTTCTGGCCCTGGTACTCGAAGCCGCCGCGCAGGATCGCGGTGGCGACCGCCGCCGGATCGGCCGACGGGTGGGCGACGATGAAGTCCTTGCCGCCGGTCTCGCCGACCAGCCGCGGGTAGCTCTTGTAGTGCTCGAGGTTGCCGGCGACCTGCTTCCACAGCGAGCGGAAGATCTCGGTCGAGCCGGTGAAGTGGATCGCGCCGAGGTCGCGGTGGCCGACCGCGGCCGGGGCCAGCTCGTGGCCGAAGCCGGGCACCAGGTTGATCACGCCCGGCGGCAGGCCGGCCTCCTCGAGGAGCAGCATCGTGTGCCACGCCGCCAGCATCTGGCTCTCGGACGGCTTCCACACCACCGTGTTGCCCATCAGCGCCGGCGCGCACGGCAGGTTGCCGGCGATCGCGGTGAAGTTGAACGGCGTCAGCGCGAAGGTGAAGCCCTCGAGCGGCCGCAGCTCGGTCTGGTTCCACATGCCGGGCCCCGACACCGGCTGCTCGGCGTACAGCTTGCTCGCGAAGTGGACGTTCCAGCGGAAGAAGTCGATCAGCTCGCACGCCGCGTCGATCTCCGCCTGGTGGCAGGTCTTGCTCTGGCCGAGCATCGTCGCGGCGTTGATGCGCATGCGCCACGGCCCGGCCAGCAGCTCGGCCGCGCGCAGGAACACCGCGGCGCGCGCCTCCCAGCGCATCGACTCCCACTCGCGGCGGGCGTCGGCCGCGGCGGCGATCGCGTGGACGACGTGGCCGCCGTCGCAGGCGTGGAACCGGGCCACGACGTGGCGGTGGGCGTGGGGCATGACCACGTCGACCAGCCGGCCGGTGGTGACGCGCTGACCGCCGATCACCGCCGGCACCTCGGGGCACTCACCGGCCAGCTGATCGAGCGCCTTGGTCAGGCGCGTGCGCTCGGGGCTGCCCGGCGCGTAGCCGAGCACGGGTTCGTTGCCGGGGTGCGGGACCGTGACCGTGCCGTCGTGCATGGGCGGACTGTGCCACCAGCCGCCCGCGCGGTCAGCCCCCCGAGGCGATCGCCGCTATCATCGCGCGATGCCCTACCGCGACGACGCCGCCGCGCTGTTCGCCCGGGTCCAGGCGCTCGAGGCCGAGCTGGCCCGCGCCCGCGACGCCCGGCCCGATCCGGCTCCCGCCGAGCGCGGCCCGCTGGCGGCGTCGACGCCGCGCACCGCCGGCTGGATCACGACGCTGGTCGAGCGCCTGCCGGCCGCCGAGCAGGCGCTGGTCGGCGAGCTGGTGACGCTGTTCGTGACCCGGCGCGACTACCCCAGCCTCGACGCGGTCTCGGCCGCCGCGCTCGAGCCGCTGATCGCCCGGCTGCGCGCGGCGCTGAGCTCCTGAGAGGGCGCGTCGCCACGCCGGACCGCCCGGCGCGGCTACGCCAGCCCGAGCTGCCGCGCGAACATGTACGCCGCGATCGCGAAGCCGATCGCCAGCACCGCGCGCCGCACCCACGCCCGCGGCACCCGCTGCGCGAGCCGCGCGCCGAGGTAGCCGCCGACGATCGCCGCCGCCGCCATCACCAGCGCCGGTCGCCACGCGACCCGGCCGTTGGCGACGAAGGTCAGCGTCGCGACGCCGTTGATCGCCGCCGCGCACACGTTCTTGCGGCTGTTGGCCACGTGGATGTCGGCGACGCCGAGCAGGCCCTGCCCGGCCAGCATCAGGATGCCCATGCCGGCGCCGAAGAACCCGCCGTACACCGCGATCACCAGCTGCAGCGCCGCGACAGCCGGCAGCCCGACGGTGCGGCCGCCGCGCGGCGCCAGCCGTTGCTGCAGCGCGAACAGGAGCGTCGCCCCCAGCACCAGCCACGGCACCAGGTGGCCGAACAGCCGATCGCCGGTGACCATCGCCAGCGCCGCGCCGACGCCGCCGCCGACCAGGCTGGGCGCGACCAGCGCCAGCAGCGTGCGGCGATCGCGCTCGACGCCGCGGTAGCCCCACCACGCCGCCAGCGAGCCGGGCACCAGCGACACCGAGCTGGTGGCGTTGGCGGTGACCGGCGGCAGCCCGCCAGCCAGCAGCGCCGGGAACGTGAGCAGCGTGCCGCCGCCCGCGATCGCGTTGATCACGCCGGCCAGGATCGCCGGCGGGATCAGCGGCGCGAGCGCGGTCATCGGCGGCGCCGCCTCACTCCTTGTCGAGGTACGTGTAGCCGATCATGCCCTGGCGGAACCGGTTGATCAGCTGGCGCGACTCCTCGATCGTCAAGAGCTTCTTGCGCAGCGCGACCTCGACGTTGGCGCGCAGCCGGCCGAGCAGATCGCTGGGCGAGTAGTCGACGAAGCCCAGCACCTCGCTGACCGTGTCGCCGGCGACGACGTCCTTGACGTCGTAGTCGCCGTCGGGCAGCAGCTGGACGTGGACGGTGTTGGTGTCGCCGAACAGGTTGTGCAGGTCGCCCAGGATCTCCTGGTAGGCGCCGACCAGGAACATGCCCAGGTAGTAGTCCTGGCCCTCGTCCTTGGGGTGCAGCTCGAGCACGTGCTTGACGTCGCGCAGATCGATGAACGAGTCGATCTTGCCGTCGGAGTCGCAGGTGATGTCGGCCAGCGTCGCGCGCCGGGTCGGCTCCTCGTTGAGCCGGTGGATCGGGCAGATCGGGAACAGCTGATCGACCGCCCACGCGTCGGGCAGCGACTGGAACATCGAGAAGTTGCAGAAGTAGGTGTCCGACAGCGCCTTCTCGAGGCCCTCGAGCTCCTCGGGGATGTGGGCCTGGCCGCGCACCAGGTGCAGGACCTTGTCGCAGATCGCCCAGAACAGGTTCTCGCACAGCACGCGGTGCTCGAGCGACAGGTGCCCGAGGTTGAACAGCTGCAGCACCTGATCCTTGTACTCGAGGGCGTCGTGGTAGCTCTCGAGCAGGTTCTTCTGCGAGACCAGCTGGAACGTGTCCCACAGGTTCTTGACCAGCGGCGCCGTCGGCAGCTTGATCTCCTTGGGGACGTTGGTGTCGAACTCGGTCACGCCGAGGACGTTGACCACCAGCACCGAGTGGTGGGCGGTCACCGCGCGGCCCGACTCGGAGACGACGTGCGGGTGCGGCACGTTGTCGGCGTCGCAGATCTCCTTGAGCGTGTAGACGATGTCGTTGGCGTACTCCTGCACGGAGTAGTTCATCGACGACGCGAAGTTGGTCTGCGAGCCGTCGTAGTCGACGCCGAGGCCGCCGCCGACGTCGCAGTACGACAGCCCGGTGGCGCCCAGCTTGTACAGCTCGACGAACAGCCGGCCGGCCTCGCGCAGCGCGTTCTTGATGCTCTTGATCGCCGAGATCTGCGAGCCCAGGTGGAAGTGCATCAGCTTGAGCGTGTCGACCTGGCCCCAGGCCTTGAGCTTGGCCACCGCCTCGACCATCTCGGCCGCGGTCAGGCCGAACTTCGAGAAGTCGCCGCCCGACTGCTCCCAGCGGCCGGCGCCGCGCGACGACAGGCGCGCGCGCATGCCGAGCGTCGGCGTGATCTTGACCCGCTCGGCGACGCGGTGGATCTGCTCGAGCTCGGACGGCTTCTCGACGACCAGCACCACCGTGCGACCCAGCTTCGACGCCAGGAGCGCGGTCTCGATGTACTCCTCGTCCTTGTAGCCGTTGCAGATGATCAGCGCCTCGTCGTCCTGGTGGATCGCCATGACGGTGAGCAGCTCCGGCTTGGAGCCGGCCTCGAGCCCGTAGTGGAACGGCCGCCCGAACTCGATGATCTCCTCGACCACCGTGCGGTTCTGGTTGACCTTGATCGGGTAGACGCCCCGGTACTGGCCCTTGTAGTCGTACTCCTTGATCGCGCTGTTGAACGCGCCGCAGATCAGCTCGATCCGCGAGCGCAGCACGTCGGAGAAGCGCAGCAGGATCGGCAGCTGGATGCCGCGCCCGTTGAGCTCGTCGATCAGCTCGCGCATGTCGATCTGGCCGTTGCCGGTGCCGCGCGGCGTGACGATCAGGTTGCCCTGCTCGCTGACGTCGAAGTAGCCGCAGCCCCAGCGCTGGATGCCGTAGGTCTCCAGCGCCTCCGCGCGGGTCCAGCGGCGGAGAGGATCCTGAGCAAGCATCGCCTTCGCTCGAGCCATGGTTCGATCTGTTACGGCCTATTGCCCCCCCACGCAATGCCGGAATGCAGCCGATCTCGTCGGAACTCGTCGGGCGCGGTGACGCGACGGTGACGCGCGACGGCCCGACGCGGCGCCCGGCGGCTCAACCGACCGGGTGCGCGCGCTTGCCGTGCTCGGCCAGGAGCGCCGCGAACCGCTGGTTGGCGCGAACCGTCGCGAACTGGGCGGACACGAACTTGAGGCGCGGCAACGCCAGGAGCGGCACCAGCTCGTCGGGCGTGTGCGGCGTCGCCACCAGCCGCAGGCGCGCGAGCCGCGGCGCTCGCAGCAGCGGCGCGAGGTCGCGCAAGCGCTTGCAGTTCCACACCAGCACCTCGGTCAGGCGCCGGCACCCCGCCAGGTCGGGCAGCGCGGTCAGCGTGTGCAGGTTGGCGAGCCCGAGGTTGGTCAGCTGCGGCAGCGCGCTCACCTGCGCCAGCCGCGCCGGGTCCTTGACGCCGTTGACGAACAGCCGCCGCAGCGTCCGGCACCGTGCCAGCGCGCCCCAGTCGTCGATCCGGGTCGCGTAGAGCTCGACGCTCGCCAGCGCCGGGAGCCGCGTGACGCACTCGAGGTCGGCGATGGCCAGCGCCCGGAGGCTCAGCTGCGTGCAGGCCCGATAGCGGCCGAGCCGCGCCAGCTCGGGCGGGCCCAGCCCGCCCTCGACGAGCACCTTGTCGGTCTCGGTCGCCTTGCGCACGCTCGGCGTGGGCATCGGTCGCGCGGCGCCGGTCAGCCGACGGTCATGCGGCCGCCGTCGCGCAGGGCCTGGGGCACCAGCGGCGACGGCTCGGTGGTCGACACCAGCCACAGCTGGTGGGCGGCGCGGGTGACGCCGATGTGCAGCAGATGCCGGGCCCAGTGCACGTCGGGGTACGACTGCGCGTTGACCTCGACCATGATGACGTAGTCGAACTCGAGACCCTTGACCTGGGTGACGTCGGTGATGTCGACGCCCGGCTGGAAGCTGAACTCGTCGCGCTTGACCCGGCGCAGCGCCGGGATCTCGGCGCGGGCCAGGCCGGCGTGGTAGGCGTCGGCCTGCTCGGGGTGGCGCGAGATCACGCAGCAGCTCGCGGTCGGCTCGCGCGCCATCAGGTTGCGCAGCGCGTCCGACAGGAACGCCACCGCCTCGCCGATGTCGCCGAACTCGTGCAGCTCGACCGGCTCGCCGGGGCGCGCCGCCAGCGGCTCGTCGGGCGCCAGCTCGGGGCCGAGCACCTCGCGGGCCAGCAGCATGACCTCGGCGGTCGAGCGGTAGCTGAGCTTGAGCGGCCGCACCAGCGCCGGCTGGCCGGTCTGCATCAGCAGGTCGGCCCAGCCGCTGAAGTTGTTGTCGAACACCAGCCGCTGCGCGGTGTCGCCGGCGATCGTCACCGAGCGGTGGTCGACCTTGCCCTCGGGCGCGTGGACCGCCTCGACCAGCACCTTGACCTCGATCGCGCTGCGATCCTGGGCCTCGTCGATCGCGACGTGGCTGTACTGGATCTCGTCGCCGTCGGCGTTGAACAAGCCGCCGCGCTTGAGCTGGATCAGCCGCAGGAACAGCGGGTCGTCCTCGTCGTCGACGCGGCCGGCCGGGTCGTCGTCGTCGACGCCGAGCGTCGAGCCGTCGGCGGCCACCACCGCGACGCCGTCGTCGTCGACCACCGGCTTGGCCGGCGCCGCGATCTGGCGCTTGACCCACGCGACCACCTTGTCGAGGTCGCGCTGGCTGACGTCGTCGCAGCCGGCGAACCCGGCGGCCAGCGCCACCGGATCGGTCAGGAGCTCGGCCCAGTCGACGACGACGTCGTCGGCGCGCTTGCGCCAGCGCTTGAGCAGGCCCTCGAGCGCGATCCGCACCGCGGGGTCGAGCTGCTCCTGCTTGCGCACCCAGCTCAGCATGCCCCACAGCCGCGGCACCAGCGCCCGCTTGCCCAGCCGCGCCCACTCGGCGACCACCGCGTCGGTCACGCCCGGCACCGCCGCGATCTCGACGGTGATCGTCGCGGTCTGCTGCGCGACCAGGTCGGCCAGGACGGTCAGGAACCGCGGGTGCTTCTTCACCCGCGACACCGTCTCGGGCGGATCGTCGTTGTACTTGATCGGCGTGTCGGGCAAGAGCTTCATGCGCGTCGTGCGCGCCCAGCTCGTGTAGGTCACGACCGGCACGCCGGCCACGCCGAGCGACGGCAGCACGCCGGCGACGTAGCGGACCAGCGCCGCCGACGGCACGACGAACAGCATGCTGTTGGGCCGGAAGCGGCGGCCGTCGGCGAAGTTGAGGTAGGCCACGCGGTGCAGCGCGACGGTGGTCTTGCCCGAGCCGGCGCCGCCCTGGATGACGACGATGCCGCTCTCGGGGTGCGAGATCAGCTCGAACTGGTCCTTGTCGATCAGCGCGGCGATCTCGGGCAGCGCCTTGTCGGCGCGGATCGCCTGGCCGTGGTGGACGCCGAGCTTGCCCTTCTGGCCGCCGGTCGCGACCACCGGGCGCGCCGCCTTGCCGACGCCGCCGTGCAGCACCGGCTGCATCGTCCCGACCGCCTGCTGCCAGGCGCCGCGCGCGTCCTTGATGTACGTGCCCTGGGGCGCGCCGATCCGGCGCAGCGCGCCCTTGTGGATCGAGACGTTGCGGCGAGCCTCGACGACGCCGTCGAGCGACTTGCCGGCGAACTCCTCCTCGTAGTCGTCGCCCTCCTCGTACCGGTAGTAGATGCGGCTGACCGGCGCGTTGCGCCAGTCGACGATCTGCACGTTCGAGGTGCGATCGATGAAGCCGCGCTTGCCGATCATGACGTCGCGGCGCTTGCCGCCTTCCTTGAGGCGGATGTGCGCGAAGTACGGCGACTGCAGGTCGATCGGCAGCGAGCGCGAGCCGCCGAGCCGGCCGCGCAGCGCCGCGAGCCGGGTCATCTGCTCGATCAGCGGCGGCAGGTCCTCGGCGCGGGCCTCGCTGATCTGATCGCGGAGCGACACCAGGTCGGCGTCGACGTCGTCGGTCGTGGCGCGCGGACCCTCGTCCTCGTCGCCGAGCGCTGCGCGGGCCTGGACCTGGCCGAGCAGGCGCTCCTCTTCGGCGACGATGGCGGCAGCCGGGCTGCCCGGGGTGACGGCATTCGACATGGGGACCGGCACTCATATCAGAACCGCCGGCTGGCGCAAGGCCGCGCGCCAGGAGCCGGCCTCAGGCCTGTCAGGGGCCCGGGCTCAGCTGCGCCGTCCAGGCCGACAGCACCGCGAGGTCGACGCCGTCGAAGGTGTGCTCGTCGAAGCGGGCCTCGAGCTCGGCGCCGCGCACCGTGACCCGCAGGCGCGCCAGCGCCGTGACCACCTCCGGCGGGGGCGCCAGCCGCGAGCCCCAGGCGCCCGCGCGCAGCCGCTCGGCGGCCAGCGCCGCGGCCTCGTCCTGGGGCAGCGCGGGATGCGGGCGAGTGTCCGGGGCCGGACAGGCGCGGCTGTCCGGTGGACGGCCGGAAGCCGGACGAAACCGGACGTCGTGTCCGAGATTCGGACATCCGGCGCGTCGCGTCGCGGGGTTGCGGCTGGCGCGCGGCTTGCTGGGGTGCGGGGCATGCTGGACGGTGGTGAGGGCGGAGAGAAGGCGGGGGCGGTCGCGCCCGCGGGCGGGACGGCGGGGGATGACTGGCGCGAGGTCGACCGGACGCTGCGCGGCCTGGCGCGGCGGCGGGCGGCGCTCGACGTCGAGGAGGCCGGGTGGCTGCGGCGCGCGCGGGCGGCCGGCGTGCATCGCCACCTGGGTTTCGCGACGTTCTTCGAGTACGTCGAGCGGGTGCTGGGCTACGCGCCGGGGGCGGCGCGGGAGCGGCTGCGGGTCGCTGACGCGCTGGCGGTGTTGCCGAAGCTGCGCGCGGCGATGACCGCCGGCGACGTCGCGTACAGCGCGGCGCGCGAGTTGACCCGGGTCGCGACCGTCGACACCGAGGCGGCGTGGCTGGCGGCGGCGGCGAACCACACCGTGCGCGACATCGAGGACATGGTGAGCGGGCGGCGGCCGGGCGACGGGCCGGATACCCCGCCGGACCCTGCCGCGCGGCTGCACGAGCTGCGGCTGCTGGTGACCGCGGCGACGCTGGGGAAGTTCACCGCGACGCGGCGGGCCGAGGAGGCGGCGTGCGGGCACCCGCTGACCGACGACGACGTGCTGGCGATGCTGTGCGAGGACCGGCTCGCGGGCTCCCACGTGGGAGATCCGGCGGCGCAGCGGCCGCTGCATCAGATCGCGATCACGCGGTGCACGGACTGC
>JAEUJY010000051.1 GCA_016794525.1 Myxococcales bacterium
GGGCCGCCGGTGGCAACGCGCTCGGCGGCGCCGGTGGGCCCGGCGGCGGCGCGGTGGTGATCGCGGCGCGCGATCGCGTCCAGCTCGACGGTGTCGTCGCGGCGGGCGGCGCGGGCGGCGGCGCGGCGCAGGGCGGCCGCGGCGGTGGCGGCGGTGGCGGCGCCGGGGGCGTCGTCGCGCGGGCCGCGCCGACGATCGCGATCGGCCCGGGCGCGGTGATCGCCGCCAACGGCGGCGGCGGTGGCGGCGGCAGCGATGGCAACCCGGCGATGGCCGGCCTCGACGGTCAGCCGTCGGCGGGCGCCGCCACCGGCGGTCCGGGGCAGGGCATGGGCGGCGACGGCGGTGCCGGCGGCGCGGGCGCGACCGGCGCGCTGGTCGGCGGCCGCGCCCGGCGCGGCGGCGGCGGAGGAGGAGGAGGAGTCGGCCAGATCTCGCTCGACGGCCCCGCGGTCACCGTCGACCCCGCGGCGATCCTCTCGCCGGCGCCGCGGTGACCTCCGCGTCTGTCCGCGTTCGGACGCGCGCCGGTCGACGCGCGGGGCGTCCGCGGCGACGAGCCCCTGAGACTCACGGCGCGACGGCGAAGGCCCGCGGCGCGCAGGCCACGACGCGGCAGTGCAGGGTGTAGCGCCCCGGCGGCAGCGTCGGCGAGAACACGTCGAGGCGGTAGTCGCGGGCCAGCGCCTGGCCGGGCGCGATGGCGATCGGGTCGGCGTCCTCGGGCTGCGGCACCGGCGGCGGGATCGTCGGCACGCGGCGATCGTCGGCGTCGCGCACCTCGACCGCCAGCACCGCGAGGTCGAGCGCGCCGCGGGTGAGGATCAGCGGATCGGGGCCCGGGTTGGTGATCGCCAGGTGCGCGGTCAGCGCGGTCGAGCTGGCGACGGTCGCTGGCGCGGTCAGCACGCCGGCGAAGGTGGCGGAGCCGGTGGCGACCGCGACCTCGGGCGTCGCGGCGTCGCGGTTGGCCGGCGCCGCGGTCGGGCCCGGCGCCGCGCGCGAGCTGCAGCCGGTCGCGAGGCACACGCAGGCGAGGAGGGCGCGCATGCGGCCAGCGTAGCGCGGCCGCGGCGTCAGCGATCGGCCGCCGCCCGCAGCGGCGCCAGCGCGTCGTCGAACCAGGCCAGCGCGGCGCGCACCCGCGGATCGCGCCGCAGCGCCGCCGGCACCACCGCGTACAGCGTCCGCTCGCCGATCGGCGGCGCGGCGGGCGCGAGCCGGCGCAGCGCGCCGTGCAGCGCGGCCAGCGGCGTCGGCAAGATCGCCACGCCGAGGCCGGCGGCGGCCGCCGCGGCCAGCGCGGTCAGGCTGGTGGCGCGCAGCTCGGGCGGGCGGCCCGCGAGCGCCCGCGTGGTCCACCGCGCCTCCGGCGTCCGGGCCATCGCGCCGTCGAGCGCGAGGTACGCGTGCGGGCCGCGGTGGTCGCGTCGGTAGCCGTCGGTGCAGTACGCGGCGTAGGGGATGCGGGCGACCGCGCGGGCCCGCAGCGTCGCGCCGCGCGGCCGGGCCATCCGCAGCGCCACGTCGGCCGCGCCGCCGGCGAGGTCGAGGTTGGCGGCCGCGCCGATCAGCTCGAGCTTGATGCCCGGGTGACGCGCGCGGAACCGCGGCAGCGCCGGCGCCAGCGCCAGGTTGACCAGCTCCTCGGGCGCGGTCACCCGCAGCGGGCCGCTGGGCTGCGCGTCGTCGGCCGACCACCGGGCCACCGCGCGCACGGCGCGCTCGACCTCCTCGGCCCGGGCCTGCACCGCCGCGCCGGCCGGCGTCAGCCGCGGCCCGCCGACGCCGCGCCGCACCAGCGCCGCGCCCAGCGCGCGCTCCAGCCCCGCCAGGCGGCGGCTGACCGTCGCGGTGTCGACGCCGAGCGCCGCGGCGGCGTCGGCCAGCGACCGGGTCCGCGCCACCGCCAGGAACAGCGCCAGGTCGTCCCAGCGGAACGGGACACGCGCGATCGGCTCGGCTTGCATGAGTGCAAACCGAGTGTGCACCGGCCGGCTGGCGCTTGCACGCGTGCACGCGGCAGGCTGGGGCCATGGCGCTGCACCTGACCCACGTCGGCACCGCGACCCTGCTCATCGAGATCGACGGCGTCCGGCTGCTGACCGACCCGGCGTTCGATCCGCCGGGCGCGACCTACGGCTTCGGCTGGGGCACGCGCTCGCGGCGGCTGGCCGGGCCCGCGCTGCCGGCCGCCGCGCTCGGGCCGATCGACGCGGTGCTGCTCAGCCACGACCAGCACGCCGACAACCTCGACGGCGCCGGCCGGGCGCTGTTGCCGTCGGTGGCCACGGTGATCACCACCCGCGCCGCCGCGCGGCGGCTCGGCCACCCCGGCGCGATCGGCCTCGCGCCGTTCGCCGCGACCCGGGTCGGCCCGCTGCGCATCACCGCGACCCCGGCGCGCCACGGGCCGGCGTGCTCGCGGCCGGTGGTCGGCCCGGTGATCGGCTTCGTCATCGAGGGGCCAGGGCTCGCCGGTCCGCTCTACCTGTCGGGTGACACGGTGTGGTTCCGCGGCGTCGCCGAGGTGGCGCGGCGCTGGCGGGTCGACACCGCGGTGCTGCACCTCGGCGGCGTGGGCTTCCGCACCACCGGGCCGATCCGCTACACGTTCGACGCGGCCGGCGCGATCACCGCCGCCCGCGCGCTGGCCGCTCGCGCGATCGTGCCGGTGCACTACGACGGCTGGACCCACTTCCGCGAGGGCGCGGCCGACGCGCGGCGGGCCCTCGCGGCCACCGAGCTCGCCGATCGCGTGGCGTGGCTGACGCCGGGGGCGCGCACCGCGGTGTGACGCCGCGCCGGGCTCACCGGGCGATCGCCGCCTCGAGCACCGCGAAGCCGGTGGCGCCCCAGCGCGGCGCCGCCGCGAACCCGAGCACGTCGGCGGCGTAGAACGACCGCGCCAGCTCGAACCGCGCGCTGGCGGTGAGGCGCGGCGACAGGCGGCGGGCGATCGCCAGCGCGCCGCCGCCGGTGGTGGCGCGGCTCACCGCGGCCATGCCGGGCACGTGGACCTCGGTGCGCGCCAGCGTGCCGTCGAGCGTCACCCGGGTGGTGGCGCCGGTGACCGCCAGCGCGGCGGCCAGCCGCGAGTCGAGGGTGACGTAGCCGTCGGGCGCCAGCGCGACGTCGCGGGTGGCGCGCACCGAGGCCGCGACCCGCTCGCCCGGCAGCGCCACGCCGACCACGGCCCGCGGCGTCGTCACGTCGACCTCGCGGGTGTACTGCTCGACGAACGGGCCGGCGCTGCCCGACGCGAAGCCGATGCCCGCGGTGAGGTCGAGGGGCCCGACGCCGTAGTCCTCCAGCTTGACCACCCAGGCGTGGACCAGCGAGCCGGCGTCGTTGAACTCGCCGCCGCCGGCGCCGATGTCGAGCGTGAAGCGGTCGCGGGCGTAGCGGAACGGCACCGCCTCGACCCGCTCGAGCCACGTGGCCGGCGCCATCGTCGACGCGTCCCACAGGATCGTGTGCTGGACGTCGATGTCGAAGATCACCAGCTCGCCCTGGGGCAGGCGCGCCTCCTCGGCCGGGGTCCGCTCCGGCGGCGGCGGCAGCCCCTGCTTGGCGGCCTCGCCGCGCTCGACCGCGGCCAGCACCCGGGGCAGGGGACCGCGCAGCGGCTGCCAGTGGAAGCGCAGCGTCTCGCGACGGTTCAGGCCGGCGCGCAGCCCCAGCGGCGCCAGCAGCGACGGCCGCACGTCCCACTCGAGGTGGTGTCCGAATTCCATCGTGATGACCGGGACGCAGGCGCTGGCCCACTGCTCGGCTGACACCCGCGCGGTGTCGTTGACCCCCAGCCGCAGCTGGCCGCCGGCGCGCAGGTAGTCGCAGCGCGGCCCCTCGTAGCTGACCTCGCCGCCGATCGCCGCGCCGCCCTCGACGGCGTCGGCGCCGAGCTGCGCGAAGCCGCGGGCGTGGAAGCGCCCGGGCCCGGTCGGGAACAGCCAGCTGTCGCGGGCCGCGGCCTCCTGGGTGGCCGGCTCGGCGTGCGCGGCGACCGCGCCCAGGCTCAGCGCCACGATCGATCCCAGCGTGCGGCGGTGCATGGCGGGCCAGCACAGCAAGCCGCTTGCCAGGCCGAAAGTGTCGACGATCGGACGCCCGGGCGGCACGATCGCGGGCCGGGGCGTCATCGAAGCGCGCTACGATCACGCGCGTCGCGCGCATCTCACCGATCATGTCGCCGCCACCGCCCGCCCCCGCCTCGTCCGTCGCCCCCGCCGCCGCGGCCGAGGTCGCGCCGTGGATCCGCGCGCGGGTCGGCGACGTCGGCCGCCCCACCGCCGGGCTGCCGCCGGTGCGCGGCGGCGACCACCTCCCCGGCGAGGCCGGGCTCGTCACCGGCCTGCGCAACCTGCGGGCGTGGATGCACACCGGCGTCGACTTCATGCGCGCCCGCGTCGAGCACTACGGGCCGGTGTTCCGGTTGCCGGTGGGACCGATCGCCACCGTCGCGGTGGCCGACCCCGAGGCGATCGAGCGGATCTTGCGCAACGACGATCGCGCGTGGTCGGCGGCGCTGGGGTGGCGGGTGTTCTTCGATGGCATCGACCCGACGCGCGCGACCGCCGACTCGCCGGCGTCGTTCGACTTCGAGCCGCACAAGGACATCCGCCGCCTGCTGCAGCCCGGCTTCTCGGCCGCCGCGCTGGCCGGCTACGTCGAGCAGGCCGGCGCGGTGATCGCCCCGACGATCGACGGCTGGCTCGCGGCCCGCCGCGTGACGTTCAAGCCGGCCGCCCGGCGGATGTTCGCGACGATCGCCGATCGGGTGTTCCTCGGCGTCGAGGATCCGGACGAGGCCGCGCTGCTCGATCGCACGATGCAGGCGTTCTGGCGCGGCTCGATCGCGGTCGCCAAGCACCCGTGGCTGTCGCCGACCTGGCGCCGCGCGACCCGGGCGTACGCGGAGCTGCGCGATCGGCTGCGCGGCCAGGTCGACGCGCGGCGCCGCGGCGACGCCGGCGATCTGTTCAGCCGGGTGTGTCGCGCCGCGCCGGCGATCGGCTGGGTCGACGACGACACGCTGGTGGCTTGCTACCTCGGGCTGATGGCGGCGGCGTTCGACACCACCGCCTGCGCCGTCACCAGCATGGCGTACCTGCTGGCGACGCACCCGCCGTGGCAGGAGCGGCTGCGCGCCGAGGCGCTGGCGCTCGGGCCCGGCCCGCTGGTCGCCGAGCAGCTCAAGCAGCTCGAGCTGTGCGATCGCGCGTGGCGCGAGACCCTGCGGCGCTTCCCGGTCGCGCCCGACGTGCCGCGGCGCCCGCTGCGCGACGTCGAGGTCGCCGGCCACGCGATCCCGGCGGGCGCGATGGTGCTGGCGCTGACCGCGCCGCTGCAGCTCGATCCGGCGGTGTGGACCGAGCCGCGCGCGTTCGATCCCGATCGCTTCGCGCCGGGGCGCGCCGAGGATCGCCGGCGACGCGGCGCGTACCTGCCGTTCGGCGCCGGCGCCCACGCCTGCATCGGCGCGCAGCTGGCGAGCCTCGAGGCCAAGGCGTTCTGGCACGCGCTCTTGTCGCGGGCGCGGATCCGCCTGGCGCATCCGTACCACGCCCGCCACGAGCTCTCGCCGCTGGGCAGCGTGTCGGGGGACGTCGAGCTGATCGTCGAGCCGGCCTGAGTCACCGCTTGCCGAGATCGAGCGCCAGCACCGCGACGCCGGCGAGCGCGGCCACGCCCAGCACCGCGAGGTCGGGGGCGGCCAGCCCGAACAGCCCGCGCACCGGCGCGATCGCCAGGATCGCGCCGAGCAACGCGGCGGCGCCGCCCACCAGCCACGGCACGGTGCGGTTGCGGCGCGCGAGCGTCCGCCACCACGGCGCGCGGGTGCTGCGGCTGGCGATCAGCGTCGCCAGGTTGCCGAGCACCAGCGTCGTGAAGCCGGCGGCGCGCGCCTCGCCGGCGGCGAGGCCCACGTCGCGACCCCACGCGATCACCGCGAGCGCCGCCGCCAGCACGGTCAGGCCCTGGGCGACGCTCCACGCCACCGCGCGGGCGTCGAACAGGTGCGCCGCGCGCGACCGCGGCGGCCGCGCCATCACGGCGGCGTCCTCCGGCTCGGCCTCGAAGACGATCGAGCACGCGGGATCGATGATCAGCTCGAGGAACAGCACGTGGGCCGGGCCCAGGATCGGCGGCCAGCCGAGCAGCGCCGGCACCAGCGCCAGGCCGGCGATCGGCAGGTGGACCGCGACGATGTAGCCGATCGCGGCGCGCAGGTTGTCGTAGACCCGGCGGCCGGTGCGCACCGCCGCGACGATCGCCGCGAAGTCGTCGTCGACCAGCACCAGCGCCGCCGCCTCGCGGGCGACGTCGGTGCCGCGGGCGCCCATCGCCACGCCGATGTCGGCGGCGCGCAGCGCCGGCGCGTCGTTGACGCCGTCGCCGGTCATGCCGACCACCAGCCCGCGCCGCTGCAGCGCGCGGATGATCCGCAGCTTGTGATCGGGCACGGCGCGGGCCACGACCGCGGTCCGGGCCAGCCGCTCGCCGAGCGCCTCGTCGTCGAGACCCTCCAGCTCGGCGCCGGTCACGACGTCGCCGGCGTCGATGCCGGCGGCGCGGGCGATCGCGCGCGCGGTGTCGGGGTGGTCGCCGGTGATCATCACCACCCGGATGCCCGCGGCGCGGCACTGCGCGACCGCGGCCGGCACCGCCGGGCGCAGCGGATCGACCAGCCCGACCAGGCCGATCAGCGCGAACCCGACGTCGTGCGCGACCGCCGGCGACTCGGTCGGCAGCTCGGGGCTGCGCGCCACCGCCAGCACCCGCAGCCCCTGGGTGGCCAGCGCCGCGACCCGCGCGCGCCACGGCGCGGCGGCGGCCTCGTCGAGGTGGCACAGCTCGAACACCGCCTCGGGCGCGCCCTTGGTCGCGACCACGAGCCCCGGCGCGTCGTCGGCCTGCCACGCCCGGGTCACCGCCAGCAGCTCGGGCGACAGCGGGTACTCGCGGACCGGTCGCCACGCCGGGTGCAGGTGCTCGCTGCCGGCGAGCGTGCGGCGGGCCAGCGCCCAGAACGCGGTCTCCATCGGATCGAACGGATCGCGCGGGCAGGCGAGGATGCCGGCCTCGACCAGCGCGTGCACCGCCTCGGGCAGGTCGCCGTCGTCGGCCACCGCGACGTCGGCGTCGGCGGTGACCAGCCGGGCGATCGTCATGCGGTTCTGGGTCAGCGTGCCGGTCTTGTCGGTGCACAGCACGTCGGCGCCGCCCAGCGTCTCGACCGCGGTGACCCGGCGGGTCAAGACGCCGTCGCGGGCGATCCGCCACGCGCCGAGCGCCAGGAACACCGTCATCACCACCGGCAGCTCCTCGGGCAAGAGCGCCATCGCCAGCGTGATGCCGGCCAGCAGCGCGTCGCGCCACGGCGTGCCCAGCGCCAGGCGGATCACCGCCAGGCCGATCGCCAGCGCGCCGCCGCCGATCGCGAACCACCGCACCAGCGTCCCGATCTCGGTCTGCAGCGGCGTGCGCCGCGGCGCGACCTCGCGCAGCGACGCGCCGATGCGCCCGAGCTGCGAGCGCGGCCCGGTCGCCAGCACCTCGGCGACGCCGCGGCCGGCCACGACGACGGTGCCCGCGAACAACGCCGGCGTGCCGTCGCCGCCGGGCGGGCCCAGCGCGGCGGCGTCGCCGTCGGGGCGCTTCGACACCGGCACCGACTCGCCGGTCAGGAGCGACTCGTCGACCGACAGCGCGGTGCCTTCGCGCAGCACCGCGTCGGCCGGCACCCGGTCGCCCTCGGCCACGCGGATGACGTCGCCTCGCACCAGGTCGCGCGCCGCCAGCGTGACCACCGCGCCGTCGCGCAAGACCTGCGCGCGCGGGCTCGACAGGTCCCGCAGCGCGTCCAGCGCGCGCTCGGTCCGGCCCTCCTGGACGATCGTGATCGCCATGACGATCACGACGAAGCCCAGGAGCGTCAGCGCCTCCTGCACGTCGCCGAACGCGACGTACAGCCCGCCTGCCACGATCAGCAGCACGAACATCGGCTCGCGGACCACCTCGAGCGCCAGCCGCAGCGCGGTCCGACGTTCGGACGTCGCCAGCGCGTTGGGGCCCTCTGCGACGAGCCGCCGCGCCGCCTCGGCGGAATCCAGGCCCGGCCAGCGCGCGCTCGACACGCGGTGGAGACTTGCATAGGCCGGGCCGGCGTGGCCGGCGACGTTCGCGCGTCACAACCGCGACCACCCCGGCGCTACCTGGCATGCGCCCGCCCCCGAGCCTCCGCCCCCTCCGCCTCGCCGCGCTGCTGGCGATCGCCCTGATCGCCTGCAGCGCCGACCCGCCGACCGACCCCGCCGCGCGGGTGCTCGGGCCGTGCTGGCATCGCCCCGACGGCGCCGCGTGCGACGACGGCGTCGCGTGCAACGGCCCCGAGGCGTGCCGCGCCGGCCGCTGCGCCACCCTCGGCCGCTGGCTCGACGACGGCACCGCCTGCGGCGACGGCGACCCGTGCGACGGCGACGACGCGTGCCTGGCCGGCGCCTGCGTCACCGGCGCCCCGCCGGTCGTCGACGACGGCGACGCCTGCACCGACGACGGCTGCACCATCGAGCGCGGCGTGTTCCACGACCCGTCGCTCGCGTGCGCCGCGCCGGTCGGCACCGACCTCATGCCCGGCGGCCAGCCGCTGCCGATCGTGATCGCCGGCCGGCGCTGGGACGACCAGGCCGACGGCGGCGTCGCGGCGTTCGTCACCCGCGTGACCGACGAGGACTTCCACGTGTCGCTCCGCGCCCAGGCGATCGACCTGGCCGCGTACCTGGGCCAGGCCGCCGGGCTGGCCGACGCGTTCCCGATCGAGTGCGTCGGCGAGGGCTGCCCGGCCGAGGCGCTGCACGCCGCGGGGGCGCCGGCGATCTGGCTCGGCACCGCCGCCGACTTCGCCGACGATCCGGTCGTGCTGGCGGCGTTCCCGGAGCCGCTCGCCGTCGTGCCGCTCGCGCAGCGCCAGCGGTACGTGCTCGCGCCGGCCGGCGCCAGCTACTACCTGATCGGCGCCACCGAGCGCGCGACCGACGCGGCGATCTGGGATCTGCTGCGCGAGCTCGGCTACCGCCACTTCGCGCCGGGCCCGGCGTGGGAGATCCCGGCGCGGCTGCCGAACCCGGCGCTCGTCACCGCGGCGCGCGACGTCACGCCGCGGGCGCTCTACCACGGCTTCTTGATGCAGCCCGATCCGCAGTCGGGCTACGGCCAGGCCGAGTGGCTGCGCCACAACCGCCTCGGCGACGACGCGGTGCGGCCGCTGCAGGGCCAGGCGATCACCGGCTCGCACCACAACCCCGACGATCCCGCCGAGCAGGCGATGAGCCACGTCATCGGCCACTGGATGCCGGCGTGGCGTAGCGAGATGGCCGACCTCTACCCGGCGAGCCACGCCTGCTACCAGGCGTGCCTGGCGACGGCGTCGCCCCCCGCCGACGGGCCGGTCAACTGCGCCAACGCGTGCCTCGCCGCGGCCACCGTGCCGGCCGAGACGCTGTGCGCGCCGCTGTTCACCGACTGGCCGGCGGTCACGATGCAGTCGGCGGATCCGGAGACGCAGGCGCGCATCGACGACTACTTCACCGACCTCGCGATCGCGTACTTCCGCGCGTACCCCCATGCCGACAGCTTCTCGCTCGAGCTGAGCGATCGCACGACGCCGTGCTGCGACGGCGGCTGCTGCGACGGGACCTGCACCAACGCCGCCGGCAACCCGCTGCCGGGGCCGGCTACGACCGACGCGTACGTCGGCCTCGCCAACCGGGTCGCCGCGCGGCTGCGCGCGTGCCCGGTAGAGCTGTGCCCGTGGAACGACCCGGCCAGCCCGCAGCGCACGCTGGTCCAGACCGCGCTGTACAAGGCCACGCACACGGCGCCGACGATCGCCTACGACCCCGACGTGGTCGCCACCGCGAACCTCGATCACGCCGACCCCGACGCGCTCGAGGCCGCCGCGACCCAGGCCCCCGACTCCGTCGTCGGCTACTACGGCTACCAGCTGCTCGCGCGCGGCGTGCTGGTCGATCGCTTCCCGTCGCGCGCCGAGGACTACCTGACCCAGCTGGCCAGCCTCGACGCGCGCCTCGCGCCGCGCACCAACCAGTGGGTGTTCTTCGAGACCGCGCGCAAGGCGCTGGCCCGGGTGGTGCAGTGGCAGACCGCGTTCGCCTACGTGTGGGGCGGCGAGGGGACCGCCGCCGCCGCCGCCGCTGCGCGCGACGACTTCTTCGCGACGGCGTTCCCCGAGCCCGCGGCGCGCGAGCGCGTGCGCCGGCTGTACGTCGAGCTCGAGACGATGGAGCAGACCCCGTCGCTCGAGGTGCTGGGCCGCGCGTACTGGCACGTCGCCGAGGCGCGCGCGCTGACCGAGGCGTGCGATCCGGCGCTGTGCGGCGCACCCGGCGAGGCGCGGTACGAGCGTCTGCTCGACCGGCTCGACAGCCTGACCCTGTACCTGCGCGGGCTCGAGCTCGAGTACCGGCGTCTCGACGATCATCCGCAGGCCGGGGTCTTCATCTGGGCCGATGCGGTGATCGCGGGCGTCGACGACGCTCCGATCGGCGAGTTCCTGGCGCGCACCGAGGCGCCGGTGCGGGGGCAGGGCGCGGCGCTGTTCGACTTCGGCGACCACCCCGCCGCCAAGACCGCGTACGTCGCGGCGCACCCCGGGCCGATCGCGCCGATCAGCCGCGAGGAGATCGCGGCGATGTCGGCCGCCGGCTGCGACCTGTACCCGGCCGGGTGGCTGGCGCCCGAGGGCGGCGTGCCGGCGACCCCGACCTTCTCCGATCGCCTGGTCGCGCCGCCGGCCGGCATCCCGGTGGCGTGCGCGACCGCGGGCGCGTGCGGCGACTTCCCGCTGTACGCGGCGCCGGCCCCGACGTCGTTCCAGTACTTCGAGTACCAGGTGCTGCTCGGCAGCGAGCCGACACTGCCGCGGGTGGTCGGCCTCGGCGAGTCGCCGGGGTACTTCCTCCAGGTCTGGTCCGACGACGATCAGCGCTGGGTCGATCTGTTCGGCGCGCGCCAGGTGCGCTCGGCGCCGGCCAACTGCGCGCCGCTGGATCTGACCGAGGCCGAGCTGGCCGAGGTGGCGACGCTGGCCAACCGGCGGGTCCGGCTGCTGGCCGGTTACAGCAGCAACAGCGCGCCCGGCGTGTGCGAGGTCGAGCTGTGGGGCGCGTCGCCGCTGCGCGCCGCGCGCACGCCCGCGTCGCCGCTGAGCGACGCCAACCACTCCGCGATCACGACGGTCCAGCACTTCTACGTCCCGCCCGGGCTCGATCACCTCGACGTCTACGGCCTCGACGGCGCGTGCCTGGTGGATCCGACCGGCGCGACGATCGCGATCGGCGACGCCCGCGACGACACCTGCCACTTCGAGGCCGGCGTGCCGTGCCCGTGCGCGGACGGCGCGCCGATCGTCGACGATCAGCACCGCTTCGTGCCGGGGACGTTCCTGCGCGAGGCGTCGATCGCGATCGACCCCGCGGCCTGGGGCATCTGGCGCATGTACAAGCACCCCGGGACCGCCAACGCCATGCCGATGACGTTCCGCAACGTCCCGCCGTACCTCGCGACCCGCGCCGACGTCTTGCCGCTGCCCGCCGAGTGCGTCACCGCCGACGGCCAGGGCGTCGTCGACCGCTGCGGGCGCTGACGCGGCGCTGCGTGCAAGCGCTGCGAGGCCGACGCGGCCAGGTGCGAGAGCTGCGCGCGGCGGCGGCGGATCGGGGCGGTCCGGCTGGCATCGCCGATGCAGTCGCCGGGGGCGGAGGCGTCCCATGCCGAGCGCGACCGAGATCCTGGCTGGCCTGACCACCATCGCGCACCGCGGCCTCGCCGCGGCGATCGCCTGGCACGTCGTGCTCGCGGTGGTGCTCGTCGCCCTGGCGCGGGGCTGGCGGCCCGGCCAGCGCGTGGCCGCGGCGTTGCTCGCCGCGCCGCTGGTCTCGGTGGCGGCCTTCGCGCTGGCGTTCGCCAACCCGTTCAACGGCGCCGTGTTCGCGCTCGGCGCCGTCGGCCTGACCGGGCTGGCGCTGCGCGGCGACCCGCGACCGGTCGCGCGCGGAGCGGCGTGGGCGTGGTGGGGCGGCGTCGCGATGATCGCGTTCGGCTGGTGCTACCCGCACTTCCTCGACGATCGTCCGCTCGCGTACCTGTACGCGGCGCCGATGGGGCTCGTGCCGTGCCCGACGCTGTCGGCGGTGATCGGCCTCGCGCTCCTCGCCGGCGCGCCGGCGTCGCGGCCGTGGTCGCTCGCGCTCGCCGGGCTCGGGCTGTTCTACGGGCTGGTCGGCGTGGTGCGGCTGGGCGTCGCGCTCGACCTCGGGCTGGTGGCGGGCGCCACGGCGCTGGCGGTCGCCGCGCTTCGCCCGCACGGCGTCGCGACCGCGCCCGGCCACGCCCAGCCCGCGTGAGCCGGCACCGCCGAAGATCCGCTCCCGCGCGGCTTGCCAGGCGCGTCGCTCGGCGGCCAACATCCGGCCCGTGAGCGAGTCGACGAGCATGGAGGCGCGGGTCGCGCCCGCGCGCTGAGGGCACGATGGCACCGATCAGCACCGGCCGGCCCGGCGCGGACGAGCCCACGCCGATCCTCACGACCGACGACGCCGCGGCGCCGATCGGCGATCGACTGCTGGTGGCCGGCGAGGGGCTGTTCTCGACCTACGAGCTGGGCGAGCGCGCGCTGGTGATCGGGCGGGGCGAGGGCTGCGACGTGCGCATCGATCATCGCGCGCTGTCGCGCAAGCACGCCGTCTTGCGCGCGGGCCGGCCCGCCACCGTCCAGGACCTGGGCTCGACCAACGGCACGCGGGTCGCGGGCGCGCTGCACAAGGGCGGCGCGCCGATCGCGCTGGCGGCGGCCGACAGCTTCCACATCGGCCCGTTCTCGTTCGTGCTGGTGGCGCGCACCCGCGGCGACGAGCGCTCGCTGTCGGGGCGCGACGTGCTGCGCGTGCTCGATCCGACGCCGACCGGCGTGCCCGGGCTGGTGCGCGAACTGGCGGCGAGCAACGTCAGCGTGCTGATCCTCGGCGAGACCGGCGTGGGCAAGGAGGTGCTGGCCGAGACGCTGCACACGCTGTCGGCGCGGACCGGCGCGTTCACCCGCCTGAACTGCGCCGCGCTGTCCGAGAGCCTGCTCGAGAGCGAGCTGTTCGGCCACGAGAAGGGCGCGTTCACCGGCGCCGCCACCCGCAAGGTCGGCCTGCTCGAGGCCGCCGACGGCGGCACGGTGTTCCTCGACGAGGTCGGCGAGCTCCCGCCGTCGATCCAGGCCAAGCTCCTGCGCGCCGTCGAGCACCGCGAGGTGCTGCGCATCGGCTCGACGCGGCCGGTCCAGATCGACGTGCGCTTCGTGTCGGCGACCAACCGCGATCTCCCCGCCGAGGTCGCGCGCGGGGCGTTCCGCCGCGACCTGTTCTTCCGCCTCGACGGCGTGTCGCTGGTGATCCCGCCGCTGCGCGAGCGGCGCGGCATGATCGGCAACCTGGCGATGGGCTTCCTCGCGCGCGCCGGCAAGCCGGCGAGCCCGCCGGCGCGGCTGGCGGTCGACGTGCTGGCCGCGCTCGAGGCCTACCGCTGGCCCGGCAACGTGCGCGAGCTCAAGGCGGTGGTCGAGCGCGCGGTCTTGCTCGCCCGCGGTGGCGAGCTGGCGGTGAAGCACCTCGCCTTCGCCCGCAACACCGAGGCGACGGATCCGCCACCCGCCGTCGTGCCAGCGCCGCCCGTCGCCGCGGCGACGCCCGCCAGCGCGCCCGCCGCGCCCAGCGCGCCGCCGTCCGCCGAGCCCGCGCTCGACTTCCTCGACGAGGCGCAGCGCGCCGACCGGGCCGCGGTGGTGGCCGCGCTCGAGGAGTGCGCCGGCAACCAGACCCGCGCCGCCGCCAAGCTCGGCATCGCGCGCACCACGCTGGTCACCAAGCTGCGGCTCTACCGGATCCCGCGGCCGCGCACCTGACGCCGCGCGCCTGACGCCGGCGCGCGTCCGGCCGACGTTATCGCGCCGCGGCCGGGGCGGGCGGCGGGGGCACGAGGTCCGTCGCCCACAGGTCGCCGACCCAGCGCGAGCGCCCGACGATGAGCTCGTCGCCGACGTACGTGACGCCGGCCAGCATCTCGGCGCCGGTCGCGAGCGTCCGCCGCACCTTGCCGGTCGCGAGCTCGAACTCGACGAAGCCGACGTCGCTCCGCACCACCAGCAGCCGGGTGCCGTCGGGCGACCACTCCATCGCGTCCCACAGCATCGGCGGACCGGGGATCGTGAGGTCGCGCGTCTTGCCGGTGCGGGTGTCGCGGATGCGCACCCCGGGCGCGTCGCCGACCTGCACGAAGTACGCGAGCCGATCGTCGACCGGCGAGGCGGCCGGCACGCCGCTCTGGACCGACTCGACCCAGGTCACCGCGCCGCCCGCGACCGGGACCGCGGCGAGCCGCACCTGGTCGCCCTCGGTGCGCTCGAAGTAGATGGTCGCCCCGTCGTGCGAGAACGTCGCGGCCAGCTCGCCCGGGTCGGGCGCGAGTCGACGCGGCGGCGCGCTGCCGTCCACGGGGCCGACCCACAACCCCGTCTCGCCCTCGGCGGCCACCACCATCGTGCCGTCCTGCGACACCGCGATCTGGACCGGCTGGATGTCGCCGAACGGGATCCGCCGCGCCGGTCCGGGCGTCGCCCGATCGATCTCCCAGATGCGGGTGCCGTCGGTGCGGTCGGAGAGGAAGAACAGCCGGGTCGTGCCCGGGACGCCGCGAGGGAAGGTGTCGTACCAGGCGCCGCGCGGCAGATCGACCAGGCGCGACCCGTCGCCGTCGGTGGTGACGCTGGCGAGGTTGGTGACGTCGTGGCAGTCCGACCACACCGCCCGACCGGTCGCGGTCGAGATCGCGAGCTGCTTGCGCGCCGGCACGCCGCGGTCCCCCATCGGCGTCGGCGGGCTGCCGTCGAGCGGCACCCGGATCAGCTCGGTGCTGTCGCCGGTGGTCCGGTACGCGGCGACGAACACCGCGTCGCCCTCGGGCGCGAGCGCGAGCACTTCGTCGAGCATCTGCGCGCTGTGGTACAGCGTCGCCGGTTCGCCACCGTCGGGGCCGTACCGGTAGAGCGTGTCGGCCGACGACGTGAGCGCGGCCGAGGCGGCGAGCATCACGAAGCTCCCGTCGGCGAGCTCGCGGCCCAGCAGCGGCAACGCGTCGTTGGGCGGCACGACGCGCCGTCGCTCCTGGCCGGACGCGACGTCGTAGCTGATCACCGCCGTGCGTTCGCCGGCCCACACCCGCGTCCCGTCCGGCGACCACGCGGGGCGGACCGGACCCTGCGCGATCACGCGGGGCGGACCGAGGCTGCCGTCGGGCAGGATCGCGGCGACCTGCGTCGACATGCCGGTCTCGCCGTTGTGCACGTACGCCAGGCTGCGGCCGTCGGGCGACACCACCGCGGCGAAGTCCCAGCCGGCGGCGTGGGTGAGCTCGCGGGGCGTCCAGGTCGTCGTGTCGGCGGCGAAGACGTGAAAGTCCTTGCCGACCTGGCCGTCGAAGTAGACGGTCTTGCCGTCGGGCGAGTACTCCGGGAACTCCTCGCACGCGTCGTTGAACGTCACGCGGGCGGCCTGCTTCGACGCGAGGCCTACCGGGAGCGGCACCGGCGCGGCGACGACCGGCCGCGCGCGATCGCCGCCGGCGACGGTCATCGCCGCGATCGCGACGCCGCCCGAGACCGCGGCGAGCGCGAGCCCGCCGGCGGCGATCCACACGCGCCGGCGGGTCCCCTGGCGGCGCGCGATCTCGGCCAGCAGCGCGGCCATGCCGGGCCAGCGCGCGGCCGGCGCCGTCGCCATGCCGCGATCGAGGATCGCCATCAGCCAGCCGGGCACGGCGCGCTCGGCCGCCGTGCCGCGGGCGCGGCGCCGGCCTGCCGTCACCGCCGCCTTCAGCTCGGTCGGCGTGGCGCCCTCGAAGGGCCGCTCGCCGACGAGCGCGGTCCACAGCGCCACGCAGAACGCGAACTGATCGGTGCGGGCGTCGACCTCGCCATGCTCCCACTGCTCGGGCGCCATGTAGATCGGCGTGCCGCCGGTGACCGCCGGGTCGCTGCCGCCGGCCTCGGCGAGGCCGAAGTCGCTGACCCGCGGTCGCCCGTCCTTGCCGACCAGCACGTTCTCCGGCTTGAAGTCGCGGTGGACCAGGCCGGCCGCGTGCGCGGCGACCAGCCCGTGCCCCGCCGCGACGAACATCGCCAGCACCTCGCGCCAGCCCCGCGGGGCGGCGTCGAGCCACGCCCGCAGCGACGTGCCCTCGACCAGCTCCATCGCGATGAACAGGTGCTCGCCGGCGCGCCCGACCTCGTAGACCTGGACCGCGTTGGGATGCGACAGCTTCGCCATCGCCTGGGCTTCGCGCTGCAGCAGCTGCCGCGGCGGGGCGTCCGGCCGGTGCGAGTGCAGCACCTTGATCGCCACCTTGCGGTCGAGCTCGGGGTCGAACGCCGAGAGCACCACGCCCATCCCGCCCGAGCCGAGCACCCCGTCGATCACGAAGCGCCCCATCGTCCCGCCCGGCGCGGAGCCGGCCAGCTGCGCGAAGTCGGCCGCGTCGGTCCGATCCTCGTCGGACTGCGCGGGCACCGTGGGGTCGTCGCCGGAGACGGGCAAGCGCCCGACTCTACCCCGGTGGGGCGTTCATTCGGGCGGCGGCCGGCCGATCTCGCGCCGAGGCGGCTAGCCGGTCGCGTAGAGCACGTGCGCGATCTTGGTGACGCCGTCGGCGAGGCGGCGCTGCGCCTCGGGCACCGCGGCGTCGACGCGCGCCTCGTAGGCGGCGCGGAACGACGCCAGGATGGCCTGGTCGCGGCGCGCGCACGCGGCGAACTCGTCGGGCGGGTACTGGTCGCCGCGCGGGATCATCGGCCGGCCCAGCACCATCGCGTGGACGATGCCGGTGGCGGCGAGCTGGTCGCGGTACCAGCGCTCGGCCTCCTGGCCCGGGATGAAGAAGCCGGCGTCGAGCAGGCTGTCCTCGAGGGTCGTGCGCTCGTCGCCCTGGACGTTGAGCGTGTCGACGATGAGGTGGCCGGCCGGGCGCAGCCGTCCTTCGAAGGACCGCGCCGCGCGCCGCTGGACGTCGGGCGCGAGCTGCGAGAACGCGCGGCAGTTGATCACGACGTCGAACTCGCCGTCGGGCTGCTCCTGCGTGAAGTCCTGGCGCAGCGCGACGAACGATCCCGGCGCCGGCACCAGCTGGTTGGCGTCGGTGAACGCCTTCCAGCCGCGGGCGATGCGCGTGCCCGGCTGCGCCGCGAGCGCGGCCTGCCAGCCGATCGCGAACGGCGAGACGTCGGTGACCGTCACGCGGCAGCCGAGCGCCGCGTACAGCGCCGGGCCGCGATCCACGCCGCAGCCCGGGACCCACAGCCGGCCGCCTTCGCGCAGCACCATCGGCGCGAAGCGCAGGCTGAGGATGTCGTCGGCGCGCGGGGCCGCGGCGCGCGCCTGCGCCCGCAGGTAGCGATCCCACGCGTCGACGTCGGTCCAGTCCTGGGGCGGCTGCGGTGGCACGTTGTCGTGATGGTACGCGGCGTCGCGGCGTCGCTGTGTGAGCCGCGGCGCGCGGAGGCGACAATAGGCGGAGTGGGACGGGCGAAAACGCTCCAGACGCATCAGCCCACGTGCCGAACGGGGGGCCTTACCGGCAGCGGGTGACGGTACGAGATTTTAGCTGCATTGAAGGATGCACCACGCGCCTTCGAACCGACGTGCGGCGAGGTCGTCACGGCGGAGCCAGTAGTAGATGCGGCCAACGTCCCCCCACATGATGCGGGCATCGTCGTCGGAATCGATCTGGAGGAGGAGGCGCCAGGACCCAGCGTCCGCGCGCAGCGTGTCCGCACGCGGATCTGCGGAGCCAGTTGCGTCCCCGCAGTAGAGCCCGTTCGACGCAAGCTGACACTCGACCTGCATGTCGCCCTGGATCATGTCCGGATGGCCTCGCAGGCGATGCACGGTTCCCTGGTGATCGTCAGCAGGAAGCGCGTCGGCGTAGGCCAGCGCCTGCGCCAGGCTGAGTCCGAGCGCGCGCACGTCGAACGACTCCCAAGGCGCACGTGTCAGCTCGACGCGCGGACGCAACGCGCGTGCAGCGAAGCGGCCGCCTTCGGGAAGGCTCGCCGGGAACCGGCGTCGATGTAGCGACGCCCCGGGCGGAGTGAACATCACGGACCACCCGCCGCGGTCCTTGGGATCGAAGCCCCAAACTCGCTGGTCCCCATCGAAGAAGAAGCTGAGTAGTCCGTCGTCCGGTAGTTCGTTCGTGCCGGCCAGGCCGCTCACGTCGGCAAGGTTGATCTGCGCAATGAACGAGTGCGGCATGTCGCGGAACGATGGCCACGCTGCTGCGTCCGGCAGGTCTGGTTCGCCGCCGAGCCTGGTTGTCCCTGTCGCGGCTGCGTCGCGCTCGCTCATCGGCTCGGAGACGAGGCGAACCGATGGCTCGATCAGGTCGAGGAGCGCGTCTGCGTGGTGTCCAAGGTTCGCTTCGACGAGGCGCGCGCGCAGTCGATCAAGGTCCAACACGGTCACGGCGGGCAGGCTCTCACAGGTGCGCGGCGCGTGGGGCGTGCCCGAGCGCGACGAAACGCTCGACCTTGAGCGTGTAGCCGTGCTCCTTGCCGACAGCCGCGCGCACGGCCGTCATCGCCTCGCCGTGGATTTCGTGACCCTGATTGCCGCGGCCGGCTTCGAGTCCGCCTGGTCGGCCCGGAGCGGCGGTCGCGTCCGGGGCACTAGGTATCGAGCGACGTCTTCGCCCAGCTCTTGCCGGGCGACAGGCACCAGGTCAGCCCGTGGCGACGCGCCGCGATGACGAGGCCGCCGAAATCCAGGTCGAAGTCGCGTGGCACGGTTCGACGGCCGAGGTGTGCGCTGCGCACGGCGTTGTGCGCGCAGTAGAAGCGGTCCTCCAGCCGGTCGCGCGGGACCTCAGGAGCGCGCGCGCCGTGAGCACCACCGCATCGTCGCCGCCGACAAGCGGGCCCACGATCTGCGGCAAGAGCTCGACGGCGCCGCGGCGTCGATCGATGGGCGCATCCGATGTCGGCCGGGACGCCCGCGAGCTACGCTGCGCTGGCCGGGACCCGCGACCGTGACGCGCGCGCGCGCCGTCCGGGCGGTCTCGCGAGAACCGCCGTGGACGACGTCGCTCACCTGTACGAGATCCACGCGGCCGCTTACGACCGCGCCCGCGACCGTTCCGGCATGGAGGCGGCCTACCTGCGCCAGTTGGTCGACGGCCTGCCGCCCGGTCCCGCCACCGTGCTCGACCTGGGCTGCGGCGCCGGTGCGCCGATCGCGGCCTGGCTGATGGCCGCCGGTTGCCAGGTCACCGGCGTCGACGCCGCGCCCGCGATGCTCGCGCTCGCGCGCGCGCGGCTGCCCGCCGCGACCTGGATCGAGCACGACATGCGGTCGCTGGCGCTGGGCGCGCGCTTCCTTGCGATCGTCGCCTGGGACAGCTTCTTTCATCTCCGGCGCGACGCGCAGCGCGCGATGTTCTCGGTATTCCGCGACCACCTGGTGGAGGGCGGACTCCTGCTGTTCACCAGCGGTCACACCGACGGGGAGGCGATCGGGCAGGTGAACGGCGCGCCGCTGTATCACGCTAGCCTCGACCCGGCGGCGTACGCCCGGCTGCTCGACCAGCACGGCCTCGACGTCGTCCTGTACCGCGCGCAGGATCCGGCGTGCGGTGACCACACGGTCTGGCTCGCGCGCGCTCGGTAGAGGACCCGAGTCGATCCGTGCCAAGACGCGGCGGAGTTCTGGCGCCATCTCGTCGATAACAAACGCAAGCGCACGGTAATCGAGCCCGGGCGGAACCGCACGGAACCAACATCGACCGCGCAGCCCTGCAGCGATTCCAGCAGGGTTGCCCCGTGCGCCGTCCGTCGTGATCGTCCCCGGTGCGTGGGCTTCTTCTGGGTCGTGGCAAGGATTTGCAACGGCTCCGGCGCCGCCGACGGTCGATGTGCGCTCGATCGCTTGTCCGGCGCTGACGCCTCGGGTACCAGAACACCATGTGGCGTTGGTGCCTGCTCGGTGTCGGGCTAGCGGCTGGGTGCGTGCCGTTCGAGTCGGGCACCGGTGTACGCGAGCGCATGGTCAGCACGCCCCCGGCCCAGTCGGCGCCGGTACTCCTGGGCGCCGCGGTCGAGCGCGGCGCCCTCCGCATCGGCGGCCTCGGCTCGGCGGCGGCGTGGCAGTCAGGGCACGATGCGCGCCCGCCCAACGAGGGCGCGCGTCAGGCCCCGGGGCCCGCGGGC
This sequence comes from Myxococcales bacterium, assembly GCA_016794525.1. Lineage (GTDB taxonomy): Bacteria > Myxococcota_A > Polyangia > Haliangiales > Haliangiaceae > UBA2376. The sequence goes on from JAEUJY010000051.1 coordinate 20,321, forward strand.
GGCGGCTGGGTCGGCGTCGGGCTGGGCAACGATGCCGAGGTCGCGGCGACTGTGGCGGTGAGCGCCCCGGGCCGCGGCGAGCACCTACCGTTCACGCCGCGGCGCGCGACGTCCCAGCGGTACGGCCTCGAGGTGCGCGACGTCGCGGATCTGAGTCGGTTCGTGGTGCAGTGGCACCTGGGCGTGCGCGTCTACCGCATCCCGTACACCTGGGATGCCGGCGACTGCTTCGAGGTCGACGGCGCGTGCCTGGCCTGGGACCGCAAGGCCGGCCCCGTGAGCGGCACCGCGTGGCGTCCGGGCGCGCAGGTCGGGTTCACCTACTGGCACGACGTCGGTCACGGCATCGCGCTGCTCGGCGGCGCGCAGGTCGAACTGCTGCCGGCGATGAACACCGCCGATCGGGCGAACTTCCAGTGCAACTCGCTCGGTCAGTGCGAGTTCGGCCAGCATCCGAGCTTCTTCGGCACGTCGCTCGCGGTATCGCCCGATCTGTACCTCGGCGCGCTTTGGGATCCGCTGCCCTGGCTCGGCGTCCGGGTTGTCGTTACGCCGTGGTCCGGTCCTCACGATGGCCCATCGCAGTGGTTGGCGACCCAGGTGTCGCTGGAGATCAGACCATGACGATCCGTGCGATGAGCCTGCTCGCTGTTGGCGTGTTCGCGCTCGGTGGCTGCTGCACCGACCATATGGAGATCAAGCAATGCGAGTGCGTTCCAGAGGCGGTCATCGCCTTGGGCGACACGTGCGTCGGTCGCGATGACTGCGATATTTGCCTCGCCTCCCTCACCTGCAATGCCGCAACGACCCGATGCGAGATGCCACGGGCCAACGCGGCGGGGCAGCCATGCGGCTACGACGGGAACTGCATGATACCGCTGGTGTGCAATGCGGCGCCGGGAGTTCGCGTGTGCGAGTCGGTCGGACTCCACGTCGAGGGTGAGGCGTGCAGCCAGGACGACAACTGCCAGCCGGGGCTGGTGTGCAGCGAGACCGGCGCTGGCAAGGTGTGCGATCTTGAGGGTCAGGTCGCGGAGCTGTGCCTGCAGGACAGCGATTGCATCGGCGGGCTGGTCTGCAACACCGGCTACACGCCTCACGAGTGTCACCCGCCGGGAGCGGTGGGCGCTCGCTGCGGCGGCCGGGCCGAGGACTGCGAGTCCGGGCTCACATGCGATCGCAGCGTCGTGCCGTACGTCTGTCGCTGAGCCTCATCGGCAGGTCCACGCGTGGACCAGCTCCGGCTGCGCGCCCTCGCGGCGATAGGCGATGTGGATCTCGGCACCGTGGGTGGCGATCCCCGCCGACAGGCCTGCGTCGCCCACCGCATCGATGGGCTCCGACGTGAGCTGGCCGCCACGCACGGTGCCGAGACGGAGCTCGCGGCCAGCGGTCGCCCGATACAGCACCGCGAAGGAGCCGTCCCGGAGCGTGGCGACGTCGTGGACGTAGTCGACGACCACGCCAGTGGGATAATGCGTCCAGGTGCCTCCTGTGTACAACGAGTAGCCCAGCTCGCCGGATGGCTCTCGGGTGTACGCCAGCAGGACGTCGTCGTTCGGCGCCCGACCCAGGTTCGCGAACGCACCATCGAAGGGCAGGGGGATGGGCGAAAACGCTCCGGACGCATCCGAAGCGACCATCACGGCCGGCGGTGACAATCGACGGTAGGCAACCGTGGTCTTGCCTGGCGGGCTGTCGATCACTGCCACGTCGCCGATCACGTCGGTTCCATCCACTGTCGTGACCTGCCAAGTCGTCGAGGCGCGGATGGCGAGGCGTACGCCGGCGGTGATGGTCCGATCGTAGGCGACCCGCACCACGCCGTCGCGGCCGACGACCATATCGAGCGACGTTGCGCCAGGTGTGTTGGTCTCGATCGGTGTGCTCATCCACGTCGGCGTGGCACGGGTGGCGAACCATACGTCGCGGCCCCGTCGGTCGAGGTGCGCGACGTCGACGTGACCGACGGAGTCCACGACGATCGCTGGGTCGGGTAGGCCCGGGTCCGTCAGCGTCGCAACGGTCTCGCTGGACCACGTACCGCTCACATTGGTCGTGTAGACGATGGTGGCGGTGCCCCGGTCGTAGCGCGCGATGTGGATGCCGCCGCTCGCGTCGATGGTGATCGCGTTCTGTACGCTGACATCGCCTGTGGCCAGGACCTCGCGGCGCCAGGAGGCGTCGCAGCCAGCATCCACCGCAGTGTCGGGGGGGACGGTATCGACGGCGCCGTCGATCAGCGTCTCGCCCGATCCGCTGCACGCGAGCGACGCGATGAGCGCCAGGAGCGAACACCGGTGGAGGTTGAGCGGCGCGGTCATGGTGGGGTAAAGGTAAGTGTGACCGTGGTCACCAGGCTGGTCGGCGTCACGTCGACCTGAGACCTCGCTAGCACCGTGCCCGGCGCCGATGCAAGGAATACTTCCCCCGTGACCCGCCATGATCGAGCCGCGTCCACCAGGCCGAGGCTCGCGGCCTGGTCGGCCTCGAGAGGACCGACGGTGCGCAGCGGCGGCGTCGCGCCTTCGGCGAGGTCGACCTGCCACAGGTATCGCTCCGCGCCTGGCAACGCCGGCAGCGCCGACAGGTCTGCGGTGGCTCGCACCGCCGCCAGTCCGCCGAGCGTGGTCGGATCCGCCGCGGCGGTGAGGTGTTGCCTCAGCGCCATGAAGTCGACCAGGCGGAGCTCATGCGAGCTGCGCCCATCCGGGTCCATGCCGGCGGCCAGCGCGTCGGGCAGGTAGGCATCGAAGTCGGGCGGCTGGGTGCCGTACTGGGTCGTCAGCGGGTCGTACGCCATCAGACCACTGCGCACCCACGGTCGCTGTCCCGCCAGGGTCGCCTTGAGTAGCCGGAACGCATCGGCCGGGTCTTCGAGCAGGCCGCGCTCCTCGGGCAACACCCGCAGATGCTCGGCCATCAACGCCACCCGCAGCTCGTGAGCAAACCGATGCCGCCCGTTGCGCAGGCGCGTGTCGATGGTGGCGGCGGTGATCTCCGAGTCGAGCGTGGCCGACCGCCGGCTCATGTTGGCCGAGCCGATCGACGCCCACAGGTCGTCGACCAGCACGGTCTTGGCGTGGACATAGACCGGGGTCCCGTCCTCGTTGATGGGGTGGGCGAACACCACGCGGTCGCCGGTGTAGTCCGGCAGCGTGGTCCCGTCCTCGCCGGGCGCCAGGACCTCCTTGCCGTACAGGATCAGGTTGATGCAGCGACGCCGGATCGCATAGAGCACCAGATCGAGCACCGGAAACTCGGCGAGCTGGCGCGGCAGGATGAACACCACCCACTCCAGGGCATCGGGTCCGAGGAGCCGGGCCCGGATCCGCTGCGCCAGCTCGGGGTTCCACAGGTACTGTTCCTCGCAGTACAGGAAGCGTCGCGCTTGCTCGATCGCCCGGAAGGTCGACTGGATGGCCGACAGGTCGCCGCGATCGGTCTGCACGATGGCGGTGTACTCGGGGATGTGGGGCGCCAGGGTGCGATTGATCTGCACGGTGTGGGGGCCGTCGTTCACCGCCGACAGGATCTGGGTCGCGGTCGGCGGCGGTAGTGGCGTGGCATGGGCCGGCACCGGGTGGCGGCTCGGGTGCGCCACCGCCGCGTTCCACCGCTCCTGAAAGTTGCGGTAGACGTCCCACGCGGCGCGACCGCGGACCTGGCAGTGGATGTCGTGCCACAGGCCGGTCGGTCGATCGGGGTTGGGATCGGGGTGGGTCGGCTCGTCGAAGCGCCCGATGTTGAGATCGATGCCCCCGACGAATGCCATCGGCCCGCTCGGCGACTCGACGAAGGTCGACTTTTGATGATGGACCCCGGTCTCGCGAGTGAGCTCATCGACGATGGCCTGGCCGCGGCGACCGTCGACCTCGGCGTTGACGAGGGCCGCCATCCCCAGGCTGTGTCGCACCAGCGCTCCGGCGTCGGGCTCGAACTTGTCGCGCCACGGCAACCACCGCACATCGACGCCGCGCCGGATGCTCTCTCGGATCAGGCCGCCGATCTCCTTGGGGTGCATCGGCACCAGGCCGCTGGCGAGCTGGCCATCGGCGGCGCGGATCTCGAAGAAGCCATCGCACGCCGCGAGATCGCGCGCCCCGGCGGCGGCGACCCCGACCGCGAAGCCATCGTCGCGGGCAACATTGTTGACCGTCACCGACCTGGCCGCGCTGGTTTCTGCATCCTCCCACTGCACCGCGCTGGTGCGCGTGTTGACGATCGCGATCGCCGACGGCGGGCTGGTCACGAAGCCTGACGGGAACTGCAGTTCGGCCTGCCCCGGGGTGCCGTTCCACAACAGCCGCACGGTGGCCGCCGGGTTGGCGCGCAGCGGTGGCGGCGGCGACATGCCACCAGGCGCCGCTGGCAAGGTCAAGCGACCATATCCGTGGACGTGCAGCGCGCCTCGACCCGCGGTCGCGGTGTCCTGGGGATCGGGATCATCCTGCGCCGGTGACCACCACACCGCGCGGCACTCGACCTCGCCAGCCCAGTCGGGGTCGTGCACCGCGCGCAGCAGGCACTGGCCGCCAGGGCCTACGAACGCGCCGAAGCGCCGTGGCGTGGACGGCTCGGTGACCCGGCCGAACAGGTCGGCCCCGGCATCGTCCCCGACGATGCGTGGATCGTCGCCGCGAAACACTGTCGAGAACTCGAGCTGGGTCAAGGTCACGTACATGCCCGGCGAAAAGGTTCCGGCCGGAAACAGCACCCAGTAGAATCGCTGGTCATCGACATCGTCGTCGTCGAGGTCGATGAGCGGATCACCCGGGAGCGGCTCGGGATCACCGGGCGGCCGCGGCAGCCGGCTCTGCTGGTGACACGGCAGCGCGCGCCAGATCGCGGTCACGTCCTTGGGTAGGACCACCGGCGCCTGCATGCGCGGGACCTCCAGCATCGCGCGTCGGCCGAGGACCGGCACATCGGCGGCGACCCAGGCATTGATGCCGAGGACCTTCGCCCCGGCGTTGGCCGCCGGGTCGCGCAGGACCCCCGACGGCATGGCGTCGTCGCGATCGTAAGTCTCGTCGACGTAGGTGGCGCGGATGGCTCGGTAGAGCGCCCGGAACGCGGCGCGCGCGTCGACCAGCGCGTCGACGTGGTTGCCCTCGGAGTAGCGCTGGAGCTGGTTCTGCGGGTTGGGGTTGCGCGGCAGCCAGCGCGCGTAGTCGATGACGCGCAGCCGGAAGAAGCTCCAGCGGGAGAATCCGAGTCGGGTCGTCGCTGCGAGCACACCGTGCGGGTGTGGCGCCAGGCGCACATGCTCGCCCGGGATCACCACCTCGACGAGCTGCGAGGTGAGCGCGCTGTGCTCGCTGGTGCCCTGGGCGAACGACACCACCCCGTGGGTGGGGATCGCGACCTCGATGTTGGCAGACGGCACCAGCAGCAGGCGCTCCGGTGCCGGCGATGGCGGCTCGGGTGGCGGTGGCGCCGGATCGTTGTCGAGCCATGGCTCGTACGGCGTACCGACGTGGTCGCTCAGCACCAGGGTGTGGCGCGGTGGCGTGGCCGATACCCAGTTCGTCGACCACGCCGCGACCGTGGATGCATCGGGGCGCGCGAGACGGCCGAAGTTACCGGCCGCCAGGCGCGCGAGCTGTGCGAAGACAAAGACCGGGTCGAGGGGCAGGCCGGCGACATCGAACATGCGGATGCGCACCGTGCTTCCCATCGGCAGGTCGCCCAGGCTCTGGTGGCATGCGACATAGAGTTTCTCGAGTCCCGACTGGAAGTTGCCGAGGGATGGCGCCGGCACCGGGAGTCCAGCGAACTGGCTGGTAGCGATCGCGGTGGTAGCCGCCGCGAGAGACGTTGGGCCGATCCCGCGAACGATGAGCCAGCGAGGGACCGGCATGTGCGGCGCCAGGTCGGTCGCCGTTGGCGTCGGCCCGCTGAAGTCCAGCGCGGCCCAGAGATACTCGAGTCGTCGGCACGCCCCGCCGGTGACCTCGAGCACCAGATCGTTGGTCTGCAGGCGATCGTTATCCAGACTCACGCGACGCCCAGACGTGTCGCGTAGCGCAGGCAGCCTGTCGATGAAGGCTCGGCGTTGGTCAGCCGACAGCGTCGCGATATCAGGAACCCGCGTTGCGAAGCAGTTGAACGGCGCGCGCAGCGAGTCGCTGGCCGTGGTGCTTAGGACGAACTCGCCCCCGACACTGCCCGGATCCGCAGGTGACGACTGGTGAAACTCTCGAGCCACGTTGTGGACGTGCTCGAACATCTGCCCGAACAGCGGCGCTCCGGGGCCGCTGGCCAGCCAGATCTGCAGGTCGTCGATCAAGCTCATGGCGAATCCTCGACGATGGCGCTCATCGATCGCCGACCGCGCGGGTCGACGATCTCGACGCGGTATGCCCAGCGCGCCGCCGGCGCGGGCACCAGGTCCTCGGTGGTGACCACGTAGGCTCCGGCGTCGACGACCGCGGGCAGCGCCGCGACCTCGAGTGAACCGTCGGCGCGAGTCACTGGCGTGGTCGCCGGGCTCCACCCCGGCACGCCGCGCTGGCGCCGCAGCAGCGTCACCGTGTAGTCGCGGCGCGGCAGACGCACGCGCACGCCGCGGCGGCTCGGATCCGGCGGCCGCGACACCGCCTCGACCGTCGCCGTCGCGGGCGGCTGACTCGAGGTGGCGCGCACCGTGACCGGCGACGAAGCCAGCGAGTGCACCCCGTCGGCGTTCACCGCGACCGCGCGATAGTAGTAGTCGACGTCGGCCAGCAGGTCGCTGTCGGTGAGGACCACCGCGCTGGCGCTGGCCGCGACGACGGCGCCCGGGCGCATCCGGCGCACGTCAGCGACCGCCACCGGGTCGCGCGTGCGGTACACGCGCAGCTCGGTGGCGCGACCGCTGGGGTCGGGCGCGATGCGCAGGGTCGCGCTGCGGTCACCACCGCGAGCCTCGACCACTCGCGGCGCATCCGGGACCTCGAGCAGTGGCACCGCCACGACCTCGAAGCGCAGCGGTTCCACCGGCCACGCCGCGGCGATGCCGTGCGCCGACACCGCCAGGACGACGAACAGCGTCCAGCCGCGGTCGACGCCCCCGAGTTCGCCATCGTGGTGGGTGGCGGCGTCAACATACGGCGCCGCGTGATCGATCCGGAAGCTCGGGCGATGCTGGGTCGCGAGTCCCTGGAGCAGATCGACTCGCGCGGTGGCATCGAGCGCCTGGAAGACCGCATCATCGACCTGGCCGGCGGCCAGGAGCACCGCAGCCGGGCAGCGATACACCTGCACCGACCCGTGCGGCGGCACCACGAAGGCGATCCGCACCGAGGCCCGGCCCTGCGCATCGGCGTGGGTCGCGTAGCGCAGGGTGCCGTGCGCTGGTGGCGGCGGTGGCGGCGCCAGATCAGCCCGCGACGCGATGGCGCACCGGGCCAGTCGGCTGGCGTTGCCGCTGCCATCGACCGCGCGGACGGTGGCGCTGAGCTGGGCGCGGCCGCGCCCGTCGAACGGCACCACCACCGGGCCAAGCTCGATCGTGACCCGGGTGGCACCGCCGCCACCGCTGACGACATGGGCCATGGTGACCGTCGCGGTCAAGCCGGGCGGGGCGAGGGTGGCACCGCTCGGCCACGCCACGATCAGCGGCAGGGTCGTCGCGCCCGGTGCGGTCTCGAGCCGCCCCCACAGGGTCGGATCGTCGGTGTCAGCGAAGCCGGCGGCGCCCTGGCGCAGGTGCAGCTCGAATCGGGCCAGATCGGGTGCGGCGGCCGCGGCCCCGTCGCCCCAGTCGAAGCCGACGCGTAGTCGCGCCCAGGTCGGGGCCAGCTCCGGGGCGCCGACCAGCTCGGCGGCCAGCGCCGCTGGCGCCGGCGGCGGCACCTGATCGACGACCGCCCGAGACACGTCGGCGAATGGGCTCCAGCGTCCCCACAGATCCATGCCGCTCAGGCGCCAGGTGTACGTGCCATACGCGGGCACCGATCGGTCGTGGACCGCGACCCGCCCGCTGGTGGTCGCGGCTCGCGTCGGGACCAGGGGCACCCGGCGGCCCGACTCGTCATCGTTGGCATGCAGCGCGACGTCGTCGCCAGCCGCCGATCGGCGGCGCACTGCGAACATGACCCGGGCCTGGGCCTCGAACAGGTTGCTGTCGTTGCCGCGGCAGCTGGCGATCACCTCGGCCTCGATCGGACGAGCGCCGGGGCGAGGCAGGATCTCGACCTGCGGATCGAGCGGTGGGGTCAGCGGCGGCCGCGCCTCCTGGGCGATGTGGGTGGCGAGCGACACGCACGCTTGTGAGTTCGAGGCCAGCCGCGCCGAGCGCTCGAGCGAGTCGAGGTGCGGCAGCGCGGCGACCAGCGCGCGCGGCGCCTCGCGCAGGCCGCCCAGGAGCTGGCGCTGGAGCCAGCGGGTCGGGAAGCCGGCATCGACGGCGTAGTCCCACGGCGACGCGTCGGTCGCAGCGTCGGTGGTCATGAGCCCCAGGAGGCGGGCCACGCATGGATCGAGCGCGGCGCTGCGCAGCACGTCGTAGGGCGACAGCCGGATGGTGCCGCCGCCGAGGTCGTCGTCGGCGGGCACGGTCGCGATGGCGTCGTCGTAGACGAACATGGCCTGCGGCTCGCTGGCCGCCAGCTCGTGGTCGAGGAAGCCCTTCATGGCCGCGTGCATGCGCTGGTAGCCGACACCGAGATAGCGCTGGGACAGGTCGGCCGCGATCTCGGCCGGCGGCGCCGGCGGTGGCGGCATCGCCGCGGTATCCCACGGGGCCAGCGCGCGTGGCGGCGCTGCGAACAGACGGTTCTTGGCCACCTCTTCGCCGCCCTGTGCGGTCCACGTCGGGTAGATCGCCGGTTGATCGGTGAGCGGCAGATAGAAGCGATCGACCTCGGTCCATACCGGCGCCTGGGCGTAGGCGCGCGACGGCAGCCACTCGATGCGCGCCACCACGGCGTCGTGCCCCACCAGCTCGATGCGCTCGATGAGCCCGCCGTGCAAGAGCAACGTGTCGGCGACCCACGGGTTGCGACGGGGCCAGGGCGGGAGCCGCAGCTCCTCGGGGCGCAGCCACGGCTCGCGGTCCCGGTACACTCGCTCGGTCACCGCCCCCAGTAGATCCTGGCGCTCGGTGCGGCGGATCGCCGACCGCAGCGTCGCAGGAACCAGGGCGTCGAGACCGCGGCCGATGGCCGCCCGATCCTGGTAGTGCCAGCTCCCGCGGCCGTTGGCGAAGGCGGTCGCGACCACACTGCCGGTCTCGACGCGGCGGAGAATCGTGAGGCGCACCCAGGCCGCGGGGTTGACCGACAGCGGCGGCGCCGGTGGCGTCGCCGACGGTCCCTCGAAGCCGAGGTCGAGCCACGCCGGTCGGGTGTCGAGGCGCAGGTACGGCACGCTGGCCGGCCCGGCGGCCTGGAACGCCGGTCCGCCGGCCTTGTCGACCGTGAGGCCGCTGGCGAAGCGATGGCGCACCGGGCCGATCGCCGCCTGGGTGAGTTCCTGGACGCGGCCGACGTCGCCGGCGGTGTAGATCGCCTTCCACCGCTGTGGCGTCGTCGGGCTGCCGCTGCGGCGCAGGCGGAAGCCCGAGCGTGGGAACCCTAGCCACCGGCCGAAGAACCAGCGCAGGTGACGGCCATCGGCGATGTGACTGTCACCCTTGGTCCCCAGGCCCACGAGCTGCAGGAGCTCGGGATCGATCCAGTAGCTCATGGCGGCAGCTCCTCGGCCAGCACCGCCGGGGCGGTGGAAACCACGAGCGTCATCGTCGCCGACTCGGCGCCGTCGGACACCGTCAGGACCAGCGGCCCCACGGGCGCGACGCTGACACCGGTGCCGGCCGTGAACAGCACCAGCGCCCGGCTGCGCGACAGCGCGGCGACGATCGTGATGGTCACGCCGCCGACCGCCGACGCAGCCGCGAGCTGCACGCCGTCGCGGAGCACGGGCTCGGGGCCATCGATCAGCAGGGCGATCACCGACCACGGTGCCCCGGCGCTGCTGCCCCGGTTCCACACGCGCACGATCTCCGGCTCGCGCGCCGGCGGTCGCGGCGGTAGCTCGAGCCGCTCGAGCAGCGCGGCGACGGCGGCATCGCTCACCTGCGGGACGGCCGGTCCCAGGGTGGCGACTTCGAGCGGTCGCTCCAGCAGCTCGTCGACGACCTGGTGCGCCGCCAGGTGGGCCGCGAGCGACGGCCAGCGCGAGGTGCGAAAGTGAAACGTGTGCAAGCTCGGCAGGCTGGCCCAGTCGACGGTGGCCAGGTCGACGCTGCCGGTCGGATCGGGCACCGGTATCAGATCGCCGCGGTAGCCAGTGCCCAGCTCGAGCAGCGAGCCGAAGTGGGCGACACCGACGGCCCACAGCGACGCCACCCCCGGGTCGGTACAGCCGGTGCCGAGGACGACGTCGCGCCACAGCTCCTGGTACTCGGGCAGCTCGGCGCCATGGTCGGCCAGGAAGGCCAGGCGGTCGAACAGGTCCTGGCCGCGGTCATCGACCAGGCGCAGCACCAGGCGCCTGCCGAACTTGCGGTAGCGAGCGTCGGTGCGCGGGTCGAGGAAGTGCAGCGTGACGCCACGGTCGCGGTAGTGAGCCGGAGCGCCGTCGGCGGGCGTGGTGTCGACCTCCCAGGCCCCGGCATCGACGGCCTGGGCCCGAGTGCGCAGACGTTCGAGTGGTGGCTGATCAGCGGCCACGGTGCGGAAGCGGAAGCTGCGGACCTCGGTGCCACCGACCGTCTCTTGGTTGCCGTGGACCTGAGACCAGCGGACGCGGGCGTCGAGCACGTAGGTGGTCCCCGGCTCGAGCAGCAAGGCGTCCGAGGTCGCGGCGTTATCGGCCAGGAGATCCGACCAGAGCTGCGACCACGCGCCGGCGGTCGCCAGGCTGTCCTGCCAGTCGCGCACGTGGTCTTCGTACGTGAGGCACGCTTCGTAGATCTCGGACAGCGGTCGCAGCGGGGCCCCGTCCGGGAGCTGCTGCAGTGCCGCCATCTCGACGCGGGTCGACGGCACGGAGCAAACGAAGCGGACATCGTCGTAGCGATCGAGCACGTTGCCGACCACGACACCGCTGGCGTCCTCGAGCACGAGCGTGTCGCCATCGAAGAAGCGCGCGATGACGCGGGCCCGTCGACCGTCGCGGTACGCCGACACCACCGCGCGGTGGGCCCGTCGCCAGTCCATTCGTAGCGAGGCCGACAGGATCGGTTCGGTCGCGGCGCCGGGCAGCGTCAGGCCGTAGGTGGTGGGCAGCAGGACGCCGCGCAGCAACTCCGGGGCCAGTCCTCCGCGCACGCAACCGGTGGCATCGCGCGCGAGCAGGCGTCGCAGGGTCTCGGCGCCCTCCGGAGCCGGGATGCAGCGGAGCGTCACCGGCGGATCGCCGGCGACTGCGATCCCATTCGGCAGCTCGCCGCCAGGGAGGCCGTCGAGCCGATAACACACCGGGCGCGGGCGGTCACCAGGGCAAGGATCGAAGGTCTCGGCGATGGAGCGGATGTAGTCGGCGGTTCCGCCGACGTACCGCGAGGTGAGCGGTCCATCGTAGGCGAAGAGCTGCAGGGTCTTGCGCGACCGCTGGCCTCCGGGCCCGGGTTCGCCAGTGTCGAACCAGAGCGCCGGCACGCCGGGCGTCACCGGGACCCGTGTGCCGTCGGGCTGCTCGACGGCGAGGGCCAGCTCGACGAGCTCGAAGGCGTAGCCCTTGTCGTCGCTCATCGGCCAGTGGACCTGGGTGTCCACACCGTCGAGGTGGAAGGCGCCGACGGTGCCGGTGGCGTTGCGCGTCGGATAGGTGAAGGTCAGCGTGAACGCTGGATCGATCGGGACCTCCGCCAGCGTCTGGCCCTCGACCACCTCGACCGGGGCGTGGCGGGCGCGAGGATGCAGGGTCAGCGCCGCGCAGGTGCGCCCCGGCGCGGGCAGGAGGCCGTCCGCGCCCTTCTGATAGCGGACCACCGCGTCGATGTCGGGCAACGGCCACGGCAGGCCGATCGAGACCGACACCGCCAGATCGAAGTACTTCGGGGCCGGGGTCATCCAGATCATCGACGCGTCGAGCCCGAGCTCGAAGCCCATGCCGAAGACTTTGAGGCCGACGGCGCCGGTCAGGTGCAGGAGGCCGCCGAAGAAGGTTCCATCGGTGGCATCGCCCGCGTCACCCGAGTTGCCGATCGACCCCAGCGCCAGGTGGACCTCGAACCCGGCGCGGAAGAACAGCTTGATGCGGCCGCTTCCGAACTGCCAGTCGAAGCCCGCGGCGCCGCCGAGGACGATGGCCGTCCCGGGAATGTCGAGCTGCGCGTGGCCGCCGAGATCCGCGATGTCGTTGCGATCGATCATCAGGTAGAACGACCCGTCGAACTTGCCGAGGACCTTCACCAGCACGCGCTTGGCCACCGGCATGTGCTCGCCGATGTACAGGTGCAAGGCCTTGGGCGACTTGCTCGAATAGAAGTCGATGGGGACGTGGATGCGCAGCAGCTTCCCGTCCTCGGGCTTGGCGTAGTCGATGGTGATCGACGCGGCGTAGATGTCGTGTTCCCAGTCGAACGCCAGCACCATGCCGAAGGCCGCGGCGCGGTCGTCGGTGAGTTTCGGTCGATCGGTCAACAGGTTCAGCGAGCCGGGGATGATCAACACGCCCGGCGCGTAGATGATCGCGGCCTTGGCGCTCCAGGCTCGACCACCGTCCGGCGCCGAGCCGAGGATGGCCCCGAAGGCCCCGGCCCAGCCACCGGCGTGGTGGCCCCACTTGAGGGCGCTGATGCGGTTGCGCGGCGGCAGCTCGCGATACCACTGGACGTAGTCGGGATGCTCGCGATCGGTGACCGCCGGCGCGGTGTTGCGGCCGAGCAGCATCGACAGCCCGTACAGCGCGATGGTCGGTGACAGCTTCCAGCCGTCGGCGTTGGTCACCTCCAAGGACACCGCGGTCGACGACAGCCCGTCGCGAGTCTCCTCGCGTAGCGCCACCTCGAGATCCCACAGCCAGCTCGACCGCTCGTCGGCGCTGGCGGTGTAGTCCTTGCGCAGCAGGTAGGCCCGTCCGGTCCCCAGCCGCACCGGGTCGCCCCACTCGAGCTGGCCCTTGGCGTGCAGCAGCTGCGGCACCAGCACCGAGAACGACAGCCCCGAGAACGACACGTGATCGAAGCTGCCGTCCTGGCGGAACCACAGTCGCACCACCGAGGGCACGACCGATACCGCGACCTCGCCCATCTCGGCGTTGACCTTGACCCCGACATCGACCCAGATGCCGCCATCCCAGCTGCCGAGGCCGGCCTTGGCGATCACCAGCGGCGAGCCGGCGATGAGGGTCTGGTCGCCGACGTCGAAGCTGATCCCGCTGCTAGGGTCAAACACGATGTCGAGGGCCTTGACCCCGGCGGCCTGACCGCCGATCGACGCGCGCAGGGTCAGTCCGCGGAGCTCGAGCCCGATCGGGCGCTCGGTCTTGATCGTGGGCACGATGATCGGCGGCCCCGGCAGATCGATGTCGATCGACAGGCGCAGCCGCAGATCGAGCGCCAGGTCGATGAACCGGACCGTGTGGCCGTTCACCATCTCGGTGAAGTAGCGGCCGGTGATCTTGATGAGGTCGATCTCCTCGATCCGCAGCGCGCCGCGGGTCTGCAACACCGACGCTGCGGCCAGGAGCCCGGCCACCAGTACCTGGCCGGGTGACAGCGCCGGGTCGGTCGTGAGCCCGGTCGCGAGCAGCACCGCGCCGCACAGGCCGCCCTCGATCGCGGCGATGGCGGAGCGGCCGAGATGTAGGAGCCCGTCAGTGTCGTCCTGGGTCGACGCCACCGCGATGTCGAAGCCCAGCGAGTCAAGGGCCGACGCCATCGCCGGGTTGTGGCGAATCGTGAACAGGAAGCGCAGCGGGTGCCACGCTGCCCAGTCGCTGTTGAGGCGGTCCCAGTGCAGGGTGGTCTCGACCGTGCCGCGGATGAACACGCTCCGCTCCAGCTCGAAGCTGAAGGCGTCGAGCGCCAGCGCCCCGAACGGCGCGTCGGGTGGCAGCCTGGCCTCGACCACACCACTCACGCCGTCGCTGTCGATGATCGCGTCATGCAGTTCGATCTGCGACGGCAACACCGGCAGTAGGTTGTCCAGCCCCAGCAGACGCGCGCGGTTCAGGTACAAGCCACGCCATGACTCGTCGAAGTTCGGCCGGCTGAGCAGTTCGGGAATACCCTGGTCGCGGGATAGGTCGACCTTGAGGTCGATCACCTGCAGGCCGATGCCGGTCTCGCCGAACACGAACGGCGGCACGTTGACCGCCGCGCTGGGATCGAGCGCTATCGAGATGCCGCGCTCGGTGTCGAACACCAGGGACCCCGATGGCAAGCTGACCTCGACCCGCCGGGGTGGCTCGAAGCGTTCGATGCCGACCACTTGCCCTGCGTCCTCGATCAGCTCGCCAAGGTGCAGGCCAGGGGGCAGACGCAGGCGAGCGGTCAGATCGTGGATCGCCAGGCGGAAGCCAAGGCATGGTCCGTCAGCCTCCCAGAACACGCGCACGGCGCCGTGCTCGCCGTCGATGACCGTCGGCTCGACGCCGAAGTACTCTTCGCCGTGACCGATGATGAGGCTGGCGATCGACAGCCTGGCGGCCGCCACCTCGAATCGGACGATGGTCTCGCCGGCGCTGCCACTGCCAAGGACCAGTCCGCCCCACTCGCCGCCGATGACCACCTCGTCGAGCACCACCGCGTCGCCGGTTACGATGAACGTCTGATCGTTCCAGCGATCGCGGAGGTCGCGCACCCCGATGTACGGATAGACCGTACCGATGACCGGGATGTGCCTGACAAACGACGGCAACGGTAGCAACACCGACAGCGGCACGAAGTAGTCGCCCAAGCCAACCTCACTTCCGTCGGTTCATTCGATCACGGCAACTCGACGGTATCAAGCGAGTCGCCCGAATATCCGAGATTCGACTCGACGGCTTCGCGCGCCAGGCCCGCTCGCGTTCGGCGCATTAGCCGGCCGAATCCTGGCTCCGCGGACGCGGGGCGTGACCGCGAGGCCTCAGCTCGATTGCCGATGACAACTAGCGGAAGCGCACGGGAATCGAACCCGCCGTGCCGCCGCTCGCGCGGAGCACCACCGGCTTTGAAGGCCGAGCCGCGCACCAGCCGCGGATGCGCTTCCGTCGCGCAGCGTGGCACAGGCGGCGGGCGGCCCACAATGGGCGGGGGCGACGTCGGTGTCAGCGGCTGGCGGCGGCGGGCCACGCGCACAGGAAGCCGTCGGCGCCGTCGGGCGGCAGCATGTCGGCGTTGGCGGTGAGCTGGTAGCCGTCGCGCAAGAACAGGTGGGTGCGCGGCTCGCCGCGGCCGTTGCGGACCCAGTACGGGCCTCGATACGGGATGTCGACGGGCGCGCCGGAGCTCCAGCACAGGCGCTCCGGGTCGTCGGTGGCGTCGGCGCACGCGCCGCCGCCGATCCACACGGCGTCGAGGTCGATCGCGGTGCGAACCTCGGCGCCGACCGCCTCGAGCTCGGCGGTGGTCGCGAGCTGCGCGAGGGCGGCGCCGCTGGCTTCGCAGGCCTGTGCGGCGGCCTCCCAGGCGGCGCCGGGCGCTTCCCACAGCTGGTAGCGCCGGCCGAGCACCTCGAACGGCGGCTGCGCGACGCCGACGCTGACGGCGGCATCGGGGCCCGCGGGCTCGACGACCGGCGGGGCTGGCGTCGCGGCGGGGCTCGCCGCGCGCGGGCACCCGACCAGGCCGGGCGCGAGCGCGCCCAGGACGACCGCGACGAGACGCATCCAGCGAGCGAACCACGCGAGCGCGATCGGCGCAAACCCGCGCGGCGGCCCGTCGCCGGCAGCGCGGGTGTCAGGCGGGTCACAATGGGCCGGCGGCGCGGAGGCGGTGGTGCATACTGGACGGATGGTGCGTCGACGTTCGAGCCGCGCGTGGGAGGCCCTGGCGGCCGCCGCGCTGCTCAACGCGGGCGCGGTGCTGGTGCTCGATCACGTCGTGCCGGCGATGGGGCGGCTGAGCTGGCCGACGTTCGCGGCGCCCGGGCCGCCGGTGCCGACGGCGCCGAGCCTGACGTCGGCGGGGCTGCAGGGCTTCGGCGTCGTGACCGTGATCCCGCCGGCGATCCCGCTCGAGGCGATCCTCGGCACCGGCGACGACGCGGCGGGGCACGGGCGGGCGGCGCGGCCGTCGAGCGCCGATCTGCCCGGCGACCGCGCGGCCGATCGCGGCGGCGGCGCCGAGGGCGGCGCCGACACCTGGGCCGATCGCCGGGATCGCGCCGACGACGCGGCGCTGCGCAAGCAGGTGTGGACGTCGGATCAGGCGTACCTGGCGCCGCGCAGCCCCGGCGATCGGACCGCGCGGTCGCCCGAGGCGATCGCCCGCGCGCCCGAGGCGGCGTACGGCGATCGCGCGCCGCAGCGGCTGGCGCGCGCCGGCGAGGACCAGGCCCGGGTGGGCGACGCGACCGGGGCCGGGGCGCCGGGGCTGCCGACCAGCGTCGGCGTCGACGACGCGCGCGCCGGGACGCCGGGCGCGACCGCGCCGGCCCGGGTCGACGGCGCGACGGCGACGGCGCGCGACGCGGCGTACGTCGATCGCGGCGAGCGCGCGGTCGACGTGGCCCGGCGCGGCGCGACCGCCGACGATCGCGCGGTGGCGGCGTCGTCGGATCAGCGGCGCCCCGATCCGTTCGACCTCACGCCGCCGCGGGCCGGCGGCACCAGCGGCGAGGGCGTGCGCGGCGTGGCCGGGCCGGGCGTCGCGCCCGACGGCTGGGGCCAGGGCACCGCGGCGTCGCGGGCCGAGTCGCCGGCGGGCGACGACGGCGCGCCGACCTACGCGTCGCGCCGCGACCCGTACTTCCTCGAGTTGTTCCGCCGGCTCGATCAGCGCATCGAGTACCCGCACGAGCTGGCGCTGGCGATGACCTCGGGCCGGGTGGTCGCGTCGATGGTGCTGCGCGCCGACGGCACCTTCGCGGAGATCGCGCTCCACGCCGGCAGCGGCTACGAGGCGTTCGATCGCGAGGTCACCGACGCGCTCAAGGCGGTGGGCAAGCTGCCGCCGGTGCCGGCGGCGCTGCTCGGCGGGCGCGCCGCGCTGCGGGTGCGCATCCCGTACACGTTCAAGAACCCGATGATCCAGTAGCGCGGTCGGCGCCCGGGCGCAGCGGCCACGCCAGCCACGCCGCCGACCCCAGCACCAGCGCCCAGCCGAGCAGGCGGAACACGGCGGCGACGGTGTGGTCGGCGTCGAGCGCGTGCCAGCGCGACAGGATGTGGAACCAGTCGTGCTCGCCGCCGCCGACCAGCGGCAGCGCCTGGGCGCGGGCGTCGGCGGCGTAGCGCGCGATGTTTCCGCAGTTCTGCCCGAACCACGCGAGGCCGACCGCGGTGCCGATCGGCTCGCGTCGCCAGAAGAACGTCGCGGCCGCGACCGCCGGGAAGGTGAGCTGGCCGAGCGTCCCGCCGTACAGCGCCAGCGTCGATCCGAACAGGCCGTAGATCTGGTGGCCGGCCTCGTGGAACGCCAGGTTGGCGTCGTCGAGCGGGCGCAGGTAGGCGTCGTCGTCGACGGCCATCCACAGCGCCAGCAGGCCGAGCCCGATCAGCGCGGCGATCGTGTGGCTGCGCGGCACGGGCCGCCACGGCATCAGCTCGAGCTCCACCGGTCGAGGATACGCTTCCCGGTGGCCGACGCGCGTGCGATCATGGCGGTCATGCCGCGCGGGCCGACGCCGTTGCTACTCACGCTGGCGCTCGGGTGCGGCGGCGACGGCAGCGGCGGCGGGCCCGACGCCGCGCCGCCGAGCGCGACCTGCGAGGCGCCGGCGCCGGCCGCCACCGCGACGCCGACCACGGTCGTCGGCGACGGCACCCCGGCGAGCTGCACCGAGACCGCGCTGCGGGCGGCGGCGGCGACCGGCGGCGTGATCACGTTCGCCTGCGGCGCGGCGCCGCACACGATCGCCGTGGCCGCGGCGATCGTCGTCACCGCCGAGAGCGTGATCGACGGCGGCGGGCTGATCACGCTCGACGGCGGCGGCGCGACGCGGATCCTGTACCTCGACTCGGGCTACGACCAGGCGACGCCGCGGCTGACCGTGCAGCGGCTGGCGTTCCGCCGCGGCCAGGCCCCGGCCACCGGCGCCGACACCGCGCAGGGCGGCGGCGCGATCTACCGCGACGGCGGCAGCCTGACGGTCATCGACTGCACGTTCGACGACAACCACGCGCCGGCCACCGGGCAGGACGTCGCCGGCGGCGCGATCTACGGCTTCGGCGGCGGCGACACGATCGTCGCCGGCAGCACGTTCACCGGCAACTCGGCCAGCGACGGCGGCGCGATCGGCAGCCTCAACGCCGATCTGACGATCGTCAACAGCCGCTTCACCGGCAACGCCGCCACCGGCACCGGCGGTAACCCCGGCGACGGCGGGGCCGGCGGGGCGCTGTACATGGACGGCCGCGACGAGCGGACCTCGCTGTGCGGGGTGACGATCGCCGACAACACCGCCGGCGCGATCGGCGGCGGCGGGTTCCGCGTGTCCAACGATCACACCGGCAGCTTCGCGATGGATCGCACCACCGTCGACCACAACGCCGTCACCGCGAGCGGCGAGGGCAACGCCGGCGGCCTGTACCTCGAGGGCCTGGCGCTGGCGATCTCCGCCAGCACGATCTCGCGCAACCAGGCGTTCTACAACGGCGGCATCTGGATCAACGCGTGCGCCGCCGAGCTGACCAACGTCACGATCGCCGGCAACGTCGCCACCGGCTCTAACGGCGGCGGCGTGTGGCTGGGCAACGGCCCCACCGGCACGATGCGCAACTGCACGATCGCCGACAACCACGCCACCGCCGACGGCCAGGTGGCGGGCGCGATCTTCGGCGGCGGGATGACGCTGGTGAACACGATCGTCGCCGGCAACAGCGCGATGTACCGGCCGAGCTGCGACGGCGCGCGCGCCGACGGCAGCGGCAACCTGCAGTGGCCCGACGGCGCCTTGTGCACGACCGCGCCGCGGGTCGCCGATCCGTTGCTCGGCGCGCTGGGCGACAACGGCGGGCCGACCGCGACGATGGCCCCGGCCGCCGGCAGCCCGGCGATCGGCCTGGGCACTGGCTGTCCGCCGACCGATCAGCGCGGCCGGCCGCGCGGCGAGCCGTGCACCGCGGGCGCGGTCGAGGCGCCGTGACGGTCGCGGCGCGGGGCGCGCTGGCGCTGGCCGCGCTGCTCGCCGCGTGCGGTGGCGACGACGCCGCCGATCCCGACGCCGGCCTGGCGCCCGACGGCGGTCCGCCGACCGGGCCAACCCGCTACCCCGCCGACGTCGAGGCCGCGCCGGTGACCGACGCCGTGGTCGCGCGGATGCGGGCGATCGCCGCCGCCGGTCCCGGGCAGCGCGACGACGTGTTCATGAAGGTCGGCGCGTCGGGCACCGTCAGCACCAGCTTCCTGTATTGCCTCGCCGGCGCCGCGCACCAGCCGGCGTACACGATCGATCTCGCCGGGCGCGACGCGCTCGGCGCCACGCTCGACCACTTCCGCGGCGGGCTGATCGGCGCCGACACGCCGTTCGATCGCGCGACGCTGGCCGCCGAGGTCGGGCGCACGGCGGCGTGGGCGATCACCGGCGCGCCGTCGCCGCTCGCCGCCGAGCTGGCCGCGACCACGCCGCGGTTCGCGTTCGTCAACTACGGCACCAACGACATGAACGCCGCCGCGACCTACGGCGCCGCGCTGGGCCCGTTCTGGGAGCGGATGGGCACGCTGCTCGATCAGCTCGAGGCCGCCGGCGTGGTGCCGATCCTCACCGGGCTCAACCCGCGCGGCGACGATCCCGCCGCGGCGCGCTGGGTGCCCACCTGGGACAGCGTCACCCGCGCGCTGGCCGAGGCGCGCCAGCTGCCGTACCTGAGCCTGTGGGTGGCGTCGGCGCCGCTGGCCGATCAGGGCCTGCTCGCCGACGGGCTCCACGGCAACGTCTACGTCGTCGGCGGCCGCGCCCAGCCGTGCGTGTTCACGCCGACCGGGCTGGCCTTCAACTACGACGTCCGCAACCTGCGCTCGCTCGAACTGCTCGACGCCGCGCGCCGCACCGTGCTCGCCGGCGAGGCCGCCCCGGGCGCGCCGCCGCTGCCCCCGGTGATCGGCGCCGGCACCGACGCCGATCCGCTGATCGTCGATCGCCTGCCGTTCACGCACACCGGCGACACCGTCGGCGGTCAGGCCGCGCGCGCCGGCTACCCCGGCTGCGACCAGGGCCAGGACGAGTCGGGGCCCGAGCGGGTCTACGCGCTGCACCTCGCCGCGCCCGCCGCGCTGCGCGTGATCGCGCTCGATCGCGCGGGCGTCGACGTCGACGTCCACCTGCTCACCGCCGGCGCGTGCGTCGAGCGCGCCGATCGTCTGCTCGATCGGACGCTGCCCGCCGGCGATCACCGGATCGTCGTCGACTCGTTCGTCACCGCCGCCGGCGCCCAGGCCGGCCCGTACACGCTGGTCATCCAGCCGTGCGCCGCCGGCGATCCGGACTGCTGAGGCTCCGGCGGCGCCTCGCTCGGATCAAGCCAGGGTCGCGCTGTACGCGTCGGCCCCGAGCAGCCCGTCGATCTGGCCGGCGTCGCTGGGCGTGATCTCGACCATCCACGCGGCGTAGCAGTCGGCGTTGACCGCCTCGGGCGCGTCCTTGAGGGCGCCGTTGACCTTGGTGACGGTGCCCGAGATCGGGGCGTACAGGTCGGACACCGACTTGACGCTCTCGATGGTGCCGAACCGCGCGCCCTTCTCGACGACGGTGCCGACCGCGGGCAGCTCGACCATCGTGATGTCGCCGAGCTGCTCGACGGCGAAGGCGGTGATGCCGACCGCGCAGGTCGCGCCGGGGCGCAGCCACTCGTGGTCGGCGGTGTAGCGGAGGTCGCTCGGGACGTTGGACATCGGGTTCTCGCTGGCCTGAAGGTTCGATGCGGGTGGGTGGCGACGGGTGTCGATGCGGCGCGCTAGGCGCGCTTGTAGAACTTGCCCTTGACCACCGTGGCGGCGACGTCCTTGCCGCGGCAGTCGAGCGTGAGCTGGGTGCCCTCGGCGGCGTAGCTCGGCGGCAGGTAGGCCAGGCCGATCGCGCCGGTGACCGAGATGCCGGGGCCGCCGCTGGTGACGGTGCCGATGACCTGCGCGTCGGCGGGGCGGCTGCGATCGACGACCGCGTAGCCGTGGCGGGCGATCGCGCGGTCCTCGATGCGGAAGCCGGTGAGCACGCGGGTGAGGCCGTTGGCCTTCTGCGCGACCAGCGCGGCGCGGCCGAGGAAGTCGCCGCCGGCCTTGACCCACGGCCGGTCGAGCTTGACCGCCCAGCCCAGGCCGGCCTCGAGCGGCGAGGTGGTGTCGTCGAGGTCGTTGCCGTACAGCGGCAGCCGCGACTCGAGCCGCAGGCTGTCGCGCGAGCCCAGCCCGCACGGCTGGACGCCGGCGGCGATGATCGCCTGCCACAGCGCCGGCGCGTCCGCGTTCTTGCACGCCAGCTCGAAGCCGTCCTCGCCGGTGTAGCCGGTGCGGCCCGCGGTGACGGCGACGCCGGCGACGGTGGTGTCGGTGAAGCAGAACGTCCCGACCTTGGCCAGCGTGCCGCCGGCCAGCCCGTCGAGGATCGCCGTGGCCTTGGGGCCCTGCACGGCGATCAGCGCGGTGGCGTCGGAGACGTCCTCGAGATCGACGATGCCGCCGATCTGCTCGCGCATCCACGCCACGTCCTTGTGGCGGTTCGACGCGTTGATGATGACGAAGTACTCGTCCTCGGCGCGCTTGTAGAAGATGCAGTCGTCGACGATGCCGCCGTCGGGCCGGCACAAGAGCGTGTAGACCGCCTTGCCCGGCGCGACGCCGCCGACGTCGTTGGTGGTCAGGCGCTGCACCGCCTCGGTGGCGCGCGGGCCGCGCAGGAACGCCTCGCCCATGTGGCACACGTCGAACACGCCGGCGGCCTCGCGGACCGCCTTGTGCTCCTTGATCGTGCCGGCGGGATAGGACACCGGCATGTCCCAGCCGCCGAAGTCGATCATGCGTGCGCCGAGGGCGCGGTGGGCGTCGTTGAGCGGAGTTCGAAGGCCTGCCACGGCGCGCATCCTACAACACGCGGCCGGCCGCTACACCGCCACGTGGTCGCAGGTGACGGCCGGATCGGCGGTCGGGCCGGCGATCTCGAACGCGGCGCGGCGCGGCGCGGTCAGCTGCTCGGTCACCTGCCACCGCCCGCGCACCCGGCGCGACAGCGTCAGCCGCAGGTCGCCGATCGCGGTGAAGTGGTTCCACCGCTCCTCGCCGTCGGGGTCGTGGTAGTGGGCGCGGATCAGATCGGCCGGCGCGCACGACAGCTCGCCCTCGATCCGGGCCAGCAGCCCGCCCGCGCGGAACCTGAAGCGCCCGGTGCCCAGCTCGGCCGGGCCCGACCACAGCGCCTGATCGAAGCGGTTGAACGCCAGATCCTCGCCGGGCAGGCGCAGCACCGCGACCGTCAGCGGCGGCAGGTTGACGCCGCGCCGCCGCAGCCGCGCGTGCAACACCTCGAGCGCCGCGCCGGGCCGATCGTCGAACGCGTTGCAGTGGCCCCAGGCCCACGCCGCGGCGTGCTTGACGCCCCACAGGTGGGTCTGGCCGCCGCGGGCGCCGGCCAGCGCGACCTTGACGCCGTCGATGGTCAACGTGCCGGTGATCGGCACGTCGACGTTGGGCGACTGCACGGTGGTCTCGCCGAGCCCGCCGTTGCGGTACATCACCGCCGGCAGCTGGTGCAACGTCGCGACGCCCGGCTGCCAGGTCAGGTCCCACTCGACGGCGTGGCCGTCGCCCGACACCGCGCCCTTGGCGTGGTCGTGGCCCAGCCGCGACGGGCCGATCGCCACCGCGAACGGATCGCGGCCGGTGACCAGCGACGTGGTCGGGTAGCGGCGGTTGATGCCGAAGCTCCTGGCCGGATCGCTGGCCGACTGCCGCGCGAACCACACCTGCGCGTACGGCTCACCGACGTCGGGCAGCGGCGACTCGATCACGTAGCGCAGCCAGTAGCCGTCGCGCGTGACCGGATCGTTCCAGGTCAGGAACCACACCTCGTAGAAGCCGCGCCGCTGGCCGTCCCACCGCGGCAGGTTGTCCTCGACAGTCGTCACGGCGCTCCCTCACGCATCGCCGGAAGCTAACCGATTCCGGCAGCGCTGGCGATGCGTCGACCGGTCGCGATCGCGCGTTGACGGGCGCCGCGCGGCGCGGGCACGATGTCCCGATGCGCGGCTTCACTACGATCCTGATCGGCGCGGCCCTGGCGGCCTGTGGCGGCGGCGGCGACGACGCGGCCGCGATCGACGCCGACCCCGGCGACGGCGCCACCGCCGACGACGCGGCCCCCGCGATCGACGCCGCCGGCACCGTCGACGCGCCGGCCGGCACCGGCAACTTCAGCTTCTTCGTGACCAGCCTCGACACGATGCGGCTGCAGTCGGGGAGCCAGAACGGCTTCGGCGGCAACCTCGGCGGGCTGGCCGGCGCCGACGCGATCTGCCAGACCGCCGCGGCCGCGGTCGGCTACGGCCACAAGACCTGGCGCGCGTTCCTGTCGGTCTACAACAACGGCGCGCCGATCCACGCCATCGATCGCATCGGCAACGGGCCCTGGTACGACCGCAACGGCCGGCTGGTGGCGATGGACCGCGCGGGCCTGCTGATGCAGCGGCCGGCCGGCGACGCGGCGGTGATCAACGATCTCCCCGACGAGACCGGCCAGGGCACGCGCCGACTCGGCGACACCCACGACGTGATGACCGGCTCGAACACGCTGGGCCAGCTCGACGGCACCAGCGCGGCCAACACGTGCAACGACTGGACGAGCGTCCAGGGGCCCGGCACCGAGAACCTGGTCCGCTGCGGCCACGCCTGGCCGGCGATGAGCGGCATGCACTGGATCCAGGCCCACCGGCTGCGCGGCTGCGAGCCCGGCATCAACCTGGTCCAGAATGGGCCCGGCACCGGCTACTCGGTCGGCGCCGGCGGCGGGTGGGGCGCGATCTACTGCTTCGCGCTCGAGCCGTAGCGCGCGGCACGGGTAGAGTCGCGGTCATGCGGGACCGCGCGCTGGCGTTCGTGATCGATCGCGACGAGGTGGTGGGCGAGGGCGGGTTCCTGGCGATCCGGCGGCTGCGCATGCACAACCGGCGCGGCGACGGCTCGGCGTCGGCCGGCTTCGTGTGCGACTTCGTCCACCGGCCCTACGGTCAGGACGCGGTGGTGATCGTGCTGTGGCACCGCGACGCCGCCGGCGCCGTGCAGGTGCTCCTGCGCGAGGGCATGCGGCCGTCGCTGGCGTTCGGGCGCGACCCGGCGCGGGCGCCGCTGCCCGAGCCGGCGGGCGACGGCTGGTTGATCGAGCTGCCGGCCGGGATCATCGAGCGCGGCGACGTCGGCGAGGCCGGCCTGCGCGCCCGGGCCGCGGCCGAGGCGCTCGAGGAGGGCGGGTTCGCGGTGGCGCCGGCGGCGATGGCGATCCTCGGCGCGGGCAGCCTGCCCAGCCCGGGCACGGTGCCCGAGAAGTACTACTTCGTCGCCGCCGAGGTCGATCCGGCGGCGCAGCAGCCGCTGCCCGGCGACGGCTCGCCGATGGAGGAGGGCGCCGGCACCGGCTGGTGGGCGCTCGACGCCGCGATCGCCGCGTGCGTCGCCGGCGCGCTGGCCGACGGCAAGACCGAGCTCGGGTTGCGCCGGCTGCGCGATCACCTCGCGGGGCCGCGGTGATCCGCGCGGCGCTGATCGGGCTCGCGGTGGCGGCGCTGACGCTGGGCGCCGCGATCGCGCTGCGCGCCGAGCGCCTGCTCGGCCCGCCGGACGCGGCGATCGACCTCGCCGCGACGGTGCCCGGCGACGCGTCGCTGGCCGCCTGCGAGCGGGCGTGGCGCGCGCGGCTGCGCGGCTACGCGATCCAGCTGCGGGTGGTCTCGGCCCGCGACGCGACGACGGTCGTGGCGGTGGCGGTGCGCGGCGCGCCGGCGCGCGAGGCCGAGGGTCTGGCCGCCGCGCTGGCCCGCCCCGGCGCGCTGGCGTTCCAGTGGGTCGACAACGACGCGGCGGTCGCGCGCGCCTGGTTCCAGCGGCTGGATCCGGCCCACGCCCCGGCGCGGTCCGACGGCGTGGCCGCGGTGGCCGACGGCTGGAGCGACGACGGCGGCGCGGCGCGCCAGGACTACTTCCTCACCGGCCCGTCGCCGGCGGCGATCACCGCGGCGCTGGCCGAGGTGGCCCCCGACGCGCCGGTGCCGCCGGGGCGCGCGCTGGTGTTCGAGCGGGTCGCGCCGCGCCCCGACGCGCCCGCGGCGCCGGCCTACCGCAGCTACCTCGTCGAGGACGCGCCGATCCTCACCCAGGCCGACGTGGCCAGCGCCCGCGTCGCCGCGAACCAGTTCGACGGTCGACCCGAGGTCGAGCTCACCTGGAGCGACCCCGGCGCGCAGGTGTTCGGCGACCAGACCGCCGCCCGGACCGGCGCGAAGCTGGCGATCCTCGTCGACGGGGAGGTGGCCTCGGCGCCGGTCGCGCGCGGCGCGATCCGCGGCGGCCGCGCGATGATCTCGATGGGCGGCGGCGATCTCCTGGCCGCGCAGCGCGACGCGGTCGCGCTGGCCCACAGCCTCGACGGCGGCGGCGGGCTGGTGCCGCCCGGGGTGACCGCGCGGGTGGTCGGCGTCCGCGCCGGCGACGCGTCGTCGCCGTGGCTGGTGCGCGGCGGGCTGGCGGCGCTCGCCGGGATCGCGGCCGCCGCCGCCGCGCTGCGGCTCGCGCGCCGGCGCTGACGCTACTTGTCGCCGTCGCCGGTGGCGGTCGGCGCCGCCGCGCCGCTCTGGCGCGCGTACTCCTCGAGCTTGCGGTACAGCGTCTTGCGATCGAGGCCCAGCCGCTGCGCGGCGCGGGTCTTGTTGCCGCCCTCGTCGTCGAGCACCCGCTCGATGTACTCGCGCTCGAGGTCGGCCACGGTCATGTGCCGCGCCACCGCCGCCGCCAGGAAGTCGCCGGGCTTGCGCTCGCGGACGTGGCCGGGCAGATCGTCGGCGACGATCAGATCGCCCTGGCACAGCGCGGCGCCGCGCTCGAGCACGTTGTGCAGCTCGCGCACGTTGCCCGGCCAGGCGTAGCCGAGCAGGAGCTGCTGCGCGTCGGCGGCGAGGTGCAGCCGGCGCGGCGGCGTGCTCTTGCCGCCCAGCTGCGCCAGGTGGCGCTCGGCCAGCGGCACGACGTCCTCGGGGCGGGCCCGCAGCGGCGGCAGGTCGAGCTGGATCACGTTGAGCCGGTAGTACAGATCCTCGCGGAAGCCGCCGTCGGCCAGCATCGCCTCGAGGTTGCGGTTGGTCGCGGCCACCACCCGCACGTCGACCCGCTGGGTCTTGGTGCCGCCCAGCGGCCGGATCTCGTGCTCCTGCAGCACGCGCAGGAGCTTGGCTTGCAGCGGCAGCGCCAGCTCGCCGATCTCGTCGAGGAAGATCGTGCCGGTGTCGGCCTCGGCGAACAGCCCCAGCCGGTCGGCGCGGGCGTCGGTGAACGCGCCGCGCTTGTGGCCGAACAGCTCGCTCTCGATCAGCGACTCCGGCACCGCCGCCAGGTTGACCGCGACGAACGGCGCCTTGGCCCGCGGCGAGTTGTAGTGGATCGCGCGCGCGATCAGCTCCTTGCCGGTGCCGCTCTCGCCGGTGATCAGCACCGACGCGGTCGAGCTGGCGATGCGCGCGACCAGGCTCAGGATCTCCTTCATCGCCTCGGACCGCGCGACGACGTTCTCGAAGCCGTACTGCCGCTCGACCTCGCGCTGCAGCCGCGCCACCTGCCGGCGCAGCCCGCGCTCGGCCAGCGCCTTGCCGGCCAGCAGGATCAGCTCCTCGAGCTCGAACGGCTTGGTGATGTAGTCGTAGGCGCCGAGCTTGACCGCCTTGATCGCGGTCTCGATCGAGCCGAACGCGGTGATCATGACGATGTGCGGCGGGTCGGGCAGGGCGCCGACGTCGCGGATCAGGTCGAAGCCATCGAGGTCGGGCATGCGCAGGTCGGTGATGATCAGGTCGACCGGCTCGCTGCGCGCGGCCTCGAGCCCGGCCGAGCCGCCGTTGGCGGCGCGCACGCGGTAGCCCGCGTCGGCGAGCTCCTCGGTCAGGAGCTCGCGCATGGCGTCGTCGTCTTCGACCACCAGGACCGTCGCGGGCACTTCGGCCATGGCCGCCACGCTACCCCACGCTGGGCGGCGGCGTCACGCCTCGGTCCGCGGTCGTTCGCCGGCCACCGCCGCCGGCAGGTAGACGCGGAACACCGCGCCGCCGGTGGCGGCCTCGTCGACCTCGATCCAGCCGTCGTGCTCCTTGACGATGCCGGCGCACACCGCCAGGCCCAGGCCGGTGCCGCCCTGGCCGTCCTTCGACGTGTAGAACGGCTCGAAGATCTTGTCGCGGCGATCGCGCGGGATGCCGGGCCCGGTGTCGGACACCTCGATCCGCACGAACGCCTGCTCGGGCGCCAGCTCGAGGCCGGGGCGCTGCTGGGTGACCGCCGAGGTCTCGACGGTGACCGCGCCGCCGTCGGGCATCGCCTGGATCGCGTTGAGCAAGAGGTTCAGCAGCACCTGCTGCACGCGGTCGCTGTCGGCGACCACCTGGGGCAGGCCCTCGGCGCGGATCAGCCGGGTCTTGACCTTGGCCGCGGCGAACTGGCTGCCGAGCAGCTCCATCGTCGTCAGCGTGATCTGGTTGAGGTTGAGCCGCTCCATGCCCGGCGGGCCGACCCGGCGCCGCGCGAAGTCGAGCAGGCGCTGGATGATGCGGGTGATGCGCGCGGTCTGCTCCTCGATGATCGTCGCGTTCTTGGCGACGACCTCGGGATCGGCGGCCTTCTTGTGGGTGGCGCGGGCGCGGCCGGCGATCACGTTGAGCGGCGTGCCGACCTCGTGGGCGATCTCGGCGGCGATCTGGCCGATCGTCGCCAGCTTCTCGGTGTGGGCCAGGCGCTGTTCGAGCGTGTGCTTGGCGTCGGCCGAGCGCCGGGTCTCGGCCCGCGACTCGCGCAGCGAGAAGGTCATGTCGTTGAAGCGGGTGGCGATCGCGCCGATCTCGTCGTCGCGCTCGGACAGGAGCACGTGCGACAGGTCGCCGCGGGCCACCTCGTCGACGCCGCCCAGCAGCTTGGCCATCGGCCGGGTCATCAGGCTGCGGGTGGCCAGGAACACCGCGGTCGTCGTGAGCGCCGCGATCACGACGACCCAGCCGATCGCGCGCCACACGTCGCCGCGCCACGCCGCGTCGAGGTACGCCACCGGCCGCGCCAGCTCGAGCATGCCGGTGACCTCGATGCCGTCCTTGCCCTGGGCGCGCAGCGGCAGCGCCAGCACCAGATCGCCGCGCTCGCGCTCGAGCAGCGCCAGCTGCGGCGCGTTGGTGAGCGCGGCCAGGCGGCGGCTCTGGGTCACCGACAGCGCCGGGCGCGCCGGCGGCTTGCCCGGGCCCGACTCCTCGGCGGTGACGATGTTGATCCGCCAGCCGGCGCCGCTGCGTCCGAGCTCGCGGCCGAGATCGCGGGTCAGCCGCAGCGGATCGAGGTGCGCGATGTCGGCGCCCAACGTCTCGAGCGTCGTGCGCAGCGCCAGCCCGGTGGCCCGGGCCTCGCTCTCGATCGCGCGCTGGCGGTTGTCGGCGCGGGCCCGCACCTCGAAGACCGCGTAGACGGTCAACGTCAGCGTGACCACCAGCGCGGTCGCTGCCGTGATGCGGGTGCCGATGCGCACGGCGCGAGCTTACTCCTTCACGGCGGCGACCACGGCTGACCGCTGGCCACGTCGACGTGGGCCAGCGCCAGCCCGCGCGCGGTCAGGGTCATCGTGCCGTAGACGATCGGCAGCTCGAACCGCCGCGGCCCGGCCGACCCGGGGTTGAACATCGCCAGCCCGCGATCGCGCCCGAGGAACGGCACGTGCGAGTGGCCGCACACCACCAGGTGCGCCCCCGCCGCGGTGGCCCGCCGCGCGACCTCGGCGCGCAGCCGCGGCCCGGCGACCGCGATGTGGGTCATGTAGATCGTCAGCGCGCTGCCGCCGGTCACCTCGACCACGACCTCGTCGGGCAGCGGCAGATCGCCGTCGATGTTGCCGCGCACCGCGTGCACCGGCGCCACCGCCTCCAGCGCCTCGACCACCGCCATCGCGCCGATGTCCCCCGCCAGCAGGATCGCGTCGGGCGCCCACGCCCGCAGCCGCTCGATCAGCGCCGGGTGCGGCCGCGCGTGGGTGTCCGCCACCGCCGCGATCCGCAGCGATCCGTCGTCGCGCCGCGCCATCGTCGCTCGAACCGCTGCCGTTGCCACCCCGCCACCCTAGCAACTTCCGCCGCGGTCCGTGCCCCCTCGGTCCGTGCCCCCTCTCGGTCCGTGCCCGTGCCCGTGCCCGTGCCCGTGCCCGACTCCGGCTCCGACTCCGGCTCCGACTCCGGCTCCGGGAATCGGCTACCATCGCGCGCACAGTGGTCCCCGGCCTCGGTCAACACACGCTCCGCATGCGCGACGACACGCGCATCGGTTACCAGTTCCGCCCCGGCTCCAGCCCCGACGCCCCGCTGGTGGTGCTGAGCAACGGCCTGGGCGGCACGTTCGAGGCGTACCGCCACGTCTTCGCGGCGCTGCCCGGCTTTCGCGTGCTGTGCTGGGACTACCGCGGCCTGTTCAGCTCGGCGGCGCCCGCCGATCCGACCGCGAACACGGTCGCGCACCAGGTCGACGATCTGATCGAGCTGCTCGATCACCTCGACGCGCCGCAGGCGGTGGTCGTGGGCTGGTCGATGGGCGTGCAGGTGAACTTCGAGCTGTGGCGGCGCGCCCCGGAGCGGGTGGCTGGCATCCTGGCGATCAACGGCACCAGCGGCCGGCCGTTCCGCACGATCATGGGCATGGCCTTCCTCGAGAAGGTCATCCCGTCGGTGATCAACCTGATGCGCGCCCAGGCCGCGTTCGTCGGCAAGGCGGCGGACAAGGTGGCCGGCTCCGACGCGCTGATCGCCGCCATGCAGGCGTTCGGGATGGTGTCGCAGACCCTCGACGTCGACGCGTTTCGCGACGTCGCGGCCGGGTTCCGCACCCTCGACTGGCGCATCTACGGCGATCTGCTCGAGCGCCTCAACGAGCACGACGCCGAGGACGTGCTGCCGACGATCCGGGTGCCGACCGCGATCGTCACCGGCGACAAGGACGTGCTGACGCCGCCGACCACCGCCGAGCGGCTGCGCCAGGCCATCCCCGGCGCCCGGCTGCGGGTGATCCCGGGCGGCACCCACTACACGCCGGTCGAGTACCCGGCGATCATCAAGGACGAGCTGCACCGGTTGCTTGCCCGCGTCCCTGGCTGGCAGCTGGGCCCCGCCAGCGAGTAGACTGGCCCCGACCGATGCCTGCCTGTCCGAGCTGTGGTGCCGACGTCCTGGACATCGACGTCAAGTGCGGTGCGTGCGGCACCAACCTGTCGCCGACCGGCGCCGTCCGCCTGGTCGGCACGACCGTGCTGGGCCAGTACCGGATCGTCGACGTGCTCGGCCAGGGCGGCATGAGCGTCGTCTACAAGGGCAAGCACGCGCTGACCGATCAGGACGTCGCGCTCAAGGTGCTGCCGCCCGAGCTGGCCGCGTACAGCCAGGTCAAGTCGCGGTTCCTCGAGGAGGCCAAGGCGCTGGCCCAGCTCGACCACCCCAACATCGTCCACCTGTACAACTTCGGTCAGGAGAACGGCAGCTTCGTCCTGGCCATGCAGTTCGTGCACGGCCAGACCTGGGAGCGGCTGATCATCGAGAGCGAGGGCCAGGAGTGGCCGACCGCGACCCGGATCGCCGTCGACGTGCTGCGCGGCCTCGAGTACGCGCACAACCGCGGCGTCGTCCACCGCGACATGAAGCCGTCCAACGTGCTGGTGCGCGACGACGACGGCACCGCGACGGTGATGGACTTCGGCATCGCCAAGATGACGACGTCGACCAAGCTGACCGCGACCGGCCAGACGATGGGCACGGTGCGCTACATGTCGCCCGAGCAGGTCCGCGGCCAGGAGGTCGACGCCCGCTCCGACATCTACTCGCTGGGCGCGACCCTGTACGAGGCGCTGGTGGGCGACACGCCGTTCGACGGCAACACCCACTTCGAGATCATGACCAAGCACCTGTCGGAGGCGCCGCCGACCTTGACCGAGCGCGGCCTGCGGGTGCCGGCGCTGCTCGAGGCCGCGGTGATGAAGTCGCTGGCCAAGAAGGCCGACGATCGCTTCGCGACCGCGCGCGACTTCCGCAAGGAGCTCGAGGAGGCGCTCAAGGACGCCAACGACGGCTTCGCCGAGACCCAGCGGCTGTCGCGCGAGACCGTGGCCAAGGCGCGCTCGGGCGTCGTCGCCAGCGATCCGGTGCTGCCGGTGCCGCCGACCGGGCCGATCCAGTCGACCACGCCGGGCACCCGCGCCGCCAAGGCCGCCGCCGCCGGCAGCGACGCCGGCAAGCTCACGTCGATCGCCGACAAGCTCGAGCCCGACGGGCCGCCGGCGCCGCCGTCGCGGAGCCTGCCGTGGCTGTGGATCGGCTCGGGCACGCTGGTGCTGGTGGCCGCCGCCGCGGTGCTGTGGCGGTTGCAGCGATCGCCGGCCAAGGCCCCGCCGCCGCCGCCGCCGGCCCGCGGCCTGACGCTGCCGAGCCTGCCGTGGAAGCCCGAGGCGACGTTCCCCGACGACCAGCTCACCGTGAAGGTGGTGGCGGCGTCGAAGTGGCAGCCGGCCGAGATCGCCGCCGCCGCCGGCCGCATCCGCGCGCTCATCCCCGCGCTCCTGACCAAGCACGGGCGCACCGAGCCGCCGGTGGTCCAGCCGTTGACGATCGTCGTGGTCCCGCAGGAGATCATGTGCGCCCCCGGCGTGGTCGACTCGGTCGAGCGCAAGTGCAACGACATCGGCAACTACTACCGGCTGAAGGAGAAGACGCTGCTCCTGGCCGACACCGACGATCAGGAGCTGCGCGACAACCAGCTGGCCGAAGGCCTGGGCGAGGTGTCGTGCCTGTACAACGACGTCACGCCGTGCTTCGCCGACGAGCTGAAGGCCGCGATCAAACCGCGGTGATGCCCGCGCCCCGGCGCACCGCGATCCCGGTCGGCGCCCGCAGCGATTGACACGAGGATCCGCAGGCTTGGATACTAGCCGACGAGGCTGGAGGCCACATGTCACGCACCGTCATCGGGGGCATCGTCGCGATCGCGATCGCGGCGCTCACCGCCGTCTTGTACTTCGTCGTCAGCGGCAGCCTGGCGCGGCCGCTCCAGCGTGAGGCCCGGTCGCTGATCAAGCGCGCGCCCGAGCAGGCGCTGTCGAACGCCAAGCTGTCGGCGCTCGACACCTACAACAAGGTCGAGATCCTGTCGCACGACCCGGCGATGCTGAGCGCGCTGAAGACCACGGTGCCGGAGGAGCGCAGCCGGCTGGTCAAGGGCGTGTTCGATCAGTTCAAGGCCAAGACCGAGGGCGCCAGCCCCGACATGCTGGCGCTGGTCGACGCCTCGGGCGCGATCGTCGCGATGGACGGCGTCGCCAACCCGGTGGCCGGCGAGTTCAAGAAGAACGACAAGCTGGTGTGGCAGGGCCTCGAGCTGGCGATCGCCCAGCCGACGCTGCTCACCGAGATCTGGAACTACCCCGGCAAGGGCGTGATGCGCGTCGGCCTGGGCTCGGTGCTCGACGTCGATCAGGTCGACGCCGCCGGCCAGCCCAAGGTCCTGGGCGCGGTGGTCGTGGCGTACGCGTTCACGTCGAAGGCGGCGCGGCTGCAGCAGCAGATCCTCGGCGCCGACGTCGCGTACTTCGACGCCGGCCAGGTGTTCGCCTCGAGCTTCCGCCGCGGCGACGACGCCGAGGACACCAGCATGCAGGGCGCGCTGGCGCCGCTGCTCACCAAGGACGATCTGGTCAAGACCGCGCTGGCGAAGGGCCAGTCGGGCAAGTTCATCCAGGTCGGCGTCCGCGGCAAGACCTACCTGGTGTCGGCGGTGCTGCTGCCGCGGCTGTCGCTCAAGCCGTTCCCCGACGGCTACCCGCAGCCGACGGCGGGCGCGCTGGTCCTGACCGAGCTCGACCGCACCGCGCCCGAGCACGGCACCGCGACGCTGATGATCCTGGTGCTCGGCGTCGCCGCGATCCTGCTCGCGGTCGGCGGCGTGTTGCTGTCGACCCAGCGCATCCTGCACCAGGTCGACGAGGTCGAGCTGGGCGTCGCCGAGATCATCAACGGCAACATCGATCGCACGTTCCGCCCGGTCGGCGAGGAGCTCGACGGCCTGTCCAACGGCCTCAA
Organism: Myxococcales bacterium; assembly: GCA_016794525.1. Lineage (GTDB taxonomy): Bacteria > Myxococcota_A > Polyangia > Haliangiales > Haliangiaceae > UBA2376. Next base: position 53,666 of record JAEUJY010000051.1, read on the forward strand.
CGTCATGCTGGCGCGCCTCCTGGGCCGGCCCGAGCCCGGCGACGAGGACTACGACGAGGACGGCAACCCGATGCAGGCCGGCCGGGTCGAGTTCGACGAGGGCGACGCCCGCCCCGCCGGCGACCCCGACCTGGCGGCGCTGGCGCAGGAGCCCGAGCCCGACTACTACAAGCGGGTCTTCACCGAGTACACCGAGGCCAAGCGCGCGGCCGGCACCCCCGACGAGGTCAGCTTCGAGGGCTTCATCGCCAAGCTGCGCGTCAACGAGGGCCGCCTGAAGGCGCAGTTCCAGTGCAAGGCGGTGCGGTTCCGCGTCGTCGCCAAGGACGGCAAGGTGTCCTTGAAGCCGGTCCCGATCGTCTGATGCGCGTCGCGACCGGGCTCGAGCGCCTGCTGGCCGACGACGCGATCCTGCGCGGGCGGCGGATCGGCCTGATCGCCAACCCGACGACGGTCGACGCCGAGCTGACCCACGCGGCGGACGCGCTGGCGGCGCGGTCGCACCTGCGGCTGGCCGCGCTGTTCGGGCCCGAGCACGGCGTGCGCGGCGACGCCCAGGACATGATCGGCGTCGACACCGCGCGCGACCCGCGCACCGGCGTGCCGGTGTGGAGCCTGTACGGCCACGACCTGGCGTCGCTGTCGCCGACCGCCGACATGCTCGACGGCATCGACGTGATGATCTACGACGTCCAGGACGTCGGCAGCCGCTACTACACGTTCGTGTGGACGATGGTGCTGGCGATGCGCGCGTGCGCCGCCGCCGGCAAGCCGTTCATCGTGCTCGATCGCCCCAACCCGATCGGCGGCGCGCTGGTCGAGGGCGGCGCGATCGCGCCGGGGTTCGCGTCGTTCGTCGGGCTGGTGAGCTGCCCCAACCGCCACGGCCTCACCGCCGGCGAGATCGCGCGCTGGCGGATGGCCGAGGAGCGCCTCGACCTCGACCTGACGGTGATCGAGCTGGGCGGCTGGACCCGCGCCATGGGGTTCGGCGCGACCGGGCTGCCGTGGGTGATGCCGTCGCCCAACATGCCGACCGTCGACACCGCGCTGGTCTACCCGGGCATGTGCGCGGTCGAGGGCAGCGAGCTGTCCGAGGGCCGCGGCACGACGCGCCCGTTCGAGCTGGCCGGCGCGCCGTACCTCGATCCGTACCGGCTGGCGGCGGCGCTCGACGCCGAGCGCCTGCCCGGCGTGCGGTTCCGGCCGGTGGTGTTCCGGCCGACGTTCCAGAAGCACGCCGGCCAGCCGTGCGGCGGCGTGCAGCAGCACGTCACCGACCCGCACGCCTACCGGCCGTACCTCACCGGGCTGGCGTTCCTCAAGGCCGCGTGGCAGGTGGCCGACGGCGCCGCGGCGTGGCGGGCCAAGGCCTACGAGTTCGTCGACGACGTGCCGGCGATCGATCTGCTGACCGGCGACGCCCGGGCCCGGCCGATGATCGAGGCCGGCGCGCCGCTGCCCGAGCTGGTCGCGACCTGGGCCGAGGCCGAGCAGGCGTTCCGCGAGGCGCGCCGGCCGCACCTCTTGTACCCGGACGCGGCGTGATCACCGTCGGGCTGTTCGGCGGCAGCTTCAACCCGCCGCACGTCGCCCACGCGCTGGTCGGGCTGTACGCGCTCGAGACCCAGGGGCTCGACGAGCTGTGGCTGGTGCCGACCTGGCGCCACGCGTTCGGCAAGCAGCTGGCCAGCTACGACGATCGGATCGCGATGTGCGAGCTGGTGGCGGCGGCGCTGGGCCCGCGGGCCCGGGTGTCGCGGGTCGAGGAGACCGTCGCGCGGGCCCGCGGCGGCGAGAGCCGCACGCTGTACACGCTCGACCACCTCGCGGCCGCCGAGCCCGCGCGGCAGTTCCGGCTGCTGATCGGCGCCGACATCCTGGGCGAGACCGCGAGCTGGCTGGGCTGGGACGAGGTGTGCCGGCGCGCGCCGCCGATCGTGATCGGCCGGGGCGGCGTGGCGGCGCCGCCGGGCGCGACGCTCAGCGAGGTGACGATGCCGGCGATCTCGTCGACCGAGCTGCGCCGGCGGCTGGCTGCGGGAGAAGCGGTGGCGGACCTGTTGCCGGCCTCGGTTTTTCGCTATATCGCCGACCGAGGTCTGTACCGTGACAGCGCGAAGCCCTAACACCTTCGTCGTCGGCGCCGGCGCGGTCGCCACCGCGCTCGCCGGCAGTCTGCGTCAGGCCGGCGTGCCGGTCCTGGGGCTGTGGGCCCGGCGGCCCGAGGCGGCCCGCGCCGCCGCCGCGCTGGCCGGCGTCGCCGCGTTCTCGCCGGCGCCGCCCGATCTGCTGCTCGAGGCCGAGGTCGTGCTGGTCGCGGTCAAGGACGACGCGATCGGCGCGGTCGCGACCCAGCTGTGCGCGACCGGCCTGGTCGGCAGCCGCCACGTGCTCCTGCACTGCGCCGGCGCCACCGCGGCGGCGACCGCGTTCGCGCCGGTGGTCGACAAGGTCGGCGGCGTGGGCACGCTGCACCCGCTGCGCGCGATCGCGTCGGCGGCCGACATCGTCCGCACCCGCGGCGCGCTGAAGGGCACGGTGTTCGGCGTCGAGGGCGACGCCCGCGGCGCGGCGGCGGCCAACCAGCTGGTGGCCGCGCTCGGCGGCACCGCGCTGGCGGTCGAGGGCGCGACGATGGGCGCGTACCACGCCGCCGCGGCCATCGCGTCGAACTTCGCGGTCGCGGTGCTCGACGCCGCGGTCGAGCTGCTCGCCTCGGGCGGCGTCGATCGCGCGGCGGCGCTGGCCGCGCTGGCGCCGCTGACCCAGGGCGCGATCGCCAACGCCGGCGCCCGCGGGCTGACCGACGGCCTGACCGGGCCGATCCGCCGCGGCGACGTGGGCACCGTCGAGCGCCACCTGGCCGCGGTGGCCCACGATCCCGAGCTGGCGCAGCTGTACCGGGTGCTGGGGCGGCGGACGCTGGGCCTGGCCCGCGCCGGCCTCAGCGACGCCGCCGCGGCCGCGCTCGCCCGCCTGCTGGCGTAGCCACCCATCGCTGAGGCCGGCGGGCCGCAGCGACTTACATCCGATCACCGGCGGTTTTCGCGCTGGTGGGCGATGAACATTTTTGGGTACCCTGCGTCACTCCTCGGCTGCCCACGCGGCGGCCTCGACCCGAGCCAGGATCGTCCATGCGCCGTTCGTTCGTCCCCGTGATCGCCGTCCTCACCCTGGTCCTGTCGCTGGTGGCGGCGTCGCCGGCCCGCGCCGGCGGTGGCCCCGAAAAGGTGTTCGCCGGCAAGATCCTGACCAGCGACAAGAAGTTCCCGACCTACGCCAAGAGCGCCGGCGCCTACACCGCGGCGCTGCGCAAGCAGAGCAAGAACCAGTTCTGGGAGGACAAGACCAAGCAGACCTGGAAGATCTACTTCGCGGCCTTCTTCAAGAAGGGCCTCACCGACATCGAGGTGGTGGTCAAGCTCTACGACGTGACCAACGCGCAGAAGAACCTGATGGCGAGCTTCGAGCAGTACGTCGATCAGCGCGGCCAGACCGCGCTGCTGTCGCAGTTCACCCTCGAGCGGAAGCTGGTCGGCGTGAACAAGCAGGTGCTGATGGTGATCGAGGTCGGCGGCCGCTCGGTGGCCTCGGGCAAGTTCAAGATCCTCGGGCAGGAGGAGCGGCTGAGCGGCAAGGTCGACTTCAGCGAGGACGACACCCACAAGACCGACGACGAGGAGTAGCCGAGCGCCCGCGAGGCTAGCGCTGGTTCCACGCCGCACCAGCTGCCAGCCGGGATCCGGGGCCTCGGACGCGGAACCGGGTTGCAGCGCTTGATCTCGGGCGGCGGGTGGCTACGCTCCGGCCGGTCGGCGGCAGCCTCGCCGTCGGGGAGCTTCGATGCGCAAACTGCTTGTCGCCATCTTGTTCGGGCTGGTCGCCACCGCGAGCGCGCAGCCCGCGCCGCCCGCGCGCCCGGCCGCGCCGGCCCGCCCGGTCCGCGCCAAGGGCAAGGTCGACGTGGCCAAGGCCACCGCCGCGCTGCGCGGCGCCGACGTCGCGGCCGCCGCCAAGGCCGCCGCCGAGCTGGGCGGCTCGCCCGACCCGGCGCACCACGAGCCGCTGCTCGACGCGCTGGCCACCGGGGTCCACCCCGACGTGCTGGTCGCCGGGCTGACCGCGCTGACCGGCACCGCCACCAAGACCGACCTCCAGGCGATCGGCACCTACGTCCGCTACCGCAACGGCGCGGTCCGGGCCGCGGCGCTGCGCGCGTTCTCCAAGTCGATCGGCGATCCGGCGCTGGTGATCGAGTCGCTGAGCGTGTTCGACGCGCCGGTGCGCGCCGCCGCCGCCGAGGCCGCCGGGCGGATGAAGCTCACCGCCGCGGTGCCGGCGCTGCTGGTCTTGCTCGACAAGGGCGAGGCGCCGGCCGCGCTCGCGCTGGGCGCGATGGCCGACGAGGCGCTGGCCCGCACCGTCGCCGAGCACCTCGGCGTCGCCCCCGACGCGACGCTGGCGATCGCGCTCGGCGCGATGCTGGCGCGGCCGGAGTTCGGCCCCGAGACCATCCGGGTCGATCTGGTCCGCACGCTGTCGAAGCTGTCGGGCGTCGAGGCGCTCGACGCGCTCGAGGGCTACGTGAAGATCGCGCCCGAGAATCCGCCGCGGCAGTCGCGGCGCGAGGCCGAGGCGGTGCTGAAGGCTCGCCAGGGGGATCGCTGATGTCGCTCGCACGCGTGTTCGCTCCGGTGGCGCTGGCCGCCGTCCTCGCCGCGGGCTGCGGCCCCAAGACCGTCTACGGGCTGTCGTCCGACGACAACAACGCCGAGCGGCTGGGCGCCGCGCTGGCCAAGCGCACCGTCGCCAAGGCCGACGCGCCGCTCAACGCGCTGGGCAAGCCGCTGGTGTTCGCCGCGGTCGGCGGCGCCAAGAAGCAGCTGGTGGCGTTCGACGCCGGCGCCGGCAGCGCGCTGTGGACCGTCGACGCCGACGTGCAGTCGCGGGTCGCCGTGGCCGGCGAGCTGGTGGTCGCCAAGGAGGCCGGCGCCGTCGTCGTGCGCAAGCTGGCCGACGGCAGCGTCCGCGCCAAGCTGGCGCTGGCCGGCGACCTGGTCGGCGTCACCACCGACGGCGAGCGGGTCTACGTCGTGACCCAGGCCGGCACCAGCGCCAAGCCGGTGTGGTCGCTGATCGCCTACTCGGGCGACGGCAGCCAGCTGTGGCAGAACGACTCGCCGGGCGCGCTCGGCGCGCCGGTGGCGCAGGGCGGCCTGGTGCTGTCGCCGTTCCTCAAGCAGTGGCTGGCGGTGCTCGACGCCCGCACCGGCGCGCAGCTGACCCGGGTGCGCGGCCTCGACGAGGAGATCAGCGAGCTGCGGGTGACCGCGACCGCGGCGTTCTTCGGCTCGAAGTCGGGGGTGTTCCGCCTCGACGACAAGGCCGCGACCGGCAGCCGCGCCGGCTCGACCTACGGCACCGTGACCTTGCCCAAGGAGCTGGCCACCGCCGACTACGGCCACGACGCGTTCGATCCGGTCCAGGCCGGCTACAGCGCGTTCGATCGCCGCCGCATCCTGTGGCGCGCCGATCCCACCGCCGACGGGCCGTTCCGCTGGAGCGACGACCTGATCGCGGTGCACTTCTTCCGCTTCGTCTTCGGCCTGACCCCGGCCGGCGAGTTCCGCTGGGCGTACAGCCACCCGCGCGTCGAGCTGGTCGCCAGCGAGCACGCCGGCCCGGTGATCGTCGCGGTCGCCGGCGACGGCACGCTGGTCGCGCTCGACGCCGCCACCGGCGCGGTGCGCGCCAGCGCCAAGCTCGAGGTCGGCGGCCCGGTGCTGGGCGCGACGATCGACTGCGACGGCTGGGCGCCGAGCGGCGCCGGCGAGGCGCCGTCGACGGTGACCGCGCTGGCGACGATCGCCCGCGACCGCGACGCGCGGTTCGAGGCGATCAAGCAGTACGCGGTGGCGACGATGGCCAAGCTCGAGGGCGCCGACGTCACCCGCGATCTCGTCGCGCTGGTGGTCGACCCGCGCACGCCGGCCAAGCTGCACGACACCGTCGCCGACCTGCTGGTGGCGCGCAAGGATCCGACCGGGCTGCCGGCGCTGATCGACGCCCTGGCGGTGCGCCCCGACTTCCTCACCAACACCCAGCCGGTCGGGCTGATCGAGGTCGGCCGCGCGATCGGCGCGCTGGGCGCGGTCAGCGTCCCCGAGGCCGAGCAGGCGCGGGCGATGGCCGCGCTCGAGCAGCAGGCGTTCGATCCCGCGACGGCGGCGCCGGCGCGCCTCGAGCTGGTGCGCGCGCTGATCGCGATCGGCCACGGCCGCGAGCGCGGCCGGCTCAAGGCCGAGCTGGTGCAGTACCGCGCCGACCCCGGCTTCGCCGCCGAGGCCGACCTGGTGGTGGCGATGACCGCGGCGGTGGCCGCCGGTGGCCCCGAGGATCGCGAGGTCGTGCGGTGGATCGCCGCCGACGCGCGCTCGCACCCGGCGGTGGCGGCGGCGGCGCAGGCCGCGCTGGCGCCGTGAGCGGGGCGGGCGAGGCGGCGCCGGGACGTGACCAGCGCCGCCCGGCTGGTTGACACCCGGGCGGGGTGGCGTCACGATCGTCGGCGGTGCCCGAGCGTCGCTACCGGATCGTGGTGTGTCGCGGGCCGGACTGCGGCGACCGGCGCGACTCGGCGTCGGTGCACGCCGCGCTGACGCGCGCGGTGGCCGAGGCCGGGCTGGGCGCGGCCTGCGAGCTCGACTGGCAGAGCTGCTTCGGGCGGTGCTCGCAAGGGCCCAACGTGCTGGTCCGCGAGGTCGTGGCCGCGCCGATCCGCCGCGGGCTCGCCGATCTCCCTCCGCGCCTCGGCGGCGGTCCGCGCGCCGCGACGGCGCTGTATAATCGCGTCTCACCCGTGCACGCGGCCGAGATCGTCGCCAGCCACATCGGGCGCGGCGCCGTGGTTCGTCACCTGATCGAACCGCTGGTCGTCGCGCCGCCCGCCGCCCCGCCTCCGCGCCCCGCGGAGCCCACCGCCCCCGAGGTCCGTGAAGATGTCAAAGTTCCGTAGCTCCGTGTCGTCGCTCGCCGGGATCAGCCTCGCGCTGGTGTGCCTGGCCGGTTGCAAGGGCGGCACGACCGTCAAGGACAACCCCGAGACCGTCAAGAAGCTGGGCGACCTCACGACCAAGCTCGCCGACAAGGACACGTACATCAAGACGCTCGAGGGCGACCTCGCGGCGTGCAAGCTGGCCGCGGGCGGCGCCAGCGCCAACGAGTTCGTCGTGACGATCCAGGGCGACGCGCTCGAGATCAAGGCGCGCCCGAGCGGCGGCGGCAGTCCGGCGGTGTCCGACGCGGTGGCCACCGAGCTGTCGCAGAAGTTCATCGACCTGGTCCGCAAGTCGCGCGGCAACATCACCAAGTGCTACGAGCAGGCGCTCAAGAAGAACGCGTCGCTCCAGGCGCGGACGATCTCGCTCACCGTGACCGCGCGCTACGGCGCCGGCGGCGACGTCACCAAGTCCAGCTTCAAGCCCGACTCGCTGGGCACCGCGTTCGACGGCTGCATGCAGGGCGTGGCGAAGAACTGGAAGCTGCCCGAGACCGCCGCCGGCATGAGCTTCCAGAGCACGGTGACGCTGTCGCCGTCGTGATGGCGGGCGACGTCGTGATCGCCGGCGGCGCCGTGATCGCCGGCGGCGCCTGGGGTACAACCATGGGACGGGGGCGCCAGGGACGCGCCTCGCCGGCCCAGCCATGACCTTGAAGCGCCCGATCCGCGATCTGGAACGCCAGCTCAAGCGCGAGCCCGACAACCTCGCGTTGCGCCTGACGCTGGCCGCCGCGTACCGCGAGAGCGGGCGCGCGGTCGAGGCGCTCGCGCTGTACCGCTCGGTGGCGCTGGCCTACGCCGAGCAGGGGCGCGCGACCCAGGCCACCGCGGTGTGCCGCTCGGCGCTGGAGTTGGCGCCCGAGGACGGCGAGCTGTTCTCGCTGTTGCGCCACCTCGAGCGCACCACGACGATGCCGCCGCCGTTCGCGCCGACGCCAGCCGCGGCCGCGCCCCCGCCGGCGCCGCCGCCCGACACCGCCCCGGCCGCGCCCCCGCCGGCGCCGCGGCCGCCGACCATCGAGCCGCCGCTCCGCCCGGCGGCGCCGCGCCTGCACCCGCCGCCCATGGCCAGCGCGCCGCCGCCGACGGTGACCACCACCCGCGGCGACAACCCGATGCTGGCCACGGTCAAGCGGGTGCCACCGCCGCCGCGGCCCGCGCCGGCGCCGCTGCGGCCGCTGCCGCAGACCCGGGCCAGCTCGAGCGAGCTCGACACGCCGCTGCCGCCACCCTTGCCGCTGCACGACGCGGCGCGCGACAGCGTCGTCGAGATGCCGTCGTCGGCGCTGATCGCCGACGACTCCAACGACTCCGGCGAGACCGTCATCCCGCTGACCCACGTCCGCGGCGAGCGGCCGTCGGTGGCCGACTTCGCCGCCGAGATGGTGACCCGGCGGCGGCCCAAGCTCAGCTCGCGCGACCTCGAGCTGCTCGACCTCGCGCCCGGCGACAGCGCCGTGACCGATCCGCGGCCGCGGCTGGGCGGGCGGCAGGTCGAGGTCGAGACCGAGGCCGAGACCGCGATCCTCGACGACGACGAGCCGACGACGCCGCCCGGGCGCCACCCGACCGACGACTTCGCCGAGCGCGAGCCGACGACGCCGCCCGGCCGCCACTCGACCGACGACTTCGCCGAGCGCGGCGCCACCTTCGAGCGCTCGTTCGACGAGACGCTGGCGCAGCTCGACCCCGCCGGGCTCACGCTCGAGGGCCCGCTCGGCGTGTTCGCGATCCTGCCCCCGGAGGCCGCCGCCGAGCTGGCGCGGCGGGCGGTGGTCAAGCCGTACGATCCGGGCGAGGTCGTGATCCGCGAGGGCGACCTCGGCGACGCCTGCTACGTGATCGTCAAGGGCGAGGTGGTCGTGCAGAAGCGCGGGCCCGAGGGCGTCGACGTCGAGCTGGCGCGGCTGGGCGAGGGCGCGCTGTTCGGCGAGTTCGCGCTCTTGGCCGATCGCCGGCGCCACGCCACCGTCGTCGCCGCCATCGACAGCGAGATCTACGAGATCCCGCGCCACCTCCTGCGCGAGCTGGCGGCGGCGTTCCCGGCGGTGGGCCCGGCGCTCGAGGGCTTCTACCGCGAGCGGCTGCTGTCGAACCTGCTCCTGACCACGCCGCTGTTCGCGCTGGTGCCGGCCGAGCAGCGCCCGGGGCTGCTGGCGCGGTTCCAGCCGCAGCGGGTCGAGTCGGGCGCGGCGGTGGTGCGGCAGGGCGAGCGCGCCGGCGGGCTGTTCCTGATCGTGCTCGGCGCCGTCGAGGTGATCCGCGATCTCGGCCTGCGCACCGCGACCGTGCTGGCGTCGCTCGGCGAGGGCGCGTACTTCGGCGAGATGTCGCTCCTGTCGGGCGACGTCGCGTCGGCCAGCGTGATCGCGGTCGGCCCGTGCGAGCTCGCGGTGCTACCGCCGCGCGACTTCTACGACGTCGTCTCGGGCAACCCGGCGCTGTGGACCGCGATGCGCGGCGAGGCCGAGGCGCGGCGGCTGGCCAACGCGCAGATCCTGGCCGGCCGCACCGGCGTCATCTGACCCCCGCCGGCGGCTGATGCCGCGGGCGCCGCTCTGGTACCATCGCCGGCGATGCAGGGGACCGCGCCGTGATCCGCTGGCTGCGCATCGCGGCCAAGGCCACCGCGACGCTGGCGTTCATCGCGCTGGGCATCCTGGTCGGCCTGTTCCTGGTGGCCAACGGCTCGTGGGTGCCGGTCGACGTGCCGCCGTGGCTGGCCGATCTGACGCCCGAGCCGCGGGTGCAGGTGTGGCTGCCGGCGCTGATCGCCGGCTGGCTGGTGGCGACGCTGGTGCTGGCGGTCTTGCTCCTGTGGAGCATGTACTACGTGTGGCGGCGCCGGCAGTACGAGTCGCTGGTGGCGCGGCTCGAGCGCGAGCTGGCGCGGCTGCGCAACCTGCCGCTGGCCGAGCCGTCGCCCCTCGAGGATCTGCCCGAGACCCCGGACCCGGGCGCGGCGCGGGTGCTGGCGGCGATCGATCGCGCCGTCGACGCCGAGGACGAGCGCGACGAGGCGTCCGCGTGAAGGAGCCGGCGTGGCCGCGCTGCTGATCCTGCTGATCGCGCTGGGCGCGCTGGCCGCCGGCGTGCTGGTCGGGCGCTACTACGTGCCCGACGACCGCGCGCTCAAGCGGCGGGCCCGCCACGCCCAGCACTACCTGAAGGCGCTGACCCACCACATCGCCCGCGACCACGACGTCGTCGTCGCGGAGCTGCGCAAGGTCGTCGACGACAACGTCGACGACAGCGAGCCGTACTTCGCGCTGGCGGCGCTGTTCCGCGGCCGCGGCGAGCACGAGCGCGCGGTGCGCGTCCACCAGGCGCTGGCGGTGCGCGAGGGCGCGAGCGCGCGGCTGCGGCAGCGCGCGCTGTTCGAGCTGGGCCTGGACTTCCGCGCCGCCGGCATGCCGCGGCGCGCGGTCAAGGCGCTCGAGCAGGTGCTGGCCGACGACGCCGGCCACGAGGGCGCGCTGCGGGCGCTGTGCGGCCTGTACGAGGAGCAGGGCCGGTTCGCCGAGGCCGCGACCGCGTGGGCCCGGCTGGGCAAGGTCCAGGGCGAGCCGCCGCCGCGCCGCCACCACCACCTCCTGTGCGCGGCGGCGCAGCAGGCGATCGCCGGCGGCGATCTCGACAGCGCCAAGCAGCTGCTGCGCGAGGCCAAGGGCGGCGGCGAGTCGCCGCACTTCTTCGTGGTCGCTGCCGAGCTGGCCGCGGCGCGCGGCAACGCCCGCGGCGCGCGCGAGCGGCTGTGCCAGGCGCTGACCGCGGCGCCCGAGCTGGTGCCGTACCTGGTGCCGGGCCTGGCCACCGCCGAGGCGCAGCTGGCCGCCGGCGACGCGCCCGCGGCGGCCGCGGTCGACGAGCTCGACGGCGACGGCGCCGCGCCGAGCCGTGACGGGGCCGCCAGCGCGGCCGCGCCCGCGGCGTCCTCGGCCGAGCGCGCGGTGGCCGCCACGCTCGACGAGCTGGCCGAGCG
>JAEUJY010000054.1 GCA_016794525.1 Myxococcales bacterium
GCCGGCTCGCGGCGGGAGCGTCGCGCGGTTGCCCACACCGCCTTGAAGAACGGCGCGGCGAGGGCGGCCGGCTGCAGGCTGTGGGGCGATCGCCGGCACCAGGGCGCCGGGGAGATGTGATGAATGCTCAGGTATCGGGAGGGGACCCACGGGGGCATGACCCCGTGGGGGGGTCTTTGCGAAAGACCCTCCCAGGAGTTCAGCGCAGCACCTTGGCCAGGCCCTTGGCGGCCTGCTCGGCCTTCTCGGCGCGGGCGCGCTGCTCGGCGACCGCCTGGCGCAGCCCCTCGGCGGCCTTCTCGGACTTGCGGGTGGCCTCCTCGGCGCGGGCCCGGGCGGCGGTGGCCTCGGCCAGCGCCACCTTGAGCCGCTGGTTGGTGGCCTCGAGCTCCTCGCGGCTCTGCGCGACCTCGCCCTGCGCCGCGACCAGCGACGACTGCGCGACCTGCTGGGCCAGGGCCGCCTCCTTGGCCGCGGCGGCCGCGCGATCGGCGTCGGCCTCGGCGCGCTTGCGCTGGGCCTCGGCCTCCTCGAACGCCTGCAGCCGCGTGCGCGACTCGCTCTCGGCGGCGCGCGCGCGATCGGCGGCCACCAGCGCGGCGGTGCGCTGCTCTTGCGCCGACTGCTGGGCGCCGCGGATCCACACCAGCGCCACCGCCGCCGCCGCGACCAGCGCGGCGAGCCCGATGAACGCGCCGCCGATCCAGCGGCGACGCCGACGCGCGGCGCGATCGGCCAGCGCCAGCGCGGCGTCGAGGAACGCGTCCTCGCGCGCCGGCAGCGGCGTCGCCGAGCGGCGGCGGAACAGCCGGATCTCGTCGACCGCGTCGCCGCTCCACAAGAGGCCCGCCGGCCGGCCGCGCTGATCCCACTGCTTGGCCGCCGAGCGCACCTGATCGAGGAACGCCGCGTCCTCGCCCGACTCGTCGCGCCAGCGGCGCAAGGTCGGCCACGACGTGATCAGCGACTCGTGCACCAGCTCGATCGTCGCGTCGTCGCCGTGGCGCTCGGCGGCCAGCAGCCGGCCGCCGACCAGCTGATCGATCAGCCCGCGGATCTCGTCGCGCGGTCCCAGCTGCTCGGCCTCGTGCTGCTCGACCAGCGCGCGCGTGCCCTCGGGCGTCACCAGCCGCAGCATCAGCGTGCGCAAGAGGCGCTGCCGCGCCGGCGGCAGCGCCGCGACCACGCCCTCGGCGTGGCTGGCCAGCGCGCCGGCCAGGCCGCCCAGCTCGTCGTAGCTGGCGCGGGTCAGCAGGTTGCGCTCGCGATCGCGGCGGTCCCACAGCGTCGCCGCCGCGAACTGCAACAGCGGCAGCGCGCCCGAGGTCTGATCCAGCGCGTCGAGCATGTCGTCGACGACGCCGTCCTCGAAGCGCACGCCGGTGCCGACCAGCGGCTGCTCGATCGCCGCGCGCAGGCCGCCGCGGTCGAGCGGGCGCAGGAACATCAGCCCGCGGGTGGCGCGCTCGAGGAACTGCGGCACGTCGCCCAGGCGATCGAGGAAGTCCGAGCGCACCGACACCACCAACCGCAGCGGCGACGCGGCGTCGTCGGCGACGCCGGCCAGCGCCACCAGGAACGCGTGCCGGGTGCCGGCGTCGGCGCACAGCGTGAACGCCTCCTCGAACTGATCGATGAAGACCAGCACCTGCTCGCCGCGGGCGCGCGCGAGGTCGCGCAAGAGCGTGCCGAGCAGGCCGGGCTCGTCGCGCAGCCGGGCCGCGGTGTCGGCCGGCACGTCGCCCAGCGCCGCCGCGAGGCTGGCCACCAGGTTGGCCAGCGGGTCGCGGCCGGGGCGCGCGATCGCCACCTGCCACCGGCCGGCGGCGCGCAACGACGGCACCAGCCCGGCGCGCACGAACGACGACTTGCCGACGCCCGACGGGCCGGCCAGCACCAGCAGCGGCTGCTGGCCGAGGCGCGCCACCGCCGCCGCGACGTCGCGCTCGCGGCCGAAGAACCGGCCGGCGTCGGCCTCCTGGAACGCCGCCATGCCGGGGTAGGGCGGGCCGGCGGCCGGCTGCGCGGCGGCGGCGGTCGCGGCCACCAGCGCCTGCACCAGCGCGCGGGCGTCGGCGAAGCGGCCCTCCTTGCGCTTGGCCAGGCAGCGATCGATGACCGCGACCAGCGCCGGCGCCAGCGTCGGCAGCGCGCCGCCGATCGACGGCATCGGCTCGTCGATCTCGGACACCGCGGCGAGGATGTGGTGCACCGTCGGCGTGCCCAGCGGGTGCTGGCCGGTCAGCAGCTCCCAGAAGATGATCCCGACCGCCCACTGATCGGTGCGGTGATCGATCGCGTCGGCGCCCCACTGCTCGAACGCCATGTACGGCGGCGTGCCGGCCACCGCCGACGGGTCGTCGGCCAGGAGCTCGGTCGGCAGCCCGCGCTTGAGCTCGCGCTGCATCGCGCGCAGCCGCTCGGCGTCGTCGCTGTGCGCGAACAGCCGCGCGATGCCGAAGTCGAGCACCTTCACCGCGCCGTCGGTGGTGATGAAGATGTTGTCGGGCTTGAGGTCGCAGTGGACGAGGTGGTGATCGTGGGCGCGCACCAGCGCCCGCACCACCGCGGTCATGATCTCGATCGCGCGGGCCGCCGGCAGCGCGGCGCCGGCCGCCAGCGCCGACAGCGACTGGCCCTCGAGGTACTCGAGCGCCATGTACGGCACGCCGTGCCACTCGTCGACCTCGTAGACGACGACGATGTTCTCGTGCTGGCAGCGCGCGGTGGCGCGGGCCTCGACCAGGAACCGCTCGACGAAGGCCGCGCCGTCGAGCCCGAGGAACTTCAGCGCGACCAGCCGGGCCAGCTTGGTGTCGCGGGCCAGGAACACCTGGCCCATGCCGCCGCGGCCCAGCTCGCGGATGATCTCGAACTGGTGCACGCGGGTGCCAGGCTGGACGTCGAGGATCGAGCGCGCGGCGGCGCCGGCGCCCGAGTCGACCGTCTCGCCCAGCATGCTCGGCGAGCGTCGGCGGGCGTCGGCCGTCACCGGCGTGGCCGCGGCTGGCAGCAGCGTCGTCTTGGCCCCCGGCAGCGACATCACGTCGATGGTAGCGCGCCGCCCGCGGCCGAGGCTATCCTCGTGCGATGGAGCTGCGTCGCGTCGGGTTCGCGCTCGCCCTGCTCGCCGCGGCGCCGGCCGCCGCCCAGCCCGCGCCGTCGCCCGCCGCCGAGACGCCGTGGTCGAAGGGCGTGTCCGACGCCGCCAAGGCCCAGGCCCAGGCGCTGCTCGAGGAGGGCAACGCGCTGATCGTCCAGAACCTCGACAAGGAGGCGCTGGCCAAGTACGAGGCGGCGCTGGCCCAGTGGGACCACCCGGCGATCCGCTTCAACATGGTGCGCGCGCTGATCAACCTCGATCGGCCGATCGACGCGCAGGACAACCTCGAGCGCGCGCTGGCCTACGGCGCCGAGCCGCTCGGCCCCGACGTGTTCGCCGAGGCGTCGACCTACCAGCGGCTGCTGGCCCAGCAGATCGCCACCGTGACGATCACCTGCGATCAACCCGCGGCGACGGTCACCGTCGACGGCGAGCCGATCGGCGCGTGCCCGGGCGACCACCCGCTGCGGCTGCGGGTCGGGCCGCACACCATCGCCGGCGACGGCGTCGGGCTGATCGCGACCACCCGCCGCGAGGGCCTGGCCGCCGGCGCCAACCCGGCGATCGCGGTGCACCTGCGCACGCTGGTCGACGTCACCGTGACCCGCACGCGGTGGGCGACCTGGAAGCCGTGGGCGGTCGCGGCCGGCGGCGCCACGCTGGGCGGCGTCGGCGCCGCGCTGATCGTCTCGGCGCGCGGCCTGCGCAGCGACTACCAGGCCGCGCTGGTCCGCGAGTGCGGCGAGCTGGCGTGCGACCCGGCCCAGCTGCCGGTCGGCACCGCCGACCTGCTCGATCGCGCGCGGTTCCGCGATCGCCTCGGCATCGCGACCGCGATCGCCGGCGGCGCGGCGGTCATCACCGGCGTCGTGCTGGTCGTGCTGAACCGGCCGTACACCGTCGTCGAGCGCGACGCCGGGATCGCGCTGACGCCGACCGCCGGCGGCTGGACGATCGGCGTGCGCGGCGCGCTGTAGCGCCCCGAACGGTCACGGCGGGTTGGCGCAGCCGAGGTACAGCTCGAAGCCGGTGCCGCCGGTCGCGCCCGCGGCGGTGAGCTCGAGGAACACCGGCGCGTGGCCGGGCACGACCAGCGGCGGCGTGGTCGGGCTCGGCGTCGGCACCTGCAGCTCGGCGGTGGGCGTCGACGCGGTGACCACCGGGGCGGTCGGATCGCACCGGCCGCTGGCGGGATCGCGCCCGAGGATGCGCAGGCCCAGCGTGCGCGGCGCCGCGATCGCGCGCGCGGTGAGCGTCACCGAGATCGACGCCCGGTACGGCGGATCGAACCGATAGAGGGCGCGGCCGCCGGCCGGGATCGTGCCGACCATCGGCGGCGCGTTGCTCGTGCAGTACAGCGGCACCGCGTCCGCGCACGGCGGCGCCGCCAGCGGCGG
Source organism: Myxococcales bacterium (assembly GCA_016794525.1). GTDB lineage: Bacteria > Myxococcota_A > Polyangia > Haliangiales > Haliangiaceae > UBA2376. Next base: position 4,501 of record JAEUJY010000054.1, read on the forward strand.
CAGCGCGTCGCGCTGGCGGAGGATCACGCCGCCGTCGCCGACCGCCCACACCTCCTCGGCGCTCGCGCCCGCGACGGCGGTGAGCGACGCCGGGACCGCGCCGGTGGCCAACTCGATCGGCGCCCAGCGCTGGCCGTCGTAGTGGTAGAGCCCGCCGCCGTCGCCGACCGCCCAGACGTCGGTCGGGCCGGCGCCCCACATCGCGCGCACCGCGCCGCCGAGGTGCGGGCCGTCCTCGAGCGCCGCGAAGGCCGCGGGCCCGAACGGCCCGGGGATCGACAGGTGGCCGATCACGTAGGCCTGGCCCTGCTCGCCGGCGATCCACACGTCGTCGGGGCTCACCGCCCACAGCGCGGTGACGCGCGACACCTGGCTGGGGACGAACGCGGGATCGAACGCGGGGCCGCCGGTGTAGTGATAGATGTCGGTGCCCGCGACCCACAGGTCGTCGGGGCCGGTGCCGGCCAGCGCCTGGGCGTACGTCGTCGCGGGCCAGGTCGCGTGGGCCGTCCACGCGCCGCCGCTGTTGCGCCAGACCGTGTAGCTCCCCGAGTCCGCGAGGTAGAGCGTCGCGCCGATCGTCACCGTCGCGCTGATCGCGAAGCCGTCGAACGGGATCGTGGTCGAGGTCCAGGTCGCGCCGTTCCAGCGCCACGCCTGGCGATCGAAGCTGAACGCCCACACGTCGGTCGCGGTCCGCGCGACCACCCGCTCGATGTTCGCGCCGGGCAGCTGGTGCTCCCAGCGGTCGGCCACCGGCTGCGACGGGCGGTAGCGCACGAGGCCGCCGCCGAGGAGCTGGCCGGCGATCCACGCGTCGGTCGCGGTCACCGCGACCGCGCCGAAGCGCGCCAGCGTGAGATCGATCCCGACCGGCACCTGCCGGCGCCAGCCGTCGCTCTCGCGGTGCGCGACGACCGGGCCGCCGCCGAAGGCCCACACGTCGCCGTGGCCGCCGTCGAGCATGCCGACGAAGCCGGCGTACGGCCCGGCGATCCGGGTCCACGTCGCGCCGGCGCGCGTCGCCAGCCACCCGGCGTCGCCGTCGCGGCCGGCCAGCACCAGCCCGTCGCCGTCGCCGGCGAGGCCGACCACCGTGCCGTCGATCGGGCGCACGCCGACCGGGCCCGGCACCGCCGGATCGCGCGGCTGCCAGTCGCCGTCGACGCGCTCGAGCAGCGCGGCCTGGCCGTCGCCGCCCGCCACCAGCACGTCGCGATCGTCGGGCAGCGCCAGCGCGCGCAGCGTCAGCCCGCCGACCGGGATCGCCGCCGTCGTCCAAACGCCGGCCGCGCTGCGCTCGGCCAGCCACGGCCCGCCGCCGCGGCGGTACAGCACCGCGACCTTGCCGCCGGGGCGGCCCGCCACCGCGGTCACCTCGTCGATCGGGCCCGGCACCGGCTCCAGCGACCAGCCGCCGGCGGTGCGGCGCCACACCTGCGTGGCGGTGGCCGCGAACAGCCGGCTGGGGTCGGCCCACAGCGCGACCGCCGGCGCCGGCAGCGGCGCGCCGGGCAGCGGCACCCACGCGCCCGCGCCCCGCGCGTGCACCGCGCCGGCCGCGTCGGCGATCCACACGCCGGCGACGCCATCGCTGACGATCGCGACCGGCTGGCCGGGCGCGTCGGGATCCAGCTGCCACGCCACGCCGTCGCCGTGGAGCACGGCGTCGATCGACGCCGGGCTGCCGACCAGCGCCCAGATCTCGCGCCGCGCCGGGCTGGCGATCGCGTGGACGGTGTACTGCGGGAACGGCCCGCCGGTCGTCACGGTGTGCGCGGTCCACGCCTCCGACGCGCACGCGCTGGTGTCGCGCCGACAGAACGACGTGCACGCCAGCGCGCCCTCCTCGCCGACCGCGGTGCACGCGCCGTCGACCAGCGTCTGGGCGCGGCCGTCGCACTCCTCGTCGCCCTGGACCACGCCGTCGCCGCAGCGGTCGACGCAGCCGATCGCGACCTGTCGGCACTGGTTGACGCAGAACAGGTCGCCGCCCTGGTAGCCGAACGCCTGGCAGGTCGCGTCGCCGACGAACGTCGTGCCGTCGCACACCTCGGGGCCGTTGATGCGCCCGTCGCCGCACGAGTCGTGGCACCCGCGGATCGGATCGCCCAGCCGCGGATCGATCGCGCACGCGGCGGTGCAGCGCAGCTGGCCCTGGTAGCGCGGCTGCCCGTCGACGAACAGCCACGGCGTCAGGCAGCTCGCGCCGGCGAAGTCGTCGCCGTCGCACTGCTCGGCGTCGGCGGCCGGCGTCGCCCCGGTCGGCCCGTTCTTGACGCCGTCGCCGCAGCGCCCGGCGGCGACGCAGCTGCGCCCGTCGAGCCGACAGCCGGCGTCGCAGGCGACCGTGCCGCCGTACCAGCCGCCGCCGTCGTAGGTGGCGCAGCTGGCGCCGCCCAGCGCCGCGCCGTCGCACTGCTCGGGGCCGCTGATGACGCCGTCGCCGCAGCGCCCGCTGCACGCGGCGACGTCGAGCTGGCAGATGCCGCTGCAGGTCACGGCGGCGGTGGTGTTGTAGAAGCCGAAGTCGCCGCAGGTGTCGTGGGCGGCGTCGAGCGGCACCCCCGGCTCGCACGCCTCGAGGCCCGAGATCATGCCGTCGCCGCACCGGCCGCTGCAGCCGCCGAAGTCGAAGCGGCACTCGCTGTTGCACGCGAGCCCCTGCGGCTCGTAGTAGCCGCCGGCGCTCTGGCAGTTGGCGCCGGCCAGCGCGGCGCCGTCGCACTGCTCGCTGCCGTTGATCACGCCGTCGCCGCAGAAGCCGGTCGGCGCGCACGCCGCGCGGTCGTAGGTGCAGGCGGCGGTGCAGGTCAGCGGCGTGGCGCCGTAGAAGCCGATCGCGGCGCAGGTCGTGGCGGCGCCCAGATCGCCCTGGTCGCACTCCTCGGCGCCGTTCGCGAGGCCGTCGCCACACCGCCCGGTGCACGCGCTGACGTCGTAGCGGCAGGCGCTGTTGCACGCCAGCCCGTCGCGATCGTAGAAGCCGCCGATGGTCTGGCAGTCGGCGCCGCCGAGCTGGCCGGCCTCGCATTGCTCGCCGACGTCGACGGTGCCGTCGCCGCAGCGCCCGCCGCCGCAACCGGCGAACGTGAACCGGCACGCGTCGGTGCAGGCCAGGCCGTCGGGCTGGTAGTAGCCGCCGATCGCGCAGGTCGCGCCGCCGAGGTTCGCCGGGACGCCTGCGTCGGGCGCGCCGGGGTCGCAGTCTTCCTCGTCGCTGATCACGCCGTCGCCGCAGCGGCCGCGGCAGTCCGACACGTCGAACGTGCAGTCGTCGTTGCACGCCAGCGTGCCGCTGTTGTAGCCGCGGCTCGTGCAGGTCTCGTCGCCGAGCAGCGTGCCGTCGCACTTCTCGTCGGCGCTGAGGAACCCGTCGCGGCAGCCGCGGCGGACGCACGCGCCGCCGTTGCACACGCCGTCGCCGCTGGCGGTCAGGTCGCACGCCGCGCCGGTGGCCTGGCCCGCGCACGCCGCCTGCTGGGCCGCGGTGACGCAGTGGGTGGTGCCGGCCAGCGCGGCGCAGGTGGTGTCGGCCGGGCACAGCGTGCCGTCGGCGCAGTACACCCCGGGATCGCTGAGGCAGGCACCGGCGAGCAACGCGAGCAACCCGAGGCCGGCACACGCGATCGAGCGGACCATCGTCCGCGATTCTACCGCGGGCGCCCCGCCGGCCGCCGATGTCAGGTCGATATCACGCTAGTCGTCGTCGCCGCCGTCGCCATCCTCGCTCAGCCGGGCCAGCGCGCGGCTGCGCAGCGCGTCCGGGAGCTGCTGGAAGAACGGCGCCACCGACGCGGCCTCGTCCTCCTCGTCGTAGATCAACGTCTCGAGCCGGATCGCCCTGGTCACGGGCGAGTGGCTCCCCTCGACCTCCGCGTACCAGCGCGGGAACGCCGCCTGGCCCCAGGCCAGGAACGCGTCGATCAGCTCGCGGTCCTTGCTGAAGACGTTCTCGAACACCTTGCCGTGGCCTTCGTAGATCTCGACGATGTCGTCGACCGACGGGCCCTTGCGTGCGGACTTGGTTGCCATGGCGTGTAGACCCACGACCCGCCGCGGTGTGACAGGCGATCTCACTGCGACGTCGCCACGCAGCCGAACCCCAGCTGGTAACCGGTGGCCGTCGTCGCCGCCGGTGCGGTCAGCGCCAGGTAGTAGGTCCGGTGGCCGGCCAGGATCGAGCCCGACGGCACGCCGGCCGAGGTCAGCGCGCAGCCGTCGTCGCCGGCCGCCGCGGTGATCGTCGCGGTCACGCCGGTCGCGGCCAGCGTCGTCGCCGTCACCGTCGCCTCGTACGGCGTCTCGAAGCGGTAGACCGCGCGGCCGCCCAGCGGCACCGTGCCGAACAGCGGCCGGGTCAGGCCGCTGCAGTACAGCGGGATCGCGTCGACGCACGGCGGCGGCGCCACCGGCGGCAGCGCGGCGTTCATCCGGTACATCGTGCCGTTGCCGCCGACCGCCCACACCGCGTCCTTCGACGCGCCGTGGACCGCGAGGAACGGCCGCTGGGTGCCCCCGGGCGGCGTGACCGTCACCCAGCTCAGCCCGTCGTAGTGGAGGATCGCGCCGACCTCGCCCACCGCCCAGATGTCCGACGCGCTGGCGCCCCAGATGCTGGCCAGCGTGCTCGGCACGTTCGGCAGCCCGGTCACCAGCGTGAACGCCGCGGCGGCCGGCCCCTTGTGCACCAGCGTGCCGACCGAGCGCACGCCGTCGCTGACCGTCGCGACCGCCCAGACGTCGTCGGCGCTGGCCGCGTAGATGCTGGTGACCGCGAGCGCCGGGTGCGCGTGCGACGTCCACCCGCTGCCGTTCCAGCGATCGATCGCGCCGCCGCCGCCGCCGAGCCACACGTCGGTCGGGCTGCTGCCGCCGAGCGCCTGCGCGTCGAAGCCGTCGGGCCACGCGCCGAGCGCCGTCCAGCCGCCCGCGGTGGTGTACCGCCACAGCCCGCGCGGGCTGCTGTTGGCGACGAACAGCGCGCCGCCGATCGCCGCGACCGCGGTGATGCCCGGGATCGAGAACGGCGCGACCTCGGTCGACCACGCGCTGCCGTTCCAGCGCCGGACGCCGTTGTTCGGGCGCGAGAACGCCCAGACGTCGGCGTCGGCGCGCGCCACCACCACGTCGGCGGGGAAGCCCGCGAGCGGCGTCTCCCACCGCGCCTCCGGCGCCTGACCGATGGGCTGGTCGGGGCGGTGGCGCACCAGGAACAGCGGCTGCGGCGGCGCGCCGTTGGGCACCGCGGTCACCCACACGTCGCCGGGGGTGACCGCGACCGTCGTGTTGATCGACTGGCCGAAGCGGCCGAGGATCGACGTCGCGTCGGTGGTCGTGCCCGGCAGGTACGGCGCGACCCAGCCCGCGCCGTCGCGGTGCGCGATCAGCGGGCCGTCGCCGAACGCCCACAGGTCGCCGCGACCGCTGTCGGCGACGCCGGCGAACGGGCCGTACGGGCCGACCTGGCGGCTCACGCCGACCGCGAGGTTGCCGGTGGTGTTGACCACCCACGCGCGGCCGTTGTCGGTGCCGGCGAGCCACAGGTTGTCGACCTCGCCGCCGGCGCCGACCAGCGTGCCCAGCAGATCGTTGAGGCCGGTCGGCGTCTGCTCCTTGAGCGGCGTCGCCGCCTGCCACACGCCGCGGACGCGCTGCGCGACGACGTTGGTGCCCTGGCCCAGGGTCGCGCTGGTGCCGCCGAGCGCCCAGATCAGCTCGGCGCTGCCGACCCACAGCCCGCGGTAGGTGGCGCTGGGCGGCGTCGACGAGGTCCAGCCGCCGGCGCCGCTGCGCTCGAGCAGCACCGGCCCGCCGGCCCCGACGCCGAGCACGTAGAGGTTGCCGCCGGCCAGGCCGCGCACCGCGGTGACCGCGGTCAGCGCCACCGGCAGCGTCTCGCGGACCCAGCTGGTGGCGCCGGTCGCGCGCCACACCTCGGCGGCGCCGCCGTTCTGGACGGTCGCGAACAGCCGCGCGCTGTCGCCCCACAGCTGGGTGATCGGGGCGGCCGCGGGGGCGCCGCGCGTGAGCCACCCGGTGTCGCTGCGCTCGACCACGGCGCCGGTCGCGGTGCCGACCCAGACCTTGCCGCTCGCGCCGTGCAGCGCGCTGGCCTGGCTCACCGGTGGGGTCACCGCCGCCCAGCTCGCGCCGTCGCCGTGGATCACCGCGCGCGTCGTCCCGGTCCGGGGCCCGACGATCGCCCACACGTCGCGCGGCCCGGCCGCGTACATCGCGATCACCGCGTCGCTCGCGCCGATCGTCACGCCGCTGGTGGTGGCGAGGCTGACCGCGGTCCAGCTCGACGCCTCGCACGCGCCGGTGTCGAGCTGGCAGTACGAGTCGCAGCCCAGCGCGCCGTGCTCGCCGAAGGTGCCGCACGACGACTCGAGCAGCGTGTGGGTGGCGCCGTCGCAGGCCTCGTCGCCCTGGACCACGCCGTCGCCGCAGCGGCCGCTGCAGCCGGCCAGATCGATCTTGGTGCACTCGTCGACGCACATCAGCGCGCCGAACTGGTAGCCGAACGAGCGACAGCTGGCGTTGCCCAGGTAGCGGTCGTCCTCGGTCTGATCGGGCCAGTCCAGCGCGCCGGCGTCGCACGGCTCGGGGCCGTTGAGGATGCCGTCGCCGCAGAACTCGCTGCAGGTGGAGGTGTCGATCGTGCAGTCGGCGCGGCACGCCAGCGTGCCGAGGTACCGGCCGTGCTGATCGCCGGGCTGGCCCGGCTCGTCGAACAGCCACGACGTGCCGCAGGTCGCGCCGTCGAAGTCGCCGCCGTCGCACTCCTCGGGGCCCGGCCGCAGCAGGCCGTCGCCGCAGCGTCCGGCGAGCTGGCACTCGCTGGTGTCGAAGAAGCAGGTCGGCGTGCAGTTGAGGTTGCCGCCGTAGTAGTGCTCGGGCAGCGTCATGCACGACATGCCGTTCAGGTCCGGCGCGTCGCACTCCTCGTGCTGCGGGTCGACGATGCCGTCGCCGCACTGCCCCATGCACGCCGTCTCGTCGTACTGGCACCGCAGGTTGCAGGTCACCGCCGCGCTGTTGTAGTAGCCGAACGCCGGGTCGTCGCAGGTGTCGTGGTCGGCGTCGAGCGGCGCCTCGGGGTCGCAGGCCTCGCCGCCGTTGACCTGGCCGTCGCCGCAGCGGCCGCCGGTGCAGGCGCTGAAGTCGAGGCGACAGTTGCTGGTGCAGGCGAGGCCGCTCGGACCGTAGTAGCCGCCGTCGGTGCAGTCGTTGCCGCCGAGATCGGCGCCGTCGCAGTCCTCGGGCGCATCCTTGACGCCGTCGCCGCAGGTGCCGGTGCAGGTCGACAGATCCAGATCGCAGGACGCGGTGCAGGTCGGCGTCCCGGCGTAGAAGCCGTTGGCCGCGCAGCTCTCGTCGTCGGCGATCAGCGCGCCGTCGCACCGCTCGCCGGCGCTGAGGAACCCGTCGCCGCACCCGACCCGCAGGCACACCCCCTGGTTGCACACGCCGGTCACGCCGCCGCCGAACGGGCACGCGCTGCCGTCGCCGCCGCCGGCGCACGCGCTCAGCTGATCGGGCGTCGCGCAGTGGGTGGTGCCGACGATGGCCTTGCAGGTGGTGCCGTCGGGACAGATCGTCCCGTCGCCGCAGTGGACGCCGGGATCCTCGGCGCACCCGCCGAGCGCGACCACGACGCAGGCCAGCATGCCGAGCGCGACGCGCGCGCAGTCCCCGCGGTGCGACATCCGGCGATCATATCGCGGGGCGACCTTGCGCGATCCTTGCGCGTGCGCGCAGCGGCCGGGACGACGCGTCGGCCAGGCCGGGCGCCGGCAGGTAGTGGGCGATCGCCTCGGTCCACCCCAGCGGCGGCGCGGCGACGAAGTGCCCGCGGCCGTCGAGCGGCGCCCGCTGGACGTGCTCGACCGGCGCGCCGTCGCCGCAGCGGAAGTGCACCAGCACCAGCCCGCCGTCGACCGGGAGGCCGTCGGCGCGTTCGACCCGCCCGCCGACGCCACGCGGGCCCAGGTCGTCGAGGGTCGGGATCAGCGTGCCGCGCGGGAGCGCGGCGGGCGGGGCGGCGGGGCAGCGGCACGGGAGCATCGGTCCTCCGAGACGGACCGGCATCGGCCCGCGCCAGCTGGACGCCGCGGCGCGCGGATCTTCACGGCGCGCGTCAGCGGTCGCGGCCGGCGACGTCGAGCCCGACGTGCACCTCGACCGAGGCCACCAGCACCGGCAGGCGCAGCACGCGCAGGCCGGCCTCGAGCCGCGCCAGCAGCTCCGGCGGCGGGTAGCCGGGCGGCGGCGGCGGCGGCGGCGGGTTGATCCGCGCCGCGACCAGGTCGAACCGGCTGAGCGACCGCGCGGCGGCGCCGTCGTCGACGAAGCCGGCGATGAACGCGGCGCGCTCCTTGCGCGACGGCAGCAGCACGACGGTCAGCTCCTCGGCGCCGTCGATCAGCACCAGCGCGTAGCTGCCCTTGTCGTCCTCGCCGCCGCCGACCAGGCTGGCGCTCATGGCGCGGCCGGCGTGGCGCGCGGCCAGGTCGTTCCAGGCCGGCAGCTCGACGCGGCGCATCTCGCGGCGATCGTGGCTGGCGACCAGCGCCGTCGGTTCGGTCACGAACCCGACGCGAGGCTGGTGGGAGGTGTCGATCAGGTCGCGCAAGAGCTTCTTGAACACGGGCGGTCTCCTTGCTGTACGGGGCGGGTGACGGTCACTGGAACACCACGAGGCGGCGCACCCACGACGTCGGATCGGTGGCGAGCCGCGCGGCGCGCAGCTCGGCCACGGCGTCGGCCATCGCGACGCCGCGTGCGGCGGCGTCGCCGAGCGCGGCAAAGACCTCGCCGGCCTCGCGGTCGGGGATGGGCCCGTCGGCGGCCACCACCGCGCGGGCGCCGGCGGCCACGAACGCCGCGGGGAGACCCCACGCGATCTGCTCGTAGCCCGCGGTGGCGGCGGCGTTGCACTCGGCGAGCAGCACCACCGGCGCCGCCGTGAGGCGCCAGCCCCGCACCACCTCGGCGGTGACCGCCCAGCCGTCCGGGCTGTCGGTCAGCGCAAGCGCGGGCGCGTCCGACCCAGCGGCGGGGGCGGTGTGCGCGTGGATCTCGAGCACCGTCGCCGTGGCGGCGGCGCTGGCGACTCCAGCGACCGTGGCAGCGGCGCCGCGGACGAGCGTGGCGTCCGCGGGGACGTCGAGCACCGCGCCCACCGGCGGCAACGCGAGCCACGCCGGCGGCAGCGCGCCGCCGACGATCACCCGGCGCGGCGGCGCCGCGCGCGGCGGCGTGCCGGGCCCGAGCACGAACCACCAGCGCAGCGCCGGCGGCAGCCCGAGGTCGCGACCCAGCCAGGGCGCGGTGGCGAGCACGGCCACCTCGGCGCAGCCCGCCAGCGGCGCCACCACCGCCGGGGGCAGCCCGCCGGCGTCGCGGTGATCGGGGTCGAAGGCGCCGGTGGCGTGACCGTCGGGCCCCAGCGCGATCGCGGCGTACCGGATGCTGTCCGACGCCACCGCGAGCGCGCATCGCGTCGGGACCGTCGCGCGGGTCGCGCGCGCCAGCGCCGCCACGCCGTCGGCCCAGCGCCCGTCGGCCGCCGCCGCGACCGCCAGCGTCGCGGCCGCGAGCTGCGCCACCGCCGGGCGGCCGGGCCCGCTCTCGGGCGCGTCCGAGGTCAGGAGCGCGGCGAGCGCGTCGGCGGCCTGCGGATCGTCCCCGAGCGCGAGCCGGGCGCGCAGGTAGCGGATCAGGTCGGTCTCGAACCGCTCGCTCGTCACGACCGAGGCCAGCGCGGCGTCGAGCTCGGCCTTCGGGCGCAGCGGGCGCCCGACGCTCGCCAGCTCCACCTCGAAGTACAGGTCGACCAGCCGCGGCGTCGGCTCGCACGCCGGGTGCGCGCGCAGCAGCGCGACCGCGCCGTCGAGATCGTGGCGATCGACTGCGAACTCGGCGGCCACCACCGCGGCCTGCCGCGCCGCCGCGCAGGTCGCGGCCGACCGCGCCACCTCGTCGAGGTACGCGCCCGCCAGCGCCGCGTCGCCGCGGATCCGCTCGGCGTTGGCGATCAGCTCGAGCGCGCGCCAGCGCAGGCCCCACTCGCCGGTCTGCTCGGCCAGCCGCACCGCGACGCGGCCGGCCTCGGCGGTCGCCGGCGCCTGGTAGCGCGTCCACGCCAGCTCGGCGCGCTGGTACGCCACCCGCGCGCACGGATACGCCGACAGCGTGCCCGCCGCGCACGCCGCCTCGAGCGCGGCCAGCCGGCGCGCGGCGTCGTCGGGCGCCGCCGCCCGCACCGCGATCACCTCGTACAGCGCCGGCAGCCAGCCGCCTTGCTTCGCCGCGACGGCCGCCAAGGCCGGCGACGCGTCGGCGGCCCGCGCGCCCAGGATCATCGCGCCCAGCACCAGCGCGTCGGCGCGAGCGGTGCGCGCCGCGGCCAGCCACCCGCGCCAGGCGTCGTCGTCGGAGATCGCCAGCGCGTTCAGCCACGCCAGGTACGGCGCCCGCAGCGCGTCGGGCACCGCCGCCGGGCGCGCCGCGTCGAGCCGCACCACCAGGCCGGCGCCGGTCAACGCGTCCAGCTCGGTCGCCAGCGGCCGCAGCTCGGCCAGGCGCGCCGGCGTCGTCGCCAATCGGATCGCGTCGTCGAGGCGCAGCGCCGCACGCGCCGGGAACCGTCGCGCCAGCGGCAGCGGCATCGGCGGCCCACCGGCGGCCATCGCCGCGCCCGCCTCGACGGCGCGCTGGTAGTCGTCGCGCAGATCGAGCAGCGGGCCGCGCGCGTCGGCGGCGCGCCGGCGGGCCTCCTCGGCCCACGGCGGGTCGAGCTCGGCGACGCGGTCGAAGGCCGCCGCCGCCGCCAGCCCGAGGCCGAGGTCGCGCAGCGCCAGCGCCCGGTTCCACAGCGCCACCGGGTGCGTCGGCGCGATCGCCAGCGCGCGGTCGGCCAGCGCCAGCGCCCGGGCCGGCGCGTGGTCGAGGAGCTCCAGGCCCGCGCGATCGGCGTCGAGGTCGGCGCCGTCGCCGCAGCGGTCGTGCTGTTGCCGCGCCCGCGCCAGCTCGCCCGACAGCACGTAGGTGGCGGCCACGCCCGCGCAGTCGCCGCGCTCGACCAGCGCCGCGACCACGCGCGGGTCGACGTACTCGGCGGCGGCGGTCGCCGAGCGCATCGGATCGTACGGGCGGTACGCGCGCGCGCCGGCCCACGCCAGCCGCGGCTCGATCGTGCGCGCCGGCGCCAGCGCCAGCGTCGGCGCGGCGGCCGGGCGGCGGGCCGCGCCCTGCCACGGGCGCACCGCGACCAGCGCGATCGCCGCCACCGCCAGCGTCGAGCTCGCGATCACCAGCGGCCAGCGCCGGCGGCGACCCGCGCCGATCGGGATCACCGGCGCGTCGCCGGCACGCGTCGTCGTCGTCGTCGTCGCGGCCCCCCGCAGCGCGTCCTCGCGATCGCGCAGCTGCACCTCGCCGTGCAGCTCGGCCTGGCACGCCGCGCAGTCGATCAGGTGATCGAGGAACCGCGCCTCGGCCTCCTCGCCCAGCGCGCCGTCGAGGTACGCGTCGACCTGGTGCGGGCTCACGCCTCACCTCCGGCGCGCGCGGCCAAGAGCTCGCGCAGGCGCTTGCGCGCGCGCAGGATCCGCGAGCCGACCGTGCCCTTGGGCACGCCCAGCGCCTGGGCGATCGCCACGTAGTCGCGGCCCTCGAGCGCGAACATGCGGTAGGTGTCGCGCACGTCCTCCGGCAGCTCGGCCACCGCCGCGCGCACGTCCTCGACGTCGAGCGCGGCCCACGGCGCGTCGTGCTCGGCGGTCGGCGCCGGCGGATCGATCGCCAGCTCGACCTCACCCGGGCGGACCCGGCGGCGGCGCAGCGTGTCGAGGAACGTGTTGGTGACGATCGCCAGGAACCAGCCGCGCGCGTGGTCGGCGTCCTTGAGCTGGCCGCGGGCGCGGAACGCCCGCACCAGCGCGTCCTGGATCAGGTCATCGGGATCGACCGCGGCGCGGCACAGCTGCGCCGCCCGCACGCGCAGCGCCGGCAGGTGCTCGGCCACCAGCGCGTCGAAGGCCGGGTCGACGGCCGCGGGCGCGCCCTCGCGCAGGCGCACGGCAGGGGCGACGGCGGCGGACGGCGACAGCACGGGCTCGCCTCCACCGACGTCCCCGGCCGCACGATCTTCGCGGTCCGCCGTCACGAATCTACCGGTACCACGGAGACGCTCGAAAATCCTGACCCCAGCGTTCATCCGGATGCTGACGCGTGTCGCGAGGACCCCGACGCTCATGGCCGGCCGCCCGCCCGCCCGCGGCTCCTGGCCCAGGTGCTCATCGTGCCTCTACCCCCCAGGACGCACCGGCGCCCGGTTCTTCACGCGGCCCGCCCCGCCGCCGCCCCGCCGCGGCTACTCCTGCTCGCCGCCCTTGATGCCGTGGCGCTTGAGCAGCTCGCGCAGGTGGTAGCGGGTCAGGCCGGCCTCGTTGGCCGAGCGGGTGATGTTGCCGTCGTTACGGCCGAGCAGCGCCTCGAGGTAGGCCGCCTCGAACGCGTCGACGACGGTCTGCTTGGCCTGCTTGAACCCCAGCCCCGGCTTGAGCAGCGCGGCGTCGAAGATCGCCGGGCCGCTGCCGGCGGGCAGCTCGACGCCGGCCTCGGCGGCCACCGCCCGCTGCGCCCCCGCGATCCCGGCCTTGGCCAGGTCGTGGCTGGCCGAGACGCTCGGCCCCAGCTCGCGGCCGAACACCAGGTCGGCGCGGGTGATCGTCGGCCCGTCGGACAGCGCCGCGGCGCGCTCGACGACGTTGCGCATCTCGCGGACGTTGCCCGGCCAGGCGTGGCTCAGCATCGCCGCCATCGCGTCGGGGCCGAACGTCATCTGCATCGCGCGGCGGCCGGCGATGTCGCGCAGGAAGTGGTTGGCCAGGGACGCGATGTCCTCGCGGCGCTCGCGCATCGGCGGCAGCTCGACGTGGACCACGCTCAGGCGGAAGTACAGGTCCTCGCGGAAGTTGCCCTTGTTGACCTCCTCGCGGAGGTCGCGGTTGGTCGCCGCCAGCACCCGCACGTCGACCTTGATCGTCTTGTCGCCGCCGACCCGCTTGATCTCGCGCTGCTCGAGCACCCGCAGCAGCTTGGGCTGCAGCGTGATGTCGAGCTCGCCGATCTCGTCGAGGAAGATCGTGCCGCCGTTGGCCTGCTCGAAGCAGCCGAGGTGCTGGCCGATCGCGCCGGTGAAGCTGCCCTTCTCGTGGCCGAACAGCGTCGACTCGATCAGCTCCTTGGGGATCGAGCCGCAGTCGAGCACGACGAACGGCTTGGCCTTGCGCGACGACGTGTTGTGCACCGCGCGCGCGACCATCTCCTTGCCGGTGCCGGTCTCGCCGGTGATCAGCACGGTCAGGTCGCTCGGCGCGACCTTCTCGAGCTGCGCGAAGATCTGCCGCATCGCCGCCGAGCCGCCGATGATCGCGTCGAAGCGGTCGCGCTTCGACAGCTCGATCTCGACGATGTCCTGCATCGGCTGGAACTGGATCGACGTGTGGCCGAGCCGGAACACCGTGCCCGGGCGCAGGAACACCTCGCGGATCCGCAGGTCGCCGACGTAGACGCCGTTGCGCGAGTTGAGGTCGCGCAGCCGGTAGCCGTCGTCGCGCGCGGCGATCTCGAAGTGGGTCCCCGACACCGCCTTGTCGGCCAGCACGAGGTCGCTGATGATGCTGCGGCCGCCGGTCACCCGCGGCTTGACGATCTCGAGCTCCTTGCCCTGATCGGCGCCCGCGACCACGACCAGCTTGCCCTTGCGCAGGCGCTGCACGGTCGCCCACGCGCCCTCGAACATCGTGGTGAGCCCCGAGCCTTCGAAGCTGGGGGCGTCGTCGGGACCTGGCTCCATCGCGGCCAGCCTAACACGGCGGCCACCCCGTCGGAGCTACGCGCCGGCGGTGACCGCGTCGGGCAGCGGTCGCCCGGACACGATCGCGTCGATCGCCGCCACCAGATCGGCGCGGTCGTACGGCTTGGGCAGGAAGCCCACCGCGCCGCTGGCCAGGCAGCTGCGCAGGTCGTGATCGTCGGTGTAGCCCGAGACCAGCAGCACCTGCGCCGTCGGCGCGAGCGCGCGCAGCGCGGTGAAGCACTGCGCGCCGCTCATGCCCGGCATCGACATGTCCATGACCACCACCGCGAACCCCGGCGTGGCGCGCCAGGCGGCGAGCGCGGCCTCGCCGCCGTCGGCGGCCACCACCTCGTGGCCGGCCTTCTCGAGGACCCGCCGGGTCATCGAGCGGATGATCGCCTCGTCGTCGACGACCAGCACGCGGTGGCGGCGCGGGGCGGGCGCGGGCGTCGGCGTCGTCGCCTCGGCGGGCAGCGCGACGTCGGCGACCGGCAGGTACAGCGTGACCGTCGTCCCGGCGCCCGGCGTCGAGACCACGTCGATCGCGCCGCGGTGCTGCTCGACGGTGCCGTAGACCATCGCCAGCCCCAGGCCGGTGCCCTTGCCCAGCGGCTTCGAGGTGAAGAACGGCTCGAACATCCGCGCCCGCGTCGCGTCGTCCATGCCGGCGCCGGTGTCGCCGACCGCGATCACCGCGTAGCGCCCGGGCGGCAGGTGCAGCGCGTCGGCGGCGTCGGGCGTCAGCTCGGCGCGGCGGGTGAACAGCGAGATCCGGCCGCTGCCGGCGATCGCGTCGACCGCGTTGGTGCACAGGTTGACCACCGCCTGGGTGAGCTGATCGGCGTCGCCCAGCACGACCCCGTCGTCGTCGAGGTGGGTCACCAGCTCGATCCGCTTGGGCAGCGTGCGCTCGAGGAGCGCCACCACGCCCTGCGCCACCTGCGCGGTCCGCAGCGGGCCCTGGGTCGCCGGCCGGCGTCGGCTGAACGCCAGCAGGTTGCGGGTCAGCGCCGCGCCGCGCTGGCACGACGCGATGATCTGGTCGAGGTCCTCGCGCGTGCGCGGGGGCGCGTCGTCGCGGCACAGCTCGGCCATCGACAGGATGCCGGCCAGCACGTTGTTGATGTCGTGCGCGACGCCGCCGGCCAGCGTGCCGATCGCCTCCATCTTCTGGGCGGCCAGGAACTGATCGCGCAGCTGCTCGCGCTCTTGCTCGGCGCGCTCGCGCTCGGCGATCTCGCGCTTGGCGGCGGTCAGCGCCGACTCGAGCTGGCGGCTGCGCTCCTCGGCGACGGCGCGCATCGCCTCGGTCTGGGCCCGGTGGTGCTCGGCGTCAGCGAGGAACAGCGTCGACGATCGCGACACGACGTGGCCGATCGCGAAGGCGGCCGCCAGCACCAGCCCGTGGTCGTGGCCGAGCGGGATGTCGGCCGCCAGCGCGACGACGATCCACCCGGCGACCGTCAGGCCGAAGCCGACGTACAGCAGCCGGCGATCGAGCTGCACCGATCCGTAGCTGACCACCAGCAGCGCGGTGATCAGCAGCAGCGTCGGGTCGCGGTACAGCGCGACGCCGACGAACACCGTCGTGACCACGACCAGCCACACCGCGAGGTGCATCACCGGGGCGCGGGTCGCGGGGATGTGGCCGCGCCGGGTCATCACCGCGACGGTGGCGACCAGCGCCTCGGCGATCGCCACCGCCACCACGCCGGCGACGCTGTCGCGCAGCACCGCGTAGATCGCCGCGGCGGGCAGCGACGCGCAGATCGCGATCGTCGTCATTCGCAGCCGCGTGAGCGCGAGCGCGGCGACCCGGGCGACTTCTGGCGGCGCGACCTCGGCGACCTCGGCGACGTTGGCGCTCGCGGCCGGCGGGGCCGGCGGGGCCGCGGCGGCGTCGGGGGGAGAGGTCAGGGTCGCGATGAGCACCGCCCTCGGATTATCGACCGTCGGCGGGCTAGTTCAAGTAGCGCTCGTCGCCCTTCGGCTTGCGCGGGATCGTCGACACCTCGGGGGGGACCACCGACAAGTGGGCCCGGGCCTTGGCGTACTTGCGCCGCCGCCAGAACGCGATCGGGTCGATGCGTCCCGACGCGAGCCCGGCCCCGACCAGCATCGCCGCCGCCATCGCCGCGCCCTCGGTCCACTCCTGGCCGATCAGCACGAACAGCGCCGTGATGGCCACCATGCCCCACATGAACGCCCGTCCCGTCATCGGCAGCACGCCGAAGAACTGCACCGGCTGCCGGGCGTACAGCACCCCGAACGCGACCGTGCCGGCCAGGATGGTCGGGTTCATGCCGGCGATCATGTCCTCGCGGTCGAGCGCGAGCCCCGCCAGCGTGCCGGCGGTGGTCGCCGCGATCGAGGTCATCGCCACGAACAGGACGAACCGGCGCGGGCCCCACCAGCGCTCCAGCCGCGGCATCAGCATCCACAGCATCAGGCCCTCGACGAACAGCGACACGAAGCGCGGCTCGAGGAACGGGCCGGTGAGCAGCGTCCAGACCTTGCCCTCGCGGAACACGCCGCTCGGCGTCGGGATGAGCCAGGTGGCGATGCGCGCCTGCGCGGCGGGCTCCGACAGTCCGAAGACCAGCGACGTGCCGGCGAGGGCGAAGAGCAAGATCAGGGCAACCCGGGTGATCCGAAATGAATCGGGATCGACGCGGGTGAAGCTCGTGCGGCGCACGGGGGAAGGCTAGCAGAGCCGGGGCCTTCCACCCATCGTGATCGGGGCCGCCGGGTGCGCGGATTCGCCATCCGATGCCATCCCCCCGTCACAACCGGCTCCTGTAGACTCCATCGGGACGGGCGGCCACGCCCAAGGGAGCTGCGCAGACCATGTCGAACGATCAGAAGCCGCCTGCCAAGACCATCATGGGGTGGGCCCCCAACAACCTGCCGGGTCAGCCGGGCCAGCCGGGCCAACCGCAGCAGCCGTGGGATCAGCAACCGCCCGCGGCGCAGCCGCCCCAGCAGTGGGGCGCGCCGCAGCCGCCGCCGCCCGCGCAGCCGTGGGGTCAGCAGCCGCCGATGCCGCAGCCGCCGCAGGCGCCGCCGCAGCAGTGGGGCGCGCCGCAACCGCCGCCGCCCGCGCAGCCGTGGGGCCAGCAGCCGCCGATGCCGCAGGCGCCGCCGCCGCAGCAGCCGTGGGGCGCGCAGCCGCCGATGCCGCAGCAGCCGCCTCCGCAGCAGTGGGGCGCGCCTCCGCCGCAGCCGCCTCCGCCGCAGCAGCAGGGCTGGGGTGGGCCGCCGCCGCAGCAGGGGCCGTCGTTCGGCGCGCCTCCGGGCGTCGGCTTCGGCGGGCCGCCGCAGGGCATGCCGTTCGGCAACCAGCAGCAAGGCAGCAAGCGCGGCATCGCCGGCGCCGACGCGACCGTCGGCGTGTCGGCGCGGGTCAAGTACATCCGCCTCGTCTACCTGCACCTGTTCGTGGCGATCCTGGCGTTCACCGCCATCGAGTGGTTGCTGTTCAAGAACGCGACGCTCAGCAAGAAGGTCACCGCGCCGCTGGTCGACTTCGCGATCGGTCACTTCTACGAGGGCGACTTCTACCCGGCCCCCCGCTGGCACTGGGGCGTCGTGCTGGCGGTGTTCACCGCGCTCAGCTTCATCGCGCACTACATGGCCGAGCACACGCGGTCCAAGCCGCTGCACTACATCGGCCTGACGATCTACACGATCGGCGAGGCCCTGATCTTCGTGCCGCTGCTGATGATCGTCACCTGGGTCACCAAGGACATGGTCGCGAGCGGCAAGGGCGATCCCAACATCATCCGTGACGCCGCGTACATCACGCTGGGTGTGTTCGGCGCGCTGACCGCGTCGGTGTTCATCACCAAGAAGGACTTCTCGTTCCTCCGCACCGCGCTGGTCGTCGGCGGCGCCGCGGCGATGGGCCTGATCGTCCTGTCGCTGGTGTTCGGCTTCAACCTCGGGATCGTCTTCTCGATCGCGATGGTGCTCCTCGCCGCCGGCCAGATCCTCTACGAGACGTCGCAGATCATGCAGCACGACGACACCGACAACTACGTCGGCGCCGCCCTGTCGCTGTTCGCCTCGGTCGCGCTCTTGTTCTGGTACGTCATCCGCATCCTGCTCAAGCTGCGGTCGGAGTGACGCTCGCGCGCGGCGCGATCGGCCCCGCCGGTCGCGCCCGCCCCGCGTGATGAGTGGGCGGCGGCGGTGGGCAGGGCTCGCCGGCTTCGGGCCGGCGGGCGCCTACTTCTTCTTCATGCTCTTGCAGATCGCGACCAGCTTGTCGGCGACCGCGGCGCTGGTGAAGCTGCCGCCGTTGCACGAGTAGGCGGCGCCGCCGACGTCGATCTTGATGTCGAAGTTCCACTGCTTGCCGAGCGGCGGGTTGCGCTCCCAGCGCGCCTCGGTGTCGCTGACGATCTGGATGTTCGAGTTGTCCTTGTCGCTCGCCAGGCCCTTGACGCCGTCGGCGTAGTACGGCGCCTCGCTCACCGACAGGAAGTCCTCCTCGGAGATCGCCAGCTGGCGGCTCGGGTCGTCGAAGGTGACCGTGGTGCCCTCGGGCGCCATCGCGACGAAGCCGGCGAACGGCGCGCCCCAGGCCGACAGATCGACCTCCTTGTCGGCGGCCGGCGGCGGCGGCGGCGGATCCGCCGGCTTGTCGGCCGGCTTGTCGGCGGGCTTGTCGCCGGGCTTGGCGGCGGGCTCGGCCTTCTTGCCCTCGTCCTTCTTCTTGCAGGCGGTGGACAGGACGGTCGCGAGGGCCAGGGCGAGGACAGCGGTTTGCTTCATGGTGCGCGACCCTATCGCAAGGGACGGGCCAGCAGGGCGTGACCAGGCGTCGCGGGGTTGTGGCGGAGCGGCGGGGCGCGGCGGACCCGATGGGCGGGAGAGGCGGGCGCGAATGGACCCATTCTTGCGGCGGGGGGAGGAGGAGGAGGAGGAGAAGGAGGAGGAGGAGAAGGAGGAGGAGAAGAAGGAGGAGGAGAAGGAGAGATCGGGCACGGGCACGGGCACGGGCACGGGCACGGGATCGGGGACGGAATCGGGGACGGGGACGGGGACGGGGACGGGATCGGGGAACGGGGATCGGGATGAGCCGTTCGGGCGGGGTGGGGGCTCTTGGTCGTGTCGCCCCTCGTCTGCTGCCCGGACCCCCCCATGCCCCGCCTCGCGCTCACCGTGTCGTTGTTGCTCGTCGCGGCCGCCGGCTGCGTCGAGCGCGACCCGATCGATCCGCCGATCGATCCGCCGATCGAGCCACCGATCGATCCGCCGATCGATCCGCCGATCGATCCGCCGCCGGTGGTCACGACGTGCCCGGTCAGCGGCACGTCGCCGTTCGCGTCCCTGGCGGTCACCGATCCCGAGGTGCTGGCGCGCTTCGGCTTCGCGCGCGTGTTCGATCGGATCCGCGCGACCGCGGCGGTGACGTCGGCCCAGAGCAGCGTCGCGATCTACCAGGCGTGGTGGCGGACGTTCGGCGCGAGCGCGGCGCTCGGCGACTGCGACGATCCCGGCGTCGACCCCGAGGGCTACGGGCTGCGTTGCCCGCGCACGCCCGAGCTGGCGCTGGCGTCGGTCAACCCGCTGTCGCCGGCGTCGCCGGTGCGGCTGGTGCCGGTGGGCCTGTTCAACCGCCTCGACCTGGCGCCCGTCGACGGTCGGCACTGTGGCGAGTACCGCATCGTCTACGCGCTGGCGCTCAGCCCTGGCGCGCCGTTCGGCGGGCGTGGCTTCGTCATCTTCGAGGCCGCGCTGCCCAACCCGACGCCGGCCGCGGGCGTCGACGGCTGCCTGCCGGTCGCGCGCTTCTGGCAGGCGCTGTCGGCCGAGCCCGACCCCGGCGTGCGCGCCGCGCGCCTCGAGCAGTTCTACCTGACCGGCGGCGCGGTGCCCGGCTTCCCGGCGGTGGTCGACGCGCACCACTACGGCCTCGCCGACGGCGCCGGCGCGGCGTTCGGCGCCGGCCAGATCCGCACCAACATGTTCGTCGACAACGTCGAGTGGGGCCTGCGCGAGTTCAAGCTGCGCCGGCGCTGCGCCGATCCCGCGACCTGCCGGCTGACGTTCGAGCACGTCGCGGCCAAGGCCAACCCCGCCGAGGCGCTGTTCGCCGGCACGCACCCGCGCAGCGCGGCGTTCCTCGCCGGCTTCGTCGCGCAGCTGCGCGGGCTCGTCGGCGGCGACGCCGCGACGCTCGCCCTCGACGTGCCCGAGGTCGCCGACACCTTCGAGAGCGTGGCGACGCCGGGCACCGCCAACGTGCGCTACGCCGCGCGCGCCAGCGTCGCGACGCGCGCCGAGCTGCAGCGCGGCCTGCTGGCGCTCGACGCGCCGCTCACCACTACCAACGTGCTCGCGCGCGCGACGACCCAGACCTGCGCCGGCTGCCACGAGGTGTCGAGCAACGCCGACCTCGGCGGCGGCCTGCGCTGGCCGCCGTCCAACGGCTTCACCCACGTCGACGAGTCCGGTCAGCTCTCGCCCGCGCTGCTCGACGTGTTCCTGCCCCACCGCCTCGACGTGCTGGAGGGCTTCATCAACGCGCGATGCGGCACGGCGCGGCCGAGAGAGGCGAGCGACCCGCGGCTCACGATCGGCGGCGGCGTCGTCGGGAACGCGAACTGATCGCGCGGATCGGGGACGGGGACGGGGCGGGGACGGGGACGGATCCGGATCCGGAGTCGGAGTCGGAACCGGAGTCGGAGTCGGAACCGGAGTCGGAGTCGGAACCGGAACCGGAGTCGGAACCGGAGTCGGAACCGGAACCGGAGTCGGAACCGGAGCCGGAGTCGGAACCGGAGCCGGAGTCGGAACCGGAGTCGGAGTCGGCGTCGGGCACGGGCACGGGCACGGGCACGGGCACGGAGCCGGAGAGGGGCACGGGATGAGCCGATCGTGGGGGCTGGTGGCTCTTGCTCACGATCTGCCACCTCCCACCCCGGAGCCCCACATGCCGCGCCTGGTCCCCTGGTTGCTCACGCTCACCGCCGCCGCCGCGTGCGTCGACGATCCTGCTCCCCTCGACGACGTCGGCGAGGCCCCATCGGCGCTGACCGAGGGCGCGGTCGCGCCGGCGCCCGACGTCGCGGCGGCGGCCGCCGCGGCCGCGTGTCCGGTGAGCGGCACGGTGCCGGCGCGATCGCTGGCGGTCACCGACGCCACGGCGCTGGCGCGCTTCTCGTTCACCCGCGTGATGGATCGCCTGCGCGCGACCGCGGCCGTCAGCGCGGTGCAGACCAACCTCGGCATCTACCAGGCGTGGTTCCGCACCTTCGGCGCCACCGCCGCCGTCGGCGACTGCAACGACGCGAACATCGATCCCGAGCGCTACGGCCTGCGCTGCCCGCGGACGCCGGAGCTCAAGCTGGCGGCGGTGAACCCGTTCCTCGCGACGTCGGCGGTGAAGTTCGTGCCGGTCGGCCTGTTCAACCGCTTCGACCTGGCGCCCTCGACCGGCGCCAACTGCGGCGAGTACCGCATCGTCTACTCGGTCACCACCACCGCCGCGGCGCCGCTCTCCGGGCCCGGCTTCGTCATCTTCGAGGCCACGCTGCCCAACCCGACGCCGGCCGCCGGCATCGCCGCGTGCCTGCCGGTCGCGCGGTTCTGGCAGGAGCTGTCGACCGACGCCGACGCCACCAGCCGCGCCGCCAAGCTCGAGCGGTTCTACTTCACCGGCGGCGCGGTCGCTGGCTTCCCGGCGGTGGTCGACGCGCGGCACTACGGCCTGGCCAACGGCGCCACCGCGGCGTTCACCAACGGCCAGGTGCGCACCAACATGTTCATCGACGGCGCCGAGTGGGCGCTGCGCGAGTTCAAGCTGCGCAAGAGCTGCTCGGTCGCGACCGAGCCCAGCACGTGCCGGCTCGCGTTCGACCACGTCCAGGTCAAGGCCAACCCCGCCGAGGAGCTGTTCGCCGGCACCCACGCGCGGTCGAGCGCGTTCCTCACTGCGTTCGTCAACCAGATCCCCGCGCTCGTCCGCACCAGCACCGCGACGATCGGCCTGTCGACCAGCAACCTGTTCAACGAGTTCGAGAGCGTCTCGATGCCGGGCACCGAGACCGTCCGCTACCGCGCCCGCGCCAACGCCGCCGCGCGTGCCGCGATCCAGACCAAACTCACCGCGCTCGGCTCGACGCTCACCACCAACAACGTCCTCGACCGCGCCACCACCCAGACCTGCGCCGGCTGCCACCAGACCTCGGTCGGCGTCGCGCTCGGCGGCGGCCTGATCTGGCCGTCGTCCAACGGCTTCACCCACATCGACGGCGCCAAGACGCTGTCGCCCGCGCTCACCGGCGTGTTCCTGCCGCGGCGCAAGGCCGTGCTCGAGGCGTTCATCAACGCGCGCTGCGCGACCGCTCGCGTCGCCCCGACGATCGTCGATCCCACGCTCACCATCGGCGGCAGCGCCGTCGGCGCCGCGAACTGACCGCGATCAGTGCCAGCTGAGGCCGCGATCGGCCTCGACCACCAGCCGGTCGCCCTCGACGCGGTAGACGGTGGCGGGCGTCGCCGACGCGGTGCCGCCGCTGCACACCCGGATGAACATGCTGTCCTCGCCGCTCGGGCGCACCAGCACGTAGCGCTGGCCGTCGACCACGGCGGTCGTGATCGACGAGACGCCGCAGCAGAAGCCCGCGTCGACCAGCGCGCCGTCGTCCGCGCTGAGCCGGCGCGCGCCGGCGGCGGTGCGCCGCTCGACCGCGGGGCAGACCACGTCCTCGATCATGTCGGTGTCGGGGTCGTCGGCGGCCGCGCCCTCGGGCGGCTCGCCCTCGACCAGCGCGAAGCACGCGTCGTCGCTCGGGCAGGTCGGCGGCGCGAACGCCGCCAGCTCGGCCTCGGCGGCCGCGCCGCAGCGCTCGCCCAGCGCCAGCGCGTCGTCGACCAGCGGCTGCAGCTCCTCGGTGACCTCGTAGTCCGACAGCCCGCCCGGGTACGGCGTGGTCACCGCGGTCATCAGATCCTCGCAGTCGTGCGGGAACCCCGCCTCGAGCAGCGCCGTGCCGAAGCCCACGTACGCCGCCAGGCCGGCCGCGTCGATCGCGCGGTCCTCGCCCTGCCAGTCGAACCAGCAGGTGTCGGCGACCGCGGCCCAGGCGTCGGCCCGCGCCGCTGCCGGCTCGCCCGCGCGCGCGGCCGCCGGCGCGTAGTCGCTCGCGGCGCAGCGACGGCTGCCGCCGCCGCGGCGGTGGTTCACCCAGAACGAGCGGAACAGCGGCGCGCGCTCGGCACGGCCGCCGGGCGTGTTGCCGGGCGCGGCGGTCGGCGCCTTGCCGTGGCACGCCGGAGCGAGCGCGAGCAGCACCAGCGAACAGGAGAGCGGAGCGCGGCGCGTGGTCATCGTGCCTCCATGGATCGCACATCCAACGCCTGGCCGGGGCCGGATCGACGTCGACGGCAACACTGCCACCGCCCCCGGGCACAGCCTGCTCGGCGCCGGCGTCGTCGCGCACGCGTCAGCGCCTCGTCGCGCGCGCCGCACAGCCCGAACGCGCGCTCCAGCGCCACGACGATGTCGACGAACCGGTCGCGGGCTCGATCACGGCAGCGAGTAGAAGGGCCCGGTCGTCCAGCGCACGCCAAACGGCACGAAGCCGGTGCCATCGGACAGCGCGACCCAGTCGCCGTCGTCGTTGACCGCGATCAGGTCGGTGCGGCCGTCACCGTTGACGTCGCCGAACAGGGTGGCGCGGGTGCCCCAGAACGGCGCCGTCGTCCAGCGCTCCGGGACCAGGACCGAGGTGTCGAACGAGCGGATCACGTCGACGCCGTCGTAGGACACGGCGATCAGGTCGGCGCGGCCATCGCCGTCGACGTCGCCGAACCCGAGCTCGCGGTCGACCCACAGGCGGGAGGCGATCGCGTGGTACGTCTGATGGAAGTCGAAGGCGGAGTCCTGGCTCAGGCGCGTCACGACGATCTCCGGCCCCATCCACCGGATCCCCTCGGCCCGCCCGTCGCCATCGACGTCGGCGAGGTCGTGCTGTAGGTCGGTGCCCAGGCGCGCCCCCGGCCACCCGTAGTGGCCGGGCGGCGCGAAGCTCGTCCCGGTCGACAGCGCGACGTAGACCTGCCCATCGACCTGGACCAGATCGAGGTGGCCGTCACCGTTGACCTCGGCGAGCTGGTACCGGCCGTTGCCGTCGAACGGGTTGAGCGGCAGCGGCGTCCATCGGCCAGCGAACTGCAGCGTCGTCCCGTCGGACACCGCCACGTACGCGCCGTCTGCGTTGATCGCGACGCCGTCGGCCAGGCCGTCCCCGGTGACGTCGCCATAGAGCGTCGCCACCGAGCCGTAGAACGCTCCGAACACCCAGTGGAAGCCGTCGAACCCGAAGCCACCCGAACGCAAGGCCCACGTGCTGTCGCGGTTGGTCGCGATCGGCTCGACTCGACCGTCGCCGTTGAGGTCGGCGACGCGATCGCGCCGATCGGGGCGCCGGCCGTAGGCCATCGCGACGGTCTTGCGATCCAGCTCCGACAGGAACGGCCGTCGCTCGCCACACCCGTACATCACCGACTGGCGATCGAGGACGTCCAGGACGTGGCCCGTGCCGTCTGGGACTCCGGTCAGATCGCGGCACGAGCCGTCGTCGAAGATCAGCTCGTCGTTGGCGAAGCCGAGGACGTGTCCGAACAGGTGGATGATCTGGTACTCAGCGTCGGCGCGGTCGGTGCCGAGGGCCACATCGACGCCCGGGCACGGGACGAAGAACCCGTCGTCGCCGAGGCACCACACCGGAGCGGTCGGCGGCGCCGCCGCGGCGGTGCCGATCGTCGCCGCCCCGTGAGAGGCCGCGCCGGCGGCGTGACGGAACGAGACGCGGACCTGGGGTGTGGTGCCGGTGAACGGGCACGCGTCGCTCCAGTGCACGGTGATCGCCGCGGCCGCGCCCCAGGTCCGCTCGACCGTCGTGCGAAACAGCGCGCGCTCGTCGACCGTGCCGTTCAAGAAGCAGACCGGGATCTGGTTGCCGCGGGTGGTCCAGAGCGCCGCACCGGTGGGCACGATGAGACCGCTGGCCGCGGTGGCGGGCTCCTCGGTCGGCGGGTCGGTGCAGCTCGCGCCAGTCGCGAGCCACGCGACCACCACCGTCCGGAGCGCGGGGCACATGAGGGCTTGGGGCATGACGGGTTGGTGCCCGTGCCGACCGCGGTTGTGACAGCCCGCTGGGCTACGACGGCGCCCCGGTCGCCTGGGCGGCGCGGCCATCGACCGCCCCGGGCCGCGGTTGCGCAAAATCAGCGCCCGCGGCGGCGGGACACAGGAAGTAGGTGGGCGCGGCTGCAAACACGACGGCGACGCGGGCGGTGGCGGTCGTGGCAGCTCCGCGATCCGATCGGTTGCGACCCGGATCCCGGGCGTCGTGCGACGCTCATCGCGATGTGCGACCTGTACACGATCACCGTGCTGGCCCGCGACGGCGGCGTCATCGACCTGGCGGTCGACATCGTCCACCCCGACGTCGTCGACATCCCGCTGTCGCCCAGCTTCGCCGCGATGCTGGTCGAGGACGAGTGGGGCCCCGGCGCCGCCGCCTACAAGGCCTGGTGGCGGGCCTGGGCCGATCGCGATCCGGCCGCCGACCCCGCGCCGCTCTACCAGTCGGTCGAGCTGATCGAGGTCCGCAACCTGCCGCGCGTCCAGAGCGAGCCACCCACCGGCATGACCTGGGACGACGTCGACGGCAACGCCGCCGCCGCCCCCGGGCACAGCCTGCTCGGCGCCGGCGTCGTCCGCATCACCGTCAGCGACCCCGGCCTGATCGCCCACCTCGACCCCGGCATGCGCTGGTCCAGCACCGCCTACGACGAGGGCGGCACCGGCCCGCTCGCCTTCGGCAACCCCGGCGAGGTCCGCCGCTGGCAACGCTAGGCACGAGGCGGCGGACATGCGGCCCGACGTTCCCGCGGAAACGCCGGACGCGTAGCCTCGACGCATGGGCATCCTGATCTACCTGGCGATGCTGGGCAGCGTCGTGTGGGTCGCCATCGACTCCAGCCGCCTGGGCTACGACAAGCGCGACCTCACCGGCGTCGCCGCGATGGGGCCCGTCGGCTGGACGCTGTGCGTGCTGATGATGTGGATCGTCGGCTTCCCGATGTACCTGGTAAAGCGCCCCTACCTGAAGGCCATGGGCCAGTGGCGCCGCCAGGTCGGCCCCGCCGCCCCACCCGCGCCGCTCTTCGTCTACCCGCCGCCTGGCGCAGGCTACCCGCCGCCAGGCGCCGGCTACCCGCCGCCCGCAGCGCGCTAGGGCCGAAGACTCGGAAACGCCGCCGACCGCCACGCTCCGTCGATGTGCGCCGTCTCGCGCGCGATCAAGGCGAGCCGCACGTCGCCCTTGGGGTGATGGGCCATGAACTGGCCGCGCGCCCTCGCCAATACCTGGCCCGCGTTGGGAATGCTGGCCGTGTGGCTGAACGCGATCGCGTAGGCGATGCCCGGCCGCTCGTGCGCCAGCTTGCGGCAGTCTGCGAGTAGCCCGGCCTCGAGCTGGTTGAGGTCTGCGGTGGTCGGTTCACCGCCCGCTTGCTTGGAAACGTGCGCCATCTTGAACTCGACACCCGCTGCCAGGATCGCCGGCTTGTGGCCCGCATCGACGGCCGCGCGCAGCAGCGCCCTGCATGTCTCGTCCTTGTTGATCACCGTCAGCAGCTTGTTTGCCTCCGCAAACGCGCGCTCGAGAACCGCAAAGTCGAGGGCTCCGACGTCGCCTTCGCCCTGCCGCGAATAGCGCTGCAAGAAGGCCTCCTTCTTGGCGCCGCCGCGATATCGGCCCAGCGTGTTGTACTCGTGGCGGAACAGCGAGACGGTGTGGTGCCGACCGTTGCCGTCGGCGACCGTCGCCTCGCCGAACGCGCCGCGGGCCAGCGCGTAGAACTCCGCCTGCAGCTCGCGCTCGGAGAAGTAGTCGAAGGGTCGCTCGACGAAGCGTCCGGCAAGCTGCACGAGCAGCGACTCGAGGCGATCCTGTTCATCGTTCGCTAGCGGCACAACGCTCCTCTCCGTCAGCCCGCCCACTCGGCGGCCAAGAGCTCGGCCTGCTTGAGCACGGTCTCGACGGCACGCTCGGCCTTGTCGGGCGGGTAGCCGTGCTGTCGCAGCTTGCGGCGCACCAGCACGCGCAGGCGCGCGCGCACCGCCTCCTTGGCGGTCCAGTCGATCGTCACCGACCCGCGGATCTGCTGGGTCAGCTCGCGGGCGATCTGCGTGAGCACTGCGTCGCCCAGCACCGCCACCGCCGAGTCGTTGGCGCCGAGCGCGTCGTAGAACGCCAGCTCGTCCTCGGTGAGCCCCAGCGCATCGCCGCGCGCGGTGGCCTTGCCCATCTCCTTGGCCAGCGCCAGGAGCTCCTCGATGACCTCGACGGTCTCGATCGCGCGGTTGCGGTAGCGGACGATCGTCTTCTCCAGCTTGTCGGAGAACGCCTCGGCCTGGACCACGTTCTTCTTCCGCCGGGTCTTGAGGTCGTCGTTCAACAGCCGTCGCAGCAGCTCGGCCGCCAGGTTCTTGTGCGGCATGGCCTTCACCTCGGCCAGGAAGTCCTCCGACAGCACGCTGACGTCGGGCTTCTTCAGGCCGGCGGCCTCAAACACGTCGATCACTCCCTCGGCGACCAGCGCCTTCGACACCAGCTGCCGCAGCGCGCTCTCGACGTCGAGCTGCGCGCCGCCGCCCGCGCCCACCGTCGACTTCACGATCATCGCCTTCACGGTCTGGAAGAACGCGACCTCGTCGCGCACCGTCAGCGCCTCGTCGCGCGCGCCGCACAGCCCGAATGCGCGCTCCAGCGCCACGACGATGTCGACGAACCGGTCGCGGCCATCGTCCTGGCTGAGCACGTGGTTCTGCGCGGGAGCCAGCAGCATCACCCGCTCCAGCCGGTTGCCGGTCATGAACTTCGCGTACGAAAAGCCGTGGAAGAAGTCGCGCGCGACCTCGAGCTTCTCGAGGAACACCGCGACCGCCTCGTCGACGTCGACCGCGGTCTCGCCCTGGCCGCCGGCCTCGGTGTACGTGGCCAGCGCCCGGCGCAGGTTCTCCGCCAGCCCCAGGTAGTCGACGACCAGGCCGCCCGGCTTGTCGCGATACACGCGGTTGACGCGGGCGATCGCCTGCATCAGCCCGTGGCCCTGCATCGGCTTGTCGACGTACAGCGTGTGCATCGACGGCGCGTCGAAACCGGTCAGCCACATGTCGCGGACGATGACCAGCTTGAACGGGTCGGTTGGGTCGCGAAACCGGTCGGCCAGGCGCTCGAGCCGGGCCTTCGAGCGGATGTGCTCCTGCCACGGCAGGTCGTCCGACGCCGAGCCCGTCATCACGACCTTCAACGCGCCGCGCTCGTCGTCCTCCTCGCGCCACGTCGGCCGCAGCGCCACCAGGGCGTCGTGCATCGCCACGCAGATGCGGCGCGACATGCACACGATCATCGCCTTGCCCTCGATCGCCGCCTGCCGGTTCTCGAAGTGCTTGACGATGTCAGCGGCGATCAGCTGCACACGCTTCTCGTCGCCGACCACCGCCTCGAGTGCCGCCCACTTGGACTTCAGCCGCTCGCGCCGCGACTCCTCCTCGGCCTCGGTCACTTCCTCGAACTCGTCGTCGATGACCGCGCGCTGGTCGGGATCGAGGCTGAGCTTGGCCAGCCGGCTCTCGTAGTAGATCGGCACCGTCGCGCCGTCCTCGACGGCGCGCTGGATGTCGTAGACCGAGATGTAGTCACCGAACACCGAGCGCGTGTTCTTGTCGGTCAGCTCGATGGGCGTCCCGGTGAAGCCGATGAACGACGCGTTGGGCAGCGCGTCGCGCATGTGCTGCGCGAACCCCGGCACCAGCACCCCGCCGTCGGCCTGCCGGACCAGCTTCGACTTGAAGCCGTACTGGCTGCGGTGCGCCTCGTCGGCGATGACCACGACGTTGCGGCGCTCGGACAGCGTCGGGAACTTCTCGCCTTTCTCGGCGGGCAAGAACTTCTGGATGGTGGTGAACACCACGCCGCCCGACGCCACCTGGAGCAGCCGGCGCAGGTCGTCGCGGTCGGCGGCCTGCACCGGGGTCTGACGCAAGAGCTCGCGGCAGTGCGAGAACGTGCCGAACAGCTGGTCGTCCAGGTCGTTGCGATCGGTGATGACCACGACGGTCGGGTTCTGCATGGCCGGTTCGTCGATGACCCGGCCAGCGTAGAAGGTCATGGTCAGCGACTTGCCGCTGCCCTGGGTGTGCCAGACCACGCCGACCTTGCGATCCCCGCCGGGCCGGGTCGCGCGGACGGTCTGCGCGACGGCCTCGCGCACTGCGCCAACCTGGTGGTAGCCGGCGAGCTTCTTGATGACGCCCTTTGGCGTGTCCTCGAACACGACGAAGCTGCGCACCAGCTCCAGCAATCGGCGCTTGTCGAACATGCCGTGTAGCAGCGTGAGCAGCTCGAGCGTGCCGGGTGCGACCACGTCCTGGCCGTCGACGGTGCGCCACGGCGCGAACCGCTCGAACCCGGCGCTGATGGTGCCGACCCGCGCCTCACCGTCCGAGATGACCAGCAGCGCGTTGAAGGTGAACAGCGACGGGATCTGCTTCTGGTAGGTCTGGAGCTGCTTGTACGCGTCGGACAACGACGCGTTCTCGTCGCCGGGGTTCTTCAGCTCCATCACGGCGAGGGGCAGCCCGTTGACCATGACGATCAGATCGGGTCGGCGGTTGAAGTGGCCTTCGATGATCGTGAACTGGTTCACGGCGACCCAGTCGTTCTGATCGGGATCGTCGTAGTCGACCAGCCGCAGCCGCAGCGTGGCGACCTGGCCGTCGCCGGCCGCGACCTCGACCTCGACGCCGTCGCGCAGCATCCGATGGAACGCGCGGTTGTTCTGCAGCACGGTGGCCGACTCGGGGGTCAGCACGCGGCGCAGCGCCTCCGCCCGCGCGGCCTCGGGCGCGTCGGGGTTGAGCCGGAACAGCGCCTCCTCGAGCCGCCCACGCAGCACGACGTCGCCGAAGGCGGCGCGCTCGGCGGCCGGCTCGTCGGGCGCGATGTCGGGCCCGTGGATGCACTCGTAGCCGAGCTGGGTGAAGTGCAAGAGCGCCAGGTCCTCCAGGTCGGACTCGGCGACCTTGCGCGTGCTGGCGCCGGCGGGGCTCATCGGTGTCCCGGACTGTAACGCATTGCCCGGATCGGTGGGCGCGCACCCGCCAGCCAGGCACAGGTCGGGCTCGCTACGGCGCTGTGCGTATCAGTAGAACCACAACGGAATGGGTTTGCCGACGCCGTCGGGGCCGACGACCACGCAGTAGTACGTCGTCGCTTCGCGGTGGAACGCTGGCGGTGTGCCGGACGGGACCTGCTTGACGACGCGGACGTGAACCCGGTCACCGCCGGAAAACCCCACAGTCGCGAGCGAGAACAGCACAGCCGTCGAGACCTTCGGGTCTGGCACGGCCACCGAGTACCCTTCGACCGGGCCTGCCACCTCGTCGGACACGAAATACCGCAGTGGCGCTGACCTCGAAGCGGGCTCTGTCGCCCGGGCATCGCCCGGCAGCGCTCCCAGCGACAACGCCGCGGTGGCGACCTCGCTCTTCAACAGCGCCTGGTGCGCCGCCTCGGCCAGGGCATGCTCTCGGGAGCGCTCGACAGTCGAGGGCACGTCGCACGGCGCGCATGGCATCGCACCGGTTGTCGGGCTCACACACGCAGGCGAAGGCCGTGCCGCCGGGGCGGAACACGCGGTCCACGTCATCAGCGTCAAGACGAAAGTGACTTCTGAAGCATCCATAGCCGTTCAACCTCGCGTACGATCTTGTCGCGATCGCCTGGGCGGTAGGGGAGGACATCACCAATCATCCGCTGCGTTGTCAGGCGCGTCGCCATTGCGGTCCCGTCGGTTGCATGGGTAGTGATGTTGCAGACGTGGCCAAACTCGTGGAGCAACGCATTTGTAATCAGCGTCTTATTGCCCATTCGGTCGCCTTCGGTGAAGATCGACTTCTTTAGGAAGATCATGCGATTGTAGGCTCGCCCGAGGCCTGGCGGGACTGCCGTGCCCCGAAGGCCGCCACCCCATTCGTCACGCGCATGCTGGCGAATATCAAACTTCATGTAGGGGACGAGCTTCGGGTACCGATGCTCGTCTATGATCTTGATGATGTTCGATCCGGACTTGTCGTCGTCAGCGAGATAGACCGGGCATTGCATTGGCCCGAACCGGGTCCTCTCCTGGGCGCGAAGATCGCGGTTCACCCACTGTAATTCGAAGACGATGCCGCGCTTGGCCAGCGAAGGGGTCGCATCGAGCCCGTTGAGCGCGGTCTCGACGAGGCGTTGCACGCCACGCCGAAGCTCCGTGCCTGCGAGGCCGGTCGGGTCGTAGACCGCGATCGTGATGAGCTTGCGAATGCTGGCGGCGATACCCGTGAAGTCGGGCGCCGTGTCTTTGCCTGACACTCCGGATTCGGCCAGGTATGTCCTGACTCGCGTAGCCGGGCTGGTCGCGTTCGAGACCGGCGATGGCAGGATCGTCGCTGCGTTCGGCAACACGGTTGCCGCTTGCCCCGGTCGCGTGCTCGTGGGCGGCGGACCTCGGGAAGCGAGCAACTGTACGTAGAGCCTTTGGCGTTCCCGCTCGTCGAGCTGGTCGATCGCCGCGATGATGTTCGCGACCGCTGCTGCGGCGCCTTGCCGCGGATCCGGCACGGCTACCGGTCCTCGCCGTTGCCGGCGCCGGGCGACCGGCCGTCGACGACGGTGTCGCTGCCCGGTGGCGCGACGACCATGGTCTCGATGTCGGGGTCGCCGAGCTGGCCCTGGCGGATCAGCGCGACGCGGCGCAGGTTGTCGAGCTCCCGGCGGCGCACCTCGGCCGCGACGCGCGAGACGTCGATGGCGCGGTGGAGCAAGCGGAAGTCTTCGAGGACGGGGCGCGTGCCGGGCAGGGCCTCGATGAACGTCGACCCGGTCGGCACCACCACCTCTTCTTCGCTGGGGACGGGGCGGTCATCAAGGGCGTCGAGCAGCCCGTGGAGCTTGGGCAGCATGGCGGCGAACTGGTCGCGTGGCATGCCCTGTCGTGCAGCCTCGGCGTACGCGAGCAGCTCGGTCGGCGTGTAGTTGGCCAGCAGCTCCGGGTCGCACGCGCCGTCGCGGTTGTCGAGGTAGGGCAACGCCAGGTACTTGGTCAGCACGTTGTGCTGCCGCAAGGGGAACACCATGAAGTTGCCCTTGTAGCCGATGGGGTGCTCGAGGTCCGCGACGTCGCCGAGGCGAACGGTGTCCGCCATCGGATCGACGTTCTCGGGGACCAACGTCGCCTCGATCGTGTACGGCGGCTGCCACAGCGGCGGCACCGGCGGCGCGCCGGGGCTCTCGATCAGGCGGTAGTCGAGGTGGCCCGCCAGGCGCGGCACGCGGACGCTGTGCAGCTCGAAAAACCGCTGGTCGCGGTCCTCGGCGTTCCAGATCGCGCGCATGTAGTGGAGGATGTGCTGCTTGACGTGGACGCGCAGGCGGCGCACCGCCATCTCGCTGTCACGGAAGCGGGCCAGGGCGTCGGCGTGCTCCTTGGTCGCGAGCTCGAGCGAGGACGCCGCCTGGGTCAGCCGGTCGCGCGCGTCGCGCTCGGCCCGCAGGGCCTGGTCGTAGGCCTCCTTGGCCATCTGCTCGCGCAGGCGGGCGGTCTCGACCGAGTTGTCGCTGCCCAGGACGGCCTCGGCGGCGCGCTCGATGAACCCATCGCTACCGTCGGCGGCCTGGGCCCGCGCCAGGGCAGCGAACGCCGCGGCGACCGCGCCGTAACGGCTCGCGGTATCCCGGCTCAGGCGATCGACCTCGTCCGAGAGTCGGTCGACGAGCCGCCGCAGGCCGTCGCGGTGGATCTGAAGCTGGCCGAGCCGGGCCTCGGCGCCGGCCGCGTCGTGCAGGAGGTATCCGAGCGGCGCATTGAACTGTTCGTCGAGGAGCGCCCGGCGGAGGATCCACCCGTGGGTGAACAGCCAGGCGCGGGTGATGCGGTCGGGTGGTGGGACGCGGCGCGCGACCATGACGACCGGCACCATGCGGTGGACGCGCTCCGAGACCTGGAAGCGCCGCTGCAGCTCGTAGAACAGGTAGGTGACCGGGAGCTCTTCGTTGGGGTTGACGAGCCTGCCGGTCTCCTCGGTGAAGACCTCGGTCGACTCGCTGCTGGTGATCTCGGTGCGCGTGGACGACTTGGCCTCCTGCGCGGACCGGCGCACGCCCTCGCGCATCAGCTGCCGGGTCTCCTGCGACGAGCGCTCGCTGCCTTGGGTCAGCGTGGCCGAGGTGTCGGCCGAGAACAGCTCGCCGATGCCGACGGTGCCCTCGGCGGTGACCTCGAAGCCCAGGCTCGACTTGGCGGCGTTGACGATGTCGGCCGCGCTGCGCATCGTGTCCTGCGTCTCGGTGCGATCGCTGCGCTCGAGGTTGGTGGCCTGGACCGAGCTGGTGGCGCGCTTGTAGGTCGTGCGGGTGACGTAGCCGCGCTCTTCCCGCGGCGCCAGCGTGATGGTCTTGACCAGCGCGCCGGCCTGGTGCCCGCGGGGCTCCCAGCGCTGGCGGTACGTCACGAACAGCCCGAAGTCGAGCGCGCGGTCGTCGCCGTCCGCCGCGAAGACCTGGAAGGCATACGGCTCGCTCAGGCGATCCTCGAGCTCGGCGAGGAGCGCCTTGTACTCAGGCGTCCGCGGCTCGCCTTGCGCCCACAGGCTGCGATCGGGCCGCACGGCGATGGTCCCGTCGCCGCGGTGGTCTTGCTCGTGGCTGGGCGCGGGGGCGGCGTCCGCGTCCCCGGTGAGTCGGTCGACGACGTAGTCGACCGCAGCCGCGATGCTCCAGCGTGCGGTCGGCGACGGGGCTGGTCGGTCGCCGATCGCGGGGGCGCCGCTCGCCGACGCGATCGCCTGGGCCTCGGTGGTGAGCTCCCGCAAGAGCGGGCCCGTGCGCGGCAATGCGCCACCGCCGGCGCCGATGGCGACGTGCAGGTCGGCCGCGGTGGCGATCAGATCGTCATCGACGTGCTCCTGCCACACGCCGTCGATCGTGCCCACCAGGACGCCGTAGTCGAACAGCGCCGTGCGATCTGCGGGGCCGGCGGCGAGATCGAGCTGGCGCAGGCGCGCGCCGACGCTCTGCTGGTCGGCGCGGGGGTCGATCACCGGCGCGCTGCGTCGAGCGATCTCGTCGACCATCGCGGCCAGCGCGCCGTCGAGATCAGCCGCCGTCGGCGGCGGCGATGCGGGTGGGGGCGGCGATGGCGGAAGGTCGAGCGCGGGCATCCGCCGCAGCAGGCGACCGCAGTACCGCGCGATGGCGTCCTCGCGGACCCGGGCGCGGGCCCCATCGCCGAACGCGATGGCTTCGACGCGGTCGCGCGCGAGTTCGTCGCCGCCGGGCGCGGTGCGCAGCGACGCGAGGACGTCGTCGGTGATCAGCAACCGCAGGTGCGTCGGCCGGCCAGCGCGCACGTTGGTGATCCCGTCGCGGATGGCGCCGGCGACGAGCACAGGCAGCTCGGCGCCCGGCACGAGCACTCGAGGACGCCCCGGGCGCGTCACGCCGAGGTCGCCGAGCAGCCGCGCGGTCACCTCCTCGCGCGCCGCGATCGCGGCTTGCCGCTTGGCGGCGACGCGGGGCCCGAGCACGGCAGGTACTCCCTGATCGAGCACGGCCCGACGCGCCTGGTCACCGCCGGCGCGGGCCAAGAGCGCCAGCGGATCGGCGACCGTGGTGCCGCCGTGGCTCGGCCGGACGATGCCGGCGGCGGCCACCGTCGCGTCATCGAGCCAGATCTCGAACTCCTCGTGTCCGCCCGTGACCGTGCGCGGCGGCGACACCGCGAGCGGTTTGTCGAACGCCGACCCCAGCGGGGCGTCGACGATGACCCTCAGTGTCTGCGTGCCGTCGGCCGCCTCGCCGCTCACGACGAACGCGCCGCGGTCGGTGCTCACCGCCGAGCCGACGTGCAGCTCCTTGCCTCCATCCAGCACCCAGACGGCGCGGACGACGACGCCGGCGACTCCCTGATGGCTCTCCCGCACCAACACCCGCCCCGTGATCGTCAGCTTCGCCATCCTCGTCCGGCCTTTCTACGACGGCGCCTGCGCGTCGAATGTGTCGATTCGCCCGATGATGCTAGCGGCGCCGCTGCCATCGGACAAGCGAATAGTCGATTTAGGTGCCTGGAAAGTCGGTACGCTGTCGCTGTGGTCGAGTGGTTCAGGCGGGGTGAAACTCCGGCCTGACCGCGCGCAACGCGTCAAGAACGGACCAGGCACGCGGCGCATCTCCGCCGACGGCCACGTCAGGAGCGAGGCTTCCGTGGCCGGCGCTTGGCTTGGGCCTCGATGGCGCGCACGGCGGCGGCGAAGTGGTCCTCGACGGGCGAGGGCAGCTCGGCGCGGGCGCGGGCGAACAGGTCGAACTGGTGCTGGGCCTGATCGACGGCGGCCTGGTGGGAGACGGTGCCGGCGGTGGTGAGCAAGGCGCGGTCGCTGAGCTTCAAGAACTCGTCGAGCTTGGTGGCCCAGGCGGCCATGTGCATCGGCTTGCGACTCAGGGCCTGCAGCTCGGCGAACTCGAGGTACGCGGTGACGATGCGGTTGAGGGCTTCCAGTTCGTCGGCCGTGAGGTAGTTCTTGGCGACGAGCGCCAGAGTTCATACCGATGATCTCATGAGGGTTGGGTTTCGAACCGGAGCGGGAGGCGGCGACGATCGCCGGGCAGGGTGAGCGCACGCTGGTTGAAGACGCGGAGCATCGCCGCGATCGCTCGACGCTCGGCGCGGTTGGC
>JAEUJY010000057.1 GCA_016794525.1 Myxococcales bacterium
ACGGCCTCACCGTCGACGGCGCCCCCGGCCCCCAGACCCGTCGCGCGCTCGTCACCGACTACATGAACATCGACGGCACCTCGCTGCCCGCCGGCACCGACGTCCAGCGCCACGGCTGCGGCGAGCACCACAACGCCGTCCCCACCCCCGACGAGACCGACGAGCAGGCCAACCGCCGCGTCGAGGTCTTCTTCTTCGAGGGGCCCGTCGCGCCACCGCCGCGGCCACGCTGCCCCGCGCCCGGCTGCCCCGAGTACCCCGAGTGGCTCCGCCGCACGATCCTCACGATCGACTTCTCGTCGCCCGACCTGCAGACGATCCGCGTGCTGCTGGTCGACCGCGACAACCGCCCGCTGCGCGGCGCGCCGTGCGAGATCAGCGCCGGCGGCGCGGTGGTGTTCGCCGGCCGCACCGACGGCGCCGGCTACGCCGACAGCGGCCCGGTGCCACCCGCCGAGCGCTGCGTGATCCGCTGGACCGATCGCGCCGACGCCGCCGACGGCGAGTTCATCTACCGCGAGGAGCTGTGGCTGGCGCTGCCCCCCGGCGACGACGGCGTGGCCCGCCGCCTGCACAACCTCGGCTATCGCCGCGCGCCGAACCTCGAGCTCGCGGTGCGCGCGTACCAGCGCGACAACGGGCTGCCCGACACCGGCGTCGCCGCCGACATCGCTGGCGATCTGGCGACGACCCACGACGCCGATCGGCCGCGCCCGCGGCCATCGCAGCCGCCCGAACAGATGAGCTCGAGCCACGAGCCATGACCACCAACGGCACCACGCCCAAGCCCCGCGACATCTGGCAGGACGCCTTCTTCGAGGAAGAGCGCGCCAAGGGCCTGACCGCGGGCGACACGGTCAACCCCGCCACCGGGGCCCCCTTCAACCGCTTCGACGTGCCGCTGGTGCTGGCGGCGTGGAAGACCGCGCGCACCCAACCCTCCGATCCGCTCCACGACGCCGCGATCGCGATCACCGTCGAGCCCGGCACGCCCGAGGTCAAGAACTACTCGGTGTTCGCGCCGTCGGTGCTGCGCGCGTTCTCGGCGCCGACCGACGAGGTGCCGGTGGCGTTGCTGGCCGGCACCGGCTCGCAGTTCAACCGCCACGGCGTCCGCACCGCGTTCGAGGACAACGGCAAGGCGGTGATCGTCAACATCCCGGGCATCGAGCCGTCGAGCTACGGCTATGGCATCACCCAGGCGATGCTGGTCGCGATGCTGGCGTCGGTCGGCGTCCAGGGCCGGCCGCGGGTCCGGACGCTGGGGGCGTTCTCGACCGGTTACCGCGGCATCAACGGGATCGTCAACAACACCAAGTCGAGCCGGACGCCGCCAGCCGCGGCGATGGCGACGGGCACCACGCCCGGCACCGGGCTCGATCTGTCGGGCGTACGCAAGATCATCTACTACGACGCCCTGTACCGCGGCGACGAGCCGGCGCCCGGCAAGACCACCTCGCGCGCGCTGGCGGCGCTGCACGAGGAGACCGGCGGGACGTGCGAGCTGGTGTTCTACGACGTCACCGACGCCGGCACGCCGCACCCGCTGCGCGTGACCGCGCCGGCCGGCATGAAGTCGACGAAGATCGATCTGAAGACGCCGACCACCAAGTACAGCGCGCTGGTCCTGGCGCGGGTGATCGACAACGGCATCAAGCAGGGCTACACCGACGACGCCGAGGTGAAGAAGCACGGTGGGCAGGCGGTGCTCGATCTGATCGCCAGCCACCTCAAGCCGCGCGGCACGATCGGGTCGGCGCCTGGCTCGGGCACGACCGACGTCACGTCCTGGGCACCCGACGCGCTCTGCGCCACCGCGACCGCCGCCGGCCAGCGCTTGATCACCAACA
The DNA here is from genome assembly GCA_016794525.1 of Myxococcales bacterium. Lineage (GTDB taxonomy): Bacteria > Myxococcota_A > Polyangia > Haliangiales > Haliangiaceae > UBA2376. The sequence continues at coordinate 1,851 of JAEUJY010000057.1, forward strand.
TCATCAAGCCGCAGGGGCTGGTGGGCTGGGCCGTGCCCAACCTCGGCGAGTTCCAGCACGACGCGCACCTGTTCGAGTTCTACTGGGAGCACCTGGTGCCATGACCGAGCACGCGTACGAGCGCACGCCGCTGACGCTGGCCACCGGCGCCGCCCACACGGTCAAGCTGCCGCCGCGGGTCATGCGCGGCCGCCTGACCGGCTTCCTCTTCGACACCAACAAGACCTTCATCCTGCCCGC
>JAEUJY010000064.1:0-40000 GCA_016794525.1 Myxococcales bacterium
CTGACGCTCGACTTCGAGCCGGCGGCGCCGACCGCCGACCTCGGCGGCGCCAACCGCGCGCCCACCGTCGAGCTGCCCCGGGTGCGCAGCGGCGGCAGCCCGCGCGGCGACGTCGCGGCGCGCTTCGACGACAGCGGCATCGCGGTCGAGGAGCTCAAGCTGCCGCCGCCGCCCAGCCGGTCGCAGCCGGTCGACGACGACGAGCCGGCCCGGCCCCGCGCGCGCAACGCCACCGGCGGCGGCGTCGCGCTCCTGGCCGAGGCCGACCGCGATCGCCGCCCCGGCGAGTCGGTCGACGACACCGCCCGCCGGCGGATCACCTGGCTGATCGATCGGGCCCGCGCCGCGGCCGGCGCCGGCGAGCACGACGTCGCGACGCTGGCGATCGATCTGGCGCTGGCCGAGTCGCCCGACAGCGCGGTCGCGCAGAAGCTGATCCACAAGCACCGCGACACGCTGCTCGACTGCTACTACAAGTCGTTCGGCTCGCTCGAGCGCCGGCCCACCGTCGTCGGCGACATGACCGCGGTCGGCGGGCTCGAGCCGCGGGCCGCGTTCCTGTGTTCGCGGATCGACGGCATGCTGACGTTCGACGAGTTGCTCGACGTGGCCGGCATGGGGCGCCTCGAGGCCTGCCGCCACCTGGCGCTGTTGATCCGCCGCGGGCTGGTGGGGAGCCAGGGGTGAGCCGATGCGCGTGACCCGGGTGACCAACCAGCGCGACGCCCTGTTCGGGCGCGCGTCGCGGCTGCGGGTGCTGGCCGGCCCCGACGCCGGGCTCGAGCTCGAGCTGCCGCCGGTCGGCGTCGTGATCGGCGCCGACCCCGGCTGCGACGTCGCGCTGACCGATCCGTCGGTGTCGAGCCGGCACTGCACGATCGCGCCGACCGCGGCCGGCTTCCACGTCGTCGATCTCGGCTCCAAGAACGGCACGTCGATCGACGGCGTCGCGGTCGGCAAGGTGACGGCGCCGCCGGGCGCGGTGGTGCGGGTCGGCAAGACGCTCTTGCAGCTGCTGCCGGCCGACGAGATGGTCACGATCCCGCCGTCGGGGCGCGATCACTTCGGCGCGATGTGGGGCGACAGCCCGGCGATGCGGCAGGTGTTCGCGGTGCTCGAGCGCGCGGCCACCAGCGACGCCTCGATCCTGTTCCTCGGCGAGAGCGGGTGCGGCAAGGAGCTGGCGGCGCGGGCGATCCACGACGAGAGCCCGCGCCAGCACGGGCCGTTCATCGTCTTCGACTGCGGCGCCGCCACCGACACGCTGATCGAGAGCGACCTGTTCGGCCACGTCCGCGGCTCGTTCACCGGCGCCGCCGGCGATCGCCAGGGCGCGTTCGCCGCGGCCCACGGCGGCACGCTGTTCCTCGACGAGATCGGCGACCTGCCGATCGCGCTGCAGCCCAAGCTGCTGCGCATGCTCGAGGCCGGCGAGGTCATCCCGCTGGGGTCGCGCAAGCCCGAGCGCTACGACGTGCGGGTGGTCGCCGCGACCCACCGCGACGTCTTCGGCGAGGTAGCCAAGGGCGGCTTCCGCGGCGACCTGTACTACCGCCTCGCGGTGGTCGAGGTGCACCTGCCGCCGCTGCGGCAGCGCCGCGAGGATCTGGCCAAGCTGGTCGCGATCTTCCTCGAGCGCGCCGGCGCCAAGCACCTGGTGCCGTCGATCGGCGGCCCGTCGCTCGACCGCCTCGCCGCGTACCACTGGCCGGGCAACGTGCGCGAGCTGCGCAACGTGATCACCCGCGCCGTCGCGCTGGCCGGGCCGGTCAAGGACTTCGGCGAGCTGCCGATCCTGCTGCGGCCGACGGTGGCGCCGGCGGCGGCGGCCGAGCCGGTGGTCAAGGCCGACCGGCCGTTCCACCAGGCCAAGGACGAGGTGGTCGATCGCTTCGAGCGGGCGTACCTCACCGATCTGGTCGAGCGCGCCGCCGGCAACCTCAGCGCCGCCGCTCGGCTGGCCGGCCTCGAGCGCAAGTTCCTGTACCGGCTGCTCGAGCGCAACGGCCTGCGCCAGAAGGCCGCCGGCGGCGACGCCGACGACGAGTAGCCGCGCGTCGGCGAGGCGACCTCGGGGGCTCCGCGGTACGGCCTGATCGCGCGCCGATCAGGCCAGCGGATCGGGCGGCTCGTCGTCGAGCGCGGGCTCCGCCTCGGCGGCGTCGCCGGGCGCGACCGCGATGACCGCGCCGATCCAGTCGTCGAAGCGCGGGCAGGGCAGGCCGGCGGCGGCGAGCAGCGCGTGGGTGTCGCTGGCGTCGAGGCGCGCGTTCGACGACGACACCAGCGCCAGCATCGCGGCCGGCAGCTGCGCCATCCGCTCGAAGCCGGGCGTGCGCAGGATCGCCCGCGCCAGCGGCCGCGGGATCGAGCCGCGCCACGGGTCGCGGCCGGCCAGATCGGCCACCCGATCGAGCGCGGCCCGCACCGTCGGCGGATCGGGGTCGACCAGGTGCATGACCCGGCCGGCGGCGCGCGGGTGGGCGCCCAGCGTGGCGCCGGCGGCGACGACGTACGCCACCGGCAGCACCTGCAGCGGGCCGAGGCCGTCGCCCGGCAGCGGCAGCTGCAGGCTGCCGGCGCGGGCCACCAGCCGGAACAGCGCGGTCGCGACGTCGGCCTTGCCGTCGACGGCGTCGCCGACGACGTCGGCCACCCGCAGCACGGTGACCGGCAGGCGGGCCATCGCGCCGACCGCGGCGCGCTCGGCGTCGTAGGCCGCGCGGTCGTCGGCGCGCGCGAACCGCGGCGGGGTCGGCAGCGGCGCCTCGCGGACGACGCCGCGGCGATCGCCGATCGCGCGCAGGCTCGACCAGTGGACGACCCGGCGCAGCCGCGGCGCCTCGGCCGCGAGGTCGAGCACGCTGCGGGTGCCGGCGACGCGATCGCGCGAGCGCTGCTTGGCGTCGCCGCCGCGGGTCACCAGCGCGGCGGCGTGGTGGATCGTCGTCACCCGCGCGCGCAGCGCCAGGTACTCGCGGGTCGACAGGCCCAGGTCCATCGCGGCGACGTCGCCGACCAGGTGGCGGAACCGCGCGCGGCTGGCCTCGGGCCACCCCGCGGTCGGCGCCGCCACCGCGGCGTCGTCGGGCACCAGCGCGCACACCGTCGTCGCCGGGTCGCGCGCCAGGAGCTCGGCGCACAGCCCGATCGCCACCGCGCTCGGCCAGCCGGTCACCAGCACGTCCTCGGCCGGGCTGTCGGGCGGCGCGACGGCCAGCGGCCCGAACCGCGCCTCGAGCGAGTGCCACAGCCGATCGACCGCGATCGCCAGCGCCGCGCGATCGCCGCTGTTGTCGACCACCCAGGTCGCCACCGCCAGCTTGTCGGCCAGCGGCAGCTGCGCGGCCAGGCGGCCCTCGACCGCGTCGGGCGGCAGGTTGTCGCGCGCCGCCAGCCGCGCGGCCTGGGTCGCCGGATCGACGCTGACCACGATCGTGCCGTCGAGCCCGCGGTGCAGCCCGTTCTCGATCAGCAGCGCCGCCTCGTAGAACACCACCGGCACGCCGGCGGCGGCGTGGGCGGCGATCGCGGCCTGGGCGGCGGCGGCGATCCGCGGGTGGGTGATGCGGTTCAGGTCGGCGCGCGCGGCGGGATCGGCGAACACGCGGGCGCCGAGCGCCTTGCGATCGAGCGCGCCGTCGGCGGTCAGGATCTCGGGGCCGAACCGCACCACCAGCTCGCCCAGCGCCGGCTGGCCCCGGGCCACCACCTCGCGGGCCAGCAGGTCGGCGTCGACGATCGCCGCGCCGCGCTCGCGCAAGAGCGTCGCCACCGTGCTCTTGCCGCTGGCGATGCCGCCGGTCAGGCCGACTACCTTGACCACGCCCGTGGCGTACCACGGCCGCGCGTCGTCGTGGTGGACCCACGCCGGCGGGCGTGGGATAGGTGTCCCGATGCGCCCCCGCGCCGCCCGCTACCTCACCTCGGCCACGCGCCCCGCCGAGTTCCCCGCCGCCGATCTCCCCGAGATCGCGTTCGCGGGGCGCTCGAACGTCGGCAAGTCGTCGCTGATCAACACCCTGGCCGGCGTGTCGGGCCTGGCGCGCACCTCGCGCACGCCCGGCCGCACCCGGCTGCTCAACTGGTTCCGCATCGACCTGCCCAAGGCCACCCACGGCAACGACGCGGTGTACTTCGTCGACCTGCCGGGCTACGGCTTCGCCTCGGTCGATCGCTCGATGCGCGCGTCGTGGCGGCCGCTGATGGAGAGCTACCTCGGCGAGCGATCGACCCTGAAGGTGGTCGCGCTGCTGATCGACATCCGGCGCGGCGTCGAGGACGAGGAGCGCGACTTCGTGCCGTGGCTGCTCGAGAAGCGCATCACCGTCGTGCCGGTCATCACCAAGGCCGACAAGCTGGGCAAGGCCAAGCGGCTGCCGATCGCCGCGGCGATCCGCGCCGAGCTGGGTCTGCCCCGGCCGCCGGTGCTGTTCTCGTCGCTCGAGGCCACCGGCGGCGACGAGCTGTGGCGGGCGCTCCTGGCCGGGCTGGCGTGACCGTGGCGGTGGTGAGGCCGGCGGCCTCCGCCGACCTCGACGCCATCGACGAGATCTCGCGGCACTCGTTCAAGGCGCCGTGGCCGCGCCAGACGTTCGTCGACGAGCTGACCCGCCCCCACGGCCGGCTGGTCGTGGCCGAGGCCGCCGGCGCGATCGTCGGCTACGCCAACTACTGGCTGGTGGTCGACGAGGTCCACCTGCTGGCGATCGCGGTCCACCCCGATCACCGCCGCCGCGGCCTGGGCGCGGTGCTCCTGGCCGACGTGCTGGCGGCCGGCGCCGACGCCCGGGTCATCACGCTCGAGGTGCGCGCCGGCAACGCGCCCGCGATCGCGCTGTACCGCCGCCACGGCTTCGTCGAGGTCGCCACCCGCGGCGGCTACTACGGCGGCGACGGCGAGGACGCGCTGGTCATGCTGCGCGAGCGCTAGCACGCCGCGGCGCGACGGTGCGAAGCAACGTCGTGCCGCGACGTGCTCCCGTGCCCGTGCCCGTGCCCGTGCCCGTGCCCGCTCTGCCCCGATCCCGATCCCGATGGGCACGGACACGGACACGCACACGGGCACGGGCACGGGCACGGGCACGGGTAGGTTGCTTCGCAACGCCGAAGGCGTTTCGAAGCAACCTAGAAATGGCCCATCACCGGCACGGTGTCCGACTCGCGGGTCAGGATCACCGCGGTGGTGACCGCGCCGGCGACGACGACGCCGGCGGTGGCGACCACCCACCACTTGCTGTACCAGGCGCTGGCCTTGCCGCCGGGGCGGGTCAGCTCGGCGTCGACGTTGACCTCGGTGTCGGGCGAGATCTGCACCGACGCGCGGAACGGCGCGAAGCCGGCCTTCTTGATCTCGATCGGGTACCGCGACGGCGCCGGCACGCGGATCGCGTCGATCGGCGACGTGCCCTTGGACGTGCCGCCGACCCAGATCTCGGCGCCGGCGACGTTGACCTTGATCGCCAGCGTCCCGAAGCGCACGAAGTCCTCGGCCGGCAGCACCCGCTCGAGGTAGCCGACCAGATCGTCGTCGGACGGCACGGTGTCGGCGGCCAGCGCCTCGGCGACCCGGCCGTCGACGGTGCCGTCGCCGCTCTTGATCCGCTGCAGCGTGAAGATCACGTCGCCCAGCTCGCTGACGCCGACCAGCAGCACCTCGTCGGTGCCGAGCCGCGCGCCGATCGCGCCGATGCACACCGCGTCGCCGGCGCACTCGACGACCGCCTGATCGAGGCCCTCGCCGTAGCGCTGCCGGGCCTGATCGCCGCCCAGCACCTTGAGCGAGGTGCGGCCGCTGAGCACGCCGCCGACCCGACCGCTGATCTCGGGCAGGGCCTTGGTGCCGGAGCGGAACTCCAGCACCGCGGTCGAGCGGCCGCCGGCCGCCGCGGTGCCGGCGCAGATCGTCAGGAGCGCGAGCGTCAGGGCCAGCTTCATGGGCGTCCGAACAGGGACGAGGACGACGCGCCCTCGAGGTCGGTGGTGGGCTCGCCGCCGCCGGCCGGCGCGCAGTGCCACTGCGGCAGCAGGTAGGCCTCGTCGGGATCGAGCTGGCACAGCGACCCCATCTCGAAGCCGGCGCCGGTGTTGTCGCTCTCGCACACCGCGCACTTGGTCCGCTGGGTCGACTCGACCGCGCCGGTGCGGGTCGACACCGCCAGCTCCTGCGACAGGTGCAGCACGGTGTTGGGCACCGCGTCGACGGTGATGTCGCCGAACAGCGGCAGCGTGACGGTGATCTGCACCAGCGGCGCGCGGCCCATCGCGTTCGAGGTCAGCGTGACGATCGAGCCGTCGGGCGTGACCGACAGCGCCGACACCACCGCCTGGCGCGCCTTCATCGTGCGGTCGATGACGAACTGCTCGCCGTTGTCGGGGCCGAGCGGCTGCTGGATCTCGGGGAACGTGATCACCCGGTCGAGCAGCGGCGCGGCGCGCAGGTCGAACGCGGCCAGCTGGTGGCGGGCGCCGCTGGCGGTGTAGGGCACGCCGCCCTGGCTGGCCTGCACCGACGGCACCGTGCCCGCGGCCCACGCGCGATCCTCGCTGGCGGTCACCGCGGTCGGCGCGCACACCACGTCGGGGGCGCCGGTGCACGGGCTGGCCGCCGCCGCGGTCACCGGGGCGACGACGTCGGGGCCCAGCTCGGTCACGGTGACCCGGTTGCCGCACAGCTCGGCGGCGGCGACGAACGGCCGCTCGCTGGTGCCGGCGATGTCGGCGACGCCGCCGCCCAGCGGGATGCCGCGGGTGCCGGCCTCGACGACGCCCAACTCGGTCAGGAACAGCGACGACATCACGCCGCACTGGCTGGCGATCCGGGCGGGATCGACCAGCGCCACCGCGCTCATCGTGCCGTCGGGCTCGCGGGCGATCGTCACCGCGCCGATCGGCCCGGGGGCGGTGACCGTGCGGGTGTTGCCGGAGCCGGTGTCGATCACGGTCAGCTCGGCGCCCGCCGCGGCGACCAGGAAGCGGCCGTCGGGCGAGCCGGCCAGGTCGATCACCGTGCCGTTGATCGTGGCCAGCGGCGCGTCGAGCACGGCGTCGATCGACGAGTCGAGGCGGAAGATCATCCCGCCGGCGGCGACGAACAGATCGACGCCGGCGGCGGCCACCAGCGACGGGCTCCGCCCGGCCGGCAGCGACACGACGTCGGTGCGGATCACGGCGCCGCCGCGATCGATGCGCAGGAGCCGCGGGCGCGCCGCGGTGTCGGGGGCCTCGAGGGTCGCCTCGGGGGTCGGCCCGGCGGCGTAGGTGCGCGGGCGGCGGACCGGGATCTGGTAGGTCACGGCGCCGTCGGCCGAGACCGTCAGCGGCGCCTCGGCGCGGCCGTAGCCGACCATGCCGCCGGCCGAGCCGGTCAGCTCGACGGTCATCCGGCGGTAGTCGTCGACCGGCAGCTCGCCGAGATCGAAGCGCCCGTCGCGGACCGGGGCGGTCAGCGTGACCGGATCGCCGTCGACGCGCTCGGCCACCAGCGTGACCTGGGCGACGTCCTCGGGCTGGGCCGCCGGCTCCTCGGGCAGCGTCAGGACCACCTCGACCGAGCCCTGGCCGCACGCGCCCAGGGCGAGGGCGAAGGCCGAGAGCCGGGCGCGGGACATCGGCCGACGCTATCACCCGCCCGCCGGTCCAAACAACCGCGCGCCGTGCCAAGGCCCCGCGGGGGGCGCTGATCTGGCATGCTCGGGAGCGGGCCGCCCGCGGCCTCCGTCTCCATGTCCGTGGTCGTCGAACCCGAAGTCGTGCGCTCCGCCACCGAAGGCGGCGTGGATCACACCGGGCCACGTCCGACCGACGTCGGGTTGCCGGCGGTGTTCGGGCGCTACCTGCTGATCCAGCGGCTGTCGCGCGGCGGCATGGGCGAGATCTTCCTCGCCAAGCACGGCCTCGCCGGCTTCGAGAAGCTGTGCGTGATCAAGAAGGTGCTGCCGAGCCTCGCCGAGGACGCGCAGTTCATCTCGCGCTTCATCGACGAGGCCCAGGTCGCGATCAAGCTGCACCACGTCAACGTCGCGCAGGTGTTCGAGGTCGGCCGCGTCGGCGACGAGTACTTCCTGGCGCTCGAGTACCTCGAGGGGCGCGACCTGCGCCGGCTGTTGACGGTGGTGGCGCGCCAGGGCCGGCGCATCCCGCCGCCGATCGCGCTGTTCATCGCCCGCGAGATGGCCAACGGCCTGGCCTACGCGCACCGCCGCACCAGCAGCGACGGCACGTCGCTGGGGCTGGTGCACTGCGACATCTCCCCGCCCAACGTGCTGGTGTCGTTCGAGGGCGAGACCAAGATCATCGACTTCGGCATCGCCAAGAGCGCGCTGCGCGCCACCGCCACCGATCCCAAGATGGGCTTCGGCAAGTTCGGCTACATGGCGCCCGAGCAGCTGGTGCGCGGCGGCGTCGTCGATCACCGCACCGATCTGTACGCGGTCGGCGCGGTGCTGTTCGAGCTGCTCACCGCCGAGCGGCTGTACGAGGTCGGCGACAACCCCGACTACCGCACGCTGGCCCGGCAGGTGGTCAAGGGCGAGCACCGGCTGCCGTCGCAGCTCGACCCGGCGCTCGGCCGGTTCGACGCGCTGGTGCAGAAGGCGCTGCGGCCGCGGCCCGAGGATCGGTTCCAGACCGCCGCCGAGCTGCGCGACGCCGTGCAGGAGGCGCTGGTGGCGATCGCGCCGACGATCTCGACCGACGCGTTGGGCTCGTTCCTGCGCGAGGTGTTCGCCGGCGAGATGGCGTCGCAGCGCGAGCTGCTCGATCGCGCGGCGGCGGCGCACCTCGAGGACTTCCGGCAGGAGCTGACCACCCAGTCGATCGAGACGATCTCGTTCGCGCTGGCCAACATGCCGCTGTACCAGCCGGCCACCGCCGCGGTGCCGCGGGTGCCGGCGCTGCCGGCCAGCCCGGGCAAGGCGATGGCGCGGGCGTCGTCGTCGGGCGCGTTCGACGCCGGCCCCAGCTCGATCGTCATCGACGACGCGGCGATCTACGCCCGCGAGCGCGCCGACGCCGCCAGCCGGCGTCGCCGGACGATCATCGCCGCGACCGCCGCCGGCCTGGCCGGGGTCGGCCTGACGCTGGCGTGGGTGCTGACGCGCGGCGGTGGCGAGCGCCCGCCGCCGGCGATCGCCCAGCCGGTCGTGACCCCGCTCGACGCCGGCCTGCCGCCGGTCGACGCCGCGCCGCCGATCGACGCCGCCCCGGCGGTGGTGCCGCCGCCGCCGCCGGTCCGCCCGCCCCACGGCGGCACGGGCTCGGGCTCCGCCGTCCGGCCCCCCGGGGGCGGCACCGGCAGCGCCAAGGACCCACCGCCGCCGTCGGCGCCCGACGAGAGCGCGCTCCGCAGCAAGTTCCAGGCGGTGACCCGCGAGTACCGCGCCTACAAGGCCGAGTTCGGCCCGCGCCTCGAGAGCGAGTGGACCGACGTCGCGAGCATGGTCGGCCTGCTGTCATCGCCCGAGAAGCGCGCCGCCTTCGACAAGAAGATCGACCGCCTGCGCGCGATGATGAAGTCGAACCGCTGACCCAGCGCTCCAGGATCGCTCGCTGCACGATCAGGTTCCCGTCGCGCCGCGCTGCACGATCAGGTTCCCGTCGCGCAACCCGCCCGACCGCCGCGCACCAACCGGGCGGCCGGGCGGACAGCCGTCTCGGAGGGGAGGCTCGGCGGGGACCTGGCCCCGCCGAGGGGAGGTTTGGCGACAAACCTCCCTATATTGCGTCGTCGCCGGTCTCGCCGGTCCGGATGCGGATCACCTCGTCGACCGGGCTGACGAAGATCTTGCCGTCGCCGATGCGGCCGGTGCGGGCGGCCTCGGTGATCGCGGCCACCACCTGCCGGACGTGATCGTCGGTCACGATGATCTCCAGCTTCACTTTCGGAACGAAGTCGACCACGTAGGCCGATCCCCGGTAGACCTCTTTCTTGCCGCCGGTGCGCCCGAACCCCTTCACCTCGGTGACGGTCATGCCGTGGACCCCGATCTCGGCGAGCGCGTCCTTCACCTCGTCGAGCTTGAACGGTTTGATGATCGCCTCGACCTTCTTCATGCCCCCACGGTAGCGCCGGCTTGTTTCCGCCGCATTTCCTCGGGGCATCAACTACCTGCACCGCCGCGCCACGGATGCCCCTGGCGCTTGTGCCCGCACGCTCACGTGGCCTATAATTCTAGGGTTTCCTGGACGATGGGGCCGATCCTGGCGTGTGCCCGGCGGTCATCCCATGCCTCCGGGCCCTCGCGTGACCCTCTCCGAGCTTCGCGACCGTGTGACCGTCGGCTCCCTGCGCTGGGCGCCGATGTCTGCGTACTCGACCGTCATCGGGGCGACGGCGCGCCGGACCATCCCGCGTCCGCTGCGGGCGCCGCTGTACCGCGCGTTCGCCGCGGCCGTCGGGGCGCGGCTCGACGAGGTCGGCGCGCCGCTGCCGAGCTTCGCCAGCTTCGGCGACTTCTTTGCCCGGCCGCTGACCGACGGCGCCCGCCCGGTGGCCGCCGCGCCGCTGGTGGCGCCGTCCGACGGCGCGATCGGCGCCGCCGGGACGATCACCGCCGGGACGCTGATCCAGGCCAAGGGGATCGACTACCGGCTGGATGATCTGGTGGTCGACCCCGACCTTGCAGCGGCGCTGCAGGGCGGACAGTTCGCGACGATCTACCTGTCGCCGCGCGACTACCACCGCGTCCACGCCCCGGTGCGAGGTCGCGTCACCGCGTACCACTACGTGCCGGGCCTGCGCTGGCCGGTCAGCCCCAAGTTCGTCGAGCGCGTCGATCGGCTGTTCGCCGTGAACGAGCGCGTCGTGATCGAGGTGGCCTCGCCGTGGGGACCGGTCGCGGTGGTGATGGTCGCGGCGACTGGCGTCGGCAACGTCTGGTTGACCCACCTCGGCCACGACACGCGGCCGTGGCGCCGGGCCGGCGCGTACCGCCACGAGGCCGTCGCCGCGTCGGTCGAGCCCGGCGACGAGCTGGGCGCGTTCCTCCTGGGATCGACGGTCGTGCTGGTCCTGCCGCCCGGCGCGCCGCGCCTCGACCTGCCCGCGGTCGGCGCCAGCGTGCGCTGCGGCGCCGCGCTCACCGCGGACGAGGGGCCATGAGCAAGCGGTCCGACGACGACGCCACCGAGTTCGACGACGGCCTGTCGACGTCCGAGCGCCGTCGGCGTCGGCGCCGCGGCGGCATCCGCATCCCGTCGGACAACGTGCCGCGGCGGACCGACAGCCAGCCGGTGGTCGCGCCGATCCCCGAGGATCCGTCGCTCGCGGTGTCGATCGCCTACGCGTTCGGCGACGACGCCGGCCGCGCGCCGACGACGCTGCCCCCCGACGAGATCGTCGCCGATCTCGACGACGCGACGACGATCGGCGCCGCGCCCTCGGCCGACGGCGCGGTCCCCGGCGCGATCGACGACGTCGTCCCCGACGGCCGCACCCGGCAGATGCCGGCGGTGAACCTCGAGGCCCTCGGGCTGACCGCGCTCGAGTTCGAGGAGAGCCCGCCGGTCGTCGAGACCACCGCCGAGATGCCGATCGTCGACTCGTCCCGCACCACCGGCGAGGTCGAGGCGGTCGACATCATCGTCGACGACGCCGGCGTCGCCGACGGCGTGCCCAAGGCGCCGATGGCCCGCGCGGCGACGGTCGCGCTGTCCGAGGACGATCTCGAGGAGCTGATGGAGTCGACCGCGCTGGGCGTCGTCCCGCCGCGGGCCAAGCCGACGACCGCGCCGCCGGTGCCGCCGCCGATCGAGCGCACCCGGCAGACCGCGCCGCCGATGCCCGCGGCGCAGCCGGCGACCAGCAGCGCGTCGCCGCCACCGGCGACCACCTCGCCGCCGGTCGTCGTGTCGTTCTCGCAACCGGCCGCCGCGCCCGCGTCGAGCCCCCCGCCGGTCGCGCCGCCGGCGACGGTCCCACCGCCCGAGCCGGTCCCCGCCGCCACCGCGGCCCCGGCGGCCGCCGCCGACGCCGGCGACTCGAGCGAGATCCTCGCCGACGAGATCCTCGAGGTCGAGGAGCAGGGCCGCGCCGCCGCGGTCGAGGTGTCGCCGGTGCCGGTGCCGATCGCGGCCCAGGCCTCGGGGCCGGTCGCGCTGCCGTCGACCGCGCCGCCGCCGCCGCCGGCCGCCGCCAAGCCGCCGCCGCCGGCCGCCCCCGCCGCGAAGAAGCCGATGGCCGCCGCGCCGACGCCGACCGCGGACGACAAGCGCAAGCGCCGCGGCAAGCCGTGGTTCGAGGAGCTGTTCGACGAGGACTACCTCCGGACGCTGCCGTTTCTGACCCCGCAGACCACCCAGGCCGAGGCCGCGATGGTGGTCGAGTCGCTCGGGCTGACGCCCGGCGCGCAGGTGCTCGACCTCGGCTGCGGCTACGGGCGCCACGCGATGGAGCTCGCGGCCCGCGGCATGAACATGGTCGGCGTCGATCTGTCGCTGCCGATGCTCCTGCGCGGCGCCGACGAGGCGCAGCGCCGCGGCCTCGACATCAACTTCGTCCACGTCGACATGCGCGAGATCGACTTCGACGCGCAGTTCGACGGCGCCTACTGCCTGTTCTCGACCTTCGGCTTCTTCGACGACGAGACCAACAAGAAGACCGCGAGCCTGGTCGCCAAGGCGCTCAAGCCCGGCGCCAAGTTCATGCTCGAGGTGCTCAACCGCGACTACGTCATCGGCGACCTGCCGACGCGGGTGTGGTGGGAAGGCGACGGCTGCGTCGTCCTCGAAGAGGTCGAGTTCAACTACTTCTCGTCGCGGGTGCAGTCGAAGCGGTCGGTGGTGTTCGACGACGGCCGGCAGATCGAGCAGGAGATCTCGATCCGCGTCTACTCGCTGCACGAGATCGGCAAGCTCCTCCACGCCGCGGGGCTGCGCGTGCTCGAGGTGTCGGGCTCGATGGCGACCAAGGGCCGCTTCCTCGGCAACCGCTCGCGCGAGATCATCGTGATCGCCGAGCGCCGGACCGACACGAAGTAGCGGGTCTGACACCGCGTCGCTGGCGCGGTTGCAGGGAATCGGCGGGGTAGGTGGGTGCCTACCCGGGCTGGAATAACGCCGTGGCGTCGCGGGTCTAGATCCCATCGGATCCCCGCGACCCCCCGATCAAAACATTTCGGCCCGCGGGACGTCTGACATTTCGGGACGCCGCCTGCAAGGCGTTCCAGGAGAAAGCCGTGAAGAGTGCCGCCGCCGTCAGTCTCACCCGCGCCCCCACCGCCCACCGGCCCCGCAAGGCCGCCGAGCGCGCGGTCCGGCTCGCCGAGAAGGCCAAGCGCAAGGACGGCAAGGACCGCGCGCGCGGCACCAAGTCCGATGGCTCGGGCTACCTCACCATGTACTTCCGGGACATGGCGGCGCTGCACGTGCTGCGTCCCGAGGAGGAGTTCACGACCGCCAAGGAGATCGAGGCGCTCGAGGTCGCGGTGTGGAGCGAGCTGCTCGGCTGGGCGCCGACCCAGGCGCTGGTGCTCGACGCGCTGCCCGCCGAGGCCGCCCCGGCCGAGGTGAAGGCGCTGCGCCGCCCGCTGGCCGGCAAGAAGGCCGACGCCGCCGTGGCCAAGGCCGCCGCGCGGCTGCGCGACACCGACCTCGACCGGCTCTACATCGAGGCCGGCCTGGCGGTCGCCGAGCGCATCCAGCGCGGCTACGTGACCGTGCCCAAGCTGGGGCGCGGCGCCAAGCAGCTCGCCGAGTGGCTGCACCGGGTCGACGTCGCCGCCCGCGCCGCCCACGACGCGCGCAACGCGTTCGTGAAGGCCAACCTGCGGCTGGTCATCAGCATCGCGCGCCGCTTCAACCACGGCCGGATGTCGCTGGCCGACCTGGTCCAGGAGGGCAACCTCGGCCTGATCAAGGCCGTCGAGCGCTACGACTACCGCCGCGGCTTCCGCTTCTCGACGTACGCGTCGTGGTGGATCCGCCACGCGATCAGCCGCGCGCTGGCCGACAAGGGCCGCGAGATCCGCCTGCCGGTCCACATGATCGACGCCCACCACCGGCTGACGAAGGCCCGGCGCGAGCTGACCACCAAGCTCGGCCGCAGCCCCACCACCGAGGAGCTGGCCGAGACCACCGGCATGCCGCTCGAGAAGGTCGAGAACATGCGGCGCTGGGTGCTCGAGCAGTCGGTGTCGCTCGACCGCCCGGTCGGCGACGAGGAGGGCCGCAGCCTGGCCGAGGTCCTCGAGGACCCCGACAAGGAGGACGCGTCGCCCACCGCCGACCTCGAGATGGACGCGCTGCAGAGCGAGGTGCGGTCGATCCTCGGCGAGCTGCGGCCGATCGAGGCCGACATCCTGCGCCAGCGCTTCGGCCTCGAGACCGAGCACGAGCTGACGCTCAAGGAGATCGGCGAGAAGTACAACCTGTCGCGCGAGCGCATCCGCCAGCTCCAGGAGCAGGCCCTCGGCAAGATGCGTCGGGCGCTACAGCGCAAGGACATGATGTAAGGGCCGGCGGGCCGGCGGTGCCCCGCCGGCCGCCGCCGCTTGCGGCAACGCCCCAGGCGCTGTGATAGCGTTCTCCGCATGCAGGCACACGGTGGCATGACCCGGTCGGCGACGCGTCTCGCCGGCCTCGTCGTCGGCGCGGCGGTGATGATGGGGTGTGGTTCGAACGACGGCAAGCTGAGGGTGAACGGCCTCGAGCCGCGGTCCGGCGACGCGATGGGTGGCCAGATCGTCCAGATCAACGGCCAGAACTTCATGAAGACGACGCGGACCGTGAAGGTCTACTTCGGGGACCAGATCGGCAACTTCATCCGCTTCAAGTCGGACACCGAGATGGTCGTCGAGGCGCCGGGCGGCAAGCCCGACACCACCGTCGACGTGCTGGTGGTGTTCCAGCCCGGCGGCGAGATCACGATCCCCAAGGCGTTCACCTTCAAGGAGAAGAAGGGCATGGACGCCGAGGACCTGCAGAAGAAGTAACGGCGGGGTCGGGCGCGCACACGACGCGCGCGTGATGTCGAGGAGGGGCTGATCGGGATCAGGAGCTGGCCCCAGATCCCGACTTCCGCTCCGGATCCCGATCCGGATCCCGATCCGGATCCTGATCCCGATCCGGCCCCCCGATCCGGATCCCGATCCGGATCCCGATCCGGCGCCCGCGCCCGCTCCCGGGATCCCGATCCTTCTACCGAACCCGCCGCCTGCGCCGTCGCTGCGCTACGCGGTCAGGTTCAGCCGGAACAGCTGCTGGCCCATCAGCACGAACGACTCGTTCTGCAGGGCGCGCTCGCCGGTGACCTTCACGAACGAGCCGTTCGAGCTGCCGAGGTCGGCGAGGAACACCCGGCCGTCACGGTTGGTGACCCGCGCGTGCAGGCCCGACACGTAGCCGTCGTCGGGGAAGTTGATCTCGCCGCGCTCGCGGCCCAGCGTGATGCTGTCGCCCAGCAGCGGGAACGCCGAGCCGTCGACGTTGCGGCCGATGATGACGGTCAGCTTGCCCCAGTAGCCGGGGTTGGGGCTGCCCATCACCTCGGTGCCGTCGGCGATCGGCTCGGGCGGCGTGATCAGCTCGAAGCGCAGGAGCTCCTGGCCGATGCGGATGATCTGGCCGGAGGTCAGCTCCTCCTCCTCGGTCATCTTGACGAACACGCCGTTGAGGCTGTCGAGATCGCGGACCAGCGCGGCGGTGCCGTTGACCAGGATCTCGGCGTGCACCGGCGACAGGTAGCCGTCGGTCTCGAACACCGGGCCGAAGTTGCGGCCGATCTTGTTGTCGCCCTGGCGCAGCTCGTGGGTGCCACCCTCCGAGCCGTCGGGGCGGATCAGCGTCATGATCGCGCGCGGGGCCGGCCGCGCGGCGGGGGCGCCGCGCACCGGCGCGATGGCCGGCTGCGAGACCTCGTCCATGCGGCAGCCGCAGGCGCCGCAGAAGCGGAAGCCGGGCGGCACGTCGGCGCCGCACTGCGGGCAGCGCCGCGGGCCGGTGGCCGCCGGCGGCGAACCGAACGCGGGGCCAGGGCCGACCGCCGCGGGGACGCCCGGCGGCGGCCCGGCAGGCGGGCCCACCGACGGCGGCGCGCCGAACGGCGGCGGCTGCGTGGACGGCGGCGGCACCAGCGAGGCCGGCGACGGCATCGAGCTACCGAGCGGACCGCCGGACATCCCGCCCATGCCGGGCGGGGGACCCATCGGGCCACCGAGGCCCGGAGGCGGACCCATCGGGCCACCGAGGCCCGGCGGCGGGCCCATCGGGCCGCTCATGCCGGGGGGCGGGCCCATCGGGCCGCTCATGCCGGGGGGCGGGCCCATCGGACCGCTCATGCCGGGCGGCGGACCCATCGGGCCGCCGAGGCCCGGCGGCGGGCCGAGCGGGCCCGGACCGGGGCCAGGCGCGCCGGGGAAGCCCGGGGGCGGCGGCAGCGGCATGCCCTGCGACGGCGCCGGACCCATGCCCGGCAGCGGCCGCGGCGGCGCGCCGCTGGTGTCCGCCATCATCGTCTTCATCATCGCCATCCCGGCGTCGCCCTTGGGTGCCGCAGTCAGCTCGGCGCCACAGCCGAGACAGAACTTGTAGTGATCCTGGTTTTCTTTGCCGCACCGATTGCAGACGATCATTCGGACCCCGAGGCAGCTTGGGTTTGGTGGGCCACGGGCATCCTACACGATCTCGACGCGTAGGAGCTGTTGGCCCATGAAGACGTAGTCGCCGTGGACGAGCGTGCGCTCGTGGGTGATGCGCAGGAACGTGCCGTTCTTCGAGCCGAGGTCGGTCAGCGTCAGGTGCGCGCCGTCCCACGCGAGGTGCGCGTGGTGCCCGGAGATGAACGGATCGTCGGGGAAGTCGATGTCGTTGCCCTCGCGCCCGATCCGGATCGTCGCGCCGAGCGCGCCGTAGGTGAAGCCGGTGTCGCCGCCGCGCAGGCGCTGGACGATCCGCAGATCGCCGCCGCGGCGCGGGCTGGCGAAGAAGTAGGTGCCGTCCTCAATCGCGCCCTCGTCGATCGCCGGCACCAGCTCGACCTCGAGCATCTGCTCGCCGACCAGGAAGCGGTTGCCGAGCGGCAGGTCGACCTGGCCGGCGATGCGCACGAAGACGCCGTTGGCCGAGCCCTCGTCGCGGACCACCAGCTTGCCGTCGCGGTAGAAGAAGTTGGCGTGGACCGGCGACAGGAACGGATCGTCGGGGAAGAGGATCGGGCAGTCGACGCGCCCGGCGAGGTGCTCCTCGCCGGCGAGCGTGAACGACACGCCGTCGAGGCCGTCGCCGCGGATCAGCGTGAGCTTGGCGCGCGCGGCCTGCATCGCGCCGAAGAACATCGTGCGCCGCGTGCCCTTCTCGGCGGGCGCCGCCGGCGCCGGGCGGGGGCGGACCGCGTCGACGCGCGCGCCGCAGCCGCCGCAGAAGCGGTGGTTGGGCGGCACCAGCTCGCCGCACTCGACGCACGGCTGCGAGGCGGTGGGATCAGCGGGAGCCGGGGCCCGCAGCGCGGGCGTGCCGACGCGGGTCTCTTCCTCGAGGGCGAGCGACGACCCGCAGCGCACGCACCGCGGGGTGCCCATCGCAGAGAGCGTGCTGCACTGGTCGCACACCAGCCCGATGTCCATTGCGGCTACAGAATAGACGCGCCGCGCCTAGCCGTCAAACTTGCGAAAGCACGCCTTTTTTCGCGCCGCGATTCACGGCCGGCGGGCGGCCGCGGCGACGCCGGGGTCGGCGTCGGCGGCCAGCTCGCGGAGCCGCGCGACCGCCCGTGGATCGCCGTTGCCGAGCAGCGCGCGGGCGGCGGCGGCCCGCACCTCGGGAGTCTCGTCGCGGGACAGCGCGAGCAACGGCTCGAGGGCGGCCGGCGCGCCGCTGGCGCCGAGCGCGGCGGCGACGGCGCTGCGCACGAACGACGAGCGATCGCTGGCGGCGGCGGTGAGCGCGGCGACGTCGACGCGGGCGCCCATCGCCGCCATCGCCGTCGCCGCGGCGAGCCGGTCGCGCTCGTCGGGGCCGGCCAGCCGCGCGCGCAGCGCCGCGACCAGCGGCCCGGGCGCGGCGGGGGCGCTGGCGATCGCGTGGGCCGCGGCGTCGCGGACCAGGCGGCGCGGGTCGTCGAGCGCGGCCGCGACCGGCGCCAGCGCGGCCGCCGAGCCGATCTTGCCGAGCACCCGGACCGCGGTCGCGGCGATCTTGGGATCGTCGTCGCGGGCGCGGGCCACCACCGCCGCGGTGACGCCGGCGCCGATCGTCGCCAGCGCCGCCTGCGCCTTCGCCGACAGCGGGCCGTCGGTCAGCTCGCCGATCGCCAGCCCGCCCGGGCGGCGATCGAGATCGAGCAGCACGCCGAGCGCGGCGTCGTGGTGCGCGCCCAGCGCGGCCACCATCGCGTCGATCACCGCGGCCTCGTGGCCGACCAGCACGTCGGCCGACGGCGTCACCGTCGGCAGATCGCCGGGCAGCGCGCGCACCCAGGCCGCGAGGTCGAGCTTGCCGGCGCGCATCGGGTACTCGTCGAGCGCGGCCGGCGCGGTCGCGGCGGCGCCGCCCAGCCGCGCCAGCGCCCACACGATCGTCGCGCGATCCTGGCCGGCCCGCGCCAGGTACGCGCGCAGCAGCGGCTCGGCGCCGCGGCCGTCGCCGACCTGGCCCAGCGCGTAGGCCGCGAGCCGCTGGGTCTCGCCGGCGTTGTCGGTGACCGCGCCGACCAGCCACGGCACCGCCGCGGCGCCAGCGCGGGCGAACCCGACCGCGCAGGTCGCGCGCACCAGATCGTCGCGCTGGCGATCGACCGCGAGCGCCGCGCGCTGGCCGCGCGGATCGGCGCCGGCCGCGAGCCCGGCGCACGCCAGCGCCGCGACCGACGGGCGGTGATCGGCCAGCGCGGTGATCAGCGCGGCGGTGGCGCGCGCGTCGGCGACGCCGGCCAGCGTGAACACCGCGGCCTCGCGCAGCCCGACCTCGTCGTGGCGGGCCAGCGGCAGCACCTCGGGGACGACCCGCGGATCGCCGAGCCGCCCGGCGGCGACCAGCGCCGCGATCCGGTTCTCGAGATCGAGCGTCGTCGACATCGAGCCCATCGTGCGCGGCGCGGTGGGGTCGACCGGCGGCGGCTCGTCCTTGGCCACCCGCACCAGCGGCAGCGCCGCGGCCTTGTTGCCGAGGTCGCCGAGCAGCTGCACCGCGATCGCCCGCTGCGCCGGCGCGCTCTCGTCGGCCAGCGCGTCGAGCAGCGCCTTCATGCCGCCGTGGCCGAGGCGATCCAACTCGGTCCGCGCCGCGGTCCGCACCTCGGAGGTGCCGTGGCGCGCGCGCACCACCAGCCGCGGCACGTAGTGCACGTACAGCTCGACCAGCAGCTGCCGGTAGACCTGCTTGTGCGCCATGATCGACGACAGCGGCGCCAGCACCTTCTCGAGCTCGCCCAGCGACTGGTTGATCTCCTCGAGCGCGATGCCGGCCTTGCCGGCCTTCAGCACGGTGTCGTCGTCGGTGGCCTGGCGCAGCACCCGCCGGTACAGCTCGGCGGCGGCGGCGTGCTCGATGCGCTGCTGGTGCAGCTCGGCCAGCGCGAAGTACGCCTTCCAGTTGCGCGGCGCCAGCTCGAGCGTCTTCTGGTACGCGGCGACCGCGTCGTCGAGCCGCTGCATCTCCTTGTAGCGCTCGGCCAGGCGCTCGTACGCCGCCGGATCGTTGGGGCTCTTCTCGAGCGCCTTCTGCGACCACGCGATCGCCTCGGCGTCCTGGTGGGCCTCGGTCTTGATCTCGGCGATCTGGTTGTAGGCCTCGCGCTGCCGGGCCGGGTCCTGCTCGGCGAGCCGCATCAACAGCGCGACCGCCTTGTCGTAGGCCTGATCGGCCCGGTACGCCTTCACCAGATCGAGCAGCGTCTCCTGATCGTCGGGGGCCAGCGTCAGCAGCCGCTCGAGGGTCTGGCGCGGCTGCCCGCTCTGGATGAAGCGCTGGTAGTACGCGACCAGGAAGTAGCCGCTGTCGAGATCGGGCGGCTGCTTGGCGAACGCGTCCTCCCAGCGCTGGCGGTAGGCGTCCTTGTGGTTGCCGGCGTCCCACCGCGGCAAGAGGTTGACGATCCGCGTGCGGGCCTCGCGCCGCGCGCTGCGATCGCTCGGCTTGCTCCACAAGGACAGCGCCTTCTCCCAGTCGGCCATCGCCTCGGCGAAGGCGCGCTGCCGCTCGAGGATCTGGGCCCGGCCCTTGTACAGCTCGGGATCGTCGGGATCGAGCTTGATCGCCTTGGCGTAGTAGACCAGCCCCTCGGTCGGCGCGTCGTGCTCGGCCAGCACGTCGCCGAGCCGGGCGTAGCCCTTGGCCGACTTGGTGCCGGCGATGCGCTTCCACGTCGCCATGGCTTTGTCGACCTGGCCGCGCTGGTGGTACTGCTCGCCGAGCGTCACCAGGTGATCGGGATCGTCGGGCTCGAGGCGGGCCAGCCGCTCGAACGCGGCGAGCGCGAGATCGTCCTTGCTCCACCGCAGGTAGAGGTCGGCGACCGCCGACATGACCGCCGGATCCGACGGGAAGCGCCCCTCGATCTTCTTGGCCGTGGCCAGCGCCTTGGCCTCCTGGTGGACGCGCCAGTAGCGCTCGGCCAGCTCGAGCTGGAACCGCGCCTCGCCGGGCGCGACCCGGGCGACGACCTCGTACTGCGCCAGCGCGTCCTGATCGCGGCCGGTGGCCTCGAGCAGCTGGATCAGCCGGCGCTGCACCTCGAGCTCGTAGGGCGCCTTGGCCACCGCCTTCTGGTAGGCGACCACCGCCTTGTCCTGATCGCCGGTCTCCTCGTAGAGCCGCGCCAGCGTGCCCCACTCGAACGCGCCGCGCCCGCCGGCCGGCCACTCCTTCTCGTAGTAGGCCAGGAGCGTCGCGAGGTCCTGCTTGCGGCGGTAGATGTCGATGATGCGCGCGGTCAGCTCGGTCTCGAGGTAGTAGCCCTTCGGCACCAGCTTGATCGCGCGGCGGTAGGTCACCACCGCGGCGGCGTCGTCGCCCTTGGCCTCCTCGGCGGCGCCGATCCGCGCCACCACCTCGACCCGGCGCGCCGGGTCGCTGCCCAGCCGCTTCTCGCTGTCGGCGTAGACCGCGATCGCGTCGTCGTGGCGGCCGGCGGTGGCCAGCGCATCGCCCAGCTCGAGCCGCAGCCCGACGTTGCCCGGATCGAGCGCGATGTACGCCTCGAAGTAGCGGCGCGCGCCGTCGATGTCCTTGGCCGCGAGCGCGAGATCGGCGAGCGCGCGCAGCGCCTTCATCTTGGTCGGCTTGCCGGGGTTGGCGGCCAGCGCCTTGTCGAGCGCGGCGCGGGCCTCGGCCAGCTTGCCGCTGGTGCGGTACAGCGAGCCCAGCTCGACCAGCACCGCGGCGTCGCCGCGCACCGCCGCCGCGCGCTCGTACAGCGGCAGCGCCTTGGCCTCGTCGCGCTCGGCCTGGGCCAGCCGCGCCAGCACCACCAGCGTGCTGAAGTCGTCGGGCTTCTTGGCCAGCGCCGCCTCGTACTCGCCCTCGAGCAGCGCCACCGTGCGGTAGCGGCGGTACATGCCGAGCAGCTTGGCCAGCGCGTCGGCGTCGTTGGGGTTCTTGCCGAGGATGCCCTTGAGCCGCGCGATCACCGTCTTGTCGAACGGATCGCGCTGGACGTCCCAGTCGTCGGCGGGCTGGGCGAGCGCCGGCGCCGCGCTGGCGGCGCCGATCGCGACGAGGGTTGCGACCAGCCAGGGGGTGCGGCGCATCGGCGCCGTGAGTATAGCGCGGCGATCCGCGCCGGGCCCGCGCGCCGGCGCCGGCGACGCTCAGGCGCTGGCGCGGATGCGCTCGAGCAGGCCGCCCAGGTGCGCGCGGCGGGCCTCGAGGCAGTAGTCGCGCAGCCGGCGGGCGTGGCGCTGGGCCATCGCGACGAAGCGCATGCCGAGCCCGGCGGCCAGCTCGTCGCTGGTGCGGTGGCAGACCTGGGCGGTCGCCCAGATGCTGTCGTCGGAGTCGGGGAGCACGACCTCGAGCGCGACCACGGTGCCGGGGCGGGGCGCCCGCGGCGTGACCGCGTGGACCCGCATGCCGGTATCGGACAGATCCTCGACGAGGATCCGGACGGGCCGGTCGTCGACGAAGGAGGTGGCGAGGGTGGTGTACGGGATGCGGAAGCCCATGCGGCGGTCGCGCTGTGACATGGTGGCTCCTGGTGACGATGTAGGTGTGGATCGTACCCGGATGGCGGCGGGGGGCCAGTTTCGGGCAGTTGAATCCCGCGCCGGTCTCTGGCACTGCATGGGGCGTGGCGGTGGAACCCTATCCCTGGGCGCGGTTGCCGATCGCGTTGCCCCAGGAGCGCCACGTCGCGGCCTGGGTGGCCGCGCTGGGCGGCGCGCGGTGGCACGGCACCGCCGCGGCCTGCGCCGTGGTCGATCCGGTGTTCGTGACGGTGCGCGCGGGGGCGGCGCGCGCGGTGCTGGCGTTGCCGGGGCGGCTGGCGGCGGCGATCGCCGATCGCGCGCTCGGCCGCGCCCCCGGGCTGGCGGCGCCGCGGGCGCCCACCGCCGTCGAGGCGGCGCTGGCCGCCTTCGCGGTGGCGACGGTGATCGAGCGCGCGGGCGCCCTGGCCACCGCCGAGGTCGGCGGCGACATCGTGGGGCCGGTGGTCGAGGTGGCGCTGACCGCGCCGATCGCCTGCGTGATCGCGGTGGCGGTCGAGGGCGCGCCGCCGCTGCCGCCGCCGCGCCCGCGGGCCGACGCGCTGGCGTGGGGCGACCGCCGGTTGCCGCCGCAGGTCGCGACCGTCGTGGCGGCGCGGGCCGACGTCGCGGCGGCGCGGCTGGCGGCGCTGGCGCCGCGCGACGTGGTCGTCGTCGGCGGCGCCGGCGGGCTGGCGATCGCGCGCGGTTGGGTCCCGGCGGTGCTTGACCCCGGCCGCGGCCGGCTTACCGTCACCGGACCCTATGAGCGCGCGCCCATGACCGACCCCCGCGAGCTGTTCCTCGACGACGCGCGCGTGTCGCTGACGATCGTGGCCGGCGAGGTCGAGGTCTCCGCCCGCGAGCTGCTCGGGCTGTCGCCGGGGCAGGTGCTGACGCTGCCCGGGCCGGTCGGCGGGGCGGTCGAGCTGCGGGCCGGCGGCCGCGTCATCGGCCGGGGCGAGCTGGTCGTCGTCGACGGCGACCTCGGGGTGCGGGTGATCGATGTCTTGTCGCCGCCGCCGGCGCCGTGATAAGCGCGAGCCCCATGCCGGTCTACGAGTATCAGTGCACCGCGTGCAAGCGTGAGTTCGAGTACGAGCATCGCATGAGCGATCCGTCCAAGACGGTCTGCGAGGCGTGCGGCGGCGCGCTCGAGCGGCTGATCTCGCGCACGTCGTTCGCGTTCAAGGGGGGCGGTTGGTACAAGGATCTGTACGCGTCGTCCAAGCCGGGCAGCGACAGCGGCAGCGGCGGATCGAGCGGCGCGTCGACGCCGTCGACCCCGGCGCCGTCGACCTCGACCAGCAGCGACAGCGGCTCGAGCTCGGGCTCGTCGGGCTCCTCCGGCTCGTCGGGCTCGTCGGGCTCCTCCGGCTCGTCGGGCTCCTCCGGCTCCTCGGGTTCCGGCTCGGCGGCCGCGTCGTGACCGCCCAGGTCCTCGACGGAAAGCTCGTCGCCGCGCTGGTGAAGGACGAGGTGCGGGCCCGCACCCAGGCGCTGGCGTCGCGCGGCGTCACCGTCGGCCTCGCGGTGGTGCTGGTCGGCGACGATCCGGCGTCCGCGGTCTACGTGAAGGCCAAGACCAAGGACGCGCGCGAGTGCGGCATCGACGCGACCGATCACCGCCTGCCGGCCGACACCTCGCAGGCCGGCCTGCTCGCGCTGGTCGCGCAGCTCGGCGCCGACCCGCGGGTGCACGGCATCCTCGTGCAGCTGCCGCTGCCCAAGCACTTCGACACCGACGCGATCATCGCGGCGATCCCGCCGCACAAGGACGTCGACGGCCTGCACCCCGAGAACCTCGGGCGGGTCGCGCAGGGCAAGCCGCGCTTCACCGCGTGCACGCCGGCCGGCTGCATGCGGCTCCTGGCCCACGGCGGCGTCACCGTCGCCGGCGCCAGCGCCGTGGTGCTCGGGCGCAGCGTGCTGGTCGGCAAGCCGATGGCGCTCTTGCTCGCCAACGCCGACGCCACCGTGACGCTGTGCCACTCGAAGACCCGCGACCTCGCCGAGCGCGTCGCCGCCGCCGACATCGTGATCGCCGCGGTCGGCCGGTCCGAGCTGGTGCGCGGCGCGTGGATCAAGCCGGGCGCGGCGGTGATCGACGTCGGCATCAACCGCGGCGCCGACGGCAAGCTGATCGGCGACGTCGAGTACGCCGCCGCGGCCGCGCGCGCCGGCGTGATCACGCCGGTGCCCGGCGGCGTCGGGCCGATGACCCGCGCCTGCCTGCTCGAGAACACCGTCCGCGCCGCCGAGCTGGCCTGACGCGCGCCGGCTGATCGGGCGCCGCTGGAGTCGGAGGCGGAGCTGGAGTCGGAGCCGGGGCCGGGGTCGGGGGCGGAACCGGAGCCGGAGCCGGCGTCGGAACCGGAGCCGGAGCCGTCCCACGTGGGATCGCGTGGGCCGTCCCACGTGGGATCGCGTTGGGCCGTCCCACGTGGGATCGCGTGGGCCGTCCCACGTGGGATCGCATGGGGCCGTCCCACGTGGGATCGCGTTGGGCCGTCTCACGTGGGATCGCGTTGGGCCGTCCCACGTGGGATCGCGTGCGGCCGTCCCACGTGGAATCGAGCCGGCACCGTCCCACGTGGGATCGCGTGGGGCCGTTGCACGTGACGAACGCCCCCTGGCTGACGCACCCGGCTCCGACTCCGACACCGGCACCGGCACTGGCTCCGGTTCCGGCACTGGCTCCGGCTCCGGCTCCGGCTCCGGTTCCGGCTCCGGCTCCAGCTTCGGCGCCTTCACCGTCACCGGCTCCGGCTCCGGTGTCGGGCCCAACGATGACTGCCGCTCCGGCCCTGGCGCGGACGATGGCGTAGCTCGGCTAGCCGCGGCTGGGTGGTGCGCCGGCCGGGATCAGCGAGCCCGAGCCGCGCAGCCGGTAGCGCACCCGCGTCCCGGCGGCGCGATCCCACAGCGTGCGCGCGTCGGCGGTGGTCAGCGCGACCCGCGCCAGCTCGATCAGCGGGTAGGCGACGCCGAGCACCGTCAGCGCGCCGGCCACCCAGCGCGTCGGCTCTGAGTCGGCGAGATCGGCCCAGCCCTCGATCGCCAGGCCGAGCATCAGCGGCCCGGTCATGGTCAGGTAGCGCAGCGCGCCCTGCACGAACGTCGCGCGCTCGCGGTGCAGCGGCACGACCTCGGTCTCGAACAGCGCGTGGCCGGGCGTCGTGCCGAACCGGCGCAGCATCAGCGGCGCCAGCACCAGGAAGTAGAGCGCGAGGCCGACGTTGGCGTCCTCGACGAACAGCCCGAGCGGCATCGCCACCAGCGCCGCGATGATCAGGTCGACCAGGCCCGCCACCAGCCGCGGCCACAGGCCGGTCGGGCGGCTGCGCACCGGGTTGGCGCGATCGAGCTCGGCGATCAGCTCGTCGTAGCTGGCCGGGCGATCGGCCGGGCGCTTGGCCATCATGCGCGCGATCGCCGCGTCGGCCAGCCCGACCACGCGGCGACGCGCGCGGCGACCGACCAGCGACGCCCGCGGCGCGGTCTCGTGCATCGACAGCAGCTCGGCCGCGGACGCGCCAGCGAACGGGGGCGCGCCGGCGATCATGTGGTGCAGCGTCGCGCCCAGCGCGTAGATGTCGGCGCGGTGATCGACCGCCTTGCCCTGGCCTTGCTCCGGCGCCATGTACAGCGGCGTGCCGACCAGCGCCGACGCGGCCGGCGCGGCGTCGCGATCGAGCGCGCCGTCGGCCGCGGCCCAGCTGGCGGTGACCAGGCCGAAGTCCATCACCTTCACCAGGCCGTGCTGATCGATCATCAGGTTCGACGGCTTGATGTCGCGGTGGGTGAAGCCGTGGCGGTGGGCCTCGCGCAACCCGAGCGCGGCCTGGCGGGCCAGCTCGAGCGCGACGTCGGTGGGCAGCGGCCCGCGCTCGAGGCGCTGCGCCAGGGTCTCGCCCTCGACGTACTCCATCGCGAAGAACAGCTGCCCGAGATCCTCGCCGATGAAGTAGATGTGCGCGACGTTGGGGTGGTTGAGGCGGGCCTGGGCGCGGGCCTCGCGGATCATCCGCTCGCGGCGCCCGGCGTCGCGGGCCACCGCGGCCGGCAGCACCTTGATCGCCACCGGACGATCGAGCGCGAGATCGGTGGCGAGGTAGACCTCGCCCATGCCGCCGTGGCCGAGCGGGCGGACGATCTCGAAGTGGGCGAGCCGGGTGCCGGGGCCGATCGGGTAGGCGCCGACGCCGACGTCGCCGCGGCGGCCGGCGGCGGTGGCGGTGGCGTCGACGCGCGGCGCGCCGGTGCCGGCGCCCAGCGTCGCGCCGAGCGCGTCGGTCGCCGGGGCCGGCGCGGTGGCATCGAGTTCGACCGGCACGGCGGCGATTCTACTCCGAGCGCTCAGCCGCGCACGGTCGCGACGACCATGAGGTTCTCGCCGAGCAGCGCGCGGTGGAAGCCGGCCTTGGCGGCGGCGTACAGGCCGCGTGGCGCGCGCGGCGCGGCACCTGCGGCCGGCGGCGAGGGCGGGGCCGTCGGTTCGGCGGCGGCGGCGGTGTCGCCGTGGCGCGGGCGCAGCGCGCCGAGCCCGAGCCCGCTGGTCGCCTGGGCGCGCACGGCCAGGCCGACGTCGGCCAGCGCGCGGGCCAGCGTGCGCGGCGTGAAGTAGTAGAGGTGGATCGGGAACGCGCGGTGGCGCTCGTCGGCGCCGCGGGCCACCAGCGCCGGCACGCTGAGCCGCGCCCGCAGCGACGCGAGGTTGGGCACCTCGAGGCACAGCCAGCCGCCGTCGGCGAGCGCCGCCCTCAGCCCGGCCAGCGTGGCGCGCAGGTCGGGGACGTGCTCGAGGGCGTGGCTCATGACGATCCCGTCGAAGCGCCGGCCGGCCAGCGCGGCCAGCGACGGCGCGACCTCGACGCCGAGCGCGGCGCCAGCGAGCGCCGCGTGGGGCGACGGATCCACGCCGCACACGGTCGCGCCCCGCTGGCGCGCGGCGGCGAGCAGCTGGCCGCCGCCGCAGCCGACGTCGAGCACCCGCGCGCCGGCGATGCGGCCGCCGGCCTCGGCGATCAGCGCCAGCTGCGTCGCGGCGCGGGCGTGGGCCGCGGCGTCGTCGATCGGCTCGCGCGCGGTGTAGTCGCGGTCCTCGTAGAACGCGGCGAGCGCGGCGTCGCTCGGCCGCGGCGTCGTGAACTCGAGCCCGCACCGCGCGCAGCGCGCCAGGCCGCAGCCCGCGGCCAGCCGCGGGTCGATCGTGCGCCGCGGCGCCGGCAGCGGGCGCAGCGCCGCGCCGCCGCACAGCGGGCACGCCGTCAGCCGCACCGTCCCCATCGGGTCAGCGCACCGCGGCGGGCTTGGTCAGCGCGCGCATCACCGCCAGCTGCAGCTCCTCGAACGCCGGCGGGTTGCCGACCATCTCGTCGGCGCCCGCGGCGCGCGCGTGATCGCGCAGGCGCTTGGTCGAGGCCAGCGCGATCGCCGGCACCGGCGAGCCCAGCGTCTTGGCCAGGCGCAACGTGGCGATCGCGCCCTCGGGATCGCCGTCGACGTCGATCACCATCAGGTCGAGATCGTCGGTGACCAGCGTCTCGGCCATCGCGGCGTCGCTGGCCTGCAGCGTCGTCGCCGACGCGGCGATCGACTTGACCAGCCGGGTCAGCGACGCGCGGTCCTTGCTGTCGGTGGCGAGCACCAGGATCGAGATGCCGTGGAACTGCGCGACGAGCTGATCGATCACCTGGCCCAGCTGCGCCGAGATGTCGGTGAACTCGACGCCGAGGCCCGGTGGTCCGTCCGGCGAGCCGGCCTCGCGCCGCCACGCGACGACGCCGGCCAGCGCGACGTCGCCGGCGCCGGGGATGCGGAACGCGACGTCGATCGCGGTGCCCAGCGGCAGGTCGTGGCCGGTCTCGACGAACAGGCCGCCGCGCGACAGGTTGAGCGAGTAGGTGATCAGGAACGACGACGCCGACCGGAACTCGACCGCGACCACGTAGGGCATCCGCGGGTGCTCACGATCGACCATGTCGCCGGAGTATCGCCCGGCCCCGGGCGCGCCGCGAGCCGTCGATCCAGCAAATTGATCGGGGCGGGCTCCCGCCGATCGCGCCGTGCGTGGTAGCTCGATCGCGGTGGATCCGGTTCGTCGCGCCGCGCTCGAGCTCCAGCGGCCGCTGCTGCTGGCGGCGGCCGATCGCTTCGCCGGCCTGGCGCGGGTGAGCGGGCTGGGCCACGCGCTGCGCGCGGGCTGCGATCGCATCCTCGCGGTGGCGCCGACGAGCCCGCCGACCGCGGCGCTGGCGGCGTGGCGGCAGGTGCTGGCCGGCTTCGACGCGATGGATCGCCAGGGCCAGATGGTCGAGGTCGCGCGTGGGCTGCGGCTGGTGCAGGGGCTGGTCGGCGCGCCGGGGGCGCCGGTGGTCGCCCAGGTCGAGGCCGAGCGCGCGGCAGCGGCGGCCCGGGCGGCGCGCGCCGACGCGGCCCCGGTCGCGCGCGCGCCACGCAGCGGGGCACCGGCGGGGCCGCGCGTGTCGCCGCCACCATCACCGTCGCCGCCATCGCCGTCGGCGAGTCCGCCGTCGTCGTCGAGTCCGTCGCCGCCGTCGTCGAGTCCGTCGCCGCCGTCCTCGAGCGGGCCGTCGTCGAGGCCGCCGCCGGCCCGCCCGCGCGCGGCGAGCCCGCCGCCCGCGCCGCTGCTCGCGCCGCCGGCCAGCGACGATCCGCTGGCGCAGCCGACGACGTCGATCAAGGGCATCGGTCCGGCGCTCGGCGCGGCGCTGGCGGCGCG
Source organism: Myxococcales bacterium (assembly GCA_016794525.1). Classification (GTDB taxonomy): domain Bacteria; phylum Myxococcota_A; class Polyangia; order Haliangiales; family Haliangiaceae; genus UBA2376. The sequence goes on from JAEUJY010000064.1 coordinate 28,861, forward strand.
CGGCCTCAACACCGTCGAGGATCTGCTGTGGCTGGTGCCGCGGCGCTGGCTCGACGCGCGCGAGGTCGCGCCGATCGACGAGGCGCTGGCGGCGGCGGTCGACGGCGAGCGCGTCGCGCTGCGCGCCACGGTGGTCGCGTCGCGCACGGTGCGGGCCCGCGGCCGCGCGTGGGGCGAGGTGCGGCTCGGCGACGGCGTCGTGCCGCGCGCGCTGCTGGTGGTGCGGTTCTTCGGCGTGTGGGCCGGCATCGATCGCCGCTTTCCGGTCGGCGCCGAGGCCGCGCTGTCGGGGCCGGTCAAGCAGCGGGCGGGGCAGTGGGAGATGGCCAACCCCGACGTGCTCGGCGTCGCCAGCGGCGGCGCGGTCGGCGACGTCGCCCAGGTCATCCCGCGCTACCCCGACGTGCCCGGCGTGCCGGCCGGCAAGCTGCGCACCGCGTGTCAGGCCGCCGCGGCGCGCGTCGCGACCGCGGTCGACGACGGCGTCCCGGCCGAGGTCGCGGCCCGGCAGGCGCTGCCGCCGCTGGCCACCGCGCTGGCGACGCTGCACGCGCCGGCGCCGAGCCTGTCGGCCGACGAGGTGGTCGCGCTCAACGCCTGCACCAGCCCGCACCACCGCCGGCTGGCGTTCGCCGAGCTGTTCGCGCTGGGTGCGGTGGTCGCGCGTCGCCGCCGCGCGCTGCGCGCCGATCACGCGCGGCCGCTGCCGCCGAGCCCCGGCCTCGCCGACGAGCTGGCCCGGGCGCTGCCCTTCGCGCTGACCCGCGCGCAGGCCCGGGCCATCACCGAGCTGAGCGGCGACCTGGCGCGCGAGACGCCGATGAACCGGCTGCTGCAGGGCGACGTCGGCGCCGGCAAGACCGCGGTCGCGTTCGCCGCCGCGCTGCACGCGATCCGCGCCGGCGCGCAGGTCGCGATCATGGCGCCGACCGAGATCCTCGCCGAGCAGCACCACGCCACCTTCGGGCGCTGGTGCGCCGCGCTCGGCGTGCGCACCACGCTGCTCACCGCGTCGACCGGCCGCGCCACCCGCGCGTCGACGCTGGCGCTGATCGCCGCCGGCGACATCGGCCTGGTGGTCGGCACCCACGCGCTCTTGGCCGACGCGGTCGGGTTCGCGCGGCTGGGCCTGGCGATCATCGACGAGCAGCACCGGTTCGGCGTCGCGCAGCGGGTGCGGCTGCGCGGCAAGGGCGACGGGCAGGCGCCACACCTGCTGGTCATGACCGCGACGCCGATCCCGCGCACGCTGGCGCTGACCGCGTTCGGCGATCTCGACGCGACGGTGATCGACGAGCTGCCGCCCGGGCGCAGCGCACCGACGACCGTCGTCGGGCGCGGCGCCAAGGGCCGGGCCGCCGCCTACGCGCAGGTCGTGGCGCGGTGCAAGGCCGGCGAGCGCGCGTTCGTGGTGTGCCCGCTGGTCGAGGCGTCGACCGACGAGCAGCGCGCCGGCTGGGCCGACGCCACCGGCGTCCACGCCGAGCTGGCCGCGAAGCTGGCGCCGCTCAAGGTCGGGCTGGTCCACGGCCGGCTGCCGATCGACGCGCGCGACGCGGTGATGGCGGCGTTCGTGCGCGGCGAGCTCGACGTGCTGGTCGCGACGACGGTCATCGAGGTCGGCGTGGACGTGCCGGCCGCGACGGTGATGGTGATCGAGGACGCCGACCACTTCGGCCTGGCCCAGCTGCACCAGCTGCGCGGGCGGATCGGCCGCGGCGGCGGCGCGGCGTGGTGCCACCTGCTCAGCCGCGGCGAGCGGACCGAGGACGGCGCCAGGCGGCTCGAGGTCATCGCCGGCACCACCGACGGCTTCCGCATCGCCGAGGAGGACCTGCTGCTGCGCGGCCCCGGCGAGCTGATCGGCGCGCGCCAGGCCGGCGTGCCGCGGCTGCGCTTCGGCGATCTCGCGACCCACACCGAGCTCTTGCTGGCGGCGCGCCGCGAGGCCGAGGCGGTGATCGCCGCCGATCCGACGCTGGCGTTGCCCCCGCACACCGCGCTGCGCCGGCTGGTCGAGCGGCGCGAGGCCGCGGCGCTGGCCTTCGGCGCCGAGGGCGGCTGACCGGGCCCCCGCCGGAGCGCGAGCCGCGGCTCGGGGACCTCGCCTCGCCGGCAACCCTGCGGCACCGTTGCCCGAGATCGGTCGCACCGCCGGTGTGATCCGGCGATCGTGGCGAGGTTGTGTTGGTGATCGCGGCGGCGGTCGGTCACAGTGATGCGTGGCGCTCCACTACACGCTGACCCTGTCCACCACCGTCGACCCCGCGCGCAAGGCGACCGCGACCGTCTGGTCGCTCACCGAGGGCGCGAGCCCGGCGGTGATCGCCAGCGCGGCGTGCCCGGGCGACGAGCACGGCGACCACGCGCGCGCCGACGGCCGCGCGGCGGCCCGCAAGGACGCGCTCAAGCGCGGGCTGCGGATCGTCGACGCCAACGTCCGGGTGGTCTACGCCCGGCCGGCCGCGCCGCCGGCGTGACCGCTACTCGACCAGCAGCTTGTCGAGCAGCTTGTCGAGGTGGTCGAGGTCGAGGTAGCGGATCTGCAGCGTGCCGGACTTGGCGTCGCCGCCGTCCTCGTCGAGGGTGACCGGCGCGCCCAGCGCGCGGGTGAGGCGCTCCTCGAGGTCGCGGGCCGAGGCCGACTTGGTCGGCGGCGTGCGCACCTTGCCGCGATCGCGGGGCGGGGCGGGGTCGTGCTTGGCGCGGACCAGCGACTCGGTAGCGCGGACCGACAGGCCCTTGGCGACCACCGCGCGGGCCGCGGTCTCGATCGCGGCCGGCTCGTCGAGGCCGAGCAGCGCGCGGGCGTGGCCCATCGACAGCCGGCGATCCTCGACCATCGCGCGCACGCCGTCGGGCAGCTTGAGCAGGCGCACCGCGTTGGCGACGGTCGAGCGATCCTTGCCGACCCGGGCCGCGACCTCGTCCTGGTGCAGGCCGAACTCGTCGATCAGCCGCTGGAACGCCAGCGCCTCCTCGATCGGGTTGAGGTCGGCGCGCTGCAGGTTCTCGACCAGCGCGCGCTCGAACGCCTCGCGGCTGTCGACGTCCTGGATCACCACCGGCACGTCGTGCCGGCCGGCGCGCTGCGCGGCGCGCCACCGCCGCTCGCCGGCGATCAGCGTGTAGCCGCCACCCGGCCGCGGGCGCACCACCAGCGGCATGATCACGCCGTGGGCGCGGATCGACGCGGCCAGCTCGTCGAGCTCGGCCTCGTCGAAGCGGCGGCGGGGCTGATCGGCGGCCGGGTAGACCTCCTCGATCGGCGCCTGGAAGTAGGTGCGCGCGATCGCCGCCGGCGGCACCGCCACCGCCGGCACCGGGGCCGGCGCCGACGGCATCAGCGCGCCGAGGCCGCGCCCCAGGCCGCGCCCGCCGAGGCCGCGCTTGGGATCGCTCATCGCGCGGGCTCCGCGGCGACGCCCGCCGGCTGGCGCGCGAGGAACTCGTCGGCGACCGCCAGGTAGCTCCTGGCGCCGGGGCTGCGGAAGTCGTAGAGCAGGGCGGGCTTGCCGTGAGACGGCGCCTCGGACAGCCGCACGTTGCGCGGCACCAGCGTCTCGAACACCTTGGCGCCGAAGAACGACTGCACCTCGCCCTTCACCTGGGCCGACAGGTTGGTGCGCGCGTCGAACATGCAGAACAGCACCCCGTCGATCGTGAGCTTGGGGTTGTAGGTGGTGCGGATGCGCTCGATCGTGTTCGACAGCGACGAGATGCCCTCGAGCGCGAAGTACTCGGCCTGCATCGGCACGACGACGCCGTCGGCCGCGCACAGCGCGTTGAGCGTCAGCATGCCCAGCGACGGCGGGCAGTCGATGACGATGTAGTCGAAGCGGTCCTTCACCTGGGCCAGCGCGTCGGCGAGGATCCACTCGCGCCGCTCGGCGGTGATGAGCTCGATCTCGGCGCCCACCAGATCGGCGTTGGCCGGCGCCACGAACAAGGTCGTGATGTCGGTGGGGCGGATGACGTCGACCAGCGCGACGTCGCCGACCAGCGCGTCGTAGATCGACAGCTCGACCTTGTCCCGGGGGTAGCCGACGCCGGACGAGGCGTTGCCCTGCGGGTCGAAGTCGCACAGCAGGACCCGGTAGCCCTTGCTGGCGACCGACGCGGCCAGGTTGATGGCGGTCGTGGTCTTCCCGACCCCACCTTTCTGGTTCGCGACCGCCACGATCCGGGTCATCGCGTCGCCGTTAGCACGTTCCTCTGACGTCGCGCCCGCAATTCCATGCCGAAAAGTTTACCAGGGTGATCCTTTGGATTACCTTGTGAACAGATGTAGGACATGTGGGTCCTACGGGAGGAAGCGATGTCAACGTCTGCGCGTATCTACGGTTCGTTCGCCGAGTTCGAGCGCGAGGAGCTCCGGAAGCTGGACTCGCTGCACACCTCCGTCTCCGACATGGTCGAGGAGCGCTTCGCCGAGGAGCTCGACTTCGGCGGCTCCGGCGAGGCCCCCCGCAAGCGCGGCCGCCCCCGGAAGATCCGCTAGGGACAGGATCCGGGGGCGCAAGGCTCCAGGATTGCTTGCAAAATCAGGGTTCGTGCGTCGGAGAAAGGGACACGTTCCCACCATCCAACCCCCTGATTTGGCGTCCGAAAATCCCCATCCAATTCGCTAGCGATTTCGGCGACTTGATGGGTAGGGAAGTGTCCCCTTTTGCGACGCACGACGGCAGAAAAACGTAGCGATTTTAAATTGTTGCGGGGGTAGATCCTGTCCCCATCAACCGATTCCGTACTCCTTTAACTTCTTATATAGCGTCGAGCGGTCGATCTCGAGGATGGCGGCGGCCTGGGCTTTGTTGCCGCCGGTGGCGTTGAGGGCGGCGATGATGCCTTCGCGCTCGAGGTCGCGGAGCGAGCGGGCGGCGGTGGCGCCGCCGGCCGAGACCGCCGGGGCGTCGGGGACGATGGTGGGGACGGTGATGCTGGGTGAGCTGGTCGGCGGCATGGGCAGGCCGGGCAGGCTCTGCGCGGGCAGGGCGACCGGCGCGCTGGTGATGGCCATCGAGCCGAGCGGCGGGGTCGGGGCGCTGCGCCGGCTGGGCGCGCGGGCGATCAGGTTGGGCGGCAGGTCGCCCTCCTCGATGTAGTCGCCGCGGCCCAGCACGACCGCGCGCTCGATGGCGTTGCGCAGCTCGCGCACGTTGCCTGGCCACGGGTGCGCCACCAGCGCCGCCATCGCCTCGGGCCGGAAGCCGCGCACGCGGCGGCCCACCTGCTGGCGCATCCGCGTCAGGAAGTGCTCGGCCAGGAGCGGGATGTCGTCGGCGCGCTCGCGCAGCGGCGGCACGATCGCGTGGATCACCGACAGCCGGTAGTACAGGTCCTCGCGGAACAGCCCGCGCCGCGCCAGGTCGGGCAGGTCGCGGTTGGTCGCCGCGATCAGCCGCACGTCGACCGACACCGAGCGCGTGCCGCCGACCCGCTCGAAGCGGCGCTCCTCGAGCACGCGCAAGAGCTTGGTCTGCAGCGCCAGCGGCATCTCGCCGATCTCGTCGAGGAACAGCGTGCCTTTGTCGGCCGCCTCGAAGCGCCCGACCTTCTTGTCGGTCGCGCCGGTGAACGCGCCCTTCTCGTGACCGAACAGCTCGCTCTCGATCAGCGTCTCGGTCAGCGCCGCGCAGTTGACCGCGACGCACGGGCCGCCGGCGCGCCGGCTGCCGCGGTGGATCGCCCGCGCGACCATCTCCTTGCCGGCGCCCGACTCGCCGCCCAGCAGCACCGTCGCGTCGGTCGGCGCCACCCGGTGCACGAGCTCGAGCAGCGCGCGGGCCGGCGCCGACCGCCCGATCAGCTCGCTGTCGCCGAGCCGCTCCTCGAGCGCGGCCTGGTTGCGGACCAGGAGGCCCTGGGTGTCGGCCGCCGCCAGCGCCGCCGCCACCAGCTGCCCCAGGCACCCGGCCGCCATCAGCTCGAGCTCGCCGAAGCTGCCGCGCGCGCGATCGGCCACCAGCACCGCCGCCGCGTCGCCCTGGCCGACCGGCACCGCCAGCGCCGGGCGCGCGCCGAGATCGATCGCCAGCGCGCGCCCGCGATCGAGCACGGTGTCGATCACCGCGTCGGGCAGCGTCAGGCTCGACGCCGCGTCGCCGGCGCGCCCGACCGCCGTGGTGGCGCCGCGCTCGCGCACCAGCACGAACGCCCGCTCGGCCGACACCAGCGCCAGCGCCGCCTCGGCGGCGGCCTGCGCGACGTCGGCGCGGCCGCGCCCGATCGCGGCGGTCAGCCGCTCGCCCAGCGCCGCGAGGGTCGCCAGGTGCCGCCGCGCGCCGGCGTCGACCGCCGGGCCGCTCAGCGCCATGAGCTCGCGGGTGCCGATCTCGATCGTCACCTTGGCCGGCGCCGCGGCCCGGGTCACCGCCACCGCGCCCGGCGGGACGAACGTCAGCCGGGTCTGGCCGACGGTGATCTCGTCGCCGGCCTCGAGCAGCTTCTCGGTGACCGGCGCGCCGTTGACCAGCGTCTTGTTGCGGCTGCCGGCGTCGACCACCGCCAGCCCGCCGTCGCGCGGCTCGAGCGAGCAGTGCAGCCGCGACACCGACGGGTCGGTGAGCTGGGCGGCGTTGTCCTCGCCGCGGCCGATGCCGCCGCCGCGCACGGTGATGTCGAACTCGCGGCCGCGGTCCGGGCCTTCGATCACGATCAAGCGGGCCAGGGCCACCGGGCGATGGTACCGGATGCGCGGCGGCGGTGAACGCCGGCGGCGCGTCGATCATCTGTACCCGCATGGCCGATCGACCGCGCGCGCCCCTGCTACAACACGGCATGCGCGCCGCCACGCTCCTCGTGTTCGCCGGCGCCGTCGCCTGCGGCGGCAGCCCCAAGCCCACGACCGATCCCGGCGGCGGATCGGGCAGCGGCGGCGCGGTCGATCCCGGCGTCATCGCCCAGACCCTGGTCGGCTGGGGCCGCCAGGAGATGCCGGGCGGCAAGGTCAACGTCTTCCTCGAGGTGGCCGACCACACCGGCGCGACCAAGTCGTACCCGGTCGGCAGCGCGACCGCGCCGTGCGAGGTCGTCGCCACCACGACGCCCGACGGCGTCACCGGGCTGCGCTGCGTGACCGACGGCGTCGGCACCGAGTTCCGCGCCGTCTATCGCACCGACATCATCGTGCTCAAGCGCGCCGTTGATCCGTCGGACGACCCCAACGAGGTCGAGTTCCTGTTCCGCGAGGTGCAGCGGGTCGACGTGCCGGCGGGCTCGAAGGTCGGCGCCGCCGCGCCGTGAGCGCGCCGCGGTGAGGCCGCGCGTCAGCGGTCGATCGTCGTCGGCCCCGGCTGGTGGCGCTCGAGGATGAAGAACGACGCGGTCGGCACCCGCAGCGGCCCGACGGCGTAGTAGGCCTTGCCGAGCAGGAGGTCGGGGTTCCCGGCGTCGACCTGCACCAGGTAGTCGCGTAGCCCGGCCGACGCGTCGAGCGGCGGGTTGCGGCCCTGGCCGTAGTCGAGCAGCAGCGCGTGCAGGTAGCGGTTGTCGCGCGCGGTGGGATCGACCGGCGCGACGGTGTAGAAGCCGAACCGCTTCGGGTTGGTCACGCTCGGCAGGCCGTACCAGCCGCGGTCGACCGGGTTCTGCTCGACGGGGTAGTTGTAGCCCCAGGTCGCGCCGGCGGCGTCGCGCCAGAAGCCCTTCACGAACTTGCGGATGCCGAGGAAGCGCATGTAGCTCGGCGTGTTGAGCCCGCGGAACTCCCAGCCGGCCAGGCCGGCGACGTCGGGCGTCACGCCGCGCACGAACACCTGCTCGAGCTCGGCCAAGGACAGGTGATCGAGCTCGCGCACGCGGGGGCCGGCGGCGTTGGCGCGCGGCGGCGGCGCCGTGGTGGTGGCGGTGGGCGGGGCGAACGTCGACGCGGCGGTGGTCATGGCGGTCCTCACGCGAACTGGTGGTGGTTGTCGAGGATGTGGGCGGCGGCGCGGGTCGCGAGCGCCATGATCGTCTCCATCGGGTTCACCCCGATCGGCGTCGGGAACAGGCTGGCGTCGCACACCATCAGGCGATCGGCGTCGTGGACCAGGCCGTGGCCGTCGGTCACCGCGCGCGCGCGATCGCCGCCCATCGCCGCGGTGCCCATCATGTGCACCGTCACCACCTCCATCGCCCGCCGCGGGATCGCGTGGGCGTAGAGCGCGCGGGTGTCGTCGGCACAGGTCAGCTCGGGCACGCCGGCGAACGGCGTCGCGATCCGCCGCGCGCCCGCCGCGAACAACAGCTCGGCGAGGAGCGCGACGCCGCGGATCAGCTTCTGCGCGTCGAACTCGGCCAGCTGGTAGAACGCCTGCGGGCGCCCGGCGATCGTCCGCACCCGGCCGGTCGAGGTGTCCTCGCACAGCATGCCGGCGACGACGGTCTTGTCGTAGTCCTGCATCAGCGCGTGCAGCGCCGCGCCGCGCGGGTGCGAGGTCATCGCCAGGATGCCGGGCGGGATGTTGACCGCCGCGAACAACAGGCCCTCGCCCTCGAACTCGCGCACCTGATACGCCTGGTGCACGCCCTCCCAGCCGCGCACCGGCTGGTCGAACACCGCGGTCAGCTTGACGTTGGGGTGGAGCGACAGGTTGTGGCCGAGCCGCCCCGACGGCGAGCGCACGCCCGAGCGCGCCAGCAGCGCCGGCGTCTGGATCGCGCCGCACGCCGCCACCACCAGCTTGGCCCGGACGCTGACGCGGTGGCCGGGGCGGCCGTCGGCGCCGACGACGCGGCCGACGATGCCGGTTGCGCGCTTGCCGTGCATCGTGATGCGATCGACCTTCACGTCGGAGAGCAGCCGCGCGCCGAAGTGCAGCGCGCGCGGGATGTAGCTGACCAGCGCCGACTGCTTGGCGCCGGTCGGGCAGCCGAACGCGCAGTTGTTCGAGCCCGGGCAGTGCACCTGGTTGCGCAGGTTGGGGATGACCTTCCACCCCATCGCGTCGGCGCCGCGCTTGAGCAGGTGGTTGTCCTCGCCGATCGACTCCGGGTCCTGGTAGGCGACGTGGATGCGCTTCTCGACGCGCGCGAAGTACGGCTCCATGTCCTTGGCGCGGACGCCGTCGATCGCCGCCTCGCGCCACCAGCGATCGAGGATGCGCTCGGGGGTGCGCCACGACATGCCGCCGTTGATCACCGTCGAGCCGCCCACCGCGCGCCCCTCCTGGAACAGCACCGGCGGATCGCCGATCGCCATCGTCGCGCCGCCGTCGCGGTACAGCGCGCGCACCGCGGCCGACGCGTCGGCGGTGAAGTCGCGGGTCGTGTAGTAGCGGCCCTCCTCGACGATCACCACGTCGAGGCCGCACTCGGCCAGCTCGGCGGCCAGCGTCGCGCCCCCGGCCCCCGAGCCGACGATCACGACGTCGGCGTCGAGGACCAGGTCGCCGTGGATCGCGTCGCGGGTGGTGACGCCGGCGGGGATGCGCTCCTGGCGGACCGCGGGGCGGGGCAGGGCCACCATCACACCACCTCCCGCGCGCGCGGCGCCTTGATCGGCGGCCGCAGCGGGTCGGGCTCGATCAGGCTGCGCTCCTGGCGCGCGATGTCGGCGCCGTAGACCTCGAGCCGCCGGCGCGTGACCTTCTCGATCCACGCCGCCGGCGTGTAGCCGAGCGCGGCCTGCATCGCCGGGTGCTCGTAGCAGGCCAGCTTGATCAGCTGGCCGACGCCCTTGGCCAGCTGTTGGTGCGCCGGCGTCGGGCCGTGCTCCCAGCTGACGTAGTAGGCCTCGGCCAGGTCGGCCGGCAGCAGGTGGGCGCGGCGACGGCCGCCCGGTCCCCACGCCACCGCCAGCGTGTCGTAGCCGTACAGGCCGGTGATCAGCGCGCGCCGGAAGTTGGTCGGCAGCGCGCCCATCGTCAGCGCGACGTGGGCGACGACGTCGTCGGCCAGGTCGTTGGCCTCGGGCGGCAGCACCACCGGCACCAGGCTGTGGAGGAGGGCGGCGGTCAGGGGCGAGTGCGCGTAGGTCATGGGCTGACTCCCAGCATCGCGGCGTCGTGGCGATCGAGGTACGCGGTGATCTTCGCGGCGGCCGCGGCGCCGTCGCCGCGGTCGAGGGCGTCGAGGTAGCCGTGGGCGCTGGCCACGTAGTCGTCCGGAACCCGGACGGTCACGACCACGGCGATGTCCATGTAGACGCCGGCGATGCGGTTGAGCATCCACACCGCGGGCAGGAAGCCGGTGGCCTCGACCACCGCGCGCATCACCAGGAAGTCCTCGTGGACGAACGCGGCCGGGCGCTCGCGCGCGGCCCACGCCCGCTCGACCTGCGCCCGCGCCGCGGCGGTGCCGCCCGGCGGCATCCGCGCCGCGATCAGCTCGACGATGTTGCCGAGCAGCGTCCGGCGCAGCGTCAGCAGGTCGCGCAGCAGCTGGAGCGTGGTGGTGCCGTCGGGCGGCCGGCCGTAGCGCAGGAACGCCGGCAGCACCTCGATGGTCCACTCGCTGCGCGGCCGCACGACGATGCCCGAGCCGCGGCGCGGCTCGACGAGGTTCCACTCGCCGAGGCGGCGCAGCGCCTCGCGCAAGGTCGGCCGGCTGGCGCCGAGCAAGCGCGCCATCTCGCGCTCGGCGGGGAGCCGGGTGCCAGGGGGGAAGTTGCCGCGGAGGATCTCGGCGAGCAGCGCCTCGACCACCGCCTCGACGGCGGACGCGGTGGCTGGTAGTGTCGACGAAGAGACAGGAGCGAGCATGTGGCCTGACCAGTTGGTAAGGCCACTTTGCCTCCGGCGCAAGCCCGGCGCAAGCCGAAATGTTCGCTACCCGATCGGCCAGGGGGGCGATCGGCGCGATCCGATTCCCGATCCGGCTCCCGATCCCGATCCCGATCCCGTTCCGGATCCCGATCCGGATCCCGCTGCCGATCCGGATCCCGTTCCGGATCCCGATCCCGTTCCCGCTGCCGATCCGGATCCCGCACCCGCACCCGCACCGCTCCGGCGCTCCTCGTCGCTAGACCTCCACCTCGAAGCCCAGGTCGACGTCGGCCGCGCACTGCCCGCCGCGCACGCCCCAGTCCTCGCGCGGCACGTCGTGGAGCGCGATCGTCACCGCCTCGCGCCGCACCCCGACCCGGTGCAGCTCGTCGACGATCGCCCGGTAGAGCGCGCGCTTGGCCGCGCCGGAGCGCCCCGCGAACAGCGTCACC
>JAEUJY010000064.1:45000-69759 GCA_016794525.1 Myxococcales bacterium
CCGAACGCTCCGCCGGCCCCGCGGGCCGCCCGCGTGACCGGTCCGCCGAAGCTGCCGGTCGCGATGTACAGCGCCGACTCGTCGGGCAAGACGTAGACGCTCGCGGCGTCCGTCACCGCGGCGAGCTCCGCCACCGGGCCGACGTCGGCGAACGGGGTCGACGGCGACGCTCGCCGCGCCCGCCAGATGCGCGGCGCCGTCCCGACGCCGGCGATGAAGTACAACGTCGCGCCATCGCCGGTGATGCTCGGGGAGGTGAAGGCCTCGGTCGACTGGCCGAGGTCGAGCGGCGCCGCCACCGGGAAGGTCGAGGCGCGATCGCTCCGGGTCGCGATGGTGAGCCGCGTGCTGTCGATCCGGCCGACCAACGTCAGCTCGTCGGCCGAGAGCCGGGCGTAGAGCTCGCTGTCGGGGGTGTTGACCGAGGGCAAGAGGCGGGGGGCCGTCCAGGGGCTGGTCGGGGCGCACCGCGGGGCGGCGTCGACCGCGGGGGGCGCGTCGACCGGGGGCATGCCGTCGGAGGCGTCGGTGAGCGGGGGGGCCGCGTCGCCGTCGCAGGCGCTGAGGAAGGCGGCGAGGAGCCAGGGTAGGCGGCGCGAGCGAGGGACCATCATACGAGGCCGACGCGCCGGCACGCGGACATTCCCCTGAAACTCGCCAGCCCCTGCATTCCCTGCACCGATCTCCGGTCCGGGTGTTGACCTGTACTTGGGCGGTGCTTAGGTTGCCTGGCATCCAAAAAGCCGGCGTCGAAAGCCGGGATTTCCAAGAGGCAACTGTCATGGGCAAGATCATCGGCATCGATCTCGGCACGACCAACTCCGTCGTCTGCATCATGGACGGCAAGGAGCCCAAGGTCATCACCAACGAAGAGGGCGCCCGGCTGACCCCGTCGGTGGTCGCGTTCGACGACCGCGGCGAGGTCCTGGTGGGGCAGATCGCCCGCCGCCAGGCCATCACCAACCCCGAGAACACCGTGTTCTCCTCGAAGCGCCTGATCGGCCGCAAGTTCACCGATCCGGTGACCGCCGAGGAGGTCAAGCGCGTGCCGTACAAGGTGGCCGCGGGCGCCAACGGCGACTGCGTCATCGAGTGCCGCGGCAAGAAGTACTCGCCGCCCGAGATCTCGGCCCGCGTGCTGATGAAGCTGAAGCGCGCCGCCGAGGAGTACCTGGGCGAGCCGGTGACCGAGGCGGTCATCACCGTCCCGGCGTACTTCAACGACTCGCAGCGCCAGGCCACCAAGGACGCCGGCCGCATCGCCGGCCTCGACGTCAAGCGCATCATCAACGAGCCGACCGCGGCCGCGCTGGCCTACGGGCTCGACAAGGGCAAGGAGCACACCATCGCCGTGTTCGACATGGGCGGTGGCACCTTCGACATCTCGATCCTCGAGGTCGGCGACAAGGTGGTCGAGGTCATCTCGACCAACGGCGACACCCACCTCGGCGGCGACGACATCGACAACCGGGTCATGGACTGGCTGATCGCCGAGTTCAAGAAGGACTCGGGCATCGACGTCTCGAAGGACAAGATGGTCCTGCAGCGCCTCAAGGAGGCGGCCGAGAAGGCCAAGATCGAGCTGTCGAACGTGCAGGAGACCGAGATCAACCTGCCGTACCTGACCGCCGACGCCACCGGGCCCAAGCACCTCGTGAAGCGCCTGGCCCGCCCGGCCTTCGAGCGCATGATCGACGACATCGTCGCGCGTGCGATGGAGCCCTGCAAGAAGGCGCTGTCGGACGCCGGCAAGAAGCCGGCCGACATCCACGAGGTCGTGCTGGTCGGCGGCTCGACCCGCATCCCGATGGTGCAGCAGAAGGTCAAGGACTTCTTCGGCAAGGAGCCCAACCGCTCGGTCAACCCCGACGAGGTCGTGGCGCTCGGCGCCGCGGTCCAGGGCGGCGTCCTCACCGGCGACGTCAAGGACATCCTGCTGCTCGACGTGACCCCGCTGTCGCTGGCGATCGAGACCTACGGCGGCGTCGCCACGGTGCTCATCCCGCGCAACACGACGATCCCGACCCGCAAGGCCGAGACCTTCTCGACCGCCTCGGACAACCAGACCACCGTCGAGGTCCACGTCACCCAGGGCGAGCGCCCGATGTCGAAGGACAACAAGACGCTCGGCAAGTTCCAGCTCGGCGGCATCCCGCCGGCCCCGCGCGGCGTGCCGCAGATCGAGGTGTCGTTCGACATCGACGCCAACGGCATCCTCAACGTCACCGCCAAGGACAAGGCCACCGGCGCCGAGCGCAACATCCAGATCACCGCGTCGGGCGGCCTGTCGGAGGCCGACATCAAGCGCGCCGTCGAGGAGGCCGCCAGCCACGAGGCCGAGGACAAGGCCCGCAAGGAGGCCATCGAGGCCCGCAACCAGCTCGACTCGCTGCTCTACGGCACGCGCAAGCTGGTCAAGGAGAACGAGGGCAAGCTATCCGACGCCGACAAGCTGCTGGCCGAGGAGGAGTTCAAGAAGGCCGACAGCGTGCTCGAGGCCAACCGCGAGCCCAGCCAGCCCGACGCGCTGCGCGCGGCGTTCGAGTCGCTGCAGGCGGTGGCGCACAAGATCGCCGAGTCGATGTACAAGCAGGCCGGCGGCCCGGCCGGCGGCGACGCCGGCCCCGACGCGGGCCCGGGTCCGAGCGCCGGCGCCGACGACGTGATCGACGCCGACTTCACCGACAAGACCTGACCTGAGAGGGTCTTCCGCGAAGACCGCGACGCCCCCGGCTCGACCCCGGGGGCGTCGGCGTTCCGGAGGCCGGACGCGCCGCGGGTGACGCAGGGGCGCAACCGGCGCCGCGGTGTGCTGTCATCGACCCGTGCGTTCGCGCGGCGCCTGGTGGCTCGGCTCGCTGGTCCTGACCCTCGGGTGCGGCCGCGGCGCGCCTGGCGCGGCCGTGTCGGTGCCCACGCCGGCGTCGACGGCTCGGGTCGCCGGCCCGGGCGGCGCGTCGGTGGTGGTGCCCGAAGGCTGGCGCCTCGGCGACGCGGGGCGGATCGCGGATCCCGCCGGCGCGCTGGCGGTGCAGCTGGTCGAGCGCGCCGAGGCGGAGCCGGCGGCGGCGGCGGCGGCGGCGTGGACGGCGGCGTTCGCGGCGCCCGCGCCGGCGGTGGCCGCGGTCGAGGAGCGCGCGCCCGACGACGGCTGGGACGCCGCGTTCACCGTCGCGTTCGCGGCGACGGGTGAGGCGGCGGCGGGTGAGGCGGCGCGGGCCGAGGTCCGGCGCCGCGGCGCGCGCGCGTGGGTGGCGCTGATCCCCGCCGCCGCGGCCGACGACGCGCGGGCCGCCGCGATCGACGCGGCGATCGCCTCGCTGCGCGCCCCCGGCGTCGTCGACGAGGTGCTGGGCGGCGCGGCGCGCGCGCCCGACGCCGCCGCGCGGGCGGCGCTCGATCGCTTCATCGACGACGCCCGGGCGCGGCTGGCGGTGCCGGGCGCCGCGGTCGCGATCACGATCGACGGCCGCGTCGTCTACGAGCACACCGTCGGCGTGCGCCGGCTCGGCGAGCCCGCGCCGATCACCGTCGACACCCGCTTCTTGCTGGCGTCGGTGACCAAGCCGCTGACGACGTTCATGGAGGCGGCGCTGGTCGACGCCGGCGTCGTGCGCTGGGATCAACCGGTGACCGCGATCTGGCCGGGCTTCGCGGTCGGCGACGCCGCGCTGACCGGCGCGCTGCGGCTGTGGCACCTGAGCTGCGCGTGCAGCGGCATCCCGGCCCGAGACCTCGACAACATCTTCGAGGCCGATGTCGGCCCCGAGGCGCGGATGGCGACGCTGCGCGAGCAGACGCCGACGGCGCCGCTGGGCGAGACCTACCAGTACTCGAACCTGATGGTCGCCGCCGGCGGCTACGCGGCCGCCCACGCGGCGCAGCCGACGCTGCCGCTGGGCGACGCCTACGACCAGGCGATGCGGCGCTACGTCTTCGCGCCGATCGCGATGACCCGCACGACGTTCGATCCGGCCGAGGTCGCGGCCGGCGATCACGCCAGCCCGCACGCGGTCGGCCTCGACGGCGTGCCGCGGGCGCTGCCCGACGACATCGAGCGTGGCACCCGCGACATCCGCCCGGCCGGCGGCGCGTGGTCGACGCTGCGCGACCTGTCGCGGTTCGCCGCCACCGAGGCGCTGGGCGGGGTGACGCCCGAGGGGCGCCGGGTGGTGTCGGCGGCCAACCTCGGCGAGCGGCGGCGGCTGCGGGTCCACGACGGCGACGGGCCCGACTCCGGCTACGGCCTTGGCCTCGGCGTCGACCGCTACCACGGCCTGCCGATCCTCAGCCACCACGGCGGCGCGTTCGGCTTCGGCACGACGCTGCTGGTGCTGCCGGCGCAGCGGGTCGGCATCGTCGTCCTGACCAACGTGCGCAACGGCGGCGGCTACGCGCAGCTGCCGTTCAACGCCGTCGTCGAGCGCGCGCTGTACGAGGCGCTGTTCGCCGACGCCCAGCCGCGCGCCGCGGCGCTGGTCGCGTACCTGGCGCGGGCCCGCGCCGCCGCCGACGCCGCGGCCGGGGAGGGCGTCGAGCGCGCGCCGCCGGCGGCGTGGCTCGCGGCGCTGGCCGGGGGCTACGCCGATCCGCACCTCGGCGCGGTCACCGTCTCCGCCGACGGCTGGTTCGACGCCGGCGAGTGGAAGAGCCGGGTCGGCCGCCGGCTCGGCGCCGACGGCGCGGCCGCGCTGGTCATGCTCGACCCGCCGTTCGCCGGCGCGGCGCTGCCGGTGGCCGCCGACGCCACCCCGCCCGCGATCCTCGTCCCCGACGCCACCACCGCCTACCGGCTCGAGCGGCGCGCGCGCTGAGCCAGGATCTGGCCTGGCCCCGCGGCGCGGTGCACAATCGAGCCGATGTCGCTCCGCTTCGTGCCGCTGGCCGCCGCCCTGGCGTGCGCCGCGTGCGCCGAGCTCGGCGTCGTCGGCGACGGCACGACGGTGTCGGTCGGCGCGGCCTCGGACGGCTTCCTCGTCGACGGCACCGAGCTGCCTGATCGCGGCGTCGGCTACGTCGTGCCGGCGCGCTGGCGGGCCCGCGGCAGCCAGTGGGGCACCGACGAGCTGGTCGGCCTGATCGAGCACACCGGCGCCCGCCTCGCGGCCGAGTTGCCCGGCGCGACGCTGGGCGTCGCCGATCTGTCGCGCGCCGGCGGCGGCCTTGGGCCGCACCACCGCTCGCACCAGACCGGGCGCGACGTCGACCTCTTGTTCTTCGTGACCGATCGGCGCGGCCGGTCGGTGGTGCTCGAGGAGATGCGCCACTTCGGCGAGGACGGCACGACCGTCGACGGCGGGCCGCCACTGCGGTTCGACGTCGCGCGCACCTGGGTGCTGGTGCGGACGCTGATCACCGATCGCGACGTCGCGATCGATCACCTGTTCATCTTCGCGCCGCTGCGCTCGCTGCTGCTCGATCACGCGCGCGCCACCGGCGAGCCCGAGGCGCTGGTGGCGTGGGCCGGCGAGCTGCTGAGCCAGCCCGGCGACTCGGCCCCCCACGACGACCACCTGCACGTGCGCATCCGCTGCCCGCGCGGCGACGCCGCCTGCCTGGACGGCAGCCGCGCCCGCGTCAAGAAGCCGGCGGCGCTGCTGCCGGCGCACCTGGTCGAGCAGCTGACCGCGCGGCCGATCGTCGGCGCGCCGTGGCTGCACGGCCCGCGCTGGTAGCCGCGCCTCGGGAGCTCAGCTCGCGGTCGGGCGCACGCTCTGGACGAGGCGATCGAACATCCGGCGCAGGCCGCTGCGGTCGTCGCCGCGCTCGGTCGCGAGGATCACGCTGACGACGCGGTCGCCGACGATCACCAGCGCGTGCCGCACGTAGCGGCCGTCGGCCTCGTACTCGAGCTCCGGCGTGCGGCTGTCCTGCTGGGCGGTCACGCGCACGCCGAGCCGATCGAGCCGCTCGCGCAGGCCGGCCATCGCCTTGGGCGGGTCCGACGAGCAGAACACCGCGTCGGGCTCGGTGCGGCAGCCGGGGACGATCGGATCGATCGTGATGAACACCCGGGCCCGCGGCCGCGAGCGCGACAGCGTCAGCAGCACGTGCGGGTAGGCGCTCTTGTCGCTGGCGCGCCAGCCGCGCGGCACCTCGATGCGCACGCCGTCGTCGGTCGAGGTGAAGACGTCGCCGTCGAGGTCGGCGCGCGCCGCCGTCGACAGCGCGGCGATCACGGCGAGGGTCAGCGCGGCCCGCATCGTCGACGACAGTAGCGCGCGGCGGCGGCGTGAGCGGCGTCTCCGTCGAGGAATCGCGGCCCGCGTCGCGCCGCGATCACTGAACAGAGTTGCAGCTGAATACTTGACTCTTTTGCTCTGCGTATTGTTGACCGACTACATTCACGCGAATACAGTGACGATACTTCAAGGGGACGATAGCTCTCTCTCGACGGCAAACGATCGCTCCTCTTGAAGTTTCAGGCAGCGCGCACCGGGGACCACGCGCCTGCCACCGCACGGGTCCCGCGTCGCTTCGCACCTCCACCACCGACCACCATGACCCGCACCCTCGACACCTCCACCGACCCCACGCTGTGGGCGCTCGGCGGACCGCGCCTCGCGCTCGAGGACGGGGCGCTGGTGCTGGGCGGTGGCAGCCCGGCCGCCGAGGCGCTCACGCTGCGCCGCCGTCGCCCGGGCGCCGGCACCGACGCCCCCCCGCCCAGCGACCACCTGAGCGAGGCCGACCTCCGCGCGATCGAGGACACCTACGCCGACGGCATCACCGCGGTGCAGGTGGTCGAGGTGTTCGTGAGCCGCGGCATCCGCTTCTCCGAGGCCACCTTCCGCAAGTACGTGCAGCAGGGGCTGTTGCCCCGCAGCCGGCGGGTCGGCCGCAAGGGCAAGAACAAGGGCTCGCTCGGGATGTACCCGGCCAAGACCGTCCGCCGCATCGACCACGTCAAGCGGCTGATGGGCGAGGGCTACACGATCGAGCAGATCCAGGCCCAGTTCCTCCAGTTCACCGACCTGGTGGAGAACGTGTCCGAGGCGATCGACGTGCTGTTCGATCGCCTCGACGAAGATCTGGCCGCGCCCGCGCTGCCGGCGCCCGCGCGCCGGGGGCTGGCCAAGGACATGGCCGAGGCCCGCCGGCTCGGCCAGGACCTGGTCGAGCGCCTCACCGCGCTGACCCAGCGCGCGCTCGCGCCGCGCGCCGCCGAGCTGCGCAAGGCCGGCGCCGCCGACGACGCCGAAGACCTGCTGTGACCGCGCCGAGCTGGCCGAGGGGGCCGCTCACGCATTCGCGAACCGAAGGAGAACGCCGATGATCGACAACGAGGACAACCAGGGGAAGCGCCGTTTCGCCCGCGGCAGCCTCGCGCCGGCGGCGAGCCCGCTCCGCGCCGCCGCCGAGGACGCCGACGCGCTCGATGACGAGGAGCTCGACGACGAGGAGCTCGACGACGAGGAGCTGGCGGCTGACGACGACGGCACCGACGACGCCGAGGTGACGGTGGTGACCGCCGACGGCGAGGTGCCGGAGCTGTCGCGCAAGGTCCGTCGCCGCCGCCGCCGCACGCGGCCGCGGTCCAAGACCATCGCGATGAAGCGGCTGACCCGCGAGGAGCTGCGCCAGGGCGCGCTCATGTACCCGCCGGTCGACGAGCCGCGCCCGCGCACCCGCGCCGAGTGCAAGGAAGAGCTGCGGCCGTGCCCGTGGGTGGCCTGCAAGTTCCACCTGTACCTCGACGTCAACCCCGAGACCGGCTCGATCAAGATCAACTTCCCCGAGCTCGAGCCGTGGGACCTGCCGCACACCTGCTCGCTCGACATCGCCGAGCGGGGCGGCATCACGCTCGAGGAGGTCGGCGAGATCATGAACCTGACCCGCGAGCGCATCCGCCAGGTCGAGGTCCGCGGCCTGCTCAAGCTGAAGATGGCCTCGCCGTCGCCCGAGGAGATCGGCGCCGCGCTGATCCGTCGCCCCGGCCAGTGACGCGGCCTCGGCTGCGAACCGATCCCCGCTCGGCTTGACCCCCTCGCCTGGCACCTGCTAGGCACGGCCACGTCGCACCCCCGGCGACGCGAGGTGGCCGTCATGCATCGTTCTCTCCCCTCGGATTCCATCCCCGGCGCCGTCACCGTGCGGCGCGCCCTGGTGTCGGTCTCGGACAAGCGCGGCGTGGTCGAGCTCGGCCAGGCGCTGGCCGCGCGCGGCGTCGAGATCCTGTCGACCGGCGGCACCGCCAGCGCGCTTGCCGCGGCCGGCGTGCCGGTGGTCCAGGTGTCGGCGTGGACCGGCGCGCCCGAGATCCTCGACGGCCGCGTCAAGACGCTGCACCCCAAGGTCCACGGCGGCCTGCTGGGGCGCCCGATCCCGTCGCACCAGGCCGAGATGGCGGCCCACGGCATCGAGGCGATCGACCTGGTGGTCGTGAACCTCTACCCGTTCGAGGCGGCGATCGCGCGGCCCGACGTCACCTACGGCGACGCCATCGAGAACATCGACATCGGCGGCCCGGCGATGCTGCGCTCGGCGGCCAAGAACCACGAGCGCGTGGCGGTCGTGGTCGACCCCGACGACTACGCCGGCGTGCTGGCCGACCTCGAGGCCACCGGCGGCGCGACCACCGCGACCCGGCGGCTGGCGCTGGCCCGCAAGGTCTACGCGCACACCGCGGCCTACGACGGCGCGATCGCCGCGTACCTGTCGGCGGTGCCCGACGACGCGCTGACCCGCCCCGCCGAGGCGCCGCCGCGGGCCGCGTACCCGGGCACGCTGACCGTGCAGTGGCACAAGCAGTACGATCTGCGCTACGGCGAGAACCCGCACCAGTCGGCGGCGTTCTACGCCGACGCCCGGTCGCCGCTGCCGCGCACGCCGGCGACGCGGCCGAGCCTGGCCACCGCCGAGGTGCTGGGCGGCAAGCAGCTGTCGTACAACAACCTGCTCGATCTCGACGCGGCGCTGGGCCTCGCGCTCGAGTTCGCCGGCGACGCACGCCCGGCGGCGATCGTCGTCAAGCACAACAACCCGTGCGGCGTCGCGCTCGGCGACACGCCGGCCAAGGCCTACGCCCGCGCCCGGGCGGCCGATCCGGTCAGCGCGTTCGGCGGCATCGTCGCCGTGACCCGGCCGGTCGACGCCGAGCTGGCGGCGCTCCTGGCCGAGACCTTCCTCGAGTGCGTGATCGCCCCCGGGTACTCGGAGGAGGCGCGCGCGGTGCTCGCCGGCAAGAAGAACCTGCGGCTGGTCGCGGCGGGCGGCACCTGGGCGGTCGACACCGCGACGGTCGCCAGCGTCCGCACGATCGCCGGCGGCGCGCTGGTGCAGACCGTCGACGCCGCGTGGGTCGACGTCGCCGGCGCCCGGGTGGTCACCGCCCGCGCGCCCGAGGCCGCCGAGCTCGCCGACCTCGCGTTCGCGTGGCGGGTGGGCAAGCACGTGAAGTCCAACGCCATCGTCTTCGCGAAGGACGGCGTGACGCTGGCCATCGGCGCCGGCCAGATGAGCCGGGTCGACTCGGTGAAGATCTGCGAGCGCAAGGCCGGCGAGGCGCTGCGCGGCAGCGCGGTGGCCTCCGACGCGTTCTTCCCGTTCCGCGACGGCCTCGACGTGCTGGCCGCCGCCGGCGCCCGGGCGGTGGCGCAGCCCGGCGGCTCGGTGCGCGACGACGAGGTCATCGCCGCCGCCGACGAGCACGGCCTGGCGATGGTGTTCACCGGGACGCGGCATTTCAGACATTGAGCCGGCCGGATCGCACTCCGTGCCCGTGCCCGTGCCCGTGCCCGTCTCCGATCCCGATCCCGATCCCGTCCAGCGCTCGGAGCTCCCCATGAAGATCCTCGTCGTCGGTAGTGGTGGTCGCGAGCACGCGCTGGTGTGGCGGCTGACGCAGGGGGGGCACGCGGTGATCGCCGCCCCCGGCAACCCCGGCATCGCGCGCCTCGCGGAGTGCGCGCCGGTCGCGGTCGGCGATCTCGACGCGCTGGTGGCGCTGGCCACCGGGCGCGCGGTCGATCTGGTGGTGGTCGGCCCCGAGGCGCCGCTGGTGGCTGGCCTCGCGGATCGCCTCCGCGCGGCCGGCGTGCCGACGTTCGGGCCCGGCGCGGCCGGCGCGGTGCTCGAGGGCAGCAAGGCGTGGAGCAAGCAGTTCTTCGCGCGTCACGGCATCCGCACCGCGCGGTTCTTCGTCGTCGAGGACGTCGCCGCGGCCGACGCGGCGATCGCCGAGCTCGGCGGCGGCTGCGTGGTCAAGGCCGACGGCCTGTGCGCCGGCAAGGGCGTCGTCGTGGCCAAGGACGGCGACGACGCGCGGGCCGCGGCGCGGGCGATGCTCGACGGCCGGTTCGGCGCCGCCGGGCAGCGGCTGGTGATCGAGCAGAAGATCCGCGGCCGCGAGGTGTCGCTCCTGGCGCTCACCGACGGCGCGCGCCTCGAGGTGCTGGCGCCGGCCGAGGATCACAAGACGCTCCTCGACGGTGATCGCGGGCCCAACACCGGTGGCATGGGCACGGTCAGCCCGGCGTGGGTGTCCGACGCGGTCGTCGCGCGCGCCACCGCCGAGATCCTCGCGCCCACCGTGCGCGGCCTGGCCGCCGAGGGCATCGACTACCGTGGCGTGCTGTACGCCGGGCTGATGATCGAGCCCGACGGCACGCCGTGGATCATCGAGTACAACTGCCGCTTCGGCGATCCCGAGACCCAGCCGGTGATGGCGCGGCTCGACGGCGATCTCGGCGCGGTGCTGGCCGGCGCCGCCGCCGGCGCGATGCCGGCGGGCGCGATCGCCTGGAGCCCGCGCGCCGCGGTGTGCGTGGTCGTCGCCGCCGCCGGCTATCCCGATGCGCCGCGCACCGGCGATCCGATCACCGGGCTCGACGGGCTCGACGGCGACGACCTGATCGTCTTCCACGCCGGCACCGCGACCAAGGACGGCGCGCTGGTGTCGGCCGGCGGCCGCGTCCTCGGCGTCACCGGCCTGGGCGCCGACGTCGAGGCGGCGCGTGCCGCCGCCTACGCCGCGATCGATCGCATCGGCCTCGCCGGCAAGCAGCTGCGCACCGACATCGGCCGCCGCGGTTCCTGAGAAACGCAGCGCGTTTCGAAGGGAACCGCCACGTGCCCGTGCCCGTGCCCGCCACGCTACGAGCCGTCCGAGCGGCCGCCGTCACGTGACCTGATACCCCGCGCGATCAGCGCCTTGCCTGAGATCGGGCACGGGCACGGGCACGGGCACGGGCACGGGAGCTGGCGCCCGGCCGGGCGGCGCGGGCTAGCGCTTCTTCCAGCGCAGGAGCTCGATCGGGTTGTCGGCGTAGCCCGAGTCGCGCAGCGCCTGCTCCTTGGGCGAGTCGAACAGCGTGTGGATCATCAGGTCGTCGACGTCGACCACGCCGATCGTGCCGCGATCGACGGTCAGCGCGCCGACGTGGCGGGGGAACAGGATCAGATCGCCGGGCGCGGGGAACGGCACCGGCACGCCGTTGCGATCGCGGTAGACGCCGTCGTCGGCGAGCGCGCCGCTGGCCAGCACCCGGGCGTGCTGCTTGAGCGAGCCGGTCCAGCCGTACGGGATCGTGAAGCCGGCGCGGCGCGCGGCGTAGACCATCAGGTCGGCGCAGTCGGAGCCCTCGAGGTGCTCGCTCTGGTGCGCCTTGTCGCTGGGCCCGGCCGAGGCCCAGATGTACGGCTGGCCCATCATCTCGGTCAGGTAGCCGATGAAGGTGTCGTCCTTGCGCAGCGTGACGCGGTGGACGTCGTCGGTGAGCCCGCCGGCGGCGCGGGCGCGGCGCGCGTCGACGCCGGGGCTGGCGACGACGCGATCGCCCTGCGTCGCGGTCAGCTGGTAGCGCATCGTGCCCAGGCCGTGGCCGTGATCGGGGGTGAGCGTCGGGTGGACGTCGGCGGCGATCGCGCCGCCGCGCGCGTCGAGCGGCGTCGCGGCGTACGGGATGCGCTCGTAGCGGAAGTTGCCCGAGGCGGTGTTGGACAGGTTGGCCTCGGTCGGCTCGATCTTGGCCCACGCCAGCGCCACCGCCGGCGCCTCTGCCAGCGGGCGCGGCGCGAACGTCTTCTTCTTCCAGGTCAGCCGCGGCGCGTCCGAGTAGACGGTGCGGGTGCCGCCGTCGTCGACCTCGAGCACCGCGAACAGCGTGACGTCCTCGCCGAGCTTGGCCCGCTTGGGCGTGGCGTCGGCGGCGCCGCTGGCGCCGACCCGCGACGCGATGCCGACCGCGATCACCTGGCCGCGGGCGTCGGCCCGGCCGACCGCGGCGCCGGGCGCGGGGCGCGTCGCCGCCGGCCGCGCGGACAGGGCAGGGGCCGGCGCGCCGGCCGCGCCCGGCGTCGGCTGGCCGCGGGCCTCGCCACGACACGCGAGCGCAGCGACCGCGAGGACCAGCGCGAGGCGACCGGACATCATGGAGATACGACGCACGAGCGTGCCAATTGTTTCATCGACCGTGCGCGTCCGCACCACCTGATTGACAGCGCGCGCCGGCCGTGGCACGGATGAAACTTCCCCCCGGAGTTCTCCATGTCGACCATGCCCACCGCGAAGATGATCGTCCGCACTCGCCCGTGCCCGACGATTGTCGTCCGCCAGGATGGCTACGACATGGGGCTGCAGCGCTGAGCTGCCTCGCTGAAGCGACGGAACCCGTCGCCTGCGTGACCCCGGCCGAGCCTCCTGGCTCGGCCGCCCCGTGTCGGTGACCCCGACGTCCGCGCCGTCGTGCGCGTGCCGTCCTGGCGCTCCGCCACCGCGCCCTTCGCGGCGCTTCGCTTTCTCTCGCTGCGGGTCTGACGGCCCGCTCCTGGGTGTGTGTCATGTCGGTTTCTGCTCCTGCGTCTAGGTCCTCCTTCGAAACACTCCTCTCCTGGTCCGCCGCCCCCGGCCGCGAGCTCGCGCGCCGCGCGTGGCCGATCGCCGTCTCGACGCTCAGCTACAGCGCGATGAGCCTGGTCGGCGCCGCGTTCGTGGCCCGGGTCGGCACGGCCGAGGTCGCCGGCGTCGGCCTGGCCTCGGTCGCCGCCTTCGCGGTGCTGTGCTTCGCGATCGGCGCGCTGCGCGGCGCCAAGACCTTGGTCGCCCAGGCGCTCGGCGCCGGTCGCCCCGAGGACGCCGATCGCTACCTCGGCGTCGCGATCCTGTTCGCGCTCGGCTGGGGCGTGACCACCGTCGTGCTGGCGCAGGCGCTGGCGCCACTCCTGGCGCTGCTCGCCAGCGATCACGCGCAAGGCCACCACGCCGCCACGTACCTGCGCATCCGCACGCTGGCGGCGCCGCTGGTGCTGGTCACCGTCGCGATCCGCGAGACCCGCTGGGCCGAGGGCGACGCCCAGACGCCGATGCGCGCGACGATCGCCGGCAACCTGGCCAACGTGCTCGGCGACGTGGCGCTGATCGTCGGCCTCGGCTGGGGCGTGACCGGCGCGGCGATCGCGTCGGTGCTCGGCAGCGCCGTCGAGTGCGGCGTGCTGGCCGGCGCGCTGTGGCCGCGGGTCAAGCGCGCGCGCTGGCGGCCCGCCTACGCCCGGGCGATCTGGCAGCAGGGCGCGCCCACCGGCGTGCAGTTCCTCCTCGAGGTCGGCGCGTTCTTCGCGCTGTCCTTGGTGGTGGCGCGCATGGGCGCGGCCGACGGCGCGGCGCACCAGCTGGTGCTGCAGCTCACCCACGTCTCGTTCCTCCCGGCGCACGCGCTGGCCGAGGCCGCGAGCGTGCTGGTCGGCCAGGCGATCGGCGCGGGCCGCTTCGACCTGGTGCGGCCGGTGGCGCGGCGCGCGTTCCTGCTCGGCGGCATCTACACCGCGGCGTGCACCGTCGTGTTCCTGCTGTTCGCCGATCCGCTGGCGCAGCTGCTCGGCGCCCACGAAGGGGCGGTGCACGCGGCGACGCGCGCGCTGATCCAGATGTCGGCGCTGTTCCTGGTCGCCGACGCGGCGAACGTGATCGCCCGCGGCCTCCTGCGCGGCGTCGGTGACGCGGTCTACCCCGCGGTGGTCGGCGTGATCACCTCGTGGGTGGTCACGCCGCCGCTGGCGGCGGTGCTCGGCCTCGGCCTCGGCTGGGGCGTGCGCGGCGGTTGGCTCGGGCTGACCATCGAGATCGTCGTCGGCGCGGCGATCCTGAGCCACCGGCTGCTCACCGAGCGGTGGCGCGCGGCGGCGGTCACCACCCGGGCCCGGACGCTGGCGGTCGGCGAGGCGGCCGCGGCGGCCGGTTAGGGCGTGAAAGTAGAAAGTCGAACTTTCTACTTTCGGACGCGCCGGCCGCTGGCGTAGGGTGCCGTCCGTGGCCCGGTCCCGCGTTCGTTCCGCTCCCCCGACCCAACCTGGGCGCGGCGACCGGGCCACGGTTGTTTCCACGGCCGGCGCCGGCAAGGCGCTGCGCGCGACCCCCGCGCTGGTGCGCATCTCCGATCTGGCCACCCAGGCCGGCGTGCCGGCGGCGACCATCAAGCACTACATGCGCGAGGGCCTGCTGCCGCGCCCGACCACGCGCACCAGCCGGAACATGGCGTACTACGACCCGCAGCTCGCGGCGCGGGTGCGCACGATCAAGGAGCTGCAGACCCGCCGGTTCCTGCCGCTCAAGCTGATCCACGAGATCATGGAGCCGGCGCCGAGCGCGGCGGTGCGGGCCGACGCCGAGGCCGCGCTGCGCGAGCACCTCGGCGAGCTCGAGCCCGCGATCCGCGCCGGCACCTCCGACGCCCAGGCCCGCCGCGGCCGCGACGGCGGCGCCCAGACCCGCGCCGAGGTGCTGGCCGCCCTCGACATCAGCGCCGCCGAGCTCGACGACCTGGCCGCCAAGGGGCTGGTCACCGCCGGCGCCGACGGCCGCTACGCCGACGCCGACCTCGAGCTCTTGCAGGTCATCGACGAGACCCGCCGGCAGGGCATGGGCGATCTGTTCCCGATGCCGATCCTCGAGCCGTACGCCGCCGCGGTGCGCGCGCTCATCCGCACCGAGCTCGAGCTGTTCCGCGCGCGGGTGCTGGCCGGCGGCAAGCTGCCGCCGCGCCCGCTCGACGCCGTCGCCCGCGACGCGACCCGCCTCGGCGAGCGGCTGATCGTCGCGATGCGCGCCAAGCTGGTGATCGGCGAGCTGCACGCGATGGCCCAGCCGCCGGCGCCGACTCCGATCCCGTCCCCCCGTCCTGCTCGACGTCCCACTGCCGCGCCGCGGAGGCACCGATGACTCGCACCTCGCTCGTTCCGTTCCTGCTCGGCCTGGCCGGGGTCGCCGCGTGTGGCGGCGGTGGTGACGACGCCGCCGCGATCGACGCGCCGCCCGGCGACGGCGACGGCGGCCTCGACACCGACGCCGCCGCCACCACCGACGGCGCGCAGCCGATCGACGCGCCCGGCACCACCCCCGACGCGCCGAGCAGCACCCGCGACCCGGGCACGCCGGGCACGTACCGCTCGCTGGTCACCGCGACCGTGTCGATCCCGGTCGCCGGCGGCTCGATCGCCGGCACCGTGTGCGCGCCGTCCGTCGACGGCACGACGCCGGCGCCGGGGCCGTTCCCGCTGGTGATCGTCTCGCCGGGCTTCCAGCTCGCGCGCAGCCAGTACCGGATCTACTGCGACCACCTCGCCACCTGGGGCTACGTCGTCGTCACCCGCGACTACGCGTCGAGCGGCAACCACCAGGCCAAGGCGGCCGAGGTGGGGCGGGTGATCGACTGGGCGCTCGGCACCGCGTCGGGGCTGGCCGCCCGCATCGACGCCGGCAAGATCGGCGTCGCCGGCCACTCGCTGGGCGGCAAGGTCAGCATCAACGCCGCCATCCTCGACAGCCGGATCAAGGCGGTGGTCGGCTGGGATCCGGTCGACGCGCTGCCGCCGTTCGGCAACGACGGCTCGCTGTCGGTCGCGCCCGAGCTGATGGGCGGGCTGACCGTGCCGATCGCGCTCCTCGGCGAGACCACCGACTCGTCGGGCGGGCTGGGCGGCATGTCGTGCGCGCCGGCCGCCGACAACTACACCAAGTTCTACGACAGCGCGTGCAACGCACCGACGGCGCTCGAGGTCACGATCGGCCAGGCCGATCACATGGACTGGATCGGCGACCGCGCCAGCTGCGGCATCGCCTGCATCGCGTGCCAGAACGGCCAGACCCCGGAGGCCACCGTCCACACGCTGACCTTCCGGGTCACGACCGCGTGGTTCGAGCGCCACCTGCGCGGCGACGCCTCGGTCGCGCCGTACCTCGCCGCGCCCGGCATCGGCACGCCGACCACGCTGCGCAGCGGCGGCCCTGCCTGCTTCCGCTGACGGCGCGGCTCGCGCACCGATCGTGCGCGCCGATCGATCGAGACTGTCGGACCCGCGTGATACAGACCGCGCGATGATCGATCTCGCGCGGCCCGCGACCCACTCGTCCCTGATGGCCCGCCCCCCGCGCCCGCTGTCGCCGAGCGTGCGCCGGGCCCAGCCCGCCGACCTCGCGGCGGTGACCCGGCTGATCAACCGCGCCCACGCGGTCGAGGCGTTCTTCGTCGATGGCGAGCGGGTCGATCACGCCGAGGTCGCGGCGCTGCGCGAGCGCGGCCACTTCCTGATCCTCGACGGCGACGGCGGCGAGCTGGCCGCCGCGGTCTACGTGCGCATCGACGACGGCCGCGGCACGATCGGCCTGTTGTCGGTGGCGCCCGACCACCAGGGCCGCGGCCTGGGCCGCCGGCTGGTCGCGGTGGCCGAGGCGCTGTGCGCGGCGGTCGGCTGCGTCGACGTCGAGCTGGCGATCGTCAACCTGCGCCAGGAGCTGGGCCCGTGGTACCGCAGCCAGGGCTACCGCGAGATCGGCACGGCGCCGTACGACCAGCGGCCGGTCAAGCAGCCCTGCCACTTCGTCCGCATGCAAAAAGCCCTGGCGTGATCTTCGAGGGTCTAAGACCCTCCCCCACAAGACGTGGGGCCCCCACCCGAAACGCGCGAGCCCTCGACCCCGCGGCGCGTGAGACCCCCACCCGAAACGCGCGAGCCCTCGACCGCGGGGTTCGCGGCGATCGAGTATCCTGGCGGACATGCGGCCGGTCCGAGTGCTCGTGTTGTCCTCCCTGCTGGTGGCGTGCAGCGACGACGTCGGGCTGCCCGACGCGCGCCCGGCGATCGACGCCGCGGCGCCGGGCCAGATCTCGCTGACCTGGATGCTCAGCCACGCCGGCGCGCCCCAGACCTGCGCGTCGGTCGGCGCCACCTCGGTGTCGGCCGACGTGGTGCCGGTCGGGGCGGCGTTCGGCGAGTCGACGCTGTGGAGCTGCGCCAGCGGCAGCGGCACCACCGGGATGCTCGAGCCCGGGCGCTACGACCTGCGGGTGACGGTCACCGGCGGCGGCACCCTCGACGGCCCCGAGTACGTCCGCAACATCGAGGTCAAGCCCGGCCAGGTCACCCCGGTCGGCCCGGTCGCGTTCGACGTCGAGCCCACCGGCACGCTGGCGTTCCGCATCACCACGCCGACGATGGGCAACTGCACCGACCTGGCGCAGCAGGGCGCCGGCATCACCGCCACCACGATCGAGCTGCGCGACAGCGCCGGCGCGTGCGTCCCGACGACGTTCGCGATCGCCGCCGGCGCCACCCAGCCGGCCGGCACCTACGCCAGCGACTGCGCCGGGGCTAGCTACGCCTGCATCGCCAGCGACCAGGACATCACCGCGACGATGGTCGCCGCCGGCCAGCACACGATGGTGATGACCGGGCGCATCGGCACGGCCCCGTGCTGGAAGCGCACCGCCAGCTTCGCGCAGCGCGCCGGCGGGCTGACCTCGACCCTCAACCCACAGACGCTGACCCTCGATTCGATGGTGCCCGGCTGTCCGATGCCGTGACGGAGCCTCGGTTGTAGACTGGCGGCGCATGACCGCGGCCAGCCATTACCTACCCAACCTGCGCGACGTCTTCTTCAACCTGTTCGAGGTGCTCGGCATCGACCGCGGCGTCCTCGGCGCCGGGCCGTTCGCGTCGTTCGACGCCGACACCGCGCGGGCCTCGCTCGAGGGCCTCGCCGAGTTCTGTACGACGACGTGGTCGCGGTCGTTCGTCGAGGGCGATCACGAGGGCGTCCGCTTCGACGGCGCCGGCGGCGTGACCCTGCCCAAGGGCTTCACCGCCGCGCTCGAGGCGTACTACCGCGACGGCTGGAACAAGCTCGAGCTGCCCGAGCACCTCGGCGGCTACGGCGCGCCGCCGTCGGTGGCGTGGGCCGCGTTCGAGCTGCTCAGCGGCGCCAACCCGGCGCTGACCTTCTACCTGCTCGGGAACTTCCACGCCAAGGTCGTCGACGAGCTCGGCACGCCCGATCAGAAGGCGCGCTACCTGCAGAACATCCTCGACAAGCACTGGGGCGGCACGATGGTGCTGACCGAGCCCGACGCCGGCTCCGACGTCGGCGCCGGCACCACCAAGGCGATCCACGTCGGCGGCGACGAGTACCACCTCGAGGGCGTCAAGCGGTTCATCACCAACGGCGACTTCGATCAGCCGGCCAACATCGTCCACCTGGTGCTGGCGCGGCCCGAGGGCGCGCCCCCCGGCACCAAGGGCCTGGGCATGTTCCTGGTGCCCAAGTACTGGGTCGAGGCCGACGGCTCGCTGGGCGCGCGCAACGGCGCGTTCGTCACCAACGTCGAGCACAAGATGGGCATCAAGGCGTCGGCGACCTGCGAGCTGACGCTGGGCGCGACGCAGCCGTGCCGCGGCCTCCTGGTCGGCGGCGTCCGCGACGGCATCGCCCAGATGTTCCACGTCATCGAGTACGCGCGCATGGGCGTCGCGACCAAGTCGATGGCGGCGCTGTCGACGGCGTACGGCAACGCGCTGGCCTACACCCGGCTGCGCAAGCAGGGCGCCGACCTGGCCCGCGCCGCCGACAAGACCGCGCCGCGCGTCGAGATCATCCGCCACCCCGACGTGCGGCGCATGCTGATGCTGCAGAAGGCCTTCGCCGAGGGCCTGCGCGCGCTGATCCTCTACACCGCCCACGTCCAGGACCAGGTCGTGATCGCCGGCGGCTACGGCAGCGACGCGGCCAAGGCGCTCGACGCCCGCAACGATCTGCTGCTGCCGCTGTGCAAGGGCTACGCGTCGGAGAAGGTCTACGAGCTGCTCGGCGTCAGCCTGCAGTGCTTCGGAGGCTCGGGCTACTGCAGCGACTACCCGATCGAGCAGTACATCCGCGACCAGAAGATCGACACGCTCTACGAGGGCACGACCCACATCCAGGCGCTCGATTTGTTCTTCCGCAAGGTCGGCCGCGATCGCGGCGCGACCCTGCAGGCGCTGATGGGCGACGTCGGCAAGGACCTGGCGGCGCTGCCGCCGGAGCTGGCCAGCGAGGCCGCCGCGCTCAAGCGCGCGATCGACGACGTCGGCGCGATCTTCATGGGCATGATGGGCAAGCTCGGCCAGTCGCCGTACCACGTCGGCCTGCACGGCAACCGCATCCTGTTCGCGCTGGCCGAGCTGATCATCGGCTGGCGCCTGCTGGTCAACGCCAAGGTGGCGCTGGCCGCCGAGGCCGGCGCCGCCGAGCGCGATCGCCCGTTCTACGCCGGCAAGATCGCCGCGGCGCGGTTCTACGCGCGCGAGGTGCTGCCCGGCATCACCGCGTCGCGCAAGATCATCGAGGGCGGCGACCTGGCGCTGATGGAGCTGTCCGACGACGCCTGGTGATCGCCGGGGGGCCGCGTCCCCCGGTCGCGCCCCACCGCTACCCGACGCGGCGCCGCCGATTTGCCACGCTGGCCGGGCGAATGCGGACGCCGCCGACCCACCCCGATCACGCCTGTCCCAGCACCCGCCGGAGCGCGCGGATCCCGGCGCCGCGCCGGGCCCGCGACGACGCCACCTCGCGCCGGTGCGTGCGGGTCGCGCCGCCCCGGCCGCCGGTCGCCGGGCTCCTGACCGACGTGCCCGCGCTGGCCGCCGGCGTGGCGCACGACTTCAACAACCTGCTCACGGTGATCGCCGGCACCGCCGATCAGCTCGGCGCGCCGGCGCTCGATCCCGCCGAGCGGCGGGTCCTGGTCGACCAGATCCACGAGGCCTGCGTCCGGGGCGCGGCGCTGACCCGCCAGCTCGCGAACGTCGGTCGCGCGGGCCGCGCGGTGACGCCGACGCGGGTCGTGACCCAGCTCGCCGACGAGCTGTACCGCAACCACGCGCTCTTGATGCGCGCCGCGGGTCCGCGGGTGGCGGTGGTGCTCGACCTCGCCGTCGCGGGGCGGGTCCAGGTCGACGTCGGCCAGCTCGGGCAGGTGCTGATCAACCTGGTGGCCAACGCGCGCGACGCGATGCCCGGCGGCGGGCGCGTCACGATCGGCACCCGTGCCGTCGACCCCGCGGAGCTCGCGCGTCGGCACCCGGCGTCGGCCGGCGTCGCCCACGTCGCGCTCACCGTCGCCGACAGCGGCACCGGCATGGCGGCCGACACGCTGGCCCAGGCCCTCGACCCGTACTTCACGACCAAGGGCCCCGACCGCGGCACCGGGCTCGGCCTGGCGATGGTGCGCACGATCGCCGAGAGCCACGGCGGCTGCGTCGACGTCGCGTCGCGGCCGGGCACCGGCACCCGGGTGACCGTGTACCTGCCGCTGGCCGGCCCGGCGCGGTGACGCGACGGCTCAGCGCTCGACGAGCGCGCGCAGCAGCGGCGCCACCGCGGCGGCGACGCGGGCGCAGCCGCCGGGGGCCAGGCTGACGGCGTAGCTGGTCTCGAGCTCGATGCCGGCGAAGCGCAGGCCCGGGCGCGCGTCGCGCATCGCGGTGCACAGCGCGGGGATCGTGCCGCCGTACGGCTGGTTGGCGCGCACGTCGAAGCCGGCGGCGGTCAGCCCGGCGATCAGCCGCTCGGCGAGCGGTGCCTCGAACGGGTGATCGGGGTCGTAGAGGATGCCGAGGTCGTAGGTGCGGTTGGCCGGATCGAGCGCGGGGTCGAAGCTGTGCGACGAGAACTGCACGCACGCGCCGTGGGCCGCGAGCTGCGCGTCGATCGCGTCGGACACCGCCGCCCAGTACGGCGCGTGGTACGCGGCGATCCGCGCGGCGCGGGCGGCGGCGTCGAGGTCGGCGTTGCCCGGCACCGGCTCGCCGTAGCTGACCCGCGGGATGACGTCGGGGTGATCGGCCGGGCGGTTGAGATCGACCCACATCCGCGAGTAGGTGCCGGCGTGGACGTCGAGGTCGAGGCGCAGGCCGACGCCGGCGATGATCGCGTGGGCGCCAGGGTCCCAGCTGGCCTGGCCGCGCAGCACGTCGCCGTCGACGCCGAGGTCGACGCCGGGCGGCAGCGACCAGTCGGCGTGCTCGCAGGTGAGCACCAGGCCCTTCACCGCGGCCTCGCGTCGGCCAGGGTCGTGCGCTCGATGACCGCCAGGAAGTCGGGGCGGGCCGGGCGGCGCCGGAGCGCCAGCTCGAGCCAGCTGGCGACGAAGTGCGCGAGGTCGACGTAGTAGCGCGGGTCGTCGACGCCGCGGAACCCGACCAGCACCGCGCGCTGGTACCCGGTGGCCTTCTTGTGCGCGGTGTACAGCTCCCAGCGCAGCGCGCCGTCGCTGGCCGCGATGATGCGCTCGCCGAGCCACAAGGTCGCGTCGATCGCCAGGCCGCCCCACGCGGCGGTGCCGATCGCGTCGGGGCCCGCGGTGGCGGCGGCGGCCACCAGCCACGCGCCGAGCCGCGCGCTGGCGTCGTCGGCCGCGAGGTCGACGCCGTGCTGGGCCGCCAGCGCGGTCAGCGCCGCGACCCGGGCGGCGCGGGCGTCGACCAGCGCCGCGTAGGCGCGCTGGGCGTCGTCGCGGGTGGCGTCGCGGGCCTCGCCGGCCAGCGGGAGCGCCAGCGGCTGCCAGCCGCCGAAGTCGATGGAACCACCGAGCATCGCCCGTATTTACAACAGGCCCTCACGAGAGCACAGAACCGTCGGCGACCTCGTGCGTGGAAAGCCCCATGAGCCTCTCGCGCCGCCTCGCCCACCGCCTCGCCGCCGCCGTCCTCGCCACCTCGACCGCCTTCGTCGCGCCCGCGCTCGCCAAGCCGGCGCCGCCCGACCAGGTCATGATCGCCGATCCCCAGCCGTCGTTCTCGTCGATCGCGGCCACCGTGGCCGGGATGGTCGGCGACGAGTCGATCAACCAGATGGTGGCCGCCAAGGCGCTGAACCTGGTGAACGTCATGTGGGAGGACACCGGCCGCTGGGAAGGCAGCTCGGTCGGCCCCAACATCAGCGACGTGACCATCGAGGTCGAGGCCGCGCCCGGCGAGACCTACCTGATGCCGGTCATCCGCAACAGCAACTTCGCCGACAAGACCGCCGACGTGCGCATGGACCGCATCTTCGTGCCGGTCGGCAACCACAAGGGCGGCAAGCTCAAGACGATCGCGCTGACCGAGCTGCTCGCCAACCCCGGCCGCTACCTGTCGAAGCGCGACGCCGGCAAGATCAAGGGCGGCTCGCTCCTGGCCAAGCGCGACGGCCACGCGCTGGTGAGCGCGCAGCACGCGTTCCTGCCGGTGCCCAAGAGCGGCAAGGTCAACTTCTGGCCGGTGATCTTCAACTACCAGTCGTACCAGGACAACCCGGCGGTGCTGACGATCCTGGTGACCCGCCAGGGCACCAGCATGACGATCATCGACAACAGCCGCGACTCGCCGGCCGGCGGCAGCTGGGGCCAGCGCCTGTACTTCAACGACGACGGCGAGAAGGCGCCGCTGATCGCCGAGCGCCTCAAGGACGTCCAGGCCAAGGGCCACACCGCCAACGGCGAGAGCGCGGCGTCGCTCGGCGAGGACGCCAACCTGCTGATGCTGATCCAGGTGCCGCTCAAGCAGAAGGAGCAGCCGCGTCGCCAGCTCGCGATCGGCGGCGTCGCCGAGGGCGGCTACTACGAGGACGACGCGCCGATGCCGGCGCCGCCGGCGATGGCCGGCAGCGGCGACGGCGCGGCGATGGCCACCGGCAGCGCGCGCGCCCGCGACATCGACACCGCGGTGATCGGCCACGGCGACACCACCGGGCCGTACACCGAGCTCGACGACAAGACCATCGAGCGCGACGCGCGGTTCCCGGTGCGCGTGACCGTCCAGTTCTACCAGGCCACCGCGACCGGCGGCGTGGTCGCCGCCGACATCGACCGGATGGCGGCGCAGATCGACAAGGTCTACGCCAAGGGCGACTACGTCGGCTCGCTGGTGGTGCCCGGCCCGCGCGACAAGCTGCGCCCGACCAACTGGAGCGGCGACGGCAACGCCCACTTCCTGGGCCTGTGGGAGCGGTGGATGAACTGGGGCGGCCCGCCCACCCAGCTCAAGGCGAAGTAGCGGCGCGCGGGATCGCGGTGAGGACGTTGGGCACGTCCCACGCCGCGTGGTTCGAGTCGTCCTCCCAGTAGCCGCTCTCGTAGCTGCCCACGCGCAGCCAGCGGCCGGCGCCGCGCCCGGCGACCAGCGTCGCCTCGGGGCCGCCCTCGGCGTAGAGCGCCCCGGCCAGCTCGAGGCCGGGCGCCGCCAGCGCCGTCGCGAGGTCGGCCATGCGGAACGGCGCGCGGGTGTGGAGCAGCACCAGCCGGCCGGCGCGATCGACGCCGAAGGCCGCCGCCGAGTAGCGCTTCTCGTCGGCCCAGGCCAGCGCCTCCCCGGCGCAGCCGAGCAGGCGGTAGCTCTGGATCTGGCCGCGGTAGCGGGCGCGCGCCGCCGCGGCGTCGACGCCCGGGCAGTCGCGGCCGAGCACCCGCACCGGCGGATCGCCCGGCGCGATCGGATCGAACAGCAGCCAGCCGCCGTACCGCGGGTTGTCGCGATCGCGATCGACGTGGGCGCCGTCGCGCAGGTGGCCGAGCCCGCGGTGATCGTCGCCGAACATGCCGGCGTTGACCGCCGCGATCGCCCCGACCTCGTCGGCCCACCGCGGCACCGGCCGCGGCGCGCCGTCGCGCGACGCCATGATCAGCTTCACCCGGTGCAGCGCGAGATCGATCCGCACGACGTCGAGGCACGGCTCGACGCCGGGCAGCGGGCTGGGCGCGGCGATCGGCCGGCGCTCGCCGGTGACGCCGGGCGCCAGCGTCCGGATCTGGCCGTCGCACGGCAGGTCGCCGGGCGCGGCCAGCGGGCCGGCGTCGATGGCGAGCGCGGCGGCCGCGTCGAGCGACGCGGGCGGCGGGGCAGGGCTGGCACCGCGGCCGCAGGCCGCCGCGGCGGTCAACGCGATCACGGCGCGCGCGGGCGCGAGGCTCATCGCCGGCGGCAACGCGCGACCCCCGACGATCATTCCCGCGCCCGCGCGACGATCGCCCACCACGCCGCCGCCACCGCGCCGGGATCGTCGCTGCACCACCACGCGCGGATCGCCGCCACCGCGTCGGCGCCGGCCGCGATCGCCGCCGCGACCCGCGCCGGATCGTCGACGCCGCCGACCGCGACCAGCTGCCCGGCGACCCGCGACCGCGCCGCGGCCAGCGCCGCCGGCCCGAGGGGATCGCCCATCCCGGCCTTCGACGGCGTCGCCCAGATCGGCCCGAGCTGCACGACGTCGACCGCGCGATCGGCGGCGCGATCGAGGTCGACGCGGTGGCGCGACACGCCGATCGCCACGCCGGGCGCGACCGCCCGCGCCGCCGCCACCGGCAGGCCGGCCTCGGGGAGGTGCACGCCGTCGGCCTCGACCGCCAGCGCGACGTCGAGCCGATCGTTGACCCACAGCGCCGCGCCGACCGCCCGCGTGGCCGCGCGCAGCTCGACCGCCGCCGCGTACAGCGCGGCGCCGCCGAGGTGCTTGGCCCGCAGCTGCACCGCCAGCGC
>JAEUJY010000090.1 GCA_016794525.1 Myxococcales bacterium
TGTCGCCGCGGCCCCGGCCCCGGTGGCTGCGCCGCGCCCGGCCTCGGCCACCGGTCCGGTCGCGACGCCTGCCCCCGCGCCCGCCGCGGCAGCGCCCGCCACCGTGCGTGGCGTGGGCCCGGTGACCGCGCCCGCCGCGGCGCCGGTCGCGCAGTTCTCGACGGCGCGCGCGCCGATGGTGTCGGGCATCCCGACCAAGAAGTCGGCGCTGGTCGAGCGCACGCTGGCCAAGATGGGCGAGCGCCTCGCCGAGCTGTCGGGCCTGGCCCCGGGGTCCGCCGAGCTGACCGCGCTGGTCAAGCTGTCGACCGAGGTCGTCGAGCGCGTGGTGTGGGAGGTCGTGCCGGAGCTCGCCGAGGCGATCATCCGCGAGCACGTCGCCGAGCTGGCCGCGAAGCGCGCGAACTAGCTTTGCAGGGAGGTTTACCTGGGTGGAGGCAGGTGGCTCGCGGCGCCGCGTGAACCACGGTGGCGCGTCGGGGACGTCGGAGGTCACCGGGATCGAGCCTCCCTCCAAGACGACTGATGGGGCGGGTTGCGCGGCGTGAACCGGAACAGTGATCCGGGTGATCCGGATCGCGGGCGGTGATCGCTAGCGTGGCGGGGTCGAGAGGCCGAAGGCGTCGATGCCGACGCCGATGATCAGGTGGCCGGCGTCGCCGTCGTCGAAGCGGCCGCCGTAGCCGAGCAGCTGCACCGACAGCGCGCTGCGCCGCCAGCGCTTGAGCTCGATGGCGACGCTGGCGGCGAACGCGGCGCCACCGGCGACGAACGAGTCGGTCTCGTTCTCGGCGGCGGTGACGCCGAGGCCGAACGTGATCGCGAGCCGCGGGATCGGATAGGCCCGCAGCGCGCCGAGCAGCACGCCGTCGACGTGGGCGCGGCCTCCGTACCAGGTCTGGTTGCCGATCAGCTGGGCCTCGGCGCCGAACCGCCCGTCGGTGGCCGCGGCGAGCCAGCCGAGGTGGCCCGCGAGGGTGAAGCCGACGCCGGTCCCGGTGAAGCGCTCCGACGTCGCCGGCCCGGCCCCGGCCATGCCGCCGCCGGTCATGCCGCCGCGTCGTTGATCGGCGTGGGCCGCGGTGGCGGTGGCCGCCACCGCGAGCGTCGCCACGATCGCTCGCCGCATCATGGGCGTAGTGTAGCGCGCCGCGGGAATCACCGTGCGTGGCCACGCCGCGGCCGCGCCGCGTGGGATGCTGCGCGCGATGGCTGACCGACCTGACGCCGCGCCCGCCGCGCGGTGGATCGCGCCGGGCGATCTGGGCGCGTTCTTCGCGCTGGCGCTCGACAACCTGACCAACCTGGTGCTGCTGGCGTCGATCCTGGTCGGCGGCTTCGGCTTCCCGGCCGACGTGTTCGCGACGCGGATGGTGCCCGGCACCGCGCTCGGCGTGATGGTCGGCGACCTGGCCTACACCTGGATGGCGATGCGGCTGCGCCACGCCACCGGCCGCACCGACATCACCGCGATGCCGCTGGGCCTCGACACGCCGTCGACGGTCGGCATGGCGGTCGCGGTGCTCGGCCCGACCTGGCTCGCCACCCACGACGCGATGCTGACGTGGCACGTCGGCATGGCGGTGATGGTGCTGATGGCGGTGGTCAAGACCGCCGCGGCGTTCGCCGGCGACTGGATCCGCCGGATCGCGCCGCAGGCCGGCCTGCTCGGCTCGATCGGCGGCGTCGGCGTGGCGCTGCTCGGCGTGCTGCCCTTGCTCCACCTGTTCGAGGCGCCGATCGCCGGGCTGGCCGCGCTCGGCGTCGTGCTGTACGCGCTGATCGCCGGGCTCGGGCTGCCGCGGCGCATCCCCGGCGCGCTGGCCGCGGTCGTCCTCGGCACCGCGCTCTACTACGCGCTCGGCGCCGCCGGCGAGCAGCCCGGCTTCCACTGGCCGACCTGGCACCTCGCGGCCGCGGCGCCGGTGCCGACGCTGGGCTTCCTCGACGGGCTCGATCGCGCGATCGACTTCCTGCCGCTGGCGCTGCCGTTCGCGCTGTTGACGGTGGTCGGTGGCATCAACGTCACCGAGAGCGCCCGCGCCGCCGGCGACGACTACCGCACCCGCGACGTGCTGCTGGTCGAGGCCGGCGCGACGCTGGTGGCCGGGCTGACCGGCGGCGTCGCGCAGTCGACGCCGTACATCGGCCACCCGGCGTACAAGCGGATGGGCGCGCGCGCCGGCTACACGCTCCTGGCCGGTCTGTTCGTCGGCATCGGCGGCGTGCTCGGCATCGTGCAGTTCCTGACCGAGGCCATCCCCGCGGCGGCGATCGCGCCGCTGCTCCTGTTCGTCGGCGTCGAGATCGTCAGCCAGGCGTTCGACGTGCCGCCGCGCAGCCACGCCCCGGCGGTGGTGCTGGCGATGCTGCCGTCGATCGCCGAGCTCGGCCGCATCCTGGTGACGATGGTGACCGGCGGCGCGGTCCCGCCGGGCGGCGCCGCGACCGCCCACACGCTCGACGTGATCGCCCACGGCTTCATCGTCACCGGCCTGGTGTGGGGCGCGATCGCCGCCGAGCTGATCGATCGGCGCCCCGGCCGCGCCGCGCTGTGGTGCGCGGTCGCCGCCGCGCTGGCCGCGACCGGCCTCATCCACTCGACCCTGCCCAGCGGCGCGCTGTACTGGCCGTGGCACGCCGGCGCCCGCGAGAGCCTGACGATCGCCGGCGCGTACCTGGCGCTGGGTGCGGTGTGCGTCGCCGCCGCCGGCGGCCGCGCGACGGTGCCGGCCTCGGCGCCCGAGGCGTAACGCGGCTACGCGGGGCGCAGCGCCAGGTCGGCGAGCGACGCGATCGTCGGGTAGCCGTGGCCGGGCGCGACCGGCGCGTTGCCCGGGCGCACCGCGAGCACCGCCATCATCCCCGCGGCCGCGGCGGCGTCGAGCTCGGCCAGCACGTCGGACACGAACGCGATCCGCGCCGGCGGCAGGCCCAGCGCCGCGGCGATCGCCGCGTAGCTCGCGGCCTCGCGCTTGGGGCCGGTGGTGGTGTCGAAGTACGCGGCCAGGTGCGCGGACAGATCGCCGCGATCCGAGTGCGCGTAGATCAGCCGCTGCGCCGCGATCGATCCCGACGAGTAGCTGGCGATCGTCACGCCGGCGGCGCGCCACGCGGCGAACGCCGGCCCGACGTCGGCGTACAGCTCGCCGCGCAGCTGCGCGGCGAGGTAGCCGTCGTGCCACATCAGGCCCTGCAGCGCCTTGAGCCCGGTCGACTTGCGATCGCGATCCATCAGCGCCCGCGCGTAGGCGACGAGATCCGGCGCCTCGACCTCGCGATCGGCCGCGCGCTCGGCGGCCAGCGCCGCCAGCGCCGCCGCGACCTCGGGCTCGCCGCCGCGCGCCGCGACGAACGCGTCGAGCCGCGCCGCCGCGTACGGGAACAGCACGTCGTGGACGAACGCGATCGGCGCGGTCGTGCCCTCGACGTCGAGCACCACCGCGGCGACGGCCAGCGCGACGGTCATGGCATCGACGCCACGTCGGCGAGGCCCAGGCACAGCGGCTGGAAGCGCGCGTCGACGCCGCTGTCGGTGTAGTGCGGGGTCCAGCCGGCCGGATCCTGGAACAGCCGGATGGCGCGGATGCGGCGCTCGCCGCACAAGTCGAACCAGTGGTGGGTGCCGCGCGGCACCCGCAGCAGATCGCCGGCCACCACCTCGACCGCGACCACCGGCCCGCCCGCCGGGTGCAGGTGGAACAGCCCGCGGCCGGCGACGATGAACCGCACCTCGTCCTCGTCGTGCCAGTGCTCGCGGCAGAACCGCGCCAGCATCGCGTCGAGGTTGGCGGTGGTCGGGTGCAGATCGATCACGTCGGCGGTGACGTACCCGCCCTGGGCCTTGAGCCGATCGATCGACGGCGCGTACGCGGCCAGCACCTCGGCGGCGGCCGCGTCGTCGGCCAGCGGCCGATCGGCGGCCCACTGCTCGTACTGGACGCCGATCGCGGCGAGCGCGGCGGCGATGGCGGCGGGGTCGGTGAGCTCGCGCGCGTCGTCGCGGTAGGTCAGGCGGGCCATGGGATGCCTCCGGAGGTGGCGCGCTCGACCACCTCGAACAAGAACTCGAACACCTCGACGTGGCGCTCGGCCTCGACCAGGTCGCGGCCCCAGGTGTAGAGGCCGTGGCCGGCCACCAGCACGCCGTGGCTGTGGCGGTGCTCGTCGACCGCGCGCCCCAGGTGCGCGGCCAGCGCCGGCAGGTCCTGCGAGTTGGCCAGCACCGGCACCACCTCGCGGTGGTGGTGGGTGGTGACGCCGGCCAGGCCCTTGAGCATCTCGAGCCCGGTGATCGTCAGCGCGCCGTCGTCGGCGGCGCGCAGCGACGCCAGCGTGTTCCACACCGAGTGGACGTGCAGCACCGCGCCGGCGCCGCGCGCCACCAGCGCCAGGTGCAGCGCGGTCTCGGCCGACGGCTTGCCGCGCCCGCCGCGCTGCCGGCCGGTGGCGTCGACCCGCACCAGATCGTCGACGGTGAGCCGGCCCTTGTCGACGCCGCTGGCGGTGACGACCAGGTCGCCGCCGGGCGCCACCGCGCTCATGTTGCCGCCGGTGCCCGGCGCCAGGCCGCGGGCGTGCAGGCGGCGCACGACGGCCACCAGCGCGTCGGCGGGGTCGACCAGGGCGGCGCCGGGGTCGCTCATCGCTGCCGGGAGTATCACAGCCGCCGCGGGCTCGCCGCCTGAAGCCCGCTCGGTCGGGCGCCTCCGACGACGATCGCCGCGCCGCGTCGTGGTAGCGTGCCCGCGCCATGACGACCGCGGCCCTCTCGAAGCAGTACGACCCCTCCGACGTGGAGCCCCGCCACCTGCGGGCCTGGCTCGACGCCGGCTACTTCCACGCCGACGCGGCCAGCCCCAAGGTCCCGTACGCGATCACGCTGCCGCCGCCCAACGTCACCGGCTCGCTGCACATGGGCCACGCGCTCGGCTCGACGCTGCAGGACATCCTGATCCGCTGGCGGCGGATGGGCTCGTGGAACGCGATGTGGATGCCGGGCACCGACCACGCGTCGATCGCCGTCCACGTGCTCCTCGAGAAGGACCTCAAGAACCGCGAGCAGAAGTCGCGCCACGACCTCGGCCGCGACAAGTTCCTCGAGCGCGCCTGGGTGTGGAAGGAGCGCTCGGGCAACCGCATCGTCGAGCAAGAGAAGGTGATGGGCTTCTCGCTCGACTGGGAGCGCGACCGCTTCACGATGGACGAGGTCTCCAACAAGGCCGTCCGCGAGGCGTTCGTGCGCCTCTACGACGAGGGCCTGATCTACCGCGCCAAGCGGATGATCAACTGGGACCCGGCCAGCCAGACCGTCGTCAGCGACCTCGAGGTCGATCGCGCCGAGGAGAAGGGCCACCTGTGGGAGCTGCGCTACCCGGTGGTCGGCTCCGACGCGGTGATCGTCGTCGCCACGACCCGCCCCGAGACGATGCTCGGCGACACC
The DNA here is from genome assembly GCA_016794525.1 of Myxococcales bacterium. GTDB lineage: Bacteria > Myxococcota_A > Polyangia > Haliangiales > Haliangiaceae > UBA2376. The sequence goes on from JAEUJY010000090.1 coordinate 5,444, forward strand.
GGCGTCGCGGTCCACCCCGACGACGAGCGCTACCGCCACCTGGTCGGCCAGGAGGTCGAGCTGCCGCTGACCGGCCGCCGCATCCCGATCGTCGCCGACACCTTCGTCGATCCGGCGTTCGGCTCGGGCGCGGTCAAGGTCACGCCGGCCCACGACTTCAACGACTACGAGTGCAGCCAGCGCTGCGGCCTGCCGGCGATCCAGGTGATCGACGCCAACGGCAAGATGTGCCCGCCGGCGCCCGACGCCTACGTCGGCCTGACCGTCGAGCAGTGCCGCAAGCAGATCGTCGCCGACCTCGAGGCCGCCGGCTTCCTCGGCCTGGTCAAGGACCACGCCGTGCCGCGCGGGCGCTCGCAGCGCTCGGGCGCGGTGGTGGAGCCGATGCTGATGGAGCAGTGGTTCGTCAAGACCGAGCCGCTGGCGGCGCCGGCGATCGCCGCGGTCGAGTCGGGCAAGACCAAGTTCGTGCCCGAGCTGTGGACCAAGACCTACATGCACTGGATGACCAACATCAAGGACTGGTGCATCTCGCGCCAGCTGTGGTGGGGCCATCGCATCCCGGCCTGGTACTGCGGCGCCTGCGCCCACATCACCGTCAGCCGCACCGACGCCACCACCTGCGGCGGCTGCGGCGGCACCGACGTGCGCCAGGACGACGACATCCTCGACACCTGGTTCTCGTCGGGGCTGTGGCCGTTCTCGACGCTGGGCTGGCCCGACAAGAGCCGCGACCTGACGACCTTCTACCCGAACTCGGTGCTGGTCACCGGCCCCGACATCATCTTCTTCTGGGTCGCCCGGATGGTGATGATGGGCCTGCACTTCATGGGCAAGGTGCCGTTCCGCACGGTCTACTTGACGTCGATCGTCACCGACGAGAACGGCGACAAGATGTCCAAGACCAAGGGCAACGTGATCGACCCGCTCGACGTGGTCCACGGCGCCACGCTCGAGCAGCTGATCGAGCGCACCGAGAACGACGTCCCCGACCTCAAGAACCGCGAGGCCGCGCAGAAGAACATCCGCAAGAACTTCACCAAGGGCGTGCCGCCGATGGGCGCCGACGCGCTGCGGTTCACGCTGGCCGCGCTCAACACCTCGGGCCGCTACATCCGGCTGTCGGTCGATCGCGTCGAGGGCTACCGCAACTTCATCAACAAGCTGTGGAACGCGTCGCGGTTCGCGCTGATGAACCTCGACGGCCACGACGCCGACGGCTTCGAGAGCCAGCTGGCCGGCAAGCAGCAGGTCAGCCTGACCTTGGCCGATCGCTGGATCCTGTCGCGGCTGCAGCGGGTCGCGACCGAGGTCGAGGCCGCGCTCGAGAGCTTCCGCTTCAGCGACGCCGCCAACGCGCTGTACCAGTTCGTCTGGCACGAGCTGTGCGACTGGTACATCGAGCTGGCCAAGGCCCACCTGCACCTGCCCCACGACGGCAGCCCGCCGTCGCCGCAGCGCAAGGTCGCGCAGGGCGTGCTGGCGCTGGTGCTCGAGCGCACGCTGCGCATGCTCCACCCGATCATCCCGTTCGTCACCGAGGAGATCTGGCAGAAGCTGCCCAAGCCGGCGCACCTGCCGGCGTCGCTGATGATCACCGTCTACCCGCGCTGCGAGGACCAGCTGCTCGACGCCGAGGCCGAGCGCGAGATGGCGCTGGTGCAGGAGCTCGCGGTCGGCGTGCGCATGCTGCGCTCGACCTACAACGTGCCGCCGTCGTGGAGCGTCCCGGTCGAGGTGCGGATCGCCGACGACGCCACCCGCGCGATCGTCGATCGCTACCGCGCGCTGATCGAGAACTCGGCGCGCGTGACGATGAACCTGCAGGCCAGCGGCGGCCCGGTGCCGGGCAGCGCCAAGGAGCTGGTGCGCGACATCGCCGAGATCGTCATGCCGCTGGCCGGGTTGATCGACGTCGCCGCCGAGAAGGCGCGCATCGCCAAGGACATCGGCAAGGCCGACAAGGAGATCGCGGCGCTCGAGAAGAAGCTGGCCAACCCGCAGTTCCTCGAGCGCGCGCCCGAGGAGGTCGTGACCGAGCAGCGCGGCCGGCTCGCCGAGGAGCAGCACCGCAAGCACCGGCTCGAGGACGCGCTCGCGCAGCTGGGGTGAGCGGCGCCGCTGGCGCTACTCGATCTGCTGGCAGCCCACGGCGGGCAGCCGCAGCTCGATCGCGACGTCGAAGGCGAGCGGCAGGCAGTCGGCCTCGCCGGAGTACTGGCTCACGGCGATCACGTAGGCGCGCGCGGCGGCGTCGGGGTTGGGCAGGCACACCGCGGCCCGGCCCCGGGTGAGGTCGCCGCCGCGCGCCGACGCGGTGGCGGCGATGGCGGCGCACTCGTCGAACGCCCGCACCAGCCCCGGCGTCGCGGGGTCAGCCGGCACCGCCTCGACCCGGGCGATCATCCCCGGCGGCACGACGATCCGGTAGTAGCGGCTGGGCCCACCCATGCCGCTGCCCGACGCGGCGCAGTCGCCGAACCCGCCGGTCGCCGAGTCCTGGCCGACCCGCGGCGCCCCCGGCGTGAGCTCGACCGCGGCCTCGCACAGCGCCCGCACCGGCGTCGGCGCCGCCGCGCACGCGGGGACGTCGACGACGCACGCCGCGGCGGCGTCGACCGCGGCGTCCACCGCCGGCGGCGCGTCGAGCGCGGGCGCGGCCTCGTCGCCGCAGCCGGCGATCGCGATCACGGCCGCGAGCGCGGCCCGACGAACGTCTCCCGTGCGCATGGCGGCCAGTATGCCCGCGGCGCGGCACGGTCGCGCGCGCGCGGCCGCCCCGACCGCCGCGCGGCGTGCGCGGATCACAGCGGGCGCGTCAATCGACGCACACCGCCGGCACGTCGAGCGTGCCGACCCAGGCCGGCGCCGCGGCCGCGTCGGCGCCCACCACCCGCGCGCCCAGGCTCCCGACGGCGGGATCGACGACGTACGCCTCCAGCTCGTCGGACGCCGGCGCGGCGCCGGTCACGCGCGCGCGCAGCCGGCGCGACGTCCCGTCGGTCGCCATCGGCCAGCCACCGCCGAACGCGCCGATCCGCACCAGCCGCCGGCCGTCGACCGGCACGAACAGGTTGGTCGCCACCAGGTGGCGGACCCGGGCCGGCAGGGCCTCGCGGAAGCTGCCGCCGGGCCCGTTGCCGCCCCACGCCAGCGCCGCGGGCACCGGCGCGCCGGCCGCGTCGTCGAGCGCGAACGTCACGTAGCCGAGGTCGAGCATGCCGGTCCAGTGGATCGTGCGCGGCCCCGCCACCGGCTCGATCTCGAGGGCCACCTGCAGCGCCGCGCGATCGGCGCGCGCGCCCGAGGTGATCAGCCGCGCGCGCAGTCCGTCGACCGGCGCCGACCACGCGCCGACGGTGTCGCCGCAGCGGCCCGGGCGGTGGGCGCCGCAGGCGGTGAGCGCGAGCGCGACGACGAGCGCGAGCGGCGATGGACGCATGGCGAGCGTTGGACCCCGCGGCGTCCCGTCGCTTGGGTCCGCGCAGCCGCCGCCGACAGTGGCACCGCCGCCGCGACTGTGGTGAGGTAGCCCCGCCGATGCTCGCCGCGCCGCTCGATCCGTCCACGCTCGCGCTCCTCATCATCGACGTGCAGGAGCGGCTCGCCGCGGCGATGGCGCCCGACGCCGCCGCCACGGTCGAGCGCAACCTGATCACGCTGGCCGCCACCGCCGAGCGGTTCGGCCTGCCGGTGGTGGTGAGCGAGCAGTACCCGAAGGGCCTGGGCCGGACCACCGCCGCGGTGGCGGGCGCGCTCGAGGCGGTGCGCGGCGTGTGCTTCTTCGAGAAGGTCGAGTTCGCCGCGTGCGCGGCCCCGGCGTGGAGCGAAGCGGTCGGGCCGAACCCGCGGGCGACGTGGTTGATCACGGGGATGGAGACCCACGTCTGCGTGTTCCAGACCGTGCGGGCGCTGCGCAACCGCGGCCACGAGGTGATCGTCCTGGCCGACGCGGTGGCCAGCCGCAGCGAGGGAAACTGGAAGAACGGCCTGGAGCTGTGCGCGCGCACCGGCGCCACCATCGCCAACACCGAGACGGTGGTGTTCGACCTGCTGGGCAAGGCCGGCACCGACGACTTCAAGGCGCTGTCCCGGCTGATTCGATAGTCCGGCCACTGCCGGCGATGATCCCGATTTCGCCCGAACGCCCGTGAATCGCGGCGACGGTTCTGGCAAGGTGGGGCGATGCAAAGACGAGGGGTCGCGGCGGGGCGCCGCGCGGCGCTGGTGACGTTGCTCGCGCTCGGCGCGTGCTCGCGGTGGGCCGAGCCGCTGCGCTACGGCAGCCTCCAGCAAGACAGCGGTCGACCGTTCCACTTCGAGCACGGCCTGCAGGTCTTCAAGACCGCCAACGGCATGCGCTTCGCGATCCTGCGCGACACCCGCACCAACCTGGCGACCGTCGACCTCCGCTACGACGTCGGCGCCAAGGACGATCCGCCGGGCCGGGCCGGGCTGGCGCACCTGGTCGAGCACCTGATGTTCGAGCTGCGGGCGGCGCCCGGCGCGCCGCCGCTGTCGGCCGAGCTCGAGGCGGTGGCGCTGACCTCCAACGCGTTCACCAGCTGGGACGGCACCCACTACACCGCGACCGCGCCGGCCGCGGCGATCACCAAGCTGGTCGCGATCGAGGGCCGCCGGATGGCCGCGACCTGCGAGCAGCTCGACGACGCGACGATCGCCCGCGAGCGCGACGTCGTCGCGGCCGAGAACGCGCAGCGCGCCGACAGCGCCGCGGTCTACGACCTGGTCAGCCGGGCGATCTACGGCGACGATCACCCCTACGCGCGGCCGGTCTCGACCGACGAGATCGCCGGGGCGACCCGCGCCGAGATCTGCGGGTTCATCGCCGAGCACTACGTCCCGGCCCGCGCGTCGCTGGTGGTCACCGGCGCGGTCGACGTCGATCGCGTCGCCAAGCTCACCGGCGCCGTGTTCGGCGGCTTCGCGCGGCGCGCCACCCGCCCGCCGTTCCACGCCGCGCCGCCGACGCTGCGCGGCCAGATCGCGATCCGCGCGCCGATCGACGAGCCGACCGCGCTGGTGGCGTTCACGGCGCCGCCGTTCGGATCCCGCGGCGTGGCCGCGGCGCAGGTCGCGCGCGCGCTGCTGGCCCGGGCGCTGGCCGACGCCGACGACGCCAACGCCTGGATCGTCGGCACCGACGTGATCGAGCTCGGCGACGACCGCGCGCCCACCACCGTCGCGGTGGTCACGGTGCGCCGCCCCGAGGACGTGGGCGCGGCGGCCGACGAGGTGTTCGCGCAGGCGCGGGCGCTGTTCGAGGTCGGCGGCCGCGACAGCGGGCGGCTGCGGGCGCGGATGGCGCTCGACTACATGCAGCAGTGGGACGACCTCGCCAGCCGCGGGCCGTGGATCGCGCGCTTCTTGCAGTACGCCGACCACGAGCGGTTCATGCTCGACGAGCTGGCCGGGCTGGCCCGGCCGTGGGGCGAGCTGCGCCGCGAGCTGACCGACGCGTTCACGCCGCCGCGCGCCCGCCAGGTGCTGATCACGCCGAGCGCCACCGCCGGCGCGCGCACGGCGGGCGTGGCGGCAGCGGTCGCCCACGCCGAGCACGTCTGGCGCCGCCCGGTCGATCCCGCCGAGGCGGACCGCCCCCTGCCGGTGCCCGACGAGGCCGCGCCGATCGCCGTGTCGCGCTACCAGCTCGCCAACGGCCTGGCCGTCGAGCTGGCCCCCGATCCCAGCGCGGCGATCGTCGACGCGCGGCTGGTCTACCCGGTCGGCCGCGCCCACGCCGCCGCCGGCGCGCCGCTGGTGCCCGAGGCGGCCGCGTGGCTGCTCGACTTCGACGCCGAGGGCTGGATCGACAACCGCGCCGAGTACGACCGGATGATGTGGGCGCTCGACGTCGACACCGTCTTGGACGCCCGGGTCGACAGCACCCGCACGACGTTCCAGGTGCAAGGGCTGGCCAACTACGCCGACTGGCACGTCTGGCGGCTGTCGGCGCTGCTCGACCGCGGCCGCTACAACCAGGTCGCGCTCGCCGCGCTCCACACGGCCGCGCGGGCGATCGGCGAGGACGAGGCCAAGGCCGACACCCGCCGCGCGACGATCGAGCGCACCTTCCGCGAGCGGCTGTTCGGTGTCGGCCACCCGCTCGCCGCGCCGGCGCGGCGGCTGGGGCCCGCGCTGGCGACGGTGACCGCCGGGCAGCTGGCCGCGTGGAAGCGCGCGCACTACCGGCCGCGCGGCGCGACGCTGATCGTCAGCGGCAAGTTCGACGAGGCGGCGATGCGCCAGGAGATCGACGAGCTGTTCGCGCCGTGGGCCGACGCCGCGCCGGCCGCGCTGCCGCCGCTGCCGCCGGTGCAGCCCGCGCCGACCGCCAGCTGGCTGGCGGTCGAGGATCGCGACGCGCTGCAGGTCGCAGCGACGGTGGCCTTCCCGGTGGCGCCCGCCGTCGATCGCGGCCCGGCGCGGCTGATCGCCGAGACCATCCTCGACGATCAGCTGCGCGACGTGCGCGAGCAGCTGGGCGCCAGCTACGGGGTCTCCGCCGATCACCTGGGCAGCCTCACCACCGGCGGCGCGATCGTGGTGCGCGGCCGGCTCACCCCGACGCTGGCCGGCGCCGGCGTCGCGCGCATGCTGGCGATCGTCGACGAGCTGCGCTCGGATCCCGCCGTGGTGCGCACCGCCTTCGTGCGCGCCCGCCGCGCGCTGGTGGCGCAGCTGACGGCCCGGACCGCGGGCGCACGGGCGATCGCCGACGAGCGCGAGGTGGCGGCGGCGATCGGCGTCACCGCCGCGCCGACCCGCGTGATGGCCACGGCGGTCGCCAACGCCACGCTGGCCGAGGTCACCGAGGTGTTGATGCACGACCTCGATCCCGACGGCATGGTGGTGCGCCTCGACGGGCCGCGCGCCGCGGTCGACGCCGCCTTCGCCGCGCTGGGCCGCGAGCCCGAGCGGTTCCCGGAGCCCGCCCCGACCCGCCCGGCGGCGCCGGCGCCCGGCCCGCGCCCGCACGCGCCGCCGCCGCCCGTCGACGACGGCCCGCCGGTCGAGGCGTTGACGGTCGATCGCTGGGACGAGGAGGGCGAGCGCCACGACGGCCTGTACCAGGGCGAGGCGCGGCTGTCGCTCGACGCGTTCCTCGCCGTCGCCGGCCGGGACGACCTGCGCGATCGCATGCGGCACCGCTGGTGGCTGCGCGTCGGCCTCGCCGCGGCGGGCGCCGCGACGATCGGCGGCGGCATCTACCACATGCTCGACGCGCCCTCGTGCGACGGCGTCGTCGACCTGCCGGGCGCGGTGCACGAGGACCAGGTGTGCCGGGCCGAGCGCGACAACCAGCGCACCGCCGGCGGCGTCATCATCCTCGGCGGTGCGGTGCTCGAGGTCGCCGCGTACTACCTGTCGAACCTGGCGCCGACCAAGGCCGAGCTGCGCCAGGCGGCGTCTCGCTACAACTACCGCCATCGGCTGCGCGGCGCGGCGGCCAGCCACGACCTGCGGATCCGGCCGACCACCGACGGCCAGACCACCGGCCTCACCGTCAGCGGCAGCTTCTAGCGCGCCGCGCGTCACACCCACGCTCGACCTGGCTCTACGCACCAGCCGCGGCCCGTGCCGCCCTCGCGCAAGGTAGGAACCCGATGTCCACACGTCCCCGCCACCTCGCCATCGCCGTCGCGGCCGTCGCGCTCGCGGCGTGCGGCCCGACCGCGCTGCCCAACTTCGGCGGGCTCGAGCCCGACGCGCGCACGCTCAAGGTCAAGAACGACGTGCGCCTCCTCGAGCTGACCAACGGCATGCAGGTGGCGCTGGTGCCCGACGACCGCACCAACCTGGTCTCGGTCGACGTCCGCTACCGCGTCGGCAGCAACCAGGACCCCGCCGGGCGCACCGGCCTGGCCCACCTCGCCGAGCACGTGCTGTTCCAGACCGCCGGCGACAGCCAGGGCACGCCGCTGTTCGACAAGTTCGCGTCGCTCGCGCTGACCTTCAACGCGTTCACCGGCCACGACGTCACCCACTACACCTCGACCGCGCTGGCCAACCGGGTCGACGCGCTGCTCGAGCTCGAGGCGCGGCGCCTCGAGACGCCGTGCGCGTCGGTCCCCGAGGCGGCGTTCGTGCGCGAGCGCGACGTCGTGCTGGAGGAGGACGCGCAGCGCGACTCGACCTGGGGCCGGGTGTTCAGCGAGATCGAGCGCGCGGTGTGGGGCACGTCGCACCCGTACGGGCACCCGGTCGGCACCCGCGAGGTGGCCAAGGCGACCAAGGCCGAAGTGTGCGCGCTGGTCGATCGCTACTACACGCCGAAGCGCGCCATCCTGGTGGTCTCGGGCAACATCAACCCCGACGCGCTGCAGCCGCGCATCGGCCGCCGGTTCGGACCGATCGCGCGCACCTCCGACGTCCCCAAGATCCTCGATCCGATCGAGCCGGCGCGCCTGGCCGGCACCCGCAGCGCCCACACCGGCGACGTCGATCACCCGACGGCGGTGATCGTGCTGCCGGCGCCGCCGTGGGGCTCGCCCGACGAGGTCGTCCACGACGCGACGCTGGCGGCGTTCAGCGGCGAGCTGAGCTCGCTCGACGCGCGCACCGACTGGATCCTCGACGTCGGCGTGGGCTACGGCGGCGACAGCTACCAGCGGACGACGATGATCGTGGTCGAGGTCTCCGACCCCGCCCGCCTCGACGCCGCGGTGGCGGCGGTGCTGCGCGCCGGCCAGGGCGTGCTGACCGACGACGACAACGACGGCAACGCCGACGACAACGACGACCCCGACGACCGCACGATCGCCCACGTCCTGGCGTCGTTGCGCGGGCGGCTGCAGACCCGGACGATCACCGCCAACGATCGCTTCTGGGGCAAGGGCGAGGCGATCGCCGACTACCTCACCTACACCGATCACTACGACTTCGCGTTCGCGCGGATGCGGACCACCGACGCGCTCACCGGCAACCAGATCGTCGCGTACGCGCACCAGCTGTTCGATCCGGACCACGTCCACGTCGCGAAGGTGACGCCGACCGGCGCCGCCGGCTCGGGCGCCGGCGCGGTCCGGACGGTCGCGGCCTCGGCCCACGAGTACGATCTGCCGGCGTGGCGGACCCCGGTCGACCCCGCGGCCGCGGCGCGCCCCGAGGCCGTGCCGCCGACGCCGCCGGCGCTGGACATCGAGGACTTCCGCCTGGTCAACGGCCTGCGCGTGCTGCTGTACGCCGAGCCGCGCAGCGCCGCGTTCGAGGCGCGCCTGGTCCTGCCGCGCGGCACCGTCGACGAGCCCGCCGATCAGCGCGGCGTGGCGACCCTCGCGGCGACGATGCTCGACCACGACTTCGATCGGCTGTACCCGGCGCGCACCAGCGACACGATCAACTGGGCGCTGCGCCTCGGCACCCAGCTCACCGCCGACGCCGACGAGGAGGCCACCGAGTTCGGCAGCCGCGGCCTGGCGATGTTCGCCGACTGGCACCTGTGGCGCCTGGCCTGGTTGATCGATCAGGGCGTCTACAGCGGCGCCGCGCTCGCTGCGTGGCGGCGCGAGCTGCGCGAGGCCGACGACCGCGAGAGCTCGCCGTCGGGGCTGGCGTTCGGCCAGCGGCTGTACGGCGCCGACCACCCGTACGCGCAGGAGCCGCCGCCGCGCGACGCGATCGCGGCGATCGGCGCCGGCCAGCTCGAGGCGTGGCGCCGCCGCAACCTCGGCCTCGACGGCGCCACGCTGATCGTCAGCGGCGGCTTCGACCGCGACGCGATGCACAAGCACGTCGTCGACCTGTTCGGCGCGATCGGCAAGCGCACCCCGCCGGCGCGCGCCGCCTTGCCGCGCCCACACCCGGCGACCGGGCCGAGCTGGATCGGCACCCGCGAGCCCGACGAGCCGCAGATCAGCCTGTACGTCAGCTTCACCGCCGGGTCCGATCGCGATCGCGACCACGCCGCGCGCCAGGTCCTGAGCGAGATGATCGCGGACCGACTGCGGGTCGTCCGCGAGGGCATGGGCGCGAGCTACGGCGTCTCGAGCGGCTACAACGAGCGGGCCGCCGCCAGCGTGCTCCGCGTCTACGCCGCGCTCGATCCCGCGCGCGCCCCCAAGGCCGCCGCCGCGGTGGTCGCCGCGCTGACCGCGCTGCGCACCGACCCGCAGGCCGCCGCGGCCGACTTCGTGCGGGCCCGGCGCCGGCTGGTCTCGGACGCGCTGGCGTCGTCGATCGACGTCGAGGCGGTGGCGACGCGGCTCGACTGGGCGGTGCGCCACGGCGGCGACCTGCGCCGGCTGAGCACCGTCGCCAGCGACCTCGCGACCGTCACGCTCGACCAGGTGGCGGCGGTCGCGCAGGCCGACCTCGACCCGGCGCGGATGGTGGTCTCGGTCGACGGCCAGCCGGCCGCAGCCAAGGCCACGCTCGACGCGCTCGGCGCGACCGACGTGGCGTGGTTCGACGAGTGAGGTCGCGACCGATCGCGACGGCGGCGGTGCTCGCGCTGGTCGCCGCGTGCGGCCCGCGCCCGCCCAACTTCGCCGGGCTCACGACCACCCCGCGCACGCTGACGGTGCAGCACGCGATCACGGTGGTCCAGCTGACCAACGGCATGCAGGTGGCGATCGTCCCCGACGATCGCTCGAACCTGGTGTCGGTCGACGTCCGCTACCGGGTCGGCGCCGACCAGGACCCGACGAGCCGCGCCGGCCTGGCCCACCTGGTCGAGCACCTGACGTTCCAGGCCGCGGGTGACGACCTCGGCACGCCGCTGTTCGATCGGTTCGTCGCGGTGGCGCTCGGCTTCAACGCCTACACCGAGCGCGACGTGACCCACTACACGTCGACCGCGCTGGCCGATCGGGTCGACGCGCTGCTCGAGCTCGAGGCGCGGCGCCTCGAGACGCCGTGCGCGGCGATCCCCGACGACCGCTTCGTCCGCGAGCGCGACGTCGTGCTGGCCGAGCAGGCGCAGCGCGCGTCGCCGTGGAGCGAGGTCATGGGCGAGATCGATCGCGCGGTGTGGGGCACCGCCCACCCCTACGGCCACCCGGTCGGCAGCGCCGAGATCGCCCGGGCGACCCAGGCCGAGGCCTGCGCGTTCGTCGATCGCTACTACACGCCGATGCGCGCGATCCTGGTGGTGTCGGGCAACGTCGATCCCGCCGCGCTGCAGCCGCGCATCGCCGCGCGCTTCGGGGCGATCAGCCGCGGCGACGGCCTGCCCGAGCCGCTGGCGCCGGTCGCGCCGCCGCGCCTCACCGGCACCCGCAGCAAGCACACCGCCGACGTCGCGCACCCGACCGCGGTGATCGTGCTGCCGGCGCCGGCGTGGGGCGCCCCCGACGAGGTCGTCCACGAGGCGGCGATGGCCGTCGCCGGCACCGCGCTGGCCGAGCTCGACGCCGCGACGCCGTGGATCGTCGGCACCGACGTCGGCTACGGCGGCGGCGCCTACCAGCGGGTGACGCTGGTGCGGGTCGAGGTGACCGACGCCGGCCGGCTCGACGCCGCGGTGGCGGCGGTGATGCGGGCCGCGCGGGGCCCGCTCGACGAGCCCGACCGCGACGAGGATCCCGACGACAACGACGACTACGACGACCACGTCGTGGCCCAGTACCTGACCGATCTGCGCGGCGCGCTGCTGGCCAGCGCGATCACCGCCACCGATCGCTTCGGGTGGGCCGGCGACACGGTCGCCGACTACCTGACGTTCACCGACCACCGCGACTTCGCGATCGCGCGGATGCGCGCCACCGACGCGCTCACCGGGCGACAGCTGGTCGATCACCTGCGCGCGCGGTTCGTGCCGGCGCACGCCCACGTCGCGCGCATCGTCCCGCGCGGCCAGGGCGCCGCCGCGCCGCCGCTGGTCGCCCCCGGCGCCGCCCGCGCGTACGACCTGCCGGTGTGGCGGACGCCGGTCGACGCCGCCGCCGCGGCGCGCCCCGAGCCGCTGCCGGCCGCCGCGCCGCCGCTGGCGATCGACGAGCTCACGCTGGCCAACGGCCTGCGGGTCTTGCTCTACGCCGAGCCGCGCAGCCTGGGCTTCCAGGCCCGGCTGCTGATCCCCGCCGGGACCAGCGACGAGCCCGCCGATCAGCCCGGCGTCGCGCGGCTGGCGGCGACCTACCTGCGCAACGACGTCGATCGCGACATCTCGCCGTCGACCCGCGCCACGATCGCCTGGGCGCTGCGGCGCAACACCCGGCTCACCGCGACCGCCGACGAGGAGTTCACCACCTTCGCCGCCGGCGGCATGGCGCTGTTCGGCGACTGGCACCTGTGGCGCCTGGCGTGGCTGATCGATCAGGGCCATTACCGCGGGCGCGACCTCGCCGCGTGGCGCCGCGCGCTCGCGGCCGCGCCCGCCGCGAAGCCGGAGCCGGCCGCCGCCGCGATCCGGGCGCGCATGTTCGGCGCCCAGCACCCCTACGGGCGCGCCCGCCCGGCGCCCGCGGCGGTCGCCGAGCGCGACGTCGACCAGCTCGCGGCCTGGCGGCGGACCCAGCTCGGGCTCGCCGGCGCGACGCTGATCGTCAGCGGCAGCTTCGACCGCGCGGCGATGCGCGCCGAGGCGATCGCGCTGTTCGGTGGCCTGGCAGCGGCGCCCCGCCCCGCCCGCGCGCCGGCGCCGGCGCCGACGCCGATCCGCGGCCCGGCGTGGTTCGCGATCCGCGACCGCGCCGCGCGCCAGGTGACGCTGACCGTCAACCTGGTCGCGGCGTCGGATCGCGTCGCCGACCGCGCCGCGCGGCAGGTGCTCGCGGCGATGGCCGAGGACCGGCTCCGCGAGGTGCGCGAAGGCCTGGGCGCGAGCTACGCGGTCGGCAGCGGCTACGACGTCCGCGCCGCGGCCAGCGTGTTCGTCGTCGAGTCGGCGCTGGCGCCGGATCGCGCGCCGCGCGCCGCCGCGGTGATCCGCGATCAGCTGGCCGCGCTGCGCGCCGACCCCGCGAGCGTCGCCGCCGACTTCGTCCGGGCGCGGCGCCGGCTGGTCGCCCAGGCGCTGGCGTCGTCGACCGAGGCCACCGCGGTCGCCGCGCGGCTCGAGCGCGTCGTGCGCCACGGCGGCGACCTGCGCGCGCTGACCACCGTCGCCAGCGACCTCGCGACCGTCACGCTCGACCAGGTGGCGGCGGTCGCGCAGGCCGATCTCGATCCGGCGCGGATGGTGGTGTCGGTCGACGGGCCGCCCGCCGCGCTCCAGGCCACGCTCGACGCGCTCGGCGCGACCGACGTCGCGTGGTTCGACGAGTGAGCGCCGCCGCGGCCGCGCTTCGCCCGGCGCGCCGGTTGGCGGTCGCGCCGCGGATCGGCTAGAACCGCCGCCCATGGCCGGCTCGACAGGACAGGTCCTCACCTCGCTGGTCGTCAACCTGGTGATCGCCGCCAGCAAGGGCGTGGCGGCGGTGATCACCGGCTCGGGCGCGATGCTCGCGGAGACGATCCACTCGTTCGCCGACTGCGCCAACCAGGGCCTGCTGTTGTTCGGCATCAAGCAGGCGCAGCGTCCGCCGACGCCGACCCACCCGCTCGGCCACGGCCGCGCGCTGTACTTCTGGTCGTTCATGGTCGCGCTGCTGTTGTTCTCGGGCGGCGGCGTGTTCTCGATCTACGAGGGCATCCACAAGATCCAGCACCCGGAGGCGGTGAACGACATCCTGGCCGGGGTGATCGTGCTCGGGCTGGCGATCGCGCTCGAGGGCTACGCCACGATCGGCAACCTGCGCGAGATGAAGACCCGGCGCGGCGCGACGCCGCTGTTCCGCTACCTGCGCGAGACCAAGGATTCGGACCTGGTGGTGGTGTTCGGCGAGAACTCCGCTGCGGTGCTCGGCCTGGTGCTGGCGATGGGCGCGCTGGTGATGGCGAAGACCACCGGCGACGGCCGCTGGGACGGCGTCGGCTCGCTGGCGGTCGGGATCGTGCTGGTCGCTGTCGCGGTGTTCCTGGCCAAGGAGATCAAGTCGCTGCTGGTGGGCGAGAGCGCCGACCCGACGATCGAGGCGGCCGTGACGCAGATCGCCGCCGCCGATCCCCACATCGACGCCGTGCTGCGGGTGCTGACCATCCAGCAGGGCCCGGGCGAGGTGGTGGTCGCGATGAAGGTGAAGATGAAGGCCGGCCTCACCACCGGCGGCTCGCTGTGCGCGGCGATCAACGACTTCGAGACCAAGCTCCAGGCCGCGCGGCCCGAGATCAAGTGGTCGTTCATCGAGCCCGACGTGGCCGACTGACGTCATTGACAAGGTGAGGCCGATTCCTGCGAGATCGGACTTGCCAACGGCGTAAGCTGCTGTCGATACTCAGCATGCGCCTTCACGGCGCAGTGCGCCATGGACTCTGCCCTGATCGGTCAGCGCCTCCGTCAGCTCCGGCTCGCCCGTGAGCTGACCCAGGCCGATCTGGCCAAGCAGCTGGCCATCTCGCCCGCGTACCTGAACCTGCTCGAGAAGGGCCGGCGGACGATGCAGTTCCCGCTGCTGCTCCGGGCGCTGACGCTCCTGGGCGCCGACCTCGAGGCGTTCATGGCCGACGCCGCCGGCGCGCGCCCCGAGGACGCGCTGGCCCACCTGCTCGACGATCCGCTGACCGCGACGCTGGCCCTCGACGAGCACGACCTGGCGCGGCTGCGCTCCGAGCCGCGGGTCGCCACGACGATCGCCGCGCTCTACCACCTCTACAAGAACACCCGCGCGCAGCTCGACGTGGCGATGTCCAAGCTCGAGGCCGGCGGGCCGGTGCCGCTGGGCTACGCGCCGGGCGACGAGGTCACCGACTTCCTCGAGCGCCACCGCAACTACTTCCCCGAGCTCGAGGCCGCCGCCGACGAGGTCCGGGCCAAGGCCGCGCTGCCGCGACGCTACCCCGCCGAGGCGCTGGCGGCGCTGCTCGGCGATCAGTTCGGCGTGACCGTCGCGGTGACGCCGCCGGCCGGCGCGTCGAGCGTCGTGCGCGCGTTCGATCCCGCGGCGCGGCGGCTGACGCTGTCGACCGACCTCAGCGATCAGGCGCTGAAGTTCCAGCTCGCCCACGTGATCGGGCTGTGCGTGCTCGACGGCAACCGCCTGCACGAGCGGCTGACCGAGGCCAGCGCGCCGCGCCACACCGAGACCGGCCACCTGATCAAGATCCACCTCGCCAACTACTTCGCCGGCGCGCTGCTCCTGCCCTACCGCGAGTTCTTCGCCGAGGTGCAGCGCACCCGCTACGACGTCGCCCGGCTGGTCGGGCTGTTCGCGTCGTCGTGGGAGGCGGTCGCGCACCGGATGTGCAACCTCGGCGACCCGCGGGCCGCCGGCCTGCCGCTGCACTTCCTCCGCGTCGACGCCGCCGGCAACGTCTCGAAGCGCTACTCGGCGTCGGGGCTGCGGTTCCCGGCCGGCCACGGCTCGTGCCCGAAGTGGGCGGTCCACGCCGCGTTCATGACGCCGGCGCTGATCACCAAGCAGTACTCGGCGATGCCCGACGGCCACACGTACTTCTGCTTCGCCAAGGTGATCTCGCAGCCGATGGCCGGCTCGCTGGTGCGCGGCGTCAACTACGCGATCGGCCTCGGCACCCAGGCCGAGGCCGCGCGGGCGATGGTCTACGCCGACGACGTGCCGCGCGATCGGCCGGTGCCGGTGGGGCTGACCTGCCGCTTCTGCGAGCGCACCGACTGCTCGCAGCGCGCCGCGCCCAGCTACAAGTTCCCGCTGACCATCGACGAGAACGTCAAGAAGGACAACTTCTTCTCGCCGCTCGTCGACGCCGACCGCCACCCGAAAGGACAGCCGTGACCCGCGACCTCTACCCACTCGGTGACGTCCCCGACCTGGGCGTGGTGCCCGCCAAGATGCTGGCCCAGGTGATCCGCGCCGACCGCTTCGGCGAGCCGATCGACGCGTTCCGCGAGGAGGCCATCGCCGTCCCGGCGCTGGCGCCTCACGACGTGCTGGTCTACGTGATGGCCGCCGGCGTCAACTACAACAACGTCTGGGCGGCGATGGGCGTGCCGATCGACGTGATCAAGACCCGGCAGAAGAAGGGCGAGCCCGAGGACTTCCACATCGGCGGCTCCGACGCGTCGGGCGTGGTGTGGGCGGTCGGGTCGGCGGTCGAGAACGTCAAGGTCGGCGACGAGGTGGTGGTCCACTGCGGCATGTGGAACCACGACGACCCGTGGGTCGCCGCCGGCAAGGATCCGATGTTCGCCCCGAGCCAGATCATCTGGGGCTACGAGTCGAACTGGGGCAGCTTCGCGCAGTACACCAAGGTCCAGGACCACCAGTGCCTGCCCAAGCCGCCGCAGCTGACCTGGGAGGAGGCCGCGGCCTACATGCTGGTCGGCGCCACCGCCTACCGGATGCTCCACGGCTGGCCGCCCAACGTCGTCGGCCCCGGCGATCCGGTGCTGGTGTGGGGCGGCGCCGGTGGCCTCGGCTCGATGGCGATCCAGATCATCAAGGCCGCCGGCGGGCGCGCGGTCGCGGTGGTGTCGGGCGACGACAAGATCGAGTACTGCAAGCAGCTGGGCGCGGTCGGCGTGATCGATCGCCGCAAGTTCAGCCACTGGGGCAAGCTGCCGCGCTGGAGCGACGAGCTCGAGTACGGGCTGTGGCTCAAGGGCGCGCGCGAGTTCGGCAAGGCGTTCTGGGAGGCGCTCGGCGAGAAGAAGAGCCCGACGATCGTCTTCGAGCACCCCGGCGAGACGACGCTGCCGACGTCGTGCTTCATGACCGAGACCGGCGGCATGATCGTGATCTGCGCCGGCACCACCGGCTACAACGCGACGCTCGACCTGCGCTACCACTGGATGCGGCAGAAGCGCCTGCAGGGCTCGCACTTCGCCAACGACGCGCAGTCGGCGGGCATCAACCAGCTGGTGATCGACGGCAAGGTCGACCCGTGCCTCGCGCGGACGTTCGCGTTCGACGAGACCGGGTCGTGCCACCAGCTGATGCGCGAGAACAAGCACCCCAGCGGCAACATGTCGATCCTGGTCAACGCGCCGCGGCCCGGCCTGCGCGACCTCGCCGACGTGCGCGCGGCGCGAGGTGCGCGGTGAGCGCGCGGCCGTTCCGGGTGCTCGGCCTGCAGCAGATCGCGATCGGCGGGCCGTCGAAGGCGGCGCTGCGCGCGCTGTGGGTCGACCTGCTCGGCGTCGCCGTCGAGGGCTCGTTCCGCAGCGAGCGCGAGAACGTCGACGAGGACATCTGCGCGGTCGGCGCCGGCGCGGCCCGGGTCGAGATCGATCTGATGGAGCCGATCGACCCGACCAAGGCGCCCCGGGTCCACGAGCCGCCGCTCAACCACCTCGGCCTGTGGATCGACGATCTGCCGGCGGCGGTGGCGTGGCTGACCGAGCGCGGCGTGCGGTTCACGCCGGGCGGCATCCGCAAGGGCGCGGCCGGCTTCGACGTGTGCTTCATCCACCCCAAGGGCTCGGCCGAGGCGCCCCACGGCGGCGCCGGCGTGCTGATCGAGCTGGTGGCCGCGCCGCCGGCGCTGGTCGCCGCGATGGACGCGCTGGCCGCCGGCGCCGCCGCGGAATAGCCGCGGCCGCCCCGGCGTTGCCGGCGGATGGGGCCCCGGGCCTGCGCCATCGTCGCCGCGATCGTCCTCGGCAGCTGCCACCGGCCGCCGCCGCGCGTCGCCGCGCTGGTCGGGCCCAGCCCGCTCGCGCCGCCGGTCGAGGCCGCGCCGCCGCCGGCGCCCGCCGTCGACGATCGCCTGGCGGCGCTGGCCGTGCGCGACGACGACTTCTACCGGCCGGTGCTCTACACGTGGACCCCGGCCGCGTCGATCCCGGCGCTGCGCTACACGCGGCGGCTGCTGGTCGCGACCGCCACCACCGGCCGCTTCGTCTCGCCGTTCAACCGCGCGCTGGCCCAGGTGGCGCGGCGGCCGGGCAGCGGGCAGGCGATCGCCCGCGCGCTGACCACCGATCCGGCGCTGATCCACCGGCGCTACGCCTGGCCGGCGCCGTTCGCGACGGTGCTCGGGCTCGGGCCGCGCAGCTACGGCACCGCGCTGGTGCGGATCGAGCTGGCGCCCGAGGCGTGGATCGGCCGCTTCGATCCGACCGCGCGCGAGCCGTTCGCGTTCGTCGACGCCGGCGGCCAGCCGGTGGCGATGGCGACGGTGCTGGCCCAGCCGGCGCGGGTCGGCGCGATCTTCCACGTGCGCACCGATCCGTGGCAGGGCGTCGCGTTCCGCGAGTACGTCGTCGTCAGCCCGGCGATGGTGGCGGCGTGGTCGATCGCGACGCCGGCGATCCGCGCCGAGCTGGCCGCCGAGCGCGCGCTCCTGGCCGACCTCGAGCCCGGCGTCGCCGCGCTCGACCGCGACGACGCCACCGCCAGCGCGGTGTCGGCGTGGGGCCGCGGCGCCCGCGCCGGCGGCCTGGCCGCGGCGTGGCGAGCGGCGCTGGCGTTCGACAACCCGCGCTACCGGCCGAGCCGCGCCAACCTGCGCCGGATCGATCGCGCGCTCGCGGCCTGGGATCCGGCCGGGCCGCCGCTCGAGGTCACGCCTGGGCCGTGACCGCCGCGCGCCACGCCGCCGCGTACTCGTCGCGCAGCGCCTGCCACTCGTCGGGCTCGCCCACCCACACGCCGCCCTGCCAGCTGAACACGTCGGCCGGGCGATCGTGGTCGTCGTAGAGCGGGATGACGTGGACGTGCAGGTGCATCGAGGTCTGGGTCAGCTCGCCCGCGCTCGAGCCGGTCGACGTGACGTAGACCCGCAGCGGCTGGCGGATCCGCTCGAGCATCTTGGCCGCGTGCAGCGCGTCGGCGTTGATCCGCGCCCACAGGGCCGACGTCACGCCGGTGTAGGTGACGACGTGGGCCCGCGGCATGACGACGACGTGGCCCCAGCGGCGGACGTAGCGCGGCAACAGCACGAGGATGTCGTCGTCCTCGTGGACCGCGTAGGTCGCGCCGACCTGGCGATCGCGGATGGCGCACATCAGGCACGGCGGCGATCCGCCCTCGGCGCGGATCCGCGCCAGGGCCTCGTCCCGCGAGATCAGCGTCGGCATGCCGGCACGAACGCGCGATCGGCGCCGCCTGTTCCCGCCGCGCGCGGCCGGCGTCGCCGGGTGTACGATGGGCCCATGCGTGCCGCCTTGATCCTGGTGCTGATCGCCGGCTGCGCGTCCGGCACCGTGGCCGGCGCCGACGACGCGCGCGAGGCCGACGCCGCCGCCGGCGATCCCGACGCCGCCGCCGCGATCGACGCGTCGACCTCGACGCCCGACGCCGCGACCGACGCCGCCGCCTGCGCCAACACGCCGTGCGACATCTACAGCCAGTGCGGCTGCACCGCGGCGACGCCGGTGTGCGACCTCGACCCCAACAACCTGCCGACCGGCGCCACCGCGTGCCGGGTCGATCAGTTCGGCGGCGGCGAGGCCACGCTGTGCACCCGGTCGACGACCTGCCTGGCCGGCCACTCGTGCGTCGGCGGGCGCTGCCGCACGTTCTGCCAGGACGACGCGACCTGCCCCGGCGAGGGCGGGCTGTGCATCCTGACGGTGACGACCGGCTCGACGACGATCCCCGGCGTGACGATGTGCACGACCGACTGCGCGCCGCCGTCGACGACCAACGCCACCTGCCCGGCGGGCTGGGCCTGCCACGTCTACTCGGACCAGGCGACCAGCCGCTTCCTGACCGACTGCAACGCGCCGCCGGCCAGCGGCGGCGGCGTCGGCGCCGCCTGCACCGGCAACCCCAGCTGCGCGCCCGGGCTCGACTGCGTCAACCTCACGCCCGGCGGCATGCAGTGCCGGCCGACCTGCCTATGCCCCGGCGGCAACTGCGCGGCCGGCACGTGCGCCGGCGGGACCGGCAGCTGCCGCCCGTTCTCGACGCCGGTGATCATCGGCGGCGCCCAGTACGGCGCGTGCTTCTAGCGCGACCGCGCGGCGCTCGACGCGCGACGCTGATCGCGCCGGCGGTGCTGGCGGTGCTGGCCGGCTGCGCCGCGCCCCGGCGCGCCGCGCCGCCGCCGTGGTCGCCGCCGTGGCTGGCCGCCGCGCGCGCCGCGTACCTCGACGATCCGGCCGCGCGCCGCGCCGCGCTGGTCGCGTCGCTGACCAACCCGCGCAACACCTACTCGCGCCACCGGCTCGGCGAGTACGCGCGCGGCGACGTCGGCTGGGATCTGCTGCCGGTGTGGAACCCGCGGGCCCGCGCGCTCGATCGCGCCGTCGTCGACGGCCTCGCCGCGGGCCAGCCGCTGCCGACGCCGACCGCGCCGCTGTGGGACGGCGCGCGCCCGGCCGACGACGCCGCGTGGATCGCGCTGGGCCGGCGGGTGTTCTTCGAGTACCCGCTGCGCGACGACGTCGGCGTCGCCCACCTGTTCGCGGCCCGCGGCGCCGCCGCGATCGCCGCGCGCGACGCCACCGCCGAGGCGCTGGGGCTCGAGCGCGCCGTCGACGGCAGCTACCCTGGGCTGGTGGTGTTCGCCGACGTCGACGGCGTGACCCGGCTCGGCATCACCTGCGCGCTGTGCCACAGCGCGCGGCGCGGCGCGACGCTGGTGGTCGGCACCGCGCGCCGCCGCTTCGACCTCGGCGCGCTCCGACTGGCCTACCACCGCGACACCGGCGCGCCGATCGATCCGGCGCTGGCCGCGCGGATGGCGAGCTGGGGCCCCGGCCGCGCCGACGTCACCGAGGACGACGACGAGGATCCGGTCGCGATCCCCGAGCTGTGGGGGCTGCGCGAGCGCCGCTACCTGACCCAGGCCGGCACGATCCGCCACGGCGCGCCGGCGGCGCTGGCGATCCGCCAGGAGACCCAGCTCTTGCACGCCGGCGGCGAGCGGGTCCGGCCGCCGCGCGAGCTGGCGTGGGCGCTGGCGATGTACCTGTACAGCCTGACCCCGCCGCCGCCGGCGCCGGTGGGCGATCCCGCCGAGCGGGCGCGCGGCGCGGCGCTGTTCGACCAGCACTGCCGGCGCTGCCACCGCGATCCCGCCGGCGGCGGCGACGCGCTGCCGGCCGCGCAGATCGGCACCGATCCCGCGCTCGCCAACGGCCGCGCCCGCGGCACCGGGCGCTACCGCACGCCGGCGCTGCTCGGCCTCGCGGCCAGCGCGCCGTACCTCCACGACGGCTCGGTCGCGTCGCTGGCCGAGCTGCTCGCGCCGCCGCCGGGCCGCGGCCACCGCTTCGGCGCGCACCTGCCGCCGGCCGATCGCGCGGCGCTGATCGCGTTCCTCGCGTCGCGGTGACGATCGGGTCGCCGCGCTCAGGTCACGGCGCCGGGCGGCAGCACCGCCGGGCCGGAGACGACGGTCTGCTGGGTCAGCGTGCGCTCGTCGTCGCCGACCGCGACGGTCACGCGCAGCGTGTAGACGCCGTCGTGCGACTCGAACGGGCCCTTGCCGTAGGTGGCCCAGGCCGGCGCGGTCAGCTCGTACGCGGTCGCCAGGTCGTCGCCCGCCGCGATGGTCTCGGCCCACGGCTCGTAGTGATCGCCCTGCCACGCGGTCGGCGCGCGCGCGGTGAGCTCGCCGAGCACCGCGCCGGCGTCGTCGAGCAGCTCGATCTTCTTGATCGCGAACCGGGTCGCGCCGCCGCTGGCCGGCCCGCGCACGCGCAGCTGCACGAACGACTGCTCGCACGCCGCCTCGCCCTCCTGCGCCGAGTACGCGCCGCCGCCCGGCGCGCGCTTCGCCGCGCTCTGGCTCGACGCCATGTCGGCCGCCGGCGGCGCGGCCGGCTCGGCGGCGGCGGCCTCGGCGGGGGCGCTCGGCGCCGGCAGCGACCACGCCGGCCCGCGGTTGTCCGGGCAGTCGTCGGCCAGCGTCACCGACGCGATCGCCACCTCGACCGCGGCGGCGTCGGGGGTCGGCCCCTTCGGCCCCCCCGGCTTCGCGCAGGCGACCACGGCGAGCGAACCAACGACGAACCAGGCAGGAGCAGCGCGCATCGAGACCTCCGCGGCCAGGGTAGCGCGCCGCCCGACGCGCCGCCGGTCGCGGCGTCACCGAACGTCAGCGCGGCGCCGCTCGGCCGGGGGCGACCGCGGCGGCGTCGGCGGCCAGGCCCGCGATCAGCTTGGTCAGCAGCGCGCGCAGCGTCCGGGCCTCGTCGGCGGTCAGGTGCCGCCGCAGGTGCTGCTCGACGTCGTCGACGACCTGATCGCCGATCGCGATCGCCTGGGCGGCCGGCTTGCACAGCACCAGCTTGACGCAGCGGCGATCGTCGCCCGCGCGCCGCTCGATCAGGCCGTCGGCGACCAGACGATCGACCAGCCGGCTCACCGCGGGCGGATCGATGAACAGCCGCTCGGCGAGCTCGCCCTGCGTGTGGAGCCCCTCGCGGATCGCCTTGAGCGCGCGCAGGTGCTGCAGCGGGCGGGCGGTGCGCGCCGCGGCGCTGTGGCGCGCCGCGGCCCGGATCTGCCGGTACGCCAGCGAGAGCTGCTCGACGAGTCGCACCCCGGTAAACTATTGCATCTTGCAACAGTTGCCAACTGCACTGGTCGCGGCATAGTCGCGCCGATGGGTCGCATCCTCTCGGTGACCGTCGCGGCCGCCACCCTGGCCGCGCTGACGCCCGCCGCCGCGCAGCCGACACCCGCACCGCCCGCGCCGCCACCGCCGCGGCCCGCGTTCGCGCCGACCGTCGACGATCCGCTGCTGGCCCCGCCGCCGCCCGCGCCGCGGGCGCTCGGCTCGTGGGCCGAGGCCTGGGGCCTCCTCGCCGCCGCGCCGCCCCGGGGCCGCGCCACCGCCGAGGTCGCGCGCAGCCGCGCCGCCGCCCGGGCCGCCGCCGCCGCCCGCCGCCCTACCGTCGCGGCGTCGGCGACGCTGGCGATCGATCTGGTGCACCCGACGGTGGCGCCCGGCGTGCCGGCCGGCCCCGACTACACGCCGACCGCGCCGCTCGGCTCGGCGGCGATCACCGCCAGCTGGCCGGTGCTCGACGTCGCCGCCCGCCGCGCCCGCGCCACCGCCGCCGCCGATCTGCGCGGCGCCGAGGCCAGCCAGGTCGACGTCGAGCGGCGCACCGCGCTGGTCGCCGCCGACGCGGTGGTCGCGGTGCTCGCCGCGACCCGGGCCACCGCGCTCACCCGCCAGGGCCTGCAGCTCGCGCTCGAGCGCGCCGCGCTGGGCGAGCGCACCCACGAGCTGGGCGCCGCCACCGAGCTCGACGCGATCCGCACCCGCCAGGACGTCGCGGTCGCGCGCGCCGCGGTGATCGCGGGCGACGAGCAGCTGCGGGTGGCGCGCGAGGCGCTCGGCGCCGCGCTCGGCGTCGACGGTGAGGTCGACGTCGCGCCGGCGCTCGCCGCCGACGCGCTCGTGACCCAGCTCGCCGGGCAGTGCCGCCCGCTGGCCGCCGGCGAGGAGCGCGCCGACGTGATCAGCGCCCGCGCCGACGTCGAGGCCGCGCGGGCGCGGCAGGCCGAGGTCGAGGCCACCAAGCTGCCGGCGCTCGATCTGACGTCGACCTTGTCGGCGTACACCACCGATCCCGCGCCGGGGCGCATCCCGGCGTGGACGCTGGCGCTGGTGCTGCGGGTGCCGATCTGGGACGGCGGCCGCCGCGCCGCCGCCGTCGCCCAGCGCGCCGCCGCCGTCGACGACGCCCGCGCCGTGACCGAGGCGGTCCGCCGCGCGGCGACGCTCGAGATCGCCCGAGCCCGCCGCGGCGGCGCGGTCGCCGCCGAGCTCCTGGCCGCGGCCACCGAGGCCCGCGATCTGGCGGCGCGGGTCGACGCGATGACGCGCCGCTCGTTCGAGATGGGCCGGGCCACCAGCCTCGAGCTGGTGCAGAGCGCCGGCGTGCTGCGCCAGGCCGAGCTCACGCTGGCCCAGCGCGAGGCGGCGCTGATCGCCGCCCAGGTCGAGTCACTGCTCACGGAGGCCCGATGCGTCCCTTGATCGCCCTGGTGCTGTCGCTGTCCGTCGTCGCCTGCGGCGGCGCGCCCGCGAAGCAGCCGCCGCCCCCGCCGCCGCGCGAGGTGCAGGTCCTGACGATGGCGCCGACCGAGGCGCGCGTGCAGGGCGAGTACCTCGGATCGCTCCTGTCGCGCGCCAGCCTCACCGTGCTGCCCCAGGTCGCGGGCTACGTCCGCAAGATCCACGTCAAGCCGGGCCAGCCGGTCGCGGTCGGCGATCCGCTGGTCGAGATCGACGCCCGCGAGGAGTCGGCGGCGCTGTCGTCGGCCGCGGCCCAGGCCGACTCGGCGGCCGCGGCGCTGGCGCTGGCCGAGCAGTCGCGCGCGCGGATCGAGGCGCTGCACCAGGAGGGCCTGGCCACCGCGCAGGAGCTCGACAAGAGCCGCGCCGACGTCGCGGCCGCCACCGCCGCGGTGCGCGCCGCCGGCGCCCAGGTGTCGCAGCGGCGGGTCGCCGTCGGCAACCGCGTCGTCCGCGCCGCGGTGCCCGGCGTGATCGGCGACGTCGTCGTGCGCATCGGCGACTACGTCACCGCCACCTCGCGGCTGACCACGATCGCCGGCAACGACGGCCTCGAGCTGACGCTGTCGGTGCCGGCGCCGCGCGCCCGCTCGCTCGCGGTCGGCGCGCCGATCGAGGTGCTCGACGACGACGGCCAGGTGCTGCACGCGACGACCGCGTTCTACGTCGCGGCCGAGGCCGACCCGCGCACCCAGCTGGTCGCGGTCAAGGCCGCGGTGCCGTCGACCCTCGGGCTGCGCCCGAGCGAGCTGGTGCGCGCGCGGGTGGTGTACTCGGTCGGCCAGGCGCTGCAGGTGCCGGCGCTCGCGGTGGTCCGCCAGGGCGGCGCCGCGTTCGTCTTCGTCGTGACCGACCAGCCGCCCAAGCCCAAGCCCGGCGCGCCCGCGCCGCCGCCGGCCAAGCCCGGCACGCTGTTCGTCGCGCGCCAGATGATCCAGCTCGGCGCGCTCGGCCCGAAGGGCTTCATCGTCGACCACGGCCTCGCGCCCGGCGATCGCGTCGCGGTGTCGTCGATCCAGCTCCTGCGCGACGGCGCCGCGGTCACCATCGGCGCCCCCAAGGCCGCGCCCGCGCCCGCCGCGCCCGCGCCCGCCGCACCCGCCCCCGCCCCCGCGCCCGCCGCACCTGCCCCCGCCGCACCTCCCGCGGGGCGGTGATCCGATGATCGACTTCTTCCTCCGCCGCCCGGTGTTCGCGTCGGTGTGCGCGATCATCATCACGCTGGCCGGCGCGATGGCGGTGCCGCGCCTGCCGATCGCGCAGTACCCCGACCTCGCGCCGCCCCAGGTCACCGTCACCGCCACCTACGTGGGCGCCAGCTCCGACGTCGTCGAGACCGCGGTCACGATCCCGATCGAGCAGGAGCTCAACGGCGTCGAGGGCATGAAGTACATCTCGTCGACCAGCACCAACGACGGGGTGAGCACCGTGACGGTCACGTTCCACCCGACCCGCGATCTCGAGGTCGCGGCGGTCGACGTCCAGAACCGGGTCGCGCGCGCCGCGGCCCGGTTGCCCGCCCAGGTCAACCAGGCCGGCATCGTCGTCAACAAGGCGTCGAACCAGCTCCTGTGCAGCTTCGGCTTCTTCACCGCCGACGACCGCTACGACCCGGCGTTCCTGTCGAACTTCGCCGACGTCTACCTGAAGGACGCGATCAAGCGCATCCCCGGCGTCGGCGAGGTGCGCATCTTCGGCGAGCGCAAGTTCGCGATGCGGGTGTGGCTGGATCCGACCCGGCTGGCCCGGCGCAAGCTGACCGCCCAGGACGTGCTGCGCGCGCTGCAGGAGCAGAACATCCAGATCGCCGCCGGCCAGCTCGGCCAGCCGCCGTCGGCGCCCGATCAGCCGTACCAGCTGGCGGTGCGCGCCCAGGGCCGCCTGGTCGAGCCCGGCGAGTTCGCCGACATCGTGATCCAGCGCGGCGACGCCGGCGAGCTGGTCCGGCTGGGCGACGTCGGCCGGGTCGAGCTCGGCGCCGAGAACTACGGCCAGGCGCTGTTGTTCAACGGCCACCCCGGCGTCGGCGTCGGCATCTTCCAGCTGCCCACCGCCAACGCGCTCGACGTGCGCGACGCGGTGGTCGCCGAGCTCAAGCGCCTCGAGCCGACCTTCCCGCCGGGCCTGACCTACGCCTCGGGCACCGACACGACGCTGGCGGTGCGAGCCTCGGTCGACGAGGTCATCACGACGCTGATCGAGGCGATCGCGCTGGTCATCCTGGTCATCTTCCTGTTCCTGCACGGCTGGCGCAGCGTGCTGATCACCGCGCTGACCTTGCCGGTGTCGCTGATCGGCACGTTCGCGTTCGTCCAGCTGTTCGGCTTCTCGATCAACACGCTGACGCTGTTCGGGCTGACGCTGGCCACCGGCCTGGTGGTCGACGACGCGATCGTCGTGATCGAGAACATCGAGCGGCTGATGCACGAGCGCGGGATCTCGCCGCGCGAGGCCGCGCGGGCCGCGATGCACGAGGTCGCCGGCGCGGTGGTCGCGATCTCGATCGTGCTGATCGCGGTGTTCGTGCCGATCGCGTTCTTCCCCGGCACGACCGGCGCGATCTACCGGCAGTTCGCGTTGACGATCGCGGCGTCGGTGGCGATCTCGACGTTCGTCGCGCTGACCTTGACCCCGGCCCTGTCGGCGCTGCTGCTCAAGCCGCAGCACGGCAAGAAGTGGCTGCCGTTCCGGCTGATCGACGGCGCCCTCGACCTCGGCCGCCGCGCCTACGCGGCGTCGATGCGCGGCCTGTTGCGGGTGCCGCTCTTGGTGATGGTGGTCTTCGTCGGCTGCCTGGCGTTCACCGTGCACCTGTTCCGCACCACCCCGACCGGGTTCATCCCCGACGAGGATCAGGGCTACCTGATCATCTCGGTGCAGGGCCCCGACGGCATGTCGTTCGCCGACAACCAGGCGGTCGTCCGCGAGGTGTCGAAGATCCTCGACACCATCCCCGAGGTGAAGGCGCGGTTCATGGTGTCGGGCTTCTCGCTCAGCGGCACCGGCTCGAACCTGGCGCAGATCTTCGTGCCGCTGATCCCGTGGGAGCAGCGCACCCGCAAGGAGCAGACCGTCGCCGGGCTGGTCGAGCGGCTGCGCGGGCCGCTGTCGAAGATCGCCAAGGCCAAGGTCACGCCGTTCCAGCCGCCGACGATCCGCGGCGTCGGCACGGTCGGCGGCTTCCAGTTCATCGTCGAGGACACCGGCGTCGGCCGGCCGCTCGACGAACTGGCCAGCGCCACCAGCGCGCTGGTCGCCGCGGCCAACCAGGACCCGCGGCTGCGCGGCATCTTCACGTCGTTCTCGGCCAACACGCCGATCGTCACGGTCGAGGTCGATCGCGAGAAGGCCAAGGCGCTGGGCGTGCAGGTCGACCAGCTCTACGGGTCGCTGCAGCTGTTCATGGGCAGCCAGTACGTCAACGACTTCAACTACGCCAACCGCACCTACCGCGTGTACCTGCAGGCCGACGCGCCGTTCCGCGACGATCCCGGCGACATCGGCAACTACATGGTGCGCACCGACGCCGGCGACATGATCCCGGTCGAGGCGGTCGCGCAGGCCAAGCCCACGACGTCGGCGCAGATCATCCGCCACTACAACCTGTTCCGCGCGGCCGAGATCAACGGCGGCGGCGCGCCCGGCGTGTCGTCGGGGCAGGCGCTGGCGGCGATGGAGGAGCTGGCGGCGCGCACGCTGCCCGAGGGCATGGCCACCGAGTGGACCGGCATCAGCCTCGAGCAGAAGCAGGCCGGCAAGGAGACGCTGGTCATCTTCGCGCTCGGCCTGGTGTTCGTGTTCCTGGTGCTGGCCGCGCAGTACGAGAGCTTCGTCCTGCCGCTGGTGATCATCCTGGCGGTGCCGCTGGCGATCCTCGGCGGCCTCGGCCTGCAGGTGCTGCGCGGCCTGGTCAACGACGTGTTCTGCCAGGTCGGCATGGTCATGCTGGTGGGCCTGGCCAGCAAGAACGCGATCTTGATCGTCGAGTTCGCCGAGCAGCTGCGCCGCGCCGGCCGCGCGCCGAAGGACGCGGTGATCACCGCCGCCAGCATCCGCCTGCGGCCGATCCTGATGACCTCGGTGGCGTTCCTGCTCGGCGTCGTGCCGCTGATGCTGGCCCACGGCGCCGGCGCCGCCGCCCGCAACTCGCTCGGCACGACGGTGTTCGGCGGCATGCTGGTGTCGACGGTGGTCAACCTGGTGTTCATCCCGGCGATCTACGTGCTGGTGCGGCGCCCGGGGCCGACGGCGGGGAACCTGCCGCCCGGGCCGGCGCTCGACATCCCGGGCGGATGACGCCGAGGCGCGCACCGGCGGTCTGCTACCATCGGCCCATGCGCCTCCTCCTCGCGACCTCCGTCCTCTTCGCCGCGACCGCGTGCGGCTCGGTGAGCACCAGCCCGCCCGACGCGTCCTCGATCGACGCGCCCCCGACCTGTGCGCCCGCGTGCGGCGCGCACGCGACCTGCCAGGGCACCACCTGCGTGTGCGATCCCGGCTACGCGATGAACGGCGGCGCCTGCACCGACATCGACGAGTGCGCGACCGCCAACGGCGGCTGTGCGGCCGACGCGACCTGCACCAACACCGACGGCGCGCGCACCTGCGCGTGCGACCCTGGCTTTCTCGGGGACGGCCTCGCCTGCCGGCCGGTGTGGACGCTCGAGGCCACGCTGCCGTTCGACATCGACCCAAGCCAGTTCGGCAGCGTGATGGTCGCCCACAACGACCTCGTCTACATCGGGGTCGAGACCAACACGACGAGCGCCAAGGCCTTCCGCTCCTACAACACCACCACCCGGCAGGTGTCCGGCCCGCTGGCGCTGCCGCCGGCGACCGACGACGACTTCTGCGCGTGCGGCGCCACCCAGACGCTGGCCAGCGACGGCACCAACCTCTACATGTTCGGCAACTACGCGACCAAGTACAACCCGGGCACCGACAGCTGGTCGGTGATCCCCGGCTACACCACCGGCGCCGACTACCGGCGCGCCGAGTCCGCCAGCGTCTACAACCCGATGACGCGCCAGATCCAGGCGTTCGGCGGCCGCGGCCCGACCGACGTGCAGATGAACTTCTCCGTGCAGACCGCGACGTTCGCGTTCGGCCCGGCGCTGCCGTTCGCGGTGACCGAGGCGGTCGCGTACCTGCCGGCCGGCAGCGGCACGATCTACCTCGCGGGCGGCCAGCAGCAGGGCGGCGCCGACCGGATCCTGTCGCGACCGATCGGCAGCGCCACCTGGGCCATCCAGCCCGCCGCGCCGGTCTCGGTGACCTCCCCGATCGGCATGGGCGGGTTCGGCGCGCGGGTCTGGGTCGCCGAACGCTCCGGCAAGATCGTCTTCTTCAACCCGGGGACGGCGACGTGGGATCACACGCTCGATCTGCCGCCGGACACCCGCGGCGTGGCGACCACCACCGCCGGCACGTTCGCGTTCGCGCGCGACGCGATGGGCGTGCTCCGCGTCTACAAGCTCGCCAACATCGACTGAACAGCCGCACGCGCGCGGGCTAGCAGCTCGTACCGCGTAGACCCAGAGAGTAGCCTCGCTGGCGCTCGGCTAGTCGGGCTGCCCCAGCGCGCGCGGCGGGGCGACGCGGCGCGGCCACACGGCGAGCAGCACCAGCGCCAGCACGTAGGGCAACAGCCGCGTCAGCTCGGCGGGCAGCCCGACGCCGTGGGTCTGCATGCGGTACTGGACGGCGTCGGCGAGGCCGAACGCCAGGCACCACAGCGCGGCGCGGCCCGGGCGCCAGCCGCTCATGATCACCGCGGCCAGCGCGACGTAGCCGCGGCCGCCCGAGGCCTCGGCGACGAAGCCGTCGACCGGCAGCGACAGCTGCGCGCCGCCGACGCCGGCGATCGCGCCGCCGATCAGCACGGCCGCCCAGCGCACCCGCGCGACCGAGACGCCGGCGGCGGCGACCGCGTCGGGGCGCTCGCCGACCGCGCGCACCCGCAGGCCCAGCCGGGTCTGCCACAGCCCGACGACCACCAGCGCCACCAGCGCGGCGGCGATCCAGGTGATCGGGTTGGTGAGCACGCCGGTGCCGACGCCGTCGAAGCGCGGCGAGTTGGCGCCCTGGCCGTAGCGCACGCCGAGGAAGTAGCGGGTGAAGCCGAACGCCCCCAGGTTGAGCGCGATGCCGGTGACGACCTGATCGGCGCCGAGCCGCACGCTCCACAGCGCCTGGATCGCCGCGACCGCGACGCCGGCCGCCGCGGCGCCGGCGATGCCGACCGCGATCGAGCCGGTCTCGTAGCCGAGCACCGCCGCCGCGAACGCGCCCATGAGCAGCTTGGCCTCGAGCGCCAGATCGATCACGCCGGCGCGCTCGCTGAGCGTGCCGCCCAGCGCCGCCAGCACGTACGGGATCGCGATGCGCAGCACCTGGGCCAGGAAGCCCAGCGTGATCAGCGACGCGACGAAGCCGGTCACGCCCGCCTCCGGCCCAGCGACGCCGCCGCCACCAGCACCACCACCGCCTGCAGCACGTCGACCATCTCCTTGGGCACGTCGCTGGCGATCGCCAGGCCGCCCTGGCCGAGCACGCCGAACACCAGCGCCGCGCCGATGATCGCCAGCGCCTCGCCCTGGGCCAAGAGCGCCACCGCGATCCCGAGGAAGCCGACGCCGCGGCCCAGGCCGTCCTCGTACGCGTGCTTGTGGCCGAGCACGAAGTGCGCGCCGGCCAGCCCGGCCATGCCACCGGCGACGGTCATCGCCCACACCCGCGCGCGATCGACCGGCAGGCCGGCGGCGCGCGCGGCGTCGAGCCCCTGCCCGGTCATGCGCCAGGTGAAGCCGACGCGGGTGCGCGCCAGGAGCCACGCCATCAGCGCCGCGACGGCGAGCGCGCCGAGCGCGCTGACCGACGCGTTCGAGCCGGCCAGCCCCAGCTCGGGCAGCTGCGCCGCGGCCGGGATGGTCGCGGTGCGGGTCGACTCGCCGACGAACAGGCTGCGGTTGCCGAGCCACAGCGCGACGCCGGCGATGATCGCGTTGAGGCCGATCGCGACGATCACCTCGTGCGCGCCGCGGTAGATGCGCATCGCGCCGGTGGCGGCGCCGACCGCCGCGCCGGCCAGGAACGCCACCGCGGTCGCGATCAGCACGGCGAGCGGCGCCGGCAGCCCCGGTGGCAGCGCCGCCGCCACCACCGCGCACGCCAGCGCGGCCGCGGTCAGCTGACCCTCGCCGCCGATGTTGAACAGCCCGGCGCGCAGCGGCACCGCGACCGCGAGGCCGGTGAACACCAGCGGCGTCGCGCGGAACAGCACCTGGCCGAAGCCCTGGCGCTCGCCCAGCGTCTTCTGCAGCAGCTGGCCCCACGCGTGGAGCGGCGACGCGCCGGCGACGATCATCAGCAGGCTGCCGACCGCCATCGTCGCCAGCAGCGCGACGACGGTCAGGTGGATCGTGCGCGCGCGCCCGGTCACGGCGTCGCCCCCACCATCCACGCGCCCAGCCGCGCCCGCGCGTCGGGCGCCGCCAGCGCGGCCCCCGCCAGCTCGCCGGCCAGCGCGCCGCGGTGCATGACGACGACGCGGTGGCACAGCGCGAGCAACTCGTCGAGATCGGCGGCGATCAGCAGCACCGCCGCGCCGGCCGCGGCCACGTCGCGCAGCCGCGCGTGGATCCGCGCCGACGCCGCCAGGTCGACGCCGCGGGTCGGGTGGACCGCCAGCACCGCGCGCAGCCCCGGGCGATCCAGCTCGCGCGCGACCACCAGCTTCTGCTGGTTGCCGCCCGACAGCGCGCCGGCCCGCGCCGCGGGATCGGCGGGCCGCACGTCGTGCGCGGCGAGCAGCTGGGTCGTCAGCGTCGCCACCGCCGCGCGATCGATCAGCGGGCCGCGCCCGACCTCGGCCAGGCGCCCGAGCGCGACGTTGTCGGCGACCGACGCGCCCTGCACCAGGCCGTGCAGGTGGCGATCCTCCGGCACGTGGGCCAGGCCGAGCGCGCGGCGCGCGGCGACCGTCGCGCGGGTGACGTCGACGCCGCCGACCGCCACCGCGCCGCGCGCGACCGGCGCCAGCCCGGCGACCGCCAGCGCCAGCTCGCGCTGGCCGTTGCCCTCGACGCCGGCCACGCCGACCACCTCGCCGGCGGCGACCCGCAGCGTGACGTCGACCGCGCCGCCGCCGCGCGGGCCCGGCGCGGCCACCCCCTCGATGGCCAGCGCGATCGCCGCGTCGGCGGCCGGCGTCGGCGCGCGGGTCGCGGGCGGCGGCGGCTCGCCGCCGATCATCGCGCGGGCGATCTCGGCCGCGGTCACCTCGGCCGACCAGCTGGCCACGGTGCGGCCGGCGCGCAGCACGGTCACCTCGTCGGCGACCGCCATCACCTCGTCGAGCTTGTGGGTGACCAGCACCACCGCGCCGCCGCCGTCGGCGAACGCCCGCACCATCGCGAACAGCGCGTCGACCTCGCGCGGCGCCAAGAGCGCGGTCGGCTCGTCGAGGATCAGCAGCCGGGTCGCGCGCGCCGCGACCATCGCCAGCTCGGCGCGCTGCTGCTCGCCGACGGTGAGATCGCCGGCCAGCGCGTCGGGGTCGAGGCGCTGGCCCAGCCTGGCCGCCGCCGCCACCAGCGCGCGGGCCGCCGCGGCCCGATCGTAGCGTCCGCCGCGCACCGGCTCGTGCCCGAGCGCGGCGTTGTCGGCCAGCGTCAACGTCGGCACCAGCATGCCGTGCTGGTGGACCATGCCGACGCCGCGGGCCTGGGCCTGGGCCACGCCGTGGCGGGCCAGGTCGATCCGCTCGCCCAGCTCGAGCTCGCCGCGATCGGCGCGCTCGAGGCCGTAGACCACCCGCATCAGCGTCGACTTGCCGGCGCCGTTCTCGCCGCACAGCGCGTGCACCGTGCCGGCGGCGACCTCGAGCGCCGCGTCGGCCAGCGCCACGCAGTCGCCGAAGCGCCGGCTGGCGCGCACCCGCATCGCCGGCGCGGTCATTGCGACGGCACCTCGATGCGACCGGCGATCACGTCGGCCGCCAGCGCCCGGGCCCGGGTCACGACGTCGGCCGACAGCAGGTGCGCGTTGTCCGCGTTGGCGACGAAGCCGACGCCGTCGTCGGCCAGGCCCAGCTCGCGGATCCCGCCGCGGAAGCGGCCGGCGACGACGTCGGCGACCGCGTCGAACACCGCGACGTCGACCTGCTTGACCATGCTGGTCAGCACGCAGCACGGCGCCTCGTGGAACTGATCCGAGTCGACGCCGATCACCCGCTTGCCCTTGGCCCGGGCCGCGGCGATCACGCCGGCGCCGGTCTTGCCCGACGCGTGGAAGACGATGTCGGCACCGCCCTCGTACTGCGCCAGCGCCAGCTCCTGGCCCAGCGCCGGATCGGCGAACGCCTTGGGCTCGGTGCCGGCGTAGGCCGAGAACACCTTGCAGTCGGGGCACACGTGCTTGACCCCGGCGACGTAGCCGGCCTCGAACTTGCGGATCAGCGGGATCTTCATGCCGCCGACGAAGCCGACCGTGCGGGTGCGGGTCGACAGCCCGGCGATCGCGCCGACGATGAAGCTGCCCTCGTGCTCGCGGAAGCGCAGCCCGGCCAGGTTGGGCGGCGGCTGATCGGGCCCGGTCGGCGCGTAGTCGATGCCGGCGAACGCGACGTCGGGGAACTCGCGGGCCAGCCGCTCGAGGTCGGCCGAGAAGATGAAGCCGACGCCGATCACCAGGTCGAGGTGCTGGGCCGCCAGCTGGCGCAGCGCCGCCTCGCGATCGGCGCCGTCGGACGGCTCGATCGTCGTGATCGCGACGCCGAGCTGATCGCGGGCCCGCACCAGCCCGCGCCACGCGACGTCGTTGAACGAGCGATCGTCCTTGCCGCCGACGTCGAACACCAGCCCGATCCGCGCCCGCGGTGCGCCCGCGCCCGTGGCCGGCTGCGGCCGCGCCGGCGCCAGCGCGTCCCCGATGATCAGGAGCGCGGCGTTGACGACGACGAGCGCGGCGACCAGGCGCCAGGTCCGCACGCGCAGACGATACACCGCCCGGGCCGACCCGAGACGCCGCGGGGCCCCCGCCACGGCGCCGGCGCGACCCGACACACCGCCGGGCCGACCCGCTACACTGCCGCGCCATGGCTCGCTCGCTGTTCGTGGCCCTGGGCCTCGCGACCCTCGTGGCGTCGTGCTGCCCGCAACCGAAGCCCAAGACGGAGACGACTGTCGTCATGCCTCCACCGCCGCCGCCGCCCCCGCCCACCCCCTCGGCCCACGACGCCGCGCTGGCCGAGGTCGCGCGCCTGACCGCCGTGGCCGACGCCAACCCGCTCCTGGCCGCGTGGACCGGCCGCGACGGCGGCGTGCCGCCGTTCGAGCAGCTGGCCGCCGCGGCGTTCCCCGCCGCCCTCGAGACCGGCATCGCGCTGCGCGCCGCCGAGCTCGAGGCGATCGTCACCGATCCGGCGCCGGCCACCTTCGCCAACACGATCGCCGCGCTCGAGGGCGCCGGCCGCCACCTGCGCCGCGCCGAGACGCTGTTCGGCGTGATGGCCTCGGGCCTCAACAGCCCCGACGTGCAGGCGGTCGAGGAGCAGTGGTCGCCCAAGCTGGCCGCCGCCGCCGATCAGCAGATCAACTTCAACCAGGCGCTGTTCGCGCGCATCGCCGCGGTCCACGCCGATCGCGCCACCGCCGGGCTCGATCCGGTGCAGGTGCGGCTGGTCGAGAAGTACTACGACGGCATGGTCCGGCGCGGCGCCAAGCTCGACGCCGACGGCAAGGCCAAGCTGGGCGCGGTCAACCAGGAGCTGGCCGGGCTGTACACCGGCTTCGGCAACAAGGTGCTGGCCGACGAGGACACCTGGATCGTCCTCGACAAGAAGGAGGACCTGGCCGGCCTGCCCGCCGATCTGATCGCCAGCTACGCCGCCGCCGCCGAGGAGCACAAGCTGCCCGGCAAGTGGGCGGTGGTCAACACCCGCTCGAGCGTCGATCCGTTCCTGGCGGCGTCGGCGCGCCGCGACCTGCGCGAGCGGGTGTGGAAGGCGTTCAAGAGCCGCGGCGATCACGGCGACGCCAACGACACCAAGGCGACGATCGCGCGGATCGTCAAGCTGCGCGCCGAGCGCGCGGCGCTCCTGGGCTATGCCACCCACGCCCACCTGCGCATGGACGACACGATGGCCAAGGACCCGGCCGCGGCGATGGCGCTGATGATGCGGGTGTGGCCGGCGGCGGTGAAGCGCGTCCACGAGGAGGTCGCGGCGATGGCGCCGTTCGCCAAGAAGGACAAGCTCGCGGGCCCGATCGAGCCGTGGGACTACCTCTACTACCAGGAGAAGGTGAAGGCCGCGAAGTACAAGTTCGACTCGGGCGAGCTCAAGGCGTACTTCTCGCTCGACAACATGATCGCCGGCTCGATGTACATGGCCGAGCGGCTGTACGGGCTGACCTTCGCCGAGATCACCGGCCAGGTGCCGACGTTCCACCCCGACGTCCGGGTGTGGGAGGTCAAGGACAAGGCCTCGGGCAAGCTGATCGGCCTGTTCTACGGCGACTACTTCGCCCGTGCCGGCAAGCGCTCGGGCGCGTGGATGTCGAGCTACCAGGTCTACGAGACCTTCACCGGCACCACCCGGATCCCGATCGTCTCGAACAACAACAACTTCGTGCGCGGCGCCGCCGGCGCGCCGATCCTGATCTCGCTCGACGACACCGAGACGCTGTTCCACGAGTTCGGCCACGCCATCCACTACCTGGTCGCCGAGGGCGCGTACCCCGGCCTGGGCGACACCCCGTCGGACTTCGTCGAGTACCCGTCGCAGGTCCACGAGAACTGGGTGCTGACCCGCCCGGTGCTCGATCAGTTCGCGCGCCACTACCAGACCAAGGCGCCGATGCCGCAGGCGCTGCTCGACAAGGTCGCCGCCGCCCGCACCTTCAACCAGGGCTACGGCACCGTCGAGTACCTGTCGGCGGCGATCGTCGACATGAAGCTGCACACGCTGCCCGGCGGCGTGATCGATCCGGCCACGTTCGAGGCCGCGACGATGAAGGCGATCGGCGCGCCGCGCGAGGTGGCGATGCGCCACCGGCTGCCGCACTTCAACCACCTCTTCACCAGCGACGAGTACTCCGCCGGCTACTACAGCTACCTGTGGAGCGACGTCATGGCCGCCGACACCTGGGCCGCCTTCACCGAGAGCGGCGACGTCTTCGATCCGACGGTCGCCGCCAAGATGAAGCAGTACATCCTGGCCCCCGGCAACGCCACCGACCGCGCCGCGGCGTACCGGCAGTTCCGCGGCCGCGACCCCGACGTCAAGGCGCTGCTGGCCAAGCGCGGCTTCCCGACCGAGTGACGCGGGGCGTCGCGGCGCGGTCGATTGTTGCGACCAGGGCGCCGCTCGGCGCGACTCACCGGGCATGGCCTCCCTGAACCGCTGGCTGGCGATCGTCGTGGTGGGTACGCTGTGGACCGCGTGCGGCGACGACGGCGGCGGCACCGTCACCCCGCCCGAATGCAGCGCCACCGGCGTCGCGTGCACCGCCGACACCGACTGCTGCACCGGCGACTGCAACGACCTCACCGGCGTCTGCTCGCGCACCCCGGGCGCGTGCCTGGCCGCGGGCAGCGACTGCCAGAGCGGCCCCGACTGCTGCTCGTTCGCGTGCGTCGACTTCAAGTGCTCCGGCAACCAGTGCACCTCCGACGGGCAAGCCTGCACCACCGGCAGCGAGTGCTGCTCGGGCAGCTGCACCGGCGGCACCTGCGCGCCGCTCAACACCGCCTGCCACACGTCGGGCAACGCGTGCACCGCTGACGCCGACTGCTGCTCGCACTACTGCGAGGGCGGCACCTGCAACAACGCGCCGTCGTATTGCACACAGCTCGGCGACACCTGCCAGTTCGGCAGCGAGTGCTGCAGCGGCCTGTGCGACGTCGCCGCCGGCGCCACGCTCGGCGTGTGCGTCCCGGTCCCGGCCGGCGGCGCCACCGGCTGCACCAGCGCCGGCGAGGTGTGCGGCGCCGGCGCCGACTACATGGGCGGCGAGCTGCCGATCTGCGGCGGCGAGTGCTGCGGCCGGGCCTGCCTGCCCTACGGGCCGACCGGCGTGCTGATCTGCCAGCCGTCGAGCGGCTGCCGGCCCACCGGCGAGACCTGCGTCAACGACAGCGACTGCTGCGGCTCGGCCGGGCTGCCCGACGGCGCGATGTCGGACGTCATGTGCCGCAAGGAGGGCACCAACCCGATCGGCCGCTGCGACAACGGCAACTCGTGCAGCCCGGCCGGCGCGATCTGCCGCCTGCAGACCGACTCGTGCAACGCCAACGCCAACTGCTGCGCCGGCAACGTGCTCTCGTTCGACACCTGCCACCTCGACGCGCTCGGCGTCCCGCGCTGCACCGTCGGCGAGATCGTCTGCACCAACCCGCAGGACTACGTCGGCATGACCTGCGCCACCAGCGCCGACTGCTGCGGGCTGCCGTGCCTGCCGGTGCCGGGCACCGAGTTCACGCTGCGCTGCGGGGCGAGCTGCCAGCCCACCGGCGGCGCGTGCACCACCGCCACCGACTGCTGCTCGGGCCTGCCGTGCACGACGCCGCCCGGCTCGACGGTCGGCACCTGCGGCGAGCCGCAGGGCTGCGCGACGTTCGGCCAGAGCTGCGACGCCGCCAACCCGTGCTGCACCAACCTGACCTGCGATCAGGGCACCTGCACCGAGTTCATCCCCTGAGCTCCTGGAGGGCGTGTCGCCGAGCCCCCCTCGATCTCGGCCAAGCCGGGATCGAGCCTCCCCAAGGCCCGTGGCGTCAGGCGGCGCGCCCGGCGCCGCGGGCGGCCACCGCGACGATCTGATCGCGCAGCCAGCGCTGGGCCGGATCGGCGGCGGCGCGCTCGTGCCACAGCAGGTGGATCGTGAAGCCGGTCAGCTCGACCGGCGGCGGCCGCAGCGCCAGGTCGATCATCGGCGCGAACGTGGTCGCGATCCGGCGGGGCAAGGTCGCGATCAGATCGGTGCCGGCCAGCACCAGCGGGGCGACCAGGAAGTGCGGGACCGCCACCGCGACCCGCCGCTGGCGGCCGAGCGCGGCCAGCGCGTCGTCGACGAACCCGCCGGCGGTGCCGCGCGGCGCGATCAGCAGGTGGTCGAGCGCGCAGAACCGGTCCAGCGTCAGCCGGCCGCGCGCGCTGGGGTGCTCGGCGCGCACCGCGCAGGTGAACGTCTCGTCGAACAGCGCCCGCTGGAAGCAGCCGCCGGTGAGGTCGCGCGGCCGCGCCGGCGCCAGCACCGCGTCGATCGCGCCGCTGGCCAGCGCGCCGGCGACGTCCTCGGGCACGGTCCGCACGAACAGGTCGACGCCGGGGGCCACGGCGGCCAGCCGCGCCACCAGCGCGGGCAGCAGCACCAGCTCGGCGTAGTCACCGCCGGCGACGTGGAAGGTGCGCCGGGCGGTCGCCGGCTCGAAGCCGCCGCCCCGCCACACCGCCGCCAGCTCGGCCAGCGCGTGGGCCACCACCGGCTGCAGCGCCTCGGCGCGCGCGGTCGGCACCAGCGCGCCGCGCGGCCCGCGCACCAGCAGTGGATCGCCGAGCTGCGCGCGCAGCCGCGCCAGCGCGTGGCTGGCCGCCGATTGGGTCAGGCCCAGCCGCGCCGCGGCCCGGGTCACGTGGCGCTCGGCCAGCAGCACGTCGAGGACCCGCAGCAGGTTGAGGTCCACCGCCGCCAGGTCGTCATGAACGGTGCGCATGATGCCTATGAATACCATCGTCTTGGATCATGACGGCGGACGACGCACAGTGGGGCCACTCAACCGCTACCGAAGGAGCTCGCCATGTTCGTCATCGCTGGAGTCACGGGAAACACGGGTGCCGTCGTCGCCGACACGCTGCTGGCCGCCAAGGCCCCGGTCCGGGTCATCGTCCGCGACGCCGCCAAGGGCGCGGCGTGGCGGGCCAAGGGCGCCGAGGTCGCGATCGCCGACCTGGCCGACGTGCCGGCGCTGACCGCCGCGCTGCGCGGCGCCCAGGGCGCGTACCTGCTGGTGCCGCCGCGCCCGACCGCCGCCGAGCCGCTGGCCGACAACCGCGCGGTCGCCGCCGCGCTGGCCGCCGCGGTCGCCGCCGCCCGGGTGCCCCACGTCGTGCTGCTGTCGTCGATCGCCGCCCACCAGCCCGACGGCACCGGCCCGATCGTCTCGGTCCACGTCGCCGAGAAGCTGCTGGCCGAGGTCACCCAGCTCACCGCCGTGCGCGCGGCGTACTTCATGGAGAACTGGGCCGGCGCGCTGGGCATGCTGGCGCAGGGCGCGCTGCCGACCTTCATCCCCCGCGGGCTGGTGATCCCGATGGTCGCGACCAAGGACATCGGCAAGACCGCCGCCGCCGCGCTGCTCGAGGGCCCGCGCGGCGACGCGCGGATCGAGCTGGCCGGCCCGCGCGACTACAGCGCCGACGACGTCGCCGCCGCGCTGACCAAGCTGACCGGCCGGCCGGTGGCCGCCGCCGACGCGCCGCTCGACGCCGTGGTGCCGACGTTCACGTCGTTCGGCCTGTCGCCGGCGTTCGCCGGGCTGTTCCGCGAGATGTACGCCGGCCTGATCAGCGGCCGGGTCGTGTGGCAGGGCGGCGCCGCCCGCGCGATCCGCGGCCAGGTCGACATCGCCGACGTGCTCGGCCCGATCGTCGCCGGTCGCTGAGCTCCCTTCCCACTCATCCGATCGCAGGAGTCGTCATGCGCACCCTCGCCACCGCCCTCGCCCTCGCCACCCTCACCGCCTGCGGCTCCGCCGCGGCCCCGCACGCCCCGACGGCCACCCCGTCGGTCGCGCCGATCACCGTCACGCCGTACGCCGCGGCGGAGTCGAACGTCAACGCGTACGTCGTCAGCGACGGCCAGGGCGCGATCGTCATCGACGCCACCCGCACGCCCGCCGACGGCGCGGCGGTCGCGGCGCTGGTCGCGCAGCGCACCACCGGCCCGGTGACCGTGCTGATCACCCACGGCCACCCCGATCACTTCCTCGGCCTCGGCGCGCTGCGCGCCGCGCTGCCCGACGCCCGCTTCGTCGTCGCGCGCCCCGAGATCAAGGCCGACATCATCGGCATGGCCACCTGGATGACGGCGCAGGGCTGGCTGGCGCAGCTGCCGGCGATGCAGCCGAAGACCGCCGCGCACCCCGACGGCTTCGACTACGCCGGCCAGCTCGAGGTGCTCGACGCGCCGACGCTGGCGCTCCCGGGCGGCGCCGCGCTGGCGCTGACCGCCGACTACCCGGCCACCGAGGCCGAGCACATGACCACGGCCTACAGCCCCGACGCCAACGCGCTGTTCACCGGCGACCTCGCGTACCACGACGTGCACCTGTGGCTCGGCGTCGGCGTGACGCGCGCGAGCGCCGCGGCGTGGCAGACCACCCTCGACGGCCTCGGCGCCACCTGGGGCGCGCGGCGCCCGACGGTGTACCCCGGCCACGGCGCGCCCGCCGACCTCGCCGTGTTCGCGGCCGACCGCGCGTACATCGACGACATCCTCGCGGTCACCGCCAGCGCGCCGTCGGACGAGGCGGCGATCGCGGCGATGGCGGCGAAGTATCCGGAGCACGCCAACCGCGACTTCCTGCTGATGATGAGCGTCACGAACCTGCGGACGCAGAAGTAGGCGGGGACGGAGTGGAGAGGCGGAGGGGAGCGGGGAGCGGGAGCGGGATCCCGAGCGGGAGCGGGAGCGGGAGCCGGATCGGGATCCGGATCGGGATCCAGATCGGGCACGGGCACGGGCACGGGCACGGGCACGGGCACGGGGCAGGCGATGTCGATACGCCGAGGGCGTGGCGACACGCCCTCCAACAGTTCAGACCGGAGGGTTGTTGTTGCAGACGCCGAGCTCGAGGATCAGGTAGAGCAGCACGCGCTCTTGCGGCAGGAGCCCGCGGTGGGTGCCGGGCGCGGTGTGGTAGGTCGAGTACAGCACCCGGCCGCAGCCGGGCGGGTGGAAGGTGACGGTCAGGGGGTGCTTGCCGGCCGGCGCCGCGGGCGCGCCCGAGCCCCGCACCCAGACGCGCGGCTCGTCGAAGATCGGCGCGCCGGTCATGTCGGTGCCGACCCGGATCGGCGTGGTCGCGGCGATCCAGTTCCAGTTGTCGTAGACGTGGAACGCCAGCGGATCGATCGGGCCGACGTCGCCGCCGGCGTCGTTGCGCGGGCCGATCTGGCCGCTCAGCCAGGTCGCCAGGTCGCCGTCGACCGCCTCGCCGTCGGCGACCTCGTAGAAGTCGCCGTCGGCGTCGCCGAACATCGTCGGATCCCAGGTGTCGGTCGCCGCGTCGTAGGCCGCGGCCGGCGTGTCGGTGCGGCCGCCGGTCATCGCCGCGCCCAGCTGCAGCGGCGCCGGGAAGACGTCGTCCATCCACTCGCCCGACCAGTCGGTGACGTACAGCTTGCCGCCGGCGGCGACGTAGTCGCGCAGGTTGCGCAGCACTTGCTGGTCGCGCAGCGCGGCGACGTTGGCGACGCCGGCGCACGGGATGAAGACGATGTGGTACTGGCGCAGCCGATCCAGATCGCCGACCAGCTGGGCCAGCGTGCCCATCGCCAGGCCGAGGTCGGTGCCGCCGTTGGTGTACAGGTCCAGCTCGCCGGCGGTGCTGGTGAAGCCGCCGTCGGTGCCGACCGTGCCCAGGCCCATCTTGCCGAGGATGTCCTGGACCGAGTCGTAGTTGCCGGCCGCCACCGCGACGTGGGGGATGGTCTTGCCGTTGGCGACGTCGAGCACCGACGGCAGCGTCGTGTCGGCGTCGGGCAAGGCCCGCGAGCCCTCGGTCAGCGTCACCTGCTGCTCGAGGCGGAACTGGCCCTTCTCGATGATCAGCCACTGCGGCCCCGGCGTCAGCGTGCCGACGACGAACCGGCCGTGGGCGTCGGACACCGCGGCGCCGGTCACGTCCATGCAGGTCTCGCAGTAGACGCCGCTGGGGATCGCCGGCGGCCGCTCGGCGCGCAGGTAGATCTTGGCGCCGGCGATCGGGATCTCCTCGCCGGCGGGCACCATGCCCGGCGCCATGCCCGGCGCCCACACCCGGCCGGTCAGCTCGGCGACCGCGCCGCCGTGGCCGTCGATCTCGACGTCGTCGCCGGTGGCGCTCGCGCCACACGCCGCCAGGACCAGCACCGCCAGGGACGCGCGTAGGCTCACCCCCCGATTACACCGGCGCCACCGCACGGCGGCAAGCGACATTCTGGCGCGGCGCCCGTCGACGTGCGCCCGGCCACGCCGAGCGGCGCGGGTGTGCTAGCTTCCAGATCCGCCGCGGGTTCGTCGGCGCGCGACAAGGAGACAGCGTCCATGGGCATTCTCGACTTCGTCAAGGGTGGCGTCAAAGAGATGGCCATCGCGCGGCCAGACGCCGCGAAGGATCAGTGGGTCTACAAGCACCCCGACCAGACCATCCCGTGGAAGGCGCAGCTCACCGTCGATCAGGACGAGGTGGCGCTGTTCTTCAAGAACGGCCAGTTCGTGGGCAGCCTGGCCGCGGGCCGGCACACGCTCGACGGCAACAACATCCCGTTCCTCGGGCAGCTGGTCGACAAGTTCACCGGCGGCAACGTCTTCATCTCCGAGGTGTTCTTCGTCAACACCCGCGAGCACCCGTCGATCAAGTTCGGCACGTCGGTCGGCGACATCCCCGACCCGCAGACCTCGCTGCGGGTGCGGCTGATGGTCCACGGCGAGTTCTCGGCCAAGGTGTTCGACCCGATGAAGTTCCTCATCGGGCTGGTCGGCCAGCGCATGGCCGACAACGAGATGTTCATCGGCTGGTTCAAGAGCCAGGTCCAGAAGACCATCAAGGACCACATCGCCGAGCTGATCGTGAAGGAGAACTGGCCGGTGATGAAGGTGTCCTCGGGCGCCTACACCGAGGAGATCGAGACCTTCACGATCGGCGCGGTGCGTAAGCACATCGAGAGCTACGGCGTCGAGATCGTCCGCTTCGGCGACTTCACGATCTCGATGGACCCGGCCGACAAGGAGCGCCTCGACAAGCTGATCGAGCGCGCCGCCTACGCCAACATGGCCGGCGGCTACCAGCAGATGGCCCAGGCCGAGATGATGCTCGGCGCCGCCGAGGGCATGAAGAAGGGCGGCACCGGCGCGGGCCTCGAGGGCATGGGCATGGGCATGGGCTTCGGCATGGCCAACCAGATGGCGCAGATGATGAACCAGCAGCCGCAGGCCCGCCCGGGCGGCGGCGGC
This sequence comes from Myxococcales bacterium, assembly GCA_016794525.1. GTDB lineage: Bacteria > Myxococcota_A > Polyangia > Haliangiales > Haliangiaceae > UBA2376. Next base: position 48,565 of record JAEUJY010000090.1, read on the forward strand.
GGCGCCCCGGCGCCGGCCCCGGCCGAGAGCCGCGATCAGATCATGAAGACGCTCAAGGAGCTGGGCGAGCTGAAGAGCGCCGGCATCCTCACCGACGCCGAGTTCGACGCGAAGAAGAAAGAGCTGCTCGCCAAGCTCTAGGCGCGCCGCGCGGATCGCGACGACGGCCGGCCCCGCGCCGGCCGTCGGCCGTTTCGGCGTGTAATGCGGCGGGCCGGGTGCGTCGAGTGGGGCACGGAGGAAGTGCCATGGCCCAGTTCTGGATCGCGTTCGCGTCGGTGTTCGTGGTGGTCGACCCGCTCGGTGCCGTGCCGACCTTCGCCGCGCTGACCCGCGGCCGCGGGCCCGCCGAGATCCGGCACATCGCCCGCCGCGGCGCCGCCGCCGGCGCGCTCATCCTGGCCGGGTTCGCGCTGCTCGGCCCCGCGCTGCTCGGCACCCTCGGCGTGAGCCGCCCGGCGTTCCAGGTCGCGGGCGGGGCGTTGCTGTTCCTGACCGCGCTGGAGATGCTGCGGGGCAAGGCGCCGGCGTGCCGGTGCGGCCCCGACGATATGGAGGCCGCGCGCCGCCGCGACGACATCGCGATCGTGCCGGTCGCGATCCCGATGCTGGCCGGCCCCGGCGCGCTGACGACGGTCATGGGGCTGATCAACGCGGCGCCCGACGCCGGGGCGGTGGCGGCGACCCTCGCCGCGATCGCGGCGACGTTCGCGCTGGCCTACCCGATCTTGCGCAGCGCCGTGGCTCCAGCGGCTGGTCGGGCCCTCGGTCTTGACCGTCGTCCAGCGGGTGCTGGGCCTGATCCTCGCCGCGCTGTCGATCCAGACCGCGGTCGCCGGGCTGACGCGGCTGCTCGGCGCGTGACGCGCCGACGCGCTACCATCGCGGCATGCGCCCCAACGAGGCCACCTGCCTGGTCGTGTCGAGCGTGCTGGTCGCCGACGGCATGATGACCGACGACGAGCGCGGCTTCCTGGCGGCGCTGATGGCGCGGCTGGCGCTCACCGACGACGAGCGCGCCCGGGTGATCGACCTCGAGGGCGTCGCCGCCGCGACCGCGGTGGTGCGCGACCTGCCGACCGCGGATCGTCAGGCGCTGCTCGAGCTGGCGCTCGACGCGGCCGCCGCCGACGGCCGGCTGTCGGTCCACGAGCACGCCACGCTCGCCGCGCTGCGCGCCGCGCTCGCGCTGTGACCGGCTACATCGGCTTCGGGCTCAGCCGCAGCGACCGCGCCAGCGCCTCGAGCTCGAGGCCGGCCACCGGCAGCGTCGGCACGATCCGGCGGAGGTTGGCCGCGACGAACGGATCGGCGTCGGGCTCGGCCTGGTACAGCTCGCCGACCTCCGCCAGCCGCAGCGTCTGCGCGCGCGCCCGCGCCGCCTGGTGGGCCAGCCGCTCGCCGGCGCCCTGATCGCGCGCCACCTCGTCGATCGTCGCCGCCAGGTCGTGGGCCATGCGGACGCCGTGGTTGAGCGAGTGCGACGCCAGCGGCGACAGCTGGTGGGCCGCCTCGCCCACCAGCCACGCCGCCCCGACGCACGCGCGCTCGGCGACGCCGACCTGGGTCCACTGCACCTGCGACCAGCTCACCACGCCGATCGGCAGGTGGACCCACGGCAGGTGCGCGTCGATCATCATCGCCAGGTCGGCGCGATCGGGCGTGTGGCGGGCGTCGAGCCACGCGGCCATGAGCGGCGTCGAGGCCGGCAGCTGGAACGTCAGGCGCAGCCGGCGGTGAGGCGCCGGCCACAGCGCCGCCACCGCGTCGCCGACGTAGACGTGGGCCTCGGGCCCCGGGGTCCAGCCGCTGGCGAACTCGAACGCCACCGTCGCCATCGGCGCGCCGATCGCGCGCCAGCCGATGCCGAGCTGCTGCCGGGCCACCGACTCGAACCCGTCGGCCGCGATCAGGTGGGTCGGCTCGTGGCGGGCGGTGCGCACGACGACACCCTCCATGTGCGAGACGCCGTAGCCGGCCGAGTCGCGGTCGAGCACGTCGACCTCGACCGCCACCCGGTCGGACACCCGGTCGACCCGGGCCAGCCGCCGGTGGCGCGCGACCTTCACCTGGCGCTGACGCAGCGCCTCCTCGAGCGAGTCGCGCACGACGCGCAGCGGCAGGACCGCCGCCGGCCCGGGCCGCACGGCGGTCTCGTGCAGCCGCAGCGCCGCGACGCGCCGCGTCCCGTCGTGGACGACGACCGTGTCGACCGGGTGCGCCGCGTGGGCGAGGTCGAGCCGGGCGCCGGCGTCGTCGAGCCGCTCGACCACGTCGGGGTGCAAGATCACGTGGAAGTCGTCGTCGCGGGCGTCCCAGCGCTCGTCGACCACCTCCACGTCGACGCCGCGCTGGCGGAGGAAGAGCGCCGCCGCAAGGCCCGCGGGTCCTGCGCCAGCGACGAGCACCGAGTGTCGATCTTTGCGCGCCATGACGACCTCCCGGGGCCGAACCGAGCCCCATGGTCAGCGCAAGCAAGGCGCAGGCCGGGACGCGCGCCCACCGCTCACTGCGGGCAGGGGCCGCTGGCGCCGCAGCACACCGCGCCGCACGCGTCGCCGCCGATCGGCCCGGCCGCCGCGCAGCTGTCGCCGGCGCCGCACGCGGCGTTCTCGCCGCACCGGCACACGCCGCGATCGCAGCGCTCGCCGGCCGCACAGCACCCGGCCCCGCAGGCCGGGCCCGCCACGCACCCGCCGCTGGGCCCACACGACGCCATCGCGGCGTCCCAGGGCGCGTCCATCGCCGCGTCGATCGGCGGGCCGTCGGCGCCACCGCAGCCGAGCAGCAGGAGCACCGCGAGGGAGACGCGCGCCATGCCTCGAACGTAACGATCCGCGCGCGCCCCGCAAGCCTCGCCCGCGTCGCGGCTCACCGCAGCGACGGCAGCGCCACGTCGGTCGCGTCGCCCCAGGTGCCGGCGTTGCGCGCGGTCCCGCCGGTGGCCCAGACGTACCAGGTGTGGGTCGCGCCCCGGAACACCGCGACGTCGGCCTTGCCGTCGCCGTTGTAGTCGCCGGGGACCAGCGCGTCGCCGGCCTGCCCCCACGCCTGCGAGGTCGTGCCGTTGGTGCTGCTGCGGATGACGTGCCAGCGGAAGTCGGTCGGGCGGTAGACCGCGAGGTCGCGCAGCCCGTCGCCGTCGTAGTCGGCGGCCACCGGCACGTCGCCGGCCTGGCCCCACTGCCGCGCCAGCAGCGTCCCGTCGGTGGAGCGCACGACGTACCAGATGCCGTCGCCCGGCCGCCACACGCCGACGTCGGCGCGCTGGTCGCCGTCGTAGTCGCCGGCGACCGGCACGTCGCCCGCCTGGCCCCACTGCGTGGTCCACACCTGGCCGTCGCTGCTGTTGATCCCGTACCAGAAGCCGTTGCCCGGGCGCCACACCGCGACGTCGGTCTTGCCGTCGCTGTCGTAGTCACCGGGGACCAGCACGTCGTCCGGATCGCCCCAGTACCTGATGGTCAGGCCGTTGTCGGAGCTGCGCCGGGTGACCCAGGCGCCCGTGCTCGGCCGCCAGAACGTGCGATCGGTCTTGCCGTCGCCGTCGAAGTCGCCGAGCACCGGCTGATCGCCCTGGGCCCCCCACGCGTCGCTGGTCGCCGCGCCCGTCGCGCTGCCGATCACGTACCAGGTGCCGTTGCCGGGGCGCCACACCGAGACGTCGGTCTTGCGGTCGCCGTCGAAGTCGGCCTTCACCGCCGGCGCGATCGTGCGCTCGATCCAGCTGCGGAACGCCGGCACGCTGGCCTGGCCCGAGCCCGACAGGTCGAGGTTCCACCAGCTGTTGACGCCGGCCAGCGCGGCGCCGAGGAAGCACGGTCCACCCGAGTCGCCCGGCAAGGTCATCTGCCCGGCCGCGTTGACCGGGGTCGCGAAGGTGCCAGCGCTGTATGGCGTCGCGATCTGCGTGGCGCTGCGCAGCCCGGTCGAAGCGGTCAGGCAGTTGCCGTAGGCGAGCCACGTGCCGTTCGGGCACGTCCCCGACGGCCCCACCGGGTACGCGTCGACGGCGCCGTAGCCGTAGCTGGTGACCGCGTTGCCGTGGATCGACGTCTCGGAGCCGGTGTACAGCACCGCGCTCGGGACATCGCTCGGCATCGGGCTCGCCAGGTGCAGCATCGCGACGTCGGAGGTCGGGTGGTTGACGACGCGGTCGACGGTGCGCGACACGACGGTATCGGGACGCACGCTGCTGGCGGTGGAGCCGATCGGCAGGCCGCAGTGCTTGGCGGTGAGCACCCACGACGGCGCCACCAGCGTGCCGGAGCACCCGATGCCGGGCGGGAACGCGACGTAGAGGATCGAGCGGGTGTGGACCGGCGTGGTGCCGTCCCACGGGGTGACGAGGGCGCCGTTCTTGACCTCGGCCTCGTCGGCGCCGAGCGTCGGATCGTCGACGCAGGCGCCGAGCCCGGCGAGGGCGGCGAGCGCGGTGAGGCCGATGGCGCGATCGGCGAGACGAGGGCGGCGGCGGGAAGGTGGCGTGGCGGTGAGCATGGTGAGCCTTTCGGTTGGAACGCCGAGGTAGCGGTGGCCGACCGCGGTCTGTGACACGCCACGACGTCAAAACTTCACGACCCGGGCCGGCCACCGTGCGACCGTGCGGGATGCCTCGCCACGCGCTGTCGCTCCTGCTCGTGATCGCGTCGGGTTGCGAGCCGACGACGCCGCTGCCCGGCCCCACGCCGCCGGCGCCCGGCGCGGCGCCGACGCCCGCGCCGCCCACGCTCCCCGAGGCGCCCGCCGCCGACGCGCCGCCCCGGTTCGGCATCGGCGGCGGCGAGGACGCGCGCGAGACCCACGTCGCGTTCGACGCGCCGCGCGACCTGATCGCCGCCAGCGCCCGGGTGGTGATCGATCGCGTCGCGCCGCGCGGCCTCAACTTCTTCGCGCTGCAGGTCGACTTCGCCAACGGCACCTGGGCCCACGGCGGCGTCCAGGACGTCGACGGGCCGGACGGCGCGCGGACCCGCCAGGTCAACTGGGGCGGGCTGGTCGATCGCGGCGGCGGCACCGCCGACTACGACGAGATGGACGACGTCGCCGACCTCGCGCGGATCCAGAACCCGCCGGTCGGCCAGCACGTCGGTCCGTACCCGTGGCAGACCGGCGTGGCGTACGAGTACCGCGTCGAGCGCGGCGCCCAGGTCACGCTGCCGCCCGGCGACTACCAGCTGATCCCCGATCGCCCGGTCGTCCACGTGCCTCACGCGCGGACGATGTGGGCGTGGCGGTTCACGGTGCGCCCGGTCGCCGGCGACGGACCGACGTACGCGGCCGTGCTCTACGACGGCGCGGCCACCTTCACCAGCTTCTACCTGTGGAACGAGTCGGGCTACGGCTCGACCGACGCCGCGCAGCACACCTCGTGGTCGACGCCGCGCTACCGCCAGGCCGGCGCCACCGCCGACGTCGCCGCGACGAGTTGGCAGCGCTTCTGAATTCCCGGGGCTCGTCGCCGGGCCCCACCCGCCGCCCACCCGCGGGCCTATGCTCGCGGCCATGCGCACACCCTCTCGCCGCCGCGCGCGGCTCGCCCTGGCCGTGTCGACCGCGGTGCTCGGCGCCGCCACCGTCCGGATCGCCGCGCCCGCGGCCAAGCCCGTCCCTCCGCCGGCCTTCCCGTCGGAGATCCCGGCGACGTTCACGCCGCGCACCGCCAGCTTCGACTTCGAGCGCCGCGACGTGATGATCCCGATGCGCGACGGCGTGAAGCTGCACACGGTGATCCTGGTGCCGCGCGGCGCCAAGGGCGCGGCGATGCTGCTGACCCGCACGCCGTACGACGCCGACGCCATGACCACCCGCCGCGCCAGCCCGCACCTCGGCCCGACGCTGCAGGGCTACGACAACGCCACCGACGTCATCGTCGACGGCGGCTACATCCGCGTGGTCCAGGACGTCCGCGGCAAGCACGGGTCCGAGGGCGACTACGTGATCAACCGCCCGCTGCGCGGCCCGCAGAACCCGACCGCGGTCGATCACGCCACCGACACCTACGACACGATCGACTGGCTGGTGAAGAACGTCCCCGAGAGCAACGGCCGGGTCGGCATCCTCGGCATCTCGTACGACGGCTTCACGCCGCTGATGGCGCTGGTCGATCCGCACCCCGCGCTCAAGGTCGCGGTGCCGATGAACCCGCTGGTCGACGGCTGGATCGGCGACGACTGGTTCCACCACGGCGCGTTCCGCCAGCTCGGCGCGTCGTACATCTACGAGCAGGAGGCCAGCCGCAAGAACGAGTACCCGTGGTGGACCGGCGTCACCGACGACTACGAGCTGTTCCTGCGCGCGGGATCCGCCGGCGAGCTGGGCCGGCAGCGTGGCCTCGACGAGCTGGGCTTCTGGCAGAAGCTGGTCGCGCACCCGAGCTACGACGCGTACTGGCGCGATCAGGCGGTCGACAAGCTGCTCGCGGCGCGCCCGCTGACGGTGCCGGTGATGCTGGTGCACAGCCTCTGGGATCAGGAGGACATCTACGGCGCGCCGGCGGTGTACCGGGCGCTCGAGCCCAAGGACACCGGCAACGACAAGGTGTTCCTGGTGCTCGGCCCGTGGCACCACGGGCAGGCGATCAAGGACGGCAGCGCGCTCGGCCCGATCCATTTCGACAGCGACACCGCGCTGACGTTCCGGCGCGACGTGCTGGCGCCGTTCCTGGCGCAGTACCTGAAGGACAGCGCCCCGCCGGCCAACGTCGCGCCGGTCACCGCGTTCGAGACCGGCACCAACGCGTGGCGGCGGCTCACCGCGTGGCCGACCGGCTGCGCGACCGGCTGCACGATCAAGCCGACCCCGCTGTACCTCGCCGCCGGCGGCGGTCTCCGCTACGCCGCGCCCAGGCCGGGCGACGCGCGCACCACCGAGTGGATCTCCGATCCGGCCAAGCCGACGCCGTTCCGCGCGCGGCCGATCGACGGCAGCAGCTGGTCGCGCTGGCTGGTCGACGATCAGCGCGAGGCCTCGGGCCGCACCGACGTCGCGGTCTTCACCTCGGACGTGCTGACCGCGCCGGTGCAGATCAGCGGCCAGCCGGTCGCCAACCTGATCGCCTCGACCACCGGCACCGACGCCGACTGGGTGGTCAAGCTGATCGACGTCTACCCCGACGAGGTCGCGGCGCAGCCCGAGCTCGGCGGCTACCAGCTGATGATCGCCGCCGACATCTTCCGCGGTCGCTACCGCGACGGCTACGACAAGCCCAAGCCGCTCGATCCCGGCAAGGCGCTGCGCTACCGCTTCGCGCTGCCCACCGCCAACCACGTCTTCCTGCCCGGCCACCGCGTCATGGTCCAGGTGCAGTCGAGCTGGTTCCCGCTCTACGACCGCAACCCGCAGACCTTCGTGCCCAACATCTTCCTGGCCAAGCCGAGCGACTACCAGAAGGCCACGCAGCGCGTCCACCACGCGCCGGGGCAGGCCAGCTTCGTCGAGCTGCCGCTGGTCACCCGGCCGTAGCCGCGCTCACATGGTCGTGCAGTCGACCGGCGGCATCGCGGCGATCCACGCGTGGATCAGCGCGGCGCCCTTGGCGTGGGTCACCGAGCGGCCCAGGAGCGGCATCATCGCGCCGACGGTCTCGGTCGACAGGCGGAAGTACAGGATCGACGTGTCCGGATCGCCGGGCACGATGTCGAACTCGAAGCCGCCGGTGCCGGCGCCGGCGCTGCCCGGCCGCTTGCAGTAGCCCAGCCGGAACAGGTCGGTGTTGTCGTGGCCGAGGAACAGCTGCGACGTGATGCCCTGGACCGCGTTGGGGTCGTGGCAGTGCGCGCAGTTGATGTCGAGGTACGACCGCGCCGCCGCGTCGAGCTCGGCCGGCGGGATCGCCGCGACGCCGCCGGTGTCGAGCGGCCGCAGATCGTAGGCCGCCGGGATGGTCGCGGTCGCCGGCGCGCCGGTCAGCATGCCCAGCGCGGCCAGCCGCTCGAGCTGGTTGGTGGTGCCGACCGCGCCACCGTAGGCGTAGCTGCGGTTGAGGTGCCGCGCCTTCATGCCGATCGGCACGATCGCCGGGCTGGCGGTCGGCGTCGGCTTGCGCGCGTGGCAGGTCTCGCACTGGTTCTTCTGCGGCACCAGGTAGTTCGCGGTCCGGGCCTGGCCGGCGTCGTCGACGAAGTCGATCACCTCGAAGGCGCCGGCCGGCGCCAGCTCGGCGTCGGTCTGATCCGCGTTCCACACGTACGGCAGCGGCTGCCAGCCGTCGGGGTAGCGGACCAGGAGCCGGGTCTCGATCAGCCGGGTGCCGACGGTCGGCGCGCGCAGGTCGGGCGCGAACGCGAAGTTCTTCAGCAGCACCGTGCCGACCGGGAACTCGAACGCCAGCTCGGGGTCGTAGCTGGCCGCCGCGCCCGGCGGCAGGTAGACCGCGCGCTGCTTGAGCGCGTAGTCCGAGAACAGCGGCGCGTTCAGGTCGTAGGGCACGACCCGCTCGTCGGTCGGGTTGAACGTGTAGCCGGTCGCCGGATCCCAGGCGAACAGGTTGTAGGCCGACAGCTTGGTCGGCGGCGGGGCGGTGACGTCGACGTGGACCGGCTGGCTCAGGTCGACGCCGCCGCCGGCGTCGTCGGCACCGCAGCCGGCGACCGCCGCGACGGCCAGCGCGGCCAGCGTCGCGCCGAGCGGACGAAGAGAGGAGCGCATGGCGGCCTCGTGGCTCAAGGCAGGACGACGTCGGCGATCGGCCCGCCGTTCAGGGTCGTGCAATCGAACGGCGCGAACGGCGCCGCCGGACGGAAGAACGGCACCTGGCTCGACGCCGACTGCTCGGCCAGGTTCATGCTCGCGAACGTGCCGCCGGTGTTGCCGCCGACGCAGATCCGGTTGGCGTTGCTGTTCATCGCGGCGTCGGTGGAGTTGAACATCGGCTCGCCGACGCTGTCGTAGAGCACGCTGTCGACCGGGTTGGTCGCGTAGATCAGGATCAGCAGCACGCCGAACTGCAGCGGGTCGTTGAGGTCGGGGTGCAGCCCCGAGCCCATGTGGGTGTTGCGCGCGACGACGATGTTCTCGCTGCGGAAGTTGGTGATCGTCCCGGCGCCGACGCCCGGCAGGAGGCCGAGGTCGTCCCACTGCCCGGCGATCGTCGCCGTGTTCAGCTCCCACTTGGTGGTGTCGGGCTCGATCACCAGGCCGCTGATCAGCGCGATGTCGCCGGTGTTGTTGTCCTGGTAGGTGTTGCCGGTGATCTCGACGCGGCGCGACGCCATCGCGAACGTGCCGGTGCCGGCCGGGATCTTGGCGACGGTGCCGCCGGGGGCGAAGTTGGTGTGGTTGTTGTTGCGGATGATGTTGTCGCGCAGCCGCACGTCGCGCCCGACGATCGGGTTGCCCGGCAGGTCGAACGCGACGATGCCCGCGGTGTTGTCCTCGGCGGTGTTGCCGTAGACGTCGGCGTACTGGGTGTTCTCGATCTCGAGGCCGGCGACGTTGCCGGTGACGACGTTGTTGCGGACGATGACGTGCTGGCACTGGCCGACGTAGAGGCCGGCGTCGGAGGCGTGCTCGGCGCGGCTGTCCTCGACCAGCACGTGCTGCGACTTGACCGGGTAGATGCCGTAGGCGCCGTTGGTCGAGTCCGACGGCGTGGTCCAGGTGGCGCGGATGCGGCGGAAGACGACGCCGTCGCTGGCCTCGACGCGGATGCCATCCTTGGGCGCGTCCTGGACGGTCAGGTCCTGGACCAGGAAGTCGTTGCCCTGGACGTCGACGCCGTTGACCTGCGCGGCGGTGGTCGCGTAGTCGAGCGTCGTGGCCTCGATGCCCTGGCCGATCAGGTGCACGCCGGCGGCGCGGATCGTCAGCGAGTTGGTCATCGCGAACGTGCCCTTGCCGAGCACGATCGTGGTGTTGGGCGACAGCGTGTTGACCGTGGTCTGCAGCCCGGCGACGTCGCCGCCGTCGATCTGCACGCACGTGCCGGTGACGTCGGCGCACGAGTTGGTCGGGAAGTTGTTCTCGTCGCTGCCGCAAGCGGCGAGCGCGACGACGAGGCTGGCCGCGGTGAACGTCAATCGAGTCATGGATCCTCCGTGCGGTAGGGTGCCGCACCTGCCTTGAGCATTCCGAGGGTATGTAACATACTCGCGGTATGGCCGTCACGCGCCGCGCGCTGCACGTCGAGGACACGCGGCGCGCGCTCCTCGCCGCGGCCCGGCACGAGTTCGCGACCCGCGGCTACGCCCAGGCCTCGCTCGACGACATCGCCGCCCGCGCCCGGCTGACCAAGGGCGCGCTTTACCACCACTTCGCGAGCAAGGCGGCGGTCCTGACGGCGGTGTACCTGGAGATGGAGCAGGAGCTGGCCGAGCGGGTCGCCGCGGCGGTCGCCGCCAGCGCCGGCGACGCCCGCGCGCGCCTGTTCGCGGCGGTCGAGGCGTTCTTCGCCGCGTCGGCGGAGCCGGCGTACGCGCGGCTGGTGCTGCGCGACGCGCCCGGCGTGCTCGATCGCGTCGAGGGCCGCTCGATCGATCACGCGATCGGCCTCGAGCTGGTGAGCGGGCTGCTGGTCGCGCTGCGCGCCGAGGGGCGGCTCGGGCCGCTGCCGCTCGACATGACGGCGCGGATGCTGCTCGCCGCGGTCAGCGAGGTGGCGATGAGCATGGCCCACGCCGACGATCCCGCGGCGGTGCAGGCCGAGGGGATGGCGGTGATCGACGCGCTGATCACCGGCCTCGAGCTCGTGGCCCGCCGCGCCTGAGGCCGCCGCAGCTCACTCCGCGCGGCGCATCACCGACGCCACCCGCACGCGCTCGGCCGGGACGGCGATCGCGCGCAAGAAGTACGCCTTGAACGCCGGCGCCCACGGCTGCTCGTCGACCGCGCGCGCCATGCACGTCAGCCACGCGTCGCGCTCGGGCGCGTCGATCGCGAACCGCGCGTGCATGCCCGGGATCGAGATCGGGCCGAACCGCGCGCGGTAGTCGTTGGGACCACCGAGCCACGCGCACAGGAACACCGCGAGCTTCTCCCGGACCGCGGCCAGATCGGCGCCGTGCATCGCGCGGATGCCGCGGGCCTCGACGAGCGTGTCCATGTGGACGTAGAAGCGCTCGACCAGCCGGGCGATGCCGTCGCGGCCGCCGGCGGCGCGGTACGACGCGTCGCCGACGCCGTAGCCGTCGCTCATCCCGCCGCGCCGATCGCGCGCGCGAACAGCACGTGGTTCTCGAGGTGGATGTGCGCCATCAGCTCGGCCTCGATCGCCGCGAGGCCGCGGTAGAGCGCGGTCCACGTCGCGCAGGCGTGCGGCGGGATGCGCAGGTCGCCGGTGAGCTCGCGGATCCGCGCGAGCTGCACGCCGTGGGCGTCGTGCTCGTGCTCCATCACCTCGATCGGCATCGCGACGGCGGGGCCGCGCGCGCCCCGCCGCAGCATCGGGAACAGGATCTGCTCCTCCTTGGCCATGTGGCTCTGCATCTCGCCGAAGAACTCGGTGAGCACGTCGGCCAGGCCCGCCGGCACCGCGGGCTTGGCGGCGTGGACCCGCTCGACCTTGCGCGCCGCCTCGATCAGCGGCGGCAGATCGCGCCGCAGCCCGGCGTGGTAGTGGCCCTCGATGTGATCGACCAGCTCGGCCTGCGATCGCTGCGCCCAGCGCGGCAGGTCGTCGCCGCGCCCGGCCTCGCGCTCGATCTCCTCGGCGACCTCGGCGGGGTTGAGGTCGGCCTTGACGCACGCCTCCTCCAGCGTCCGCTGGCCGCCGCAGCAGAAGTCGAGGCGATGGCGCAGGAAGACGCGGGTGGACGACGGCTGGGCGGCGGCGATGTCGCCGATGGGCGTGGTGAGGAGCTGCATGCCCGCAGCGTTTGCACGCCGAGATCCAGCCTCAATTGATTGATTTCATTGAAACCACGCCCGCTGTCGGTCGTCCCATCGACAACGCCGTTGTTACCCGGACGACATCTTGAGCGCCGAACGATGCGTCGCCGCGGCGGTTTGAGCCACGTCCGCGGGCACATCGCTTGCTGTCCCTCCGGGCATGGCCGCTCGTCGACCCGCCGCTCGATCGCTGTGGCCGCGGGAGCACGGCGCCTATGTCCAGCTGCTGGTGCCGCTGTGCACGGCGCTGATCGCCACCGGCGGGAGCGCGGCCAGCGCGGCGATCGCGATCGGCGCATGCCTGGCGTTCGTGGCCAGCGAGCCGCTGCGGGTGGTCGTCGGCGCGCGCGGGGCGCGGCTGCGCGAGACCGCCGGCGCCCGGGCCCGCGTGCGGCTGGCGCTGCTCGGCGCTGCCGCGATGCTCGTCGGCGGCGCCGGCCTGGCGCTCGCGCCGCGGTCCGCGCTGTGGCTGTCGGCGCTGGTCGCCGTGCCGCTGGGGTTCGTGCTGGTCGCCGCCACCCGCCGCGCCGAGGGCACGGTGCTCGGCGAGCTGGCCGCGGCGGTCGGGCTCGCGGGCGCCGCCGCGCCGGTGGCGGTGGCCGGCGGCATGCGCGCGCTCGACGCGCTGACGATCTGGGGCGCGTGGTCGATGGCCTACGCGACCACGGTGATCGCGGTGCACCACGTGATCGCGCGCCACCGCCGCGCGGATCGCGGTCGCGCCCGCCTCGGCCGCTGGCTCGGCGTCGCGCTCGCCGGCGCCGGCCTCGCCGCGCTGATCGCGATCGCGCCGATCGCGTGGTTCGCCGCGCCGCTGGCCGCCGCCGCGGTCGTGGTGCTGGTCGTGACGCCGCCCGCGACCCGCCTGCGCGCGATCGGCGTGGCGTTCCTCGCGATCTCCCTGGTCGCCGCGCTGTGCGCCGTCACCGCCGCCCGGCGCGTGGCGCCCGAACCCGCGCCCGCGCGCCCCGGCGCGGCGCAGCTCGCTGGTTGACGGCGCGCGGCCGCGCTACGGATGGGGCGTGGTCCGTCTCCCCCGCCCCATCCCCGCGCGCGCGCGGCGCGACGTCGGCGTGACGCTGTCGCGCCGCGGCCTGCTCGCCGGGGCCGCCGCCGCGCTCGCCTGCCGCGCCGGAGCTCGCCCCGTGCCCTCGCTCATCCATCGTCCCGCGTCGTCGCTGCCGACCACCACGCTGCCGTGGCTGTCATTGCGCGATCACTTCGTCGCCACCGTCGGGCCGCACGCCGGCGAGGGCCGCCCGCGCGGCGCGCTGCTGGTGCTCGCCGACGCAACCTTCGCGCCGCGCTCGCGGTTCCCGCTGCACCCGCACGAGGAGATGGAGATCCTGAGCGTCGTCATCGACGGCACGCTGTCGCATCACGGCAGCGAGGCCCACGGCGCGGCGGTCGGGCCGCGGGGCGCGCAGCTGATCTCCGCGCGCACCGGCATCGTCCACGCCGAGGGCAACGACACCGACGCCCCGACCCGGATGCTGCAGCTGTGGTTCCAGCCCGATCGCCACGGCGGCGCGCCAGCGTACTTCGCGCGGCAGCTCGCGGGCGTTGGCCGCGAAGTCATCGCCGGCGACGCCGGCATGCCGCTCCGCACCGACGCGCGGGTCTGGTGGATCACGCTGGCGGCCGGCGCCACCGCGCCGCTGGTCGTCGAGCCTGGCCGCCAGGCATACCTCCTCGCGCTGACCGGGCCGGTCCGCGTCACCGCCGACGGCGCCGCCGCGCGCCTGGCCACCGGCGACGGCGCCGAGCTCGGCCCTGGCGCCTTCGCGCTGACCGCCGACGCCGACCACGCCGCCTTGTGGATCGACCTGCCGGCCTAGTGCTCCGACCGCGCGATCCCGGACCGCCACGCCGACGATGCGTTCGATGGGCGGCGTCGCAACTCCTCGAGCTACGGTGAGTAGCTCGTCGGCGCGCACCCTACCCCGCTACCAGACCTGGCACATCTGCGCGGGCCGCATCTTCGCGCCGGCCTTGCAGCCGAACGCCTCCCCGAACTCCGGCGTCGCCTGCAGCGAGCCGTTGACGCGCCACTGCGCGGGCGAGTGGACGTCGACCGTGGCGAGCAGCGCGGCGATCTCGGGGCGGAACTTCGCGCACCACGCCTGGCCGAAGCCGAGGAAGAACTGCTGGTCCTCGGTGAAGCCGTCGGCGACGACCGGCGCGCCCGACCGCAGCGCGCGGGCCGCGCGCAGCGCCAGCTTGACGCCGCCGATGTCGGCGATGTTCTCGCCGACGGTGTTGGCGCCGTTGAGGTGGACGTCGGGCACCGCCTCGTAGGCGTCGTACTGCTTGATCACGCACTGGGTGCGCGCCTTGAACTCGTCGCCGGTGGCCTTGGCCCACCAGTTCTTCAGGTTGCCCTGGGCGTCGTACTGCGCGCCCTGATCGTCGAAGCCGTGGGTCAGCTCGTGGCCGACGACGACGCCCATGCCGCCGAGGTTGACCTGGGCCGACGCGGTCGGGCTGAAGAACGGCGGCTGCAGGATGCCGGCCGGGAACACCATGCCGTTGAGCGCCGGCTCGTAGTAGGCGTTGACCGTCGGCGCCGACAGCTGCCAGTCGTCGCGATCGAGCGGCTTGCCGATCTTGGCGAGGAGCCGCGCGCGCTCGGCGCGGCGCGCCGCCAGCGCGTTGGCCGCGTAGCCGGGCCCGATCGCGATCATCGGGGCCCGCCACGCCTTGGGGTAGCCGATCTGGTAGGTCATCGCGTCGAGCTTGGCGCGCGCCGCCTCCTTGGTGGCCTCGTCCATCCACGGCAGCGCGTCGAGGTTGGCGCGCATCGCGTCGGAGATCGCGTGGACCTGGCCCTCGGCCGCCTGCTTGGCCGCGGCGCTGAACCGCTCGCGGGTGAAGACCTGGCCGGTGAGATCGCCGAGCGCGCCGTCGGTCGCGGCCACGCAGCGCTTCCACCGCGCCTCTTGCTCGGCCTGGCCGGTCAGCATGCCGATGAACGCGAACTGCGCGTCGTCGAAGCGCTTGGGCAGGAGCCCGGCGACCGCGCCGAGCAGGTGGACGCGCAGGTAGGTGCGCCACGCCTCGGGCTTGGTCGTCGTGACCAGCTTGTCGAGGCCCTTGAGGAAGGCCGGCGACGCGACGGTGATCGCGGCGACGTCGGGCACGCCGGCGCCGGCGAAGTAGCGGTCCCACGCGAAGTGCGGCGCGGCCTTCTGCACGCCGGCGCGCTCGAGGCGGTTGTAGGTCGCGACCGGATCGCGGCGCACGACCTTGTCGAGCGACACCTTGGCGATCGCGGTCTCGACGGCGATCACCTGATCGGCGGCCTTGGCGGCGTCGGCCTCCGACTTGCCGTCGAGCACCAGCAGCGACGCGAGGTAGTGGTGGTACGCCTTGCGCAGGCCCTTCTCGGCCAGCCCGTCCTTCAGGTAGTAGTCGCGATCGGGCAGCCCGAGGCCGCCCTGATCGAGGCCGCCGATGACCTGGCGCGCGTCCTTGGCGTCCTGGACCTGGCCGAAGGTGAACAGCGCGCTCGCGCCGACCGCGTGCAGCGCCGCGGTGGCGTCGGCCAGCGTCTTGCCGTCCTTGACCTTGGCGATGACGGCGTCGAGTTCGGCCAGCGGCGCGACGCCGGCGGCCTCGACCGCGGCCTCGTCCATGCACGCGCCGTAGTAGCTGCCGAGCGTCGCCATCAACGGATCGCCGCCGGGCGTGCTGCGCGCGCGCTCGAGCACGCCGTGCAGGAACTCCTGGTTGCGATCCTCGATGTCGATGAAGCTGCGCATCGCCGCCGGCTTGTCGGCCGGGATCTCGGTGCGCGCGATCCAGCCGCCGCACGCGTACTGGTAGAAGTCGTCGCACGGGTCGGCCGAGCGATCCATCGCGGTCGGGTCGAGGCCGAGCGCGGCCAGGGTCGTGGTCGAGCCCGGCGCCGGCGGCGCGGCGGGATCGGTGGGCAGCGGGTTGGCGACGTCGGTCGGGGTCGGCGTGGCGACCGGCGTGGGCGCCTTGCTCGAGCAGGCGCTGGCGGTGAGCGTCAGCGCCAGGCCGACGAACGAGGGTGCGAGGCGAGTCGGATGCATGCGGTCCTCCGGGCGCGCATCTTGGTCGGGCGCGCCCGCCGGGACAATCGCTGGCCGCGCGCTTCTGCTACCGGGCCGCCGCTGCCCGCCGCTCACCTGGGCGCGGCCTCGACGCCGCGCTGCGACCGCCCCGACGCCGGCGGCGGTCGCGGGGGTGTCGCACGAGCGTAACCGCGCCCCGCGTGTCAACCGCGCGGCGCGCTCGCGCATCTTCACGGCCATGCGCACCCTCTCGCTGGTCCCGCTCGCCTTCGCGTTGTTCGCCTGCAACCTCGCCGATGCCCAGGTGAAGGGCAACGGCACCGCCCGCACCGAGGCCCGCGCCGTCGGCGGCTTCGCGAGCGTCTCGGCCGGCGGCGCGGTCGCGCTGACGATCACCGTCGGCGGCGCCACCGCGGTCAGCGTCACCGCCGACGACAACGTCCTGCCGCTGATCCGCACCCGGGTCCAGGGCGACCGCCTCATCATCGACAGCACCGACAGCTACTCGCCCAAGACCCCGGTGCGGATCGCGATCACGACGCCGACGCTGACCGCGCTGGGGCTGTCCGGCGCGTCCAGCGCGACCGCCACCGGCGTCACCGGCAGCGGCCTCGCGGTCGATCTGTCGGGCGCGAGCAAGGCGACCCTGGCCGGCACCACCGCGGCGATCACGATCGAGGCCAGCGGCGCCGCCGAGCTCGACACCACCAAGCTGGCCGCGCAGGACGCGACGGTCGCGGTCTCGGGTGCCAGCCACGTCGCGCTGGCGGTGGCGCGCGGCCTCACCGTGGAGGCCAGCGGCGCCAGCATGGTCGACTACTGGGGCTCGCCGGCGGTCACCAAGGCCACCTCGGGCGTCAGCCGCGTCCGCAAGCACTGATCGGCGGCGGCGGCTCGCTATTCGCCGGCGATGGCGTACGGTGTCGATCCATCGATGCAGGGCGTGACGCAAGGATCTCGGGACGCGCGGCGCGGCGGCGCGACCGCGTGATCACCATCTACCGCGCCGACGAGCGCCACCACGTCCACGGCCGCGCCCACGACCACTGGCGCACGTTCCACCCGCGCGGCCCCGGCGATCCGCTGGCCGGCGGCTTCGGCGTGCTGGCCGCGCTCGACGAGGATCGCCTCGGCCCCGGCGAGCGGCCGCAGCGGCAGTCGACCGTCGACGGCGAGCTCGTGACCTACGTGCGCGCCGGCGCGCTGGCGGTGCTCGACTCGCGCGGCGCGTCGGGCGCGATCCACGCCGGCGAGTTCCGCCGCACCGTCGCGCACCCCGATCTGCGGCACGGCGTCGGCAACGCCTCGCGCACCGAGTGGGCCCACGCGTTCCAGCTCAGCCTGGCGGCGCCCGGCCTGCCCAGCGGGCTGCGCGCGGATCAGCGCGGCTTCGCGATCGCCGAGCACGGCGGCCGGCTGTGCGTCGTGGCGTCGCCCGACGGCCGCGGCGGCTCGCTGCGGATGCACGCCGACGTCGTGATCCTGGCGGCGACGCTGGCGCCCGGCCAGGTCGTCGCGCACGGCCTGACGCCGGGCCGCGCGGCCTGGGTCCACGTGGTCCGCGGCGACGCCGCGCTCGGCGACTTCACGCTGACCGACGGCGACGGCGCGGGCGTCACCGACGAGCGGACCGTCACCGTGCGCGCGCGCGCGGCCACCGAGATCCTGGTGTGCGATCTGATCGAGCCGACGCCGCCGCGGCCGCGCACGCGCAGCCGCCCCGGCTCGCTCGCCGGCTGACGGCTCAGCCGCCCGCGGCCGCGCCGGCCAGCGCCGCGACCGCCCGCGCCGCCGCGATCGGCGTGAGCGCCTCGGCCAGCGCCAGCGCCACCCGGGCCAGCCCCCGCGGCGCGAGGTGGTGCCACAGCCCGACGTGGACGATCACCTGGTCGCCGCGATCGCGGGCCGCGGCGAGGCCGGCGTCGCCCCAGGCGATCGGCACCGCGCGCAGCGCGTCGGCGGTGAGCGGCGGCGGCAGCGCGTCGGCGATCACCTCGACCAGCGCGGCCACCAGCGCCGGCGGCAACACCTCGCCGGCCGGCGCGCCGACGATCGGCGGCGGCGGCGCGCGGTGGCGCAGCCCGCCGTCGGGGCCCAGCCGCGCCAGCCGCGCCCACGGCCGATCGCCGAACCACAGCTCGGCGGCGACGCCGTCGTCGTCATCGTCGACCAGCCGGCGGACGCCGCCGCCCCGCTCGAAGCTCGCGCCGCCGAGCACGACCCGCTCGACGCCCGCGCGCAGGCCGACGAAGGCGTCGGCGGCGAGGCGCGCCCGCTCGTGCGGCGCCGGCGCGAAGTCGATCGCGATCGGCGGCAGCGCGCCGCCGCGCCAGCGGCTCGCCGCGGCGGCGGTGAACGTGGCCTCGTCGCCGTCGGCGCGGAAGCTGGCGGCCAGCGCGGCCCACAGCGCCGCGGTCGGGTACGGCCCGGCGTAGCGCAGCGCGGCCACGCCGGCGTCGCGCGCCAGCCGCGCGATCGTGTCGAGCAGCATCGTGCCGGTCCCCGGCGGCAGCGCGCCGGGGCGATCGATCGCCGGGATCGCGGTCGGCCGCCGCCAGTCGATCGCCGACAGCCGCGCGACCGCGACGCCGTCGACGGTGAGCGCGTGGGCGGCGCCCAGCACCGGGTGCGCGGCGATCGCGCCGTCGACGCGCAGCGCGCGCGCGTCGTAGCCGGTGACGGTCAGCGCGGCCAGCCCGTCACCGGCCCAGCGCAGCTCGGCCTGCGCGCCGCCGTCGCGATCGCGCCGCACCCAGCCGTCGGCGGCGTGCGCGATCGTCGTGCCGTGGGGCAGCGCCGTGATCACCGCGGCGATGGTGCCACGTTCACCGCAGGCACGGCGCGAGCAGCGGGTCGCTCGCGAACTGCTCGCGGTAGTACCACGGGTCGCTGCGGCGCACGCCCGCGGCGATCGCGGCGACCGCGGCGCAGTCGCCGCGCCGCGCGTACTCGTAGGCCGCGAGCGTGTCGCGATCGAGCGACACGTCGACCATCGGCGGCGGCGCGGCCGCCTCGGCCTCGGGCTCCTCGTCGCCGATCTGGACCAGGCTGACCACCCCGACCGCGATCAGCGCGGCGCCCGCGAGCGCGATGGCGCGCCCCACGGGGCGGAAGTCAGGGTCGAAGCTGCCGTAGGGGTCGTCGGGGCTGGCCGGCTCGGGGCCGTCGCCGCTGGCGATCGCGACGCCGGTCACCGCGGTGACGACGCCGAGCCCGATGGCCACACCCGAGGTCGACCGGGTGGCGCAGCCAGTGGTGGCGAGAGTGGACAGGACGAGGGCGAGGGCCACGGCGCGCATGCCCCGGCGATGTGCAACCCGCGGTCCAACCACCCAGCCGGCCGGGCGCCGGGCAAACGCGCGCCAGCGTGGGAGTTCCACCACCCCGGCCGCCCAGTTCCGCCCAGTTGGTCTGGCGAAAACCTGGCTGCGCCATTCGTCGCACCCCCCGTAACCCGTCGGAAGCCCTTGCACGACTCGGCCTCGCCGGGGCAAGGTCCGCCCGATCATGAAGCTAGGCATCGTCAAGGAGATCCGCCCCGACGAGCGCCGGGTAGCCGCCGCGCCGTCCACGGTGGGCAAGTGGGTCAAGGCTGGCTGGGAGGTCGTGGTCGAGGCGGGTGCGGGTGCCGGCGCGTCCTTCCCCGACGACCTCTACAAGGCCGCTGGCGCCACCGTGCTCGACACCGCCGCCGCGGTCTGGAGCCAGGCCGACGTGGTGTGCAAGGTGCGCCCGCCGGGCGAGCGCGCCGACGGCACCCACGAGGCCGACTCGGTGCGCGAGGGTCAGGTCCTGATCTCGTTCATCTACCCGGCGCAGAACAAGGCGCTGGTCGATCGCCTCGCCGCCCGCAAGGCGACGGTGCTGGCGATGGACTGCATCCCGCGCATCAGCCGCGCGCAGAAGGTCGACGCGCTGTCGTCGATGGCCAACATCTCGGGGTACCGCGCGATCGTCGAGGCGGCCCAGAAGTTCGGCTCGTTCTTCACCGGCCAGATCACCGCCGCCGGCAAGGTCGCGCCGGCCAAGGTGCTGGTGATCGGCACCGGCGTCGCCGGCCTGGCCGCGCTCGGCGCCGCCAAGGGCCTGGGCGCGATCGTCCGCGCCTTCGACGTCCGCGCCGCGGCCGCCGACCAGGTGAAGTCGATGGGGGCCGAGTTCTTGACCGTCGAGATCGCGGAGTCGGGCGAGGGCCAGGGCGGCTACGCCAAGGAGATGAGCAAGGAGTTCATCGACGCCGAGATGGCCCTGTTCCGCAAGCAGGCGGCCGAGGTCAACATCGTCGTCACGACCGCGCTCATCCCCGGCAAGCCGGCGCCCAAGCTGTGGCTCAAGGACATGGTCGAGGCGATGAAGCCGGGCTCGGTCGTCGTCGACCTGGCCGCCGAGGCCGGCGGCAACTGCGACCTGACCAAGCCGGGCGAGGCCGTCGAGCACAACGGCGTCACGATCATCGGCTACACCGACCTGCCGAGCCGCATGGCCAACGTGTCGAGCGAGCTGTACGGCACCAACCTGTGGCACCTGCTCGACGAGCTGGGCGGCGTCGCCAAGTGGAAGGTCGATCACGGCAACGACATCGTCCGCGGCGCGCTGGTGCTCGACGCCGGCGAGCTGACCTGGCCGCCGCCCAAGCCGGCCGCGCCGCCGACGCCGGCGGTCACCGCGCCGCCCCCGCCCGCGCCCGCCGTCAAGCACGAGCCGGTCAAGGGCCACGGCCACGGCCACGGCGCCGCGCCGGCCAAGCCGATGCCGGCGGCGTTCCTGCTCGGCCTGCTGGTGGTGTTCGCGGGCGCGTTCCTCGGCATGCGCTTCGGCATGTCGCAGACCGACGTCTCGCCGTCGACCTCGGCGCTGGTGCAGCACCTGACGGTGTTCGTGCTGGCGGTGTTCGTCGGCTGGCAGGTGGTGTGGAACGTCACCCCGGCCCTGCACACACCGCTGATGAGCGTCACCAACGCGGTCAGCGGCATCATCGTCATCGGCGGCCTGCTCGCGACCGGATCCGGCAAGCTCACCACCTCGAGCGCGGTCGCCATCGCGGCGGTCCTGTTCGCCACCATCAACATCGCCGGCGGCTTCTGGGTCACCCGCCGCATGCTCGCGATGTTCCGGAAGTAGGAGCCCGCCATGGAAGCGATCTACACGCCGCCCATCGCGCTGGCCTTCCTGGTCGCCGCGGCCCTGTTCATCCTCGCCCTGCGCGGCCTGTCCAACCAGGAGACCGCCAAGCGCGGCAACCTGTTCGGCATCGTCGGCATGGCCATCGCGATCGTCGCGACGCTGTTCATCCCCGACTTCAAGATCCACCCGCTGGTGGTGGTCGCGATCGCCGGCGGCGGCGCGCTCGGCGCGTTCCTCGCGGTTCGGGTCGGCATGACCCAGATGCCCGAGCTGGTGGCGCTCCTGCACAGCTTCGTCGGCCTGGCCGCGGTGCTGGTCGGCTTCGCGCTACAGCTGGCCGGCGGCCACGCCGATCTGACCCACAAGATCGAGGTCTACATCGACGTCATCATCGGCGCGATCACCGTCACCGGCTCGATCCTGGCGTTCCTCAAGCTGCGCGGCTCGGTGTCGGGCAAGCCGCTGCTCCTGCCGGCGCGGCACATGCTGAACCTCGGCATGCTGATCGCGATCGTCGTGTTCGGCGTGCTGTACGGCAAGGACGGCCACACCTGGGCGCTGGCCGCGGGCGCCGCGGTGGCGTGCGTGCTCGGCGTGCACCTGGTGGCCGCGATCGGCGGCGCCGACATGCCGGTCGTGGTGTCGATGCTCAACAGCTACTCGGGGTGGACCGCCGCGGCGGCCGGCTTCATGCTCAGCAACGACGTGCTGATCGTGACCGGCGCGCTGGTCGGCAGCTCGGGCGCGATCCTCAGCTACATCATGTGCCGGGCGATGAACCGGTCGATCTGGAACGTCATCTTCGGCGGCTTCGGCGCCGACCCGCCCAAGGCCGCGGCCGGCGCGCCGGCGCAGCCCGCCGGCGAGGTGCTCGACATCGATCAGGCCGGCCTGGTCGACAAGCTGCTCGAGTCCAAGCAGGTGGTGATCGTGCCCGGCTACGGCATGGCCGTGGCGCGGGCCCAGCACGCGGTGCGCGAGCTGACCGAGATCCTGCGCGGCAAGGACATCGGCGTGCGGTTCGCGATCCACCCGGTCGCCGGCCGCCTGCCCGGCCACATGAACGTGCTCCTGGCCGAGGCCTCGGTGCCGTACGACATCGTCCTCGAGATGGACGAGATCAACGGCGACCTGCCGAGCACCGACGTGGTGATCGTCATCGGCGCCAACGACATCGTCAACCCGGGCGCCGAGGACGATCCGGCGTCGCCGATCTACGGCATGCCGGTCTTGCAGGTGTGGAAGTCCAAGCTGGTGGTCGTCAACAAGCGCTCGCGCGCGGCCGGCTACGCCGGCGTCGACAACCCGCTATTCTACAAGCCGGTGACCCGGATGCTGTTCGGCGACGCCAAGGGCGCGATCGAGAAGCTGGTCACCGAGCTGCGCACGCGGTGAGCGCGATGGCGCGCGGAGCTCGCGGGTGGCCGGCGCTGGTGACGGCGCTCGTGGTGGCGTGCCGCGGCGGCGACAAGGCGCCGCCGCCCCCGCCGACGGCCGCGGTGGTGATCGACGCCGGGGCGCCGCGCGACGCCGCGCCCGCGATCGACGCGGCGCCGGCGCGCACGCCGGACGAGCTGCGGCCGGCGGTCGAGCAGTTCTTCGCCGACTGGGACGCCGGGCGCGATCAGGCGATCGTCGATCGCTTCGCGCCGGCGCAGCGCGCCGCGATCACCGCGGCGCGGGTGGCGCGGTCGCGGACCCAGCTGATCGCCAAGAGCGGCGGCTTCCAGGCGATCGCGACGCTGGTGACCGCGGCGGCGGCCAAGGGCGGGACCTCGGCGCAGGGCACCGCGCGCTTCGCCAACGGCGTTTACACCTACGACCTGACCTTCGCCGCCGGCGAGCCGCTGCAGCTGGCCGGGTTCCGGGTGACGCCGCCGCCCGAGCTGGCGACGTTGCCGCCGGCGGCCGACGCGGTCCCGGTGGCGAAGGCCGCGCTCGACGCGCTGCGGGCCCGCGACCTGGCGCGGTTCACCGCGGTCGCGCAGCTCGACGTCGTCGACGAGGTCGCCCCGGACTTCGCGAAGCGGCTCGACGAGGTGTGGGGCTACTTCGGCGCGATCAAGTCGGTGACCGCGGTGCCGACGCCCGACTGCAAGGCCACCTGCGTCAAGTACGCGGTGGTCGGCGCCAAGGGCACCGGCAGCGTCTACTTCTCGCTGACCGTCGACATCAACCGCTGGTTCGTGGCGCACTTCGACATCTCGCCGCCGCCGCCGTGAGCCCGGGCCGGCGGCCGCGCCGGCGCCGCCGACCGCGCGACCGCCGCGGGTTCGATCACGCCGCGCTCGTCGGCGTAGACCGCCTGCGCGAACACCGCGGCCATCACCCAGTGGTTCGACACCGCGTGGACCTGGGCCGCGGTCATGTCGAAGTCGAGCAGGATCGCGGCGGCCCACGCGGCGGCGGTCGAGCGCAGCCCCTTGGCCGCGGCGAACGCGGCGTCGGCCGCGCGCAAGAGCGTCACGTACGGCAGCTCGGCGCGGCCGTAGCGCCGCAGCAGGTCCTCGATCACCGGCACCCGCTCGTCGGGGCCGACCGCCGGCCGCCCGAAGCCGCGCACCTTCTCGCGGCGGGCCAGCACCTCGGCGACGACGTCGGCGACCGTGCGCCCGGCGGCGACCGCGGCCCGGCACCGCTCGAGGAACCGCGCGCAGTCGGCCGCGGCGGCGCCCGCGACGACCTCGGAGCCCATCATCGCGACGCCGGCCATCGCCGCCGCGCCGACGCCGCCGCCGCGCGCCGCGACCCGCCGGGTCACCGCCATCGGCCAGGCCCGGCGATCGAGCAAGAGGTTGGCGGTGGCGAACGCGTCGAGCAGCTCGGCGTGGCGCGGCCCCAGCTCCTTGCCGGTGATCGCGTAGATCGCGGCCTGCGAGAAGCTCTTCTGCCCGACCAGATCGGCGAACAGGTAGCGCGCGCGCAGCGCGTGATCGTCGCGCGCGCGGTCGAGGTAGCCGAGCTCGGGCTGGTACTGCATGCCCGGCGGCAGCGCGGCCACCGCCAGCGGCGCGGCGCCGCCGTCGGCGTAGGCGCGCTCGAGCTCGGCCCGGTGCGCGACCAGCCAGTCGATCGTGGCGCCGAGGCCGTCGGGGCGGACGCTAGCCAGCGCAGTGGTCACCGCCATCCACGGCGGGACGCGCAGCGCCCCGGCGTCGTAGAGCGAGGCCAGCGCGTCGGCGGTGTGCGGATCGGCGGCGTCGATCATGGTCACGCCTTCCCGCTGGTGAAGCCCTGCTGCATCAGGCTCTTGTTGCGGCGGCCCGACGGCGGCGCCTCGCGCGGATCGACCGTCACGTCGAGCACCCACGGCCCGCGCGCCACCAGCGCGCGCTCGAGCGCCGGCCCCAGCTCGAGCTCGGTCGCGACCCGCTCGCCGTCGGCGCCGATCGCCCGCGCCATCGCGACGAAGTCGACCCGCGGCAGGTCGCACGAGAACGGCTCCCAGCCCATGACCTTCATGCCCTGCGCGCACATCAGGTAGCAGGCGTCGTTGAGGATCACCCACAGCGCGTCGGCCCGGTACTGCACCGCGCTGTGCAGCTCGTTCATCATCATCATCGCGCCGTCGCCGACCACCGCGACCGCCTTGTCGCCGCGGGCCAGCGCCGCGCCGACGACGCCGGTGGTGGCGTGGCCCATCGAGCCGAACCCGGTCGACACCCGGTAGCGGCCGGGCTCGCGGTAGCGCAGGTGGTGGGTCGACCAGCAGAACGAGTTGCCGCTCTCGGCCATCAGCCAGGCGTCGGAGCCGTCGACGATCACCCGCTGCAGCTCCTCGAACAGGTACTGCGGGCGCACGCCGCCGGTGGCGCGCGGGCTGTGCAGCGGCCCGCGGCGCGGCGCGCTGGGCGCGGCCGACGCGGCGGGCGGCTCGCCGAGCACCGCCAGCAGCGCCTCGACGTAGGCCCCGATCTCGGCGACCACCGCGTGGGTCGGCACGTGCGGGTAGGCCACGCCCAGCGCCGCGGGATCGGCGTCGACGTGGATGAACGCCTCGGCCGGGGTCAGCTCGCTGGCCCAGAACGACGTCGACTCGCCCATCCGCGTGCCCAGCACCAGCGTGTAGGCCGGGCGGTCGGCGGTGAGCAGATCGTCGACGCGGGTGTGGCCGCCCAGGCCGGTGACGCCGAGGAAGCGCGGGTGATCCTCGGGGAAGACGCCCTTGCCGCGCGGCGAGCACATGACCCGCGCGTCGAGGCGCTCGACCAGCCGGCGGATCGGGCCGGCGGCGTGGCGCGCGCCGTAGCCGAGCCACACCACCGGGCGGGCCGCGGCCAGCAGCGCCGCGTGGGCGGCGATCGTCGCCGGCGCGCAGCTCGGCACCAGCGCGCTGCGATCGGCGGCCACCAGCGGCGTCGGACACGGCGCGTGCTGGATGTCGATCGGCAGGCTGAGGTGGGCGACGAAGCCGCCCGGGCGGGTGAGCCCGCTGGCCAGCTGCGCGATCGCCGGCGCCAGCTGCGCCGGGTGCTCGATCGTCGTCGCGTAGTGCAGCGCGCCGCCGGGCAGGTACAGGCCGTGGGCGCCGATCGTCGCCGGGCTGGTCTCCTGGGTCGCGACCCGGCCGCGGTTGGCGGCCACCGTCGACGCCGACACGAAGATCACGTGGGCGCCGTCCCAGCGCGCGGCCAGCATGCCGGTGAGCGCGTTGGTCAGGCCGGGCCCCGCGGTGGTGAACACCAGCACCGGCCGCCGGCTGGCGAGCGACGCCTCGATCGCGGCGAACGCGGCGCCGGCCTCGTGCCGCAGGTGCAGCGTGGTGAGGTCGCCGTGGGCGACGGCGTGGAAGAACGGCGCGATCGCGCCGCCCATGACGCCGAACGCGTGGGTGACGCCGAGCTGGCGCAGCGCGCCGACCAGCGCGGTCGAGACGGTGGCGACGGGCGCGGCCGTGGGCGCCGACAGCGGACGGGAGGGATGCATCGATGGCTCCAGGGTGCGAAGGGGCGAAGGGCGAAGGGGGCGCGGCGACGCGCTAGAACGCGAACTCGTCGCGGGGCGCGGCGCGCTGCGCGGCGACGCGCGGGGCGTCGGCGCGGCGGGTGAGCACGAGGCTGGTGGCGACGCCGCCGGCGCCGAAGCCGTTCTTGATCAGCACGCGCGCGGCGTGGGGGCGGGCGCGGTCGACGACGTGGTCGAGCGCGCACGCCGGATCGGGCTCGGCGAGGTTGATCGTCGGCAGCACGACGCCGGCGTCCATCGCGGCGACCGCCAGCGCGGTCTCGATCGCGCCGGCCGCGCCGAACGCGTGGCCGTGCATCGACTTGGTGGCCGACACCGGCACCGCGGCGGCGCGCGCGCCGAGCACCGCGGTGATCGCGCGGGCCTCGGCGACGTCACCCTGCGGCGTCCCGGTGCCGTGGGCGCTGATCGCGTCGACGGCGTCGGCGCCGAGCCCGGCGTCGGCGAGCGCCAGCCGCATCGCCCGGGCCCAGGCCTGCCCGGTCGGCTCGGGGTTGATGACGTGGTAGGCGTCGTTGACCACCGCCGCGCCGGCGACCAGCGCGTAGACGTGGGCGCCGCGGGCGCGCGCGCGGTCGAGCCGCTCGAGCACCAGCATGCCGGCGCCCTCGGCCAGCACGAAGCCGCGCCGGCCGCGCGCGAACGGCGCGCACGCCGCGTGGGGCTCGCGGGTGACGTGCATGCCCGACGCGACGAACGACGCGTAGGCGGCGACCGAGCGCATGCTCGACTCGCAGCCGCCGACCAGCATGGCGTCGGCGCGCCCCAGCCGGATCTGATCGGCGGCCAGCGCGATCGCCGACGTGCCCGACGCGCAGGCGTTGGCGACCCCCCACGACGGCCCGCGCAGCTGGTGCTGCAGCGCGAGCAGGCCGGTGACCGCGGTGCCGGTGATGCCGATCGCCGTCAGCCGCGGGATCGCGTCGGCGCCGTCGCCGGCGAACGCGGTGGCGAGCGCGCGATGCCACAGCTCGGCGCCGGCGAGCCCGGCGCCGACGACGCAGCCGAAGCGGTCGCGCGCGTCGGCGGTGGCGTCGGCCAGCCCGGCGTCGGCCATGGCCTCGGCCGCCGCGGCCAGCGCGTACAGCACGCCCGGCTCCTGCCGCGCCGCGAACCGCGGCTCGAGGTGCGGATCGGGCTCGAAGTCGACGACGGTGCCGCCGACGCGGTGGTGCTGCGGGTGATCGGGGGCCAGCCACGGCGACGTGTACGCGCGGATGCCGCTCGCGCCGGCGCGCGCGCGCTCGAGCGCGGCGGGCAGCGAGTTGCCGAGCGGGCACACCACGCCGAGGCCGGTGATGGCGACTTGCGGTGACGACGATTCCTGCACGCCCACCGCTTGAGCACGCCCGATGCCACCGCGAACCGCGCGGAATCGCTCGCCGTCACGCCACCACTGTCACCGCCGGCGTGCCCTGCCCCGCCGCTGTCACCCCCGCGGTGACATCCTGGCGCCTGTCGAGCTTCGCGCGCAGCGCATGGGCCGCGCGCCAACCTCCGCGCGACGCATGGCCCCCGCTGCACGCTCTCGCGTTTCGGGTGGGGGCCGGTTCGACGTCCACGTCGGGACGCGGTGCTTCATCGCGAACCGTGAACCACCTGCCTCCACCTGGGTCCTTGCGAAAGGCCCTCCTGGCTACACGTGCCGGAGCGGGTGCAGCGCCAGGTGCAGCTCGCCGGCGGTGACCTCGGCGGTCCCCGGCGCCGGCGTGATCAGCACGGCGACCTCGACGGTCGCGCCGCCGCCCTCGGACAGGTAGATGACCCGCTTGACCGTCGCCTTGCGCGCGACCGCCGCCGCGAGGTCGCGGAACAGGGTCGGGTAGACCTCGAGCATGCCCGAGTCGCGCAGGTCGATGCCGCCGACGTCGCCGGCGCAGCCGAGGAACTCGAGGAACGCCTGGTTGGCGATCCGCACCTTGCCGTTGAGATCGACCGCCGCCATCGGGATCGGCGCCGACGCGAACACCTCGTAGGCGGCCTTGGTGCGGTGATCGGCGTCGCGGCGCTCGCGGCCGGCGTCGGAGTTGCCCGGGCGGCGGCGCGCGGTCTCCATGCCGAGCATGTTCATCAGCGTGCGCAGCTCGTACATGAACCCGGCGACGTCGGCGTGGCGATCGGCCGGGTTCTTGGCGGTGGCCTTGGCGACGATCTCGTCGGCGCGCTCGTCGAGCGCCTCGTCGACCAGGCTCGACGGCGGCGGGATGGCGCGGTGCAGCTGCGCGTCGAACACCTCGTCGAGCGTGCCGCCGAACGGCAGCCGCGCGGTGAGCAGCTCGAACATCACGACGCCCAGCGCGTAGATGTCGGAGGCGACCGTCGCCGGCCCGCCGGAGATGCGCTCGGGCGCCAGGTACTCGGGGGTGCCGTCGACGGCGCCGCCGCTGGTGGCGCGATCGGGCCGCGACAGGCCGAAGTCGAGCAGCTTGACCACGCGGCGCGCCGCCGGGCTGCGCACCAGGAAGATGTTCTCGGTCTTGATGTCGCCGTGGATGATCGCGCGGGTGTGGATGTAGCGCAGCGCCTCGCAGACCTGCCACATCACGTCGCACGCCACCTTGGGCGCGAGCCGCCCGCCCTGGCGCAGCTTCGAGTGCATGGTCTGCCCGTCGAGCAGCTCCATCACCATGAACAGCCCGAACGCCGGATCCTCGCCGAAGTCGACGATCGAGCAGATGTTGTCGTGGCTGCACGCCGAGGCCAGCCGGGCCTCGCGGTAGAACATCTCGCGGATCCGCGGATCCATCGCGATCGGGGTCTTGATCAGCTTGAGCGCGAACGCCTTGCCCAGCGCCTGGTGGCGGGCGCGCAGCACCCGGCCCATGCCGCCGCGGCCGAGCTGCGCCTCGACCACGTAGCGCCCGCCGATCAGGTCGCCGACCCGGGCGCCGCGGACCCGCTCGCCGGTGATGTCGGCGGCCGGCGCGACCACCGGCGCCGGCTCGGCCACGCCCAGGTCGCCCGGGTACGGCAGCGCCGCGTCGCTCTTCGAGAGGATGCTGAGCGTGATCGACGGCAGCAGGGTCTCGTGGACGTCCCGCGGCCCATCGTCGTCCAGGTCATCGAGCGCGTCCGGCGCTTCCCCCATCGCGCGCAGTGTAGCCGAAAAGTGCTACACGATCGTCGTGGACGACCCCGGCTTCGACTCCCGTGCCCACGCCGAGCTGACCTACCTCGAGGAGCGGCTCGGCGAGCTCGACCCCGACCAGGTCGAGGTCTCGACCTCGGCCGGGGTGCTCAAGCTCGACCTGTCCGACGGCACCAAGGTGGTCATCAACAGCCACCGCGCCGCCGGCCAGATCTGGATGGCCGCGGTGGCCACCGCCTGGCACTTCGATCCGCTCGCCGACGGCCGCTGGGTCGCCGCCCGCACCGGCGACGAGCTGCGGCCGACGCTGGTGCGGCTGCTGCGCGAGCGGACCGGTGTCGACGTCGCGCTGTAGCCTGGCGCTGGCGCTGGCCATCGGGCTGGTCGGGCTGATCGCGCTGACCGGCTGCGGCGCCCACGCCCGGCCCACCCCGCCGCCGCCGTGGCAGCGGGTGCAGCCCGCCGGCGCCCCGATCGCGCTGGTGGCCTACGGCGACCACATCGACGCGTACGCGCCCGACGACCGCGGCGCCTACGTGGTGCGGCTCGACGGCGACGCCGCCGCCCGCGCCGCGCTGGCCGCGACCCTGGGCGCCACCGACGACGTGGTCGGCGCCGACGGCTACGTGCTGCGGCTCGACGCCGGCGCCGCGACCGCGCTGGCCACCCGCGCCGGCGTGCTCGGCGTGGCCCCGCTGCAGCCGGTCGATCGCCGCGGCGTGCTGGTCGATCGCGCGACCGAGCTGCCCGAGGTGCGCATCGACCTGTTCGCCGACGCCAGCGCCGACGAGGTGGCGGCGGTGGCGGCCTGGGTGAGCTGGCGCGGCGGTCAGGTGCTGTGGCGCGGCCGGGCCGCGCTGCGCGCCCGCCTGCCTCACGAGGCGCGGGACGAGGCTGCCCGGCTCTCGGTCGTCCGCTGGATCGAGTAGGCTCGAGGGGATGTCGCCCCGCGCCGCGCTGCTCGCTCTCGCCGTCCTCGTGTGTGGGTGCAAGCGGGAGGCGAAGCCCGCGCCCGCCGCGGCGGTGCCGATCGCGCTGTTCGTCGACGATCGCCAGGTCGCGACCAGCGCCAGCCTGAGCGCGACCGCGCGGCCGCTGGTCGAGGTGGTGCCCGGCCTGCCCGATCCGGCCAGCTGGCTGGCGGTGATCGCGATCGACGCCGACGGCAAGGCCACGACGGTGCTGGCGCCGGCCAAGGACCACGCCGGCACGCCGCCGGCGCTGACCGCCGCCGACGGCCAGGTGCGGTTCGGCCTGGCCAAGGGCGGCCAGCTCGAGAACGTGGTCGGGCGCGTCGCCAAGGTCATCATCAAGACCAAGGACGACCGCGGCGCGATCGCCGCCGAGCTCGCGGCCCAGGGCCACGGCGGCCACGGCGGCGGCGACAGCGCCGGCAACCGCCACGACGGCGAGGGCGAGCGCCCGGCGCCGACCGCCGATCTGGTCATCGCGATCAAGAGCGCCACGGGCGAGTCGACCTTCACCGGCGACAAGCTGGTGCCGCTGCCGACCATCACCGCCCCCACCGGCGACACCCAGACGCCCGGCTGGAGCCTGCTCGACATCATGGCCGCCGCCGGCCTCGGCGACGCCAAGGCGGTGAGCCTGCTCGACAGCGAGGGCGCGGGCCTGCGGCTCGAGGGCGCCGACTTCGACCGCGCCGCGACCATCCTGTACGTCAAGATGAACCGAGGTGGGCAGCTGCGCTTCCGTCGCTACAGCAAGCGCGGCGAGGCGTGGGAGATGACCGGCGAGCTGCGCGGGCTGGCGAAGATCTCGGTCGTCGATTAGCCGCCCCGCGGCTCTCGACGTCTCGCCGCGGCGGTCGATGCGGAGGACATGCACCGGCTGTTGCCGCTGGCGGTGGCCACCGTCGGCTGCGCTCACTCCTACACCGCGATCTCGTACGACCTGACGCACCGGGCGACCGGCACGGTCCAGACCGCGGTCCCACGGTCGGGCCAGCACAGCGGCTCGGTCGCGATCGGGTTCGGCACCCGCGCGGCCGAGCTCGAGCTGGTGGCCCACGGCCACGACCTGTCCTTGTCCGACGACGCGTGGCTGGCGGCGGACTTCGGCATGGAGCTGAAGCTGGTGCCGTTCCGCCGCGGCCCGGTCGCCGCGTTCTTCCACGGCGGCCCGATGCGCGCGGTGCTGTACGACGCCCAGGCCGACGAGACCTCGTGGGGCGCCGGCCTGGCCTACGGCCTCGGCCTCGAGGCGGGCGTCGCCGGGCTGCACGCGTTCATCGACGTGCACTACGTCGACACGCTGTACGGCGGCACCGAGATGGACGTGACCGCCGGCCGCGCCAGCCAGCGCACGGTGTCGCTCGGCCTGAAGTTCGGCAAGTAACCGCGCCCCGCGCCGCGGGCTACGGCGCGATCAGCCGGCGCTTGCCGTCGGCGGTGGTCGCCACGCCGGGCGCGCCGACGTCGATCCGATCCCACAGCTTGCAGGTCACCGGCTGGTGCTGCTGATCGAGCGCCTCGCAGTAGTTGGTGAACTCGCAGCGGCGCACCGTCGCGCCGTCGCCGCGCTCGAGCTTGGCGAACCAGTCGGGGTCGGCCAGCGTCTGGCGCGCCGACGCGACCACGTCACAGTCACCCGCGGCCAGCGCCGCCTCGGCGTGATCGAAGCTGGCGATGCCGCCGGCGCCGACCACCGGCGTCGTCAGCCCCGCCGCGTGGATCGCGGCGCGCACCGCGCGGGCCAGCGGCAGGTTGCGCGCGAACGGGCCCCGCGCGTCGCTGTAGATCGTCGGCATGCACTCGTAGCCCGAGCGCCCGGTGTACGGGTACGCCGCGGCGCCGACCTTGGGCTGCTTGGCGTCCTCGAACTTGCCGCCCTTGGACACCGACACGAAGTCCAGGCCGGCGCGGGCCAGCTCGACCGCCAACGCCGGCGCCTCGTCGGCGGTGGTGCCGCCGGCGATGACCTCGTCGCCGAGCATCCGGCAGCCGACGACGGTGGCGGCCGGCACCGCGGCGCGGGTCGCGGCGATCACCTCGCGCGGCAACCGCAGCCGGCCGGCGCGATCGCCGCCGTAGCCGTCGTCGCGAGTGTTCCGCGCGGAGAGCAGCGACGCCATCGTGTAGGCGTGGGCGAAGTGCAGCTCGACGCCGTCGAAGCCAGCGGCGGCGGCGCGCGCGGCGGCGGCGGCGAACAGCCCGGGCAGCACCGCCGGCAGCGCCGCGATGTGCGGCAGGTGGGTGTCGGTGACCCGCTCGCGGTACCCGAACGCCAGGTCCTCGCGCTCGCGCTCGTCGAGGATCTCCGCCAGCGCCGCGTCGGGCAGCGCGGCCAGCGCGGCGCGGATCGCGGCCTCGGGCGCGTCGCTCGCCCGCGCGCCGGTGGCCGCCAGCGCCGCCCGGTGGCGCGGCGTGATCGCCAGGTAGCGGCCGAGGTACGCCTCGCGCGACGGCCGGCGGCGGATCGCCAGGAAGTCGATCAGCTGGATGAACAGCAAGGTCTGGCCGCCCGACGCCGCGCGCACCGCCGCCACCAGGTCGCGCAGGCCCGGCACGAAGCGGTCGTCGCCGATCCGCAGCAGCGGCCCCGACGGCACGTCGCGGATGCCGGTGGCCTCGACGACGATCACCCCCGGCCGCCCGGCGGCGAACCGCGCGTACCAGTCGATCACCGCCGGCGTGACCAGCCCGTCGTCGCTGGCCCGCCACGGCACCATCGCCGGCACCCAGGTCCGCGTGCGCGCGGTGCGCGGCCCCAGCGCGATCGGCTGGAACCAGCGCGCCGCCGCCGCCGCCGCCGCGCTCGGCGCCGAGGCGATCGGCAGCGCGTGCTTCCGGCGCTCGGGCGGCTGCCACACGCCGCGTACATACCACGCAGCCCCCCGTGCCCGTGCCCGTGCCCGCACCGTGCCCGTGCCCGTGCCCGATCACGCTCCGGTCTGGCCTGCTACGGTGCCGCATGCCCGAGGTCGGCGACCCCATCCCCGATGTCACGCTCACCAGCGCCAGCGGCCCGGTCCGCGTGCGCGATCTGATCGGTCAGCGCGCGCTGGTCCTGTACTTCTACCCGAAGGACGAGACGCCGGGCTGCACCGCCCAGGCCTGCGCGTTCCGCGATCGCTACCAGGACTTCGTCGACGCCGGCGCCGACGTGGTCGGGGTGTCGGCCGACGACGCCGCGTCCCACGACGGCTTCAAGCGCCACCACAACCTGCCGTTCACGCTGCTGTCGGATCCCGGCGGCGCCGGCGCCCGTGCGTTCGGCGTGAAGAAGACGCTCGGGCTGATCGCCGGCCGGGTCACGTTCGTGATCGATCGCGGCGGCATCATCCGGCTGCGCTGGGACTCGCAGCTCAAGGCCACCAAGCACATCGGCGAGGCGCTGGCGGTGGTCAAGCAGCTGGCGTCGGCCTGAGCCGCCGGCTCACGGCGTGGTGATCGCGGCGATCGACCAGCGGGTCAGCGTGCCGGTGTCGGCGCGGGCGTTGTCGCTGACGGTCAGCGTCCAGTCGCCGGCCAGCGAGGTCCCGGCCAGCGTCGCCGCGTCGACGGTGACGTCGAGATCGTCCTCGTAGCCGCCGGTGCGGTCGTGGACGACGAACGTCTTGCCGCCGTGGCTCAGCACGACCTTGAGGTCGCCGCGGAACGTGTGGTCGATCGCGACCGAGACGGTGACGCTGCCGACGGTGCCGGCGTCGGTCACGGCGATCGTGTTGCTGACGCCGGCCGGGGCGTTGTCGGGGATCGCCAGGCCCGGGGTCGCGGCGTAGGTGTGCTCGCTGGGCTGGGCCTGGCACGCCGGCGCGGCGGCGCAGTCGCTGTCGTCGCAGTCGATCGCGCCGTCGCGATCGTCGTCGCTGCCGTTGTCGCACGCCTCGGGGACCGCCAGCGCCGGCACGTCGGACACGTAGGCCGAGCCGAACTCGCGCACGTACTTCATCGACAGGTAGCCGTAGCCGTCGCCGTGCGGGTTGGCCACGCCGAAGCTGCCGGTGCCCCACGAGTTCTTGAAGATCCAGAAGCCCTTCTCGGTCACCGGGCGGCCCTCGGCGTCCTTCACGATCGCGCCGGTCGCGTCGACGATCGGCACCTCCTTGGTGTCGTCCCAGCCGACGATCAGGATCGCGTGGCCGGCGCGGTTCTTGAGCGACTCCTCGCGGTCCTTGGCGTTGGGGTAGAGCACGATGCCCTCGCGCCAGTACTCGCTCGACACCGGCAGCACCGAGCGGCGGTGGTTCCAGCTCTGGTAGAAGAACGTCATCCCGACCACGACGCCCGACTTCTTCTCGGTCAGGTGGGCCTTGATCGAGTTGGTGTTGAGGTAGCGGCCGCGCGGCAGCTTCCACTTGGTCGCCGCGGTGGCCGAGGCCGGCGGCGCGCCGTTGGTGTAGCACTGCACGGGCAGGTTCTCGCCGCCGGTGCAGCCGGGGTCGTTGGCCGCGCTCCACGGCGAGCTCTCGTAGGGCCAGGCCGACTCCTCGACGATGCCGTAGTCGCTGGCGGCCTCGAGGTTCGACGACGCGTTCGAGCCCTCGGTGTTGCGGAAGTCGCGGACCTGCTCCTTGACCGACCACTGCATGTACTGCTCGGAGAAGTCGGCGTCGCGGCGGCCGGCCTTGATGTACAGGTTCTCCATCAGCGCGGTGGTCGCGAAGATCGAGCACACGCCGCGGCGGCCCTGGCTCTTGACCGGCGACTGGTCGGCGGTCAGGTCGAACTGCGCCGGGTAGATCGCGTCGGCCTTGTTCTCGTCCGGCAGCGAGCCGTTGTCCGGCGCGCCGTCGAACAGCGGGTCGGCGCTCGACACCGCGAAGTCGTCATCGTAGGGCGAGCCGGTGGGGCCGTCGGCGCAGGCCGCGAGCGGGAGGACCGCGAGGGTGAAGGCGAAGAGCGTGCGACGCATGGCCCGGGCCAAAGCGCGATCCGTGCCAGCGAGCGAGGCGGCGAACTACTGGGAATCACGGGGACAAGCGGGGCGGCCGCGCGGCAGGCGGGCCTGCCGGCGGACGGCCTTGCCAGGGAGCCGAGGCTCCGATCGCGGCCCCAGTGCAACCCCGGGTGGGCAGATCGAGAGCGGGACCGCGACCGCGACCGTGGCCGCGACCGCAGCGGCAACCGTGGCCGCGACCGTGGACGGGGCCGGGGCCGGGGCCGCTGATCAGGCGGAGGCGCGCGTGGCGGTGGGCGGGACGGCGTCGGGGGCGGGCGCGCGCGGGGCCGTGGGGCGCTTGGCGACCGAGCCGCGGAGCGGCAGGTTGGTCGCGGCCCGCAGCGGCGCGGGGCCGCTGGTCGAGGCCGGGCGCTCCGCGTAGAAGTGGAGGAACTCGCGGACCTTCGCCGAGAGGGTCAGGTTCGACGTGTCGAGCCGGGCCAGCGCGGTCGCGAGCGTGGCGACCCGCTCCTGCGGCGTGGCGCGCTTGTCGATGATGACCCGCAGCTCGCCCTTCACCCGGCACATGCCGCCGTGGGTCCCGGGGCCGCCGAGGCCGGCGGTCGCGAGCGGCTCGTAGGTCACGCGCACCCCGAGCTGGGCGGCAGCACCCTCGAGCGTCTCCAGTACAGCGGTCGGCTTCATCGCTCGTCCACACTAACGCGCTCGATCCCAAAGTCGAGCCGAGCGACCGGAAAACTCGCCACCCGAGATCGCGCGTTCCTCGACGGAGATCTCGCCTCCGGCGCACAACCGATCGAAATGATCCAGCTTTCGCTCGTCCGAGACCCGGACGCACCGGGATCTTCCCACCCCTCCATATTTCGCCCGCCTCGCCCGCCCCGATGCGATCCCGGCGCCCGGTCCCCGTGCGCGCCCCGTTCCAGGTCAACGATCCCGATCGGGCCGCTCCCGATCCCATCCCCGCTCACAGCCTAGACCGCCGCAATCCGCTGGCGACCTCCCGGCTTCGCGGTTCCCCGTGTTCTCCTGGCCGCAGAGTCCTTGGCTCGTTGGCGCCGGCGTCCGGCCGGCGGCGCCTCGACCTCGGCGCCCGGCTGCGCCGCCACCACCGCCACCTCGCCCCCCGCCTGTGGCGACACGCCTGCTTCGCCATCTCCCACGTGGGACGGCGGCGCCCCGAAGGGCCGCCCATCGGCGTGCACGAACCGCAGCTTGCCGGGCGCGACCCCGTCGATCCGCAGCCGGCCGTCGTGGGCCGCCGTGTGGTGCGCCGAGCACAGCGCCGCCAGCTTGGTCGGCGTGTGATCGCCGCCCGCCGCGCGCGGCACGAGGTGATGCACGTCGACGTACCGCGCGTTGTGACAGCCCGGCACCACGCACCGCCCGCGGTCCCGCCGCAGCACCGCGCGCCGGGTGCGCGGCGGGATGGTCTTGGTCACCCGCGCCGGCTTGTCGCCGTCGACGCGCCCCAGCAGCTCCGCGTCGCATGACGCCTGCGCCAGCTCAGCGGCGCTGAGCTCGATCGTGTGCCCGGCGACGTCGTGCCACGCCTTGCGGCAATCGCTGCACTGCGTGATCGCGATCTGATGCATCGGCCTGGCCGTCGCCGCATCTCCCACGTGGGAGCCCGCGAGCTGCGGGTCGCAGAGCGCTGCGACGACGTCGCCGTCGGTGAGCGCGTGCCCGCACGCCGCCTCCAGCGCGCGGCGCGTCGCCGTGAACTTGCCCAGCACGGCCGCCGGCACGAGCAGCCGCAGCTCGTGCAGCCGCGCGGCGGGATCCGGCGGGTCGTCCGGCCCGTCGCCCCGCCGCCGCCCGCTCACCATGTCCTCGATCTCCCGCACGGTGTGGTCCGCCGCCGCGGCCAGCCACGCGGCCTCGGTGTCGACGGTCGCGACCCGCGTCAGCTCGCGCGCCGCGCTGTACGCGACGTCGCCCGCGCTCATCGCCGCCCGCAGCTTCGGCAGCGCCATCAGTGCATCGGCCACGCGTAGCCGCTCCCGCGCCGCGCCGGGCGCGTATCCCAGCACGCGCTCGACGTACTCGACGAACGACCCGTAGCCCAGCTCGCGATGGACGCCGACGGCCCGCGCGCGCCGCAGCCACTCGGCCTCTTCGACGTCGAGCGCCGCCCGCCGCCGCGCCAGCCCCCGCAACGTCCGATCGACCTGGCGCCAGTCCGCGGATGGCGCCGCCATCCGCGGCACGGCGATCGCCGTCCCGCCCACCGTCGCTCCGCCCGCCGCACCGTCCAGCATGCCCGGGCCCACAGCAAGCCGCACGCCAGCCGCAACCCCGCGTTCCCTGGCGCCGCCTGTCCGAATCTCGGACGAAATGGCCGGATTCCGGCCAGATTCGTCCGGCTTTCGGCCACGCCCGGACAGCCGCGCGTGTCCGGCACCGGACAGCACAGGCCTCGCCGCCCCGACGACCCGGGCGAAGCAGCCCGCTACGTGACCGGGGTTGGCGCCAATGCCGCCATGCGCTCCGCTACGTCCGCGTGCGCGGCAGCGTGACGGTGAACCGCGCGCCGCCTTCCGGCGCCTGGTCGACGGCGATCGCGCCCTGGTGCTGCTCGATGATGTTCTTGGCGATCGGCAGCCCCAGCCCGGTGCCCTTGCCGTCGACCTTCGTCGTGAAGAACGGCTCGAAGATCCGCGCGCGCTCGGCCTCGGGCACGCCGGGCCCGGAGTCGGCGACGATCACCGCGACCCGCGCGTCGTCGACCACCGCGGTGCGCACCCACACCGAGCCGGAGCCGCCGTTGGCGCCCTCGACGGCGTGGGCGGCGTTGGTGATCAGGTTGATCATCACCTGCTCGAGCTGCCCGGGGATCGCGGACAGCGGCGGCAGCTCGGCCGCCAGCTCGACGACCAGGTGCAGGCCGTGCTGCTCGAACAGGTGCTCGCAGAACGACACCGACTGCCGCACGACGGCGTTGAGATCGACGACGTCGACCTCGTCGCCCACCGGCTTGGCGTACTGCACCAGCTCGCGGGTGAAGCGCTGGATGCGGTGCGCGCTCTGGGCGATGCGCACCAGCTTCTCGTGATCCGACGGGTCGCCGCCCATCTGCGCGCACCGGCGCTGCAGGAAGTCGGCGTAGACCGAGATCGAGGTCAGCGGGTTGTTGAGCTCGTGGACCACGCCGGCCGCCAGCTGCCCCAGCGTGGCCAGCCGCTCCGAGCGGATGACCTGCTCCTGCAGCTCGGCGACGCGGGTCTGATCCTGGCCGATCGCCACCACCGCCTCGGGCGCGGTGCGCTCGCCGGGGCCGCCGATCGCCGCGATGCTCCACACCGTCCGCACCCGGCCGTTGGTGCGCGAGCCGATCCGCACCTCGATCGCGTCGAAGCTCTGGCCGGCCAGCGCCGCGGCCAGGATCGAGGTCACCCGCGATCGATCCGACGGCGGCAGGAAGTCGCGCAGGTCGCGGCCGACCACCTCGTCGCGGCGGAAGCCGGTCAGCGTCAGGAGCGCCCGGTTGCACACCGTCACCCGCCACGCCGGATCGATGCCGACGATCAGCGCGTTGGCGTGGTCGATCAGCCGGGCCTGGAAGTCGCGCAGCCCCTGGGCGTCGCGCCACAGCCGGTGGTTGCGCAGCGCCAGCGCCAGCTGGTTGACCAGCGGGATCACCAGCGGCTCGTCGGCGGCGATCACCGCCTGGCCCAGCGGGTAGCCGACGTCGAGCAGGCCGTACAGCTCGCCGGCCGCCACCACCGGCACCGCGAAGCCGACGGCGACGTGGGGGAACGGCGCGTCCCAGCGCGGCGCGACCCGCAGCCGCGCGCTGGCGGCCACCGCCGGGTGCAGGTGGGTCTTGTCGATCGCGCTGGCCTTGACCGTCAGCGGCTCGTACTCGAGCCCCGGGCGCGCCTCGCCGCCGATCACGTAGGTGCGCGCGGCCTCGCGGGTGCGCGGGTCGACGACGCGCAGCGCCAGCGGCCGCCCCGGGAACAGCCGGTGGATGGTGGTCAGGAACCGGCTGCACAGCTCGGCCTCGCCCACCTCGCGGAACACCTCGCCGCCCAGCTCGAGCATGGCGGTGGCGACCGCGGCCGCGTCGGGGATCGCCAGGGTCATGGCTTGGGGGCCCGCCCGAGCTTGGTGGTCTCGCGATCGGTCGGCGGCGCGGCGCCGCTCGACGACTCGGCGGGATCGTCGATCAGCTCCCCCAACCCCAGCGCCGCCAGCTGATCGGGGTCGAGCCGCACCGCCGAGAACTCGCGGGTGCGCGAGCCGTCGAGCGCCTCGTCGCCGCTGGCCGAGCTGTCGCTGCCGGGCACCTCGCCAGCGGTCGAGCGATCGAGGTCGATGATCGACGCGCCGCCGACGTACGGCATCGTCTCGTACTTGGTGATTCGGCCGATCTTCTTGACGATGTCGGCCATGCGCTCGGCCTCGGCGCGGATCACGCCGACCGCGCGCAGGTGCGCGGCGTCGGGCGCGCTCTGCCGCTGGATCAGCTGCGCGTAGCCGAGGATCGACGTCAGCGGCTGGTTGAGCTCGTGGGCGGCGGCGCCGGCCAGCTCGGCGACCAGCGCCTGCTTCTCGGTGATCTGCAGCTTCTCCTGGGCGGCCAGGAGCCGCTGCTCGATGCGGATGCGGTCGCGGAGGTCGCTGAAGATGCCGACGGTCGCCACCTCGTGGCCACCCTCGTAGATGATCGACGCCGTCATGTTGACCGGGATCAACTCGCCGCCCTTGCGCTTGACCTCGCGGCGGGTCTGCTCGAGGTAGCCGACCCCGCCGTGCGACGTCGAGCGCAGCATGCGCATGATCTGGCGCGGCACGCCCTCGCCGTACAGGTCCCACACCGCGATCTTGCCGATGACCTCCTCGGAGCGGTAGCCGTAGAGCCGCTCGGCGCCGCGGTTGAACAGGATGATCTGGCCGCGCATGTCGGCGGCGACGATCGCGTCGACGGTGGAGTCGATCAGGCGCTCGAGGAACTCCTTGGTCGCGCGCAGCTCGCCCTCGAGCGCCCGCTGCGCGGTGACGTCGCGGAAGGTCAGGATCGCGGCGCCGGTGGCGGCCAGCACGGTCGAGGTCGAGGCCGACACCATCAGCCGATCGCCGGTGGTGGTGGCGACGCCGAGATCGAACGGGTCGAGGTTCTCGCCGGCCAGCACCTTCTCGACCACCTCGGCGGCGAGCGGCGCCGCCTCGGCGACCAGCAGGTCGGCCAGCGGCCGCCCGGTCAGGCCGTCGCGGGCGAAGCCGGTGATGCGCTCGGCGGCGCGGTTGACGAACAGGATCAGGCCGCCCTCGTCGACGATGACCACGCCGTCGGCGGCGGCCTCGAAGTGCTCCTTGAGCGACTCGATGCCGCGCAGCCGGCGCTCGGCCTCGTAGCGCAGCCGCGAGATCCGGTGGGTCTGATCGCGCAGGCTCTCCAGCACCGCGCCGTGGCGCAGGTGGGCGGCGGTGAGCGACGCGATCAGCCGCGCGAACTCCTCGCCGCGGCCGACGACGTGGCGGGCGCCCGGGGTCTTCTTGCGCAAGAGCATCGCGCCCAGCGAGCGGCCGCGCCACGCCACCGGGAACACCGCCAGGCCGACCACCGGATCCTTGACGTGGGCCACCGCCGCGCTGGTCAGCGGGTGGCTGCGGGCGTCGTCGATGAACACCGGCTCGCCGGTGCGGATCGCGGCGATCAGCTCGGGGTAGTCGGCGATCGTGATCGTGAACTGCGTGCGGTCGGGATCGTCGGTCGCGGCGATCACGAAGCCGTGGACCGAGCCCTCGATGTGGGCGATCAGCGACGCGCGGTCGAAGCCCAGGCACTCGCGGGTCAGCTCGAGGGTCTCGACCAGCGCCTCGGCGTCGTCGCCCTTGGCCGCGAGGATGTCGTTGACCCGCGACAGCGCCGGCGCCAGCGAGCCCGGGGTCCACGGCCCGCGCAGCCGCCCCACCGAGGTCATCAGCCGCACGCGGTTGGCCAGCGCGCGATCCGACAGCGCCGTGGTCGCGACGTCGGTCGCGCCTTGCTCGAAGGCGTCGTCGTCGGTGGCGCCGTCGTCGAGGATCACCAGGATCGGGACGTCGCCGAGCGGCGGCGTGGCGCGGGCCTCGGCCACCACCGCGCCGGCGTCGGCGCCCACCACCACCAGCACCGCCGGCAACGCGTGGGGATCGTCGAGCACCAGCCGCGCGTGGCCGCTGGCCCGCAGGCCGTGGAGGGTCAGCGCGTCGACCACCCGGTCGCGGTCGCTCGGGCGGCCGCCGACCACGGCGATACGGCTGGTGACGGACACGAGCCCGAGAATATCGCAGCCGAGGCCGCCGCGTCAGGCGCCGCGGTGCCAGGCGGCGATCGCCGCGGCGTAGACCAGCTTGAGCGGGGCCCCGGCGGCGGCCGCCGCGGCGGCGCAGGCGTCGTGCTCGGGGGCGGCGTTGCGCACCGCGCCGTCGGCGTCGCGCGCCACCTTGACCGGGATCGGCCCGTAGGCCGTCTCGACCACGACCGTCGTGCGCGCGAGCACCGTCCGCTCGACCCGGTCGAAGCGCACCCCGATCGTCGAGGTCTCGCGCAGGATCGCCGCCACCACCGCGGCCCGCGCCGCCCCGGGCACCAGCGCCGCGAACGCCAGCGCCGGCCGGCCCTTCTTCATCGTGATCGGCGTGAACCAGGCGTCGACCGCGCCGGCCGCCAGCGCGTGCTCGATCGCGTGGGCCGCGATCTCCGGGCTCTGGTCGTCGAGGTTGGCCTCGACCCGCCACAGCTCGTCGGCGGCGTGGCCCGCCACCGCCACCACCGTGACCCGCACGACGTTGGGCCGATCGCGCAGGTCCATGTCGCCGGCGCCCCACCCGACCGCCAGCGCCGCGCCGGTCGGCGCCGGCGTCCACGCCGTCACCGCGTGCGCCAGGATCGCCGCGCCGGTCGGCGTGGTCAGCTCGCGCGCCACCCCGCCGTCGGTCATCACCCCGCCCGCGCGCCGCAGGATCTCGAGCGCCGCCGGCGACGGCACCGGCAAGACGCCGTGCGCGCACCGCACCGTGCCGTGCCCCATCGCCACCTGCGCGCACGACACCGACGCCGGCGCCAGGTACGCCAGCGCGGCCGCGGTCCCGACGATGTCGACCACCGAGTCGATCGCCCCGACCTCGTGGAACACCACCTCCTCGACCGTCGATCCGTGCAGCGTCGCCTCGGCCACCGCCACCCGATCGAAGATATCGAGCGCCCGCCGCTTCACCTCCTCACCCAGCGCCGCCCCCTCGATCCGCGCGCGGATCCCGCGATACGCGTGGTGCGCGTGATCGCCATGGCTGTGCACCACGCCATGGTGCGCATGCTCCGCCCCCGCCCCCGCCCCCGCCCCCGTGCCCAGGGCGGCGGCGGGGGACTCCGACCCACGCGAACCACCACCGGTCGATGGGGAGGCAGGATCCGCCTCGGTCGCGGCCTCCGTCCCCGTCGCGGCCTCGCCCTCGGCCCCGGCCACGGTGATCATCCCCGGCACGGCCTCCCAGACCCTCCCGAGCGTCACCACCTTCACGTCGACCGACGCGATCCCCGCCTTCACCACGCGCTTCGCGCTCAGCCGCCGCCCGTCGACGCCCACCGCCGCGATCGCCTCGCGCACCACCTCGATCGGCACGCCGAGATCGATCAGCGCGCCCAGCGTCATGTCGCCGGCGATCCCGCTGGCGCAGTCGAAGTGCAGGTGCGCGCCGCGCAGCTCGGCCGCGGTCATCGCGCCCGCCTCGCCATCCGCGCCGCCCGCACCGCCGCCACCGCCGCGCCGAAGCCGTTGTCGATGTTGACCACCGCGACGCCGGGCGCGCACGACGACAGCATCGCCGCCAGCGCCACCAGGCCGCCGGCGCCGACGCCGTAGCCCACGCTGGTCGGCACCGCGAACAGCGGCACGTCGACCAGCCCGGCCACCACCGACGGCA
Organism: Myxococcales bacterium; assembly: GCA_016794525.1. Classification (GTDB taxonomy): domain Bacteria; phylum Myxococcota_A; class Polyangia; order Haliangiales; family Haliangiaceae; genus UBA2376. Next base: position 91,384 of record JAEUJY010000090.1, read on the forward strand.
GCGCGCCCTCCATGCCGGCGATGATCACCGCCGCGTCGGCGCCGCGGATGACGTCGATGCGCGCCAGCAGCCGGTGCAGCCCGGCCACGCCGACGTCGACCAGCCGCACCACCTCGGCGCCCAGGAACGCCGCGGTCTGGGCCGCCTCCTCGGCGACCGGCAGGTCGCTGGTGCCGGCGCACACGATCGCGATCCGCCCGACCGGCGGCGGTGGCGTCGTGGCCGGCACGACGATCAGCCGCGCGACCGGGTCGTAGCTGGCGCCGGCGACGGTCGCCAGCACGTGCTCGGCCTTCTCCGGGCTGACCCGGGTCGCCAGCGCGCCCTTGCCGGCGCCGGCCAGGCTGCGCACGATCGCGGCGATCTGCTCGGCGGTCTTCCACTCGCCCAGCACCACCTCGGGGACGCCGGTGCGATCGGCGCGGGCGCGGTCGAGGGTGGCGGCGTCGACGCCGCCGCCCATCGCGACCGCCAGCTCGACGGCGGCGGCCTCGGCGGCGACCTGGCCGGCCGCGACGGCGGCGAGCAACTCACGCAGGCGCTGGGGATCCACGCGCTGCTCTTATCACGACTCGGACGGTGGGCTAGCCGACGCATCCGCCCCCGGCACCGCGCCGCCGCTGGCGGCCCACGCGTCGAGGTCGAGGTCGTACTGCCAGCGGCCGCGCCGGGTCGGGGCGTCGAGGGCGTGCTTGAGCAGCGCCATGAACTCGGCCCGCGGCACCTCGTGGGCGCCCAGCCGCTCGAGGTGCTCGGTGTGGACCTGGCAGTCGATCAGCTCGATGCCCCACGCCGCGAGCTGCGCCACCGACGCCGCGAACGCGATCTTCGACGCGTCGGGCGCCTTGGCGAACATCGACTCGCCGTAGAAGCACGCGCCCAGCGACACGCCGTACAGCCCGCCGACCAGCTGGTCGCCCTGCCAGGCCTCGAACGAGTGGGCGAAGCCGCGCGCGTGCAGCTCGCGGTAGGCGTCGATCATCGCCGGGATGATCCAGGTGCCGTCCTGGCCGGGCCGCGGCACCTCGGCGCACGCCGCCAGCACGTCGGCGAACGCGGTGTCGATCGTCAGCCGGTACGGCTGGCGGCGGATCGCCTTCTTCAGGCTGCGGTTGACGATCAGATCGCGCGGCGCCATCACCATCCGCGGATCGGGCGCGTGCCACAGGATCGGCAGCTTGGGCCCGTACCACGGGAAGATGCCCTGGCTGTAGCCGAGCAGGAGCCGCTCGACGGACAGATCGCCGCCCACCGCGAGCAGGCCGTCCTCGGCGCGCTCGACCGGCGGGAACACCAGGCGCTTGTCGAGCCGGTACACCGGCATGGAGCCGCAGTCTACGCGAAGCCGGCGGCCACGCGGTACGTCGCGAGGTGCGCTTCGATCGTCGCGTCGATCGGATCGGCGTAGCCGCCGCCGAGCGTCAGCACCACCGGCACGCCGCGGCCGCGGAAGTGCGCCAGCACCAGCCGGTCGCGCTCGGCGAGGCCGGCGTGGGACATCGCCAGCCGCCCCAGCTTGTCGGCGGCCAGCGCGTCGACGCCGGCCTGGTACAGCACCAGGTCGGGCGTGAAGCGGCGCGCGAGATCGTCCAGGCTCGCGGCGATCAGCGGCAGCACCTCGGCGTCGCCGGCGCCGTCGGCCAGCTCGACGTCGCAGTCGCCGGCCGGCTTCACGAACGGGAAGTTGCGCGCGCCGTGGATCGAGTACGTGAACACCCGCGGCTGGTCGGCGAAGATCGCCGCGGTGCCGTCGCCCTGGTGGACGTCGCAGTCGAAGACCAGCACCTGGCGCACCGCGGCCTCGGCCAGGAGCGTCGCCGCGGCCACCGCGAGGTCGTTCCACACGCAGAAGCCGCTGCCGAAATCGCGGTGGGCGTGGTGCGTGCCGCCGGCGAGGTTGCCGGCCAGGCCATCGCGCAGCGCCGCCCGCGCCGCGGCCAGCGTGCCGCCCACCGACGCCAGCGAGCGGGTCACCAGCGCCTCGGACCACGGCAGCCCCAGCTTGCGGACCGCGCGCGGGTCGAGCGTGCCGGCCAGCACCGCGTCGACGTAGCCCGGCGCGTGGGCGCGCAGCAGGTCGGCGCGGGTCGCCAGCGGCGCCGGCGCCAGCCACGCCGCCGGCACGATCTGCTCGTCGACCAGCCGCTGCCGCAGCCGGGCGTACTTGCCCATCGGGAAGCGGTGCCCGGGCGGCAGCGGCACCTCGTGCTGGTCGCTGTAGAAGATGCGCACGCCCGCCCACGAGAGCACGGCGCGCGCAGGCCGGCAATCTTCGCCCCACCCGTCGACGCGCCCCCGCGCGCCCGGCGCGGGCGTACAATCGGCCCATGCGCGCTCTGGGGATCGCCGTCGTCGTCTTGTGCTCGCTGATGGCCTGCGATCCGGTCAGCGCGCCGATCATCGACGCCGGCCCCACCGACGGGCCCACCGTCGACGTGCCCGCCGACTGCGAGCAGCGGTCGTGCAGCGCGACCGCCGACGGCTGCTGCCCCACCGGCTGCAACGCCAACGTCGATCCCGACTGCGCCGCCCGCTGCGGCAACGGCGTCGTCGAGGGCGCCGAGACCTGCGATCCGGTCGGCACCTGCCCGACCGCGTGCCCCCAGGAGGGCTGCGCGCTGCGCACGCTGGCCAACCCCGGCACCTGCACCGCCGCCTGCGTCGACAACGGCACCCAGACCCAGTGCGTGCTCGGCGTCGACGGCTGCTGCCCGGCCGGGTGCACGCCGGCCAACGACACCGACTGCGCCGCGGTGTGCGGCAACGGCACGATCGAGGCCGGCGAGACCTGCGATCCGCTGGCGAGCTGCCCGACCGACTGCCCGCCCCAGGGCTGCCAGCTGTTCACGCTGTCGCAGCCCGGCACCTGCCGCGCCGACTGCCTGCCCGCCGGGCTGCAGACCGCCTGCCAGAACGACGACGGCTGCTGCCCCGGCGGCTGCAACGCCACCAACGACAGCGACTGCCAGCCGGCCTGCGGCAACGGCGTCGTCGAGGCCGGCGAGACCTGCGATCCGCTGGGCAGCTGCCCCACCGACTGCCCGGCGCTCGGCTGCCAGCTGCGCACGCTGCAAGGCGCCGGCACCTGCGCCGCCGCCTGCGTCGACGATGGCGAGCAGACCGCGTGCGTCGGCGGCGACCTGTGCTGCCCGGCCGGGTGCGACGCCACCACCGACAGCGACTGCGCCGCCGGCTGCGGCAACGGCGTCGTCGAGCCCGGCGAGACCTGCGACCCGGTCGCGAGCTGCCCGACCGACTGCCCGCCCCAGGGCTGCACGCTGTACAGCCTGTCCGGCGGCGGCACCTGCCAGGCGGCGTGCGAGGCCAGCGGCACCCAGACGATGTGCGCCAACGGCGACGGCTGCTGCCCGGCCGGCTGCAACGCGCTCAACGACGCCGACTGCGGCGCGACCTGCGGCAACGACGTCGTCGAGCCTGGCGAGACCTGCGACCCGCCGGGCAGCTGCGTCTGCCCGCAGGAGCCGTTCACCTGCTACACGACCACCGGCTCGGCCGGCACCTGCGATCTGCAGTGCCACGTGCCGGTGCAGGCGTGCGGCACCGGCGACGACTGCTGCGCGTTCGACGGCACCGCCGGCTGCTCGTCGGGCACCGACGGCGAGTGCGCCGGCGGCGGCTGGCGGTCGCTGCGCTGGCCCCAGGACGTCAGCTACACCTCGGCGCAGTGCACCACGATCCCGGTGTCGGGCCTCGTCGTCGGCGGCAGCTACGTCTTCACCACCTGCGTGCCGCCGGGCGTGATGCGCGGCACCGGCGACCCGGTCATCAGCTCGGTCACCGACTCGGCCGGCACCTCGTACAACATCACCAACGACGACTGCGGCGACGCCACCGCGCTGGTCAACCTGGCCGGCTGGGACTGCCAGAACACCGGCGCCGCGCTGCGGATGAGCTGCGCGTCGCCGTCGCCGGGCGGCTTCCGCATCCGCGACCCCAACGCCTTCGTGCTGTTCGTCAAGATCTGCCCCTTCGCCGGCACCGCGTTCGGCACCGCGCCGTTCCACGTCTGGTTCAACGCCCCGGCGGCCCCGCACCCGGGGTGAGGCGGCGGCGCCCGACAGGCGCCCGTTTCGATTGCGGCCGACCGCGCGGGCCGGCTATTCCATCGGGGTGAGCGACCACAGCCCCAGCCCCGACTCCGAGGTCATCGTCGCGCGTCCCCCACCGCGCGGCGAGCTGACCCCGGCGGCCATCCTCGCGTCGGTGATCGTGGCCGCGATCATGGGCGCGTCGTACCCGTACATGGTGCTGAAGCTCGGCTTCGGCCCCAACGTCAGCGTGGTCGCCGCGTTCTTCGGCTTCGTCGTGCTGAAGGCGCTGTCGTGGAAGACCTACGACCGCTGGCAGAACAACATCGTCCAGACCGCCGGCACCAGCGCCGCCCAGACCGCGTTCATGTGCGTGCTGCTGGCGGCGTTCGACATGCTGCGCAAGAGCGGCGTCGACGTCGGCTTCTCGCTCGAGCTGACCCCGCTCAAGTCGTTCCTGTGGCTGTCGGTGGCCTGCACGCTGGGCGTGCTGCTGGCGGTGCCGCTGCGCAAGCACTTCATCGTCGACGAGAAGCTGCCCTACGCCGACGGCATCGCCGCCGCCGAGACGCTGGTCGTGCTCGACCCCGAGAAGGACGCCACCGCCGCCAAGAAGCAGCTGGCGATCCAGGCCACCTGGGCGCTGATGATCGGCCTCCTGCTCTCGGGCCTGGTGATGCTGATCCGCGAAGACGCCAAGGTCACCGACTGGCTCAAGGAGGGCTGGGAGCCGGCCGCGTCGCTGACCGTCGCCGGGCTGCCGCTGGTCGCGATGGGCATCGGCGCCTCGTACAGCCTGCTCAGCATCGGCTCGGGCATGCTGATCGGCCTCCGCGTCGACTGGTCGATGATCCTCGGCGGCGTGCTGGCGTGGATCGTCATGCCGTACTTCCTGATCACCCACGGCGTCGAGGGCGCCGGCGGCAAGGTCTTCACCGCCAAGTCGTCGCGCACCGACGTGCTGTTCTGGGTGATGTGGCCGGCCACCGGCATGCTGGTCGCCGGCGGCCTGACGGCGCTGGCGCTCAAGTGGCGGCTCCTGATCGAGACCTTCACCAGCCTGAAGACCATGAAGATCAGCGGCGCCGACTTCCCGCTGTCGTGGGTCGCGATCGGCGTCGGCATCTGCACCGTGCTCCTGTGCGTCGTGCAGTACGCGATGTTCGACATCCCGATCTGGATGACGATGGTGGCGATCCTGCTGTCGCTGCCGCTGATGCTGGTCGGCCTGCGCGTCCTCGGCGAGACCTCGTGGGGCCCGATCAGCGCGCTGTCGAACATGATGCAGGGCCTGTTCGCCGCGGTCGCCCCCGGCCACATCGCCGCCAACATGGTGGCCTCGGGCACCACCGGCACGATCGCCACCTCGTCGGAGGCGATCATGCAGGACTACAAGACCGGCCACATGATCGGCTCGACGCCGCGGGCGATGACCTGGGCCCAGCTGCTCGCGGTGCCGATCGGCGCCGCGTGCGTGTCGTGGATCTACCCGCTCCTGGTCAAGACCTACCACCTCGCCGGGACCTCCGACCCGTACTGCGAGACCCACAGCTGCATGAGCTCGCCGATCTCGCGCAAGTGGGCCGGCTTCGCCACGCTGCTCAAGCAGGGCGTGTCGGCGCTGCCGTCGACCGCGCTGTGGGCGCTGCTGATCTTCTCGGTGCTCGGCGTGATCCTGACCGTGCTCGAGTCGCGGCCCAAGCTGCGGCCGTTCGTGCCGTCGCCGACCGGCATCGGCATCGGCATCCTGGTGCCGTTCAGCGTGATCGCGACGATGTTCCTCGGCGGCCTGGCCGGCCTCGGCTGGAAGACCGCCGACCGCCGCTCGTACGACAAGTTCATGGTGCCGCTGGCGTCGGGCTTCATCGCCGGCGAGGCGCTGGTCGCGACGATCGTCGCCCTCTACTTCATCGCCGCCGGGTGACCGCCCCGCTCGACGAGCTGGCCCGCCTCGCGCAGCGCCTGGGCGACCTGCGCGGCCGCGCGGCGCGGGCGCCGCTGCCGCCGGCCAGCCTGCGCGAGCTGGAGCGCACCGCCGCGGCGCTGACCGCGGTGATCCCGCGGCTGGCCGCCGAGGCCGCCGCGCTGGAGCGGAGCCGCGGCCTGGCGCTCGAGGCCACGCGGGCCGGCCTCGCCCAGGCGCGCCGCCTCGACCTCGACGCCGCGATGGCGGTCGTGACCGCGCGGCGCGGGGCCGGCCAGATCCGCGCCGCGGCCCGGGCCTACTGGCAGCTGGTGTGCCGGGCGCCGCGGGACGAGGCGTGGAAGGACCGGCTGGCCGGGTTCGGCCACCTGCTCGAGGAGTTCGGCGAGGCCCGCGGCGCCGGCCGCTGCCGGACCCTGGCCGGGACGCTGTTCGACGGCTGGTGGCGCGACCCGATCACGATCGAGGTCGTCGACGCGGCGCTGGCCGAGGTCAAGCCCGACCTCACCCGCCTGCCCGAAGCGGTTTGAAAGCCGCGCCCGGGCGAGGCACAGTGCGGCCATGCGCTACCTGGCCCTCGCGATCGTGGTCGCCGCCGCGTGCGACAACCACCACGAGGCGCGGGTCGGCCCGGCGCTGTTGCCGCAGGCCAACCTCACCGCCCCGCTGCCGCCCGGCACCACGCCGGTCGCGGTCATGCCGGGCGCGGCGCCGACCGTGGCGGCCGGCCCGACGGCGCTGGCCATCGACGTCAACGTGCCGTGGGCCCAGGTCGCGGCCCAGGTCCGCGCGACGCCGGCGCCGACGCTGGTGGTCGGGCGCTACCGCCACCTGCGGGCGTTCACGCTCGAGGACGAGCTGGACGCCGGCCCCGCGGTCAAGATCACCGCCACCGCCCACGGCAAGTTCTGCGTCGGCCCGCCCGACAGCGACCTGGCCTACTGCCTGGAGAGCGGCGACCGCCGCCACATCAGCGCGGCGTTCGTCCGCGAGGTCATCGGCAAGGCCGCCCTCGAGTACGACCTCTACCAGGGCCGGGTCGACATCGACGACGACATCCTGTGGGCCGACCTGGTCCGCACCCTCGACGGCGCGCGCACCTGCTGCAAGCGGCCGTTCAAGGTCGCGCTCCGTCGCTGAGACGTCACCGAGCGGCGCCGATTCGGCGCAGGTCCGGCTTTCCTTCCCCCCGGAACTTCGGCAGGGTGAGTCATGGCCTCGGACCCGCACGACGGTGACGAGCACGGCGAGCCCACCCCGCCGCCGGTCGACCTGTCGCTGGAGGTGCACCGGCTCGATCCCGAGGCCGCGGCCGACATCACCCAGGAGATCCGCGAGATCGCCGAGGCCCGCGCCGACGACGGCTGGGCGATGGAGGACGACGCGCGCCCGACCACCGCCGCGCCGGGGCCGCCGGCCGACGAGCCGCTCGGCGTCGACGAGCTGCGCGACGCGTGGGCGGTGCTCGACGCCAGCGAGCGGATCGACGGCCTGCGCCTGTTGCCCCGCGAGGACGGCGAGGAGTTCTTCATCGCGCTGGCCGGGCCCGACCAGGCCGACCTGCTGGTGGCGATGCGCCGCGGCGAGCGCCGCAGCTGGCTGCGGCTGCTCGAGCCCGACGACGTCGCCGACGTGGTCCAGGCCGTGCCCGACGACGAGCGCGCCGGCCTGCTGGCGCTGCTCGACGGGCCGACCCGCAAGGAGGTCGAGGCGCTGCTGGCCTACGAGGAGGACGACGCCGGCGGCCTGATGAACACCCGCTACGCCCGGCTGCGCCCGGCGATGACCGCCGACGAGGCGATCAGCTACCTGCGCCGCCAGGCCCGGACCCAGCTCGAGACGATCTACTACGCCTACGTCCTCGACGGCGAGCAGCACCTGCTCGGGGTGGTGTCGTTCCGCGACCTGTTCGCCGCCGGCCCCAGCCAGCGGGTGGCCGAGATCATGGAGAAGGACGTGGTCTCGGCCGACCCGTCGCTCGACCAGGAGGCGCTGTCGCGGCTGTTCGCCGAGCACGACCTGACGGTCATGCCGATCGTCGACGCCGACGGGGTCATGCGCGGCATCGTCACCGTCGACGACATCGTCGACGTGGTCCAGGAGGAGGCCACCGAGGACGCCCAGAAGTTCGGCGGCATGGAGGCCCTCGAGGTCCCCTACCTGCAGTCGCGCCGGCGCGAGATGCTGCGCAAGCGCGGCGGCTGGCTGGCGGTGCTGCTGATCGGCGAGATGCTGACCGCGACCGCGCTGGCGTTCTTCGAGGGCGAGATCGGCCGGGCCACGGTGCTGGCGCTGTTCATCCCGCTGATCATCTCGAGCGGCGGCAACGCCGGCTCGCAGGCGTCGACGCTGGTCATCCGCGCGATGGCGCTGGGCGAGGTGCGCGCCGCCGACTGGTGGCGCGTCATGCGCCGCGAGCTGGCGATCGGCGCCGTCCTGGGCGGCGGCCTGGGCGCGCTCGGCCTGGTGCGCGTCATCATCTGGGGCGCCGCCGGCAGCTACGGCGATCACTACGTGCTGATCGGCGCCACCGTCGCGCTCAGCGTCGTCGGCGTCGTCACGTTCGGCACGTTCGTCGGCGCGATGCTGCCGTTCATCCTGCGCCGGATCGGCGCCGACCCCGCCAGCGCGTCGGCGCCGTTCGTGGCGACGCTGGTCGACGTCACCGGCCTGGTGATCTACTTCCTGATCGCCACCGCGATCCTGTCGGGCACGCTGCTGTAGCGGGCCGCGGAGGTCACCACCGCCCCGGCTCGCGCTTGGTGGCGACGCTCAGCGGGGCTTCGCCCCGCCGCGGGGAGGCCTCGCGAAGCCCTCTCCATCAACGCGTGTAGAAGAACCGCTCGTGGGCGATCTTGCCGTCCTTCCAGATCCGCTGGGTGATCTGGGTGTACTTCATGCGCGGCATGCCCTTGAGCGTGAAGTCGAGGGTCCACTCGGCGTAGGTGGTGTTGCCGTCGACGGCGACGTTGGTGCAGGTGGCGCCGTGGAACGCCTCGAGCATGCCGAAGAACTTGTGCTCGTAGTCGCGGCACGCGTCCTTGCCGACCCGCGGGTCCTCGCTGTTCTCCTGCATCGTGACGTCGTCGGCGTAGAGCGTCTCGAACAGCTCCATCGCCTTGCCGCTCAGGATCGCCTGGTTCATCTGCTCGTCGAGTTCGCGGATCGTGGCCATCGGTGCCTCCTTGGTGTGGCCACCGTAGGCGCCCCGGCGGTTCGCTACAATCGCGGTAAGGCGGAAGGTCCGTTGTGGCCAGGCAACAATCGGGCTAGGGTCCCCCCGCTTGCTCCCGACCCGCGTCTACCACTACCGCGATCCCGCCGCGGTCATCCTCGGCCTCCGCGAGCTGCGCAAGAAGGGGCTGACCCCGCGCGGCCTGTTGTTCGTCGCGCTCGATCCGCGCGGCGAGACCTACCTCGCGGTGCCCGAGGACCTCGACGCGGTGGCCAACGTCCGGGTCGGCGACAAGATGTCCCTCGAGCCGCCGTGGCAGGGCCGCTACTTCCACTTCGACGCGGTCCACCGCCTGCCCGGCGACACCGTGCTGTGGAACGGCGACCGCCGCCTCGGCGACACCGGCAGCGCCCCCGAGGTCGCGTGCGCGATCGCCGAGTGGTGCAAGGGCTCGAGCGCCAAGAACGTCTTCCTCGGCTGCACGCCGCACCAGCCGGGCTCGTGGTGGACCGCCGATCACCGCTCGCCGGTGGTCGACCTCCACGCCCGCGGCCTGGTCGACACCGTCGTCACCACCTCGGGCCTCCTGGCCCGCCGGATCAACGAGCCGGCGCTGTTCCACGTCGACTTCGCCTCGCTGGCGGCCCACCAGGGCCCGCGCGACGGCTGGAGCGAGGTGTTCCGCTCGTCGATGGGCAACGTGCTCCTGGTCGAGCGCCGGGTGCTGGGCTACCGCCTGGTGCTCACCTGCGAGCGCGGGCTGGTCGAGATCGACGTCAGCCACCTGCCCGACCTGGTCATCGAGACCGCGCGGGTGCCGATGAAGTCGGGCTTCGGCGTGGTCGGCCGCATCGACGGCGGCGCGTTCGCGGTCACCGCCGGCAAGGTCGAGCCGTGGGGCCTGTCCGAGGTCAGCCCGGCGATGCTGGTGGGCTCGCCCAACGAGACCATCCTCGACCTGCCGCGCACGCTGCGCGCGCACCCCGACGAAGCCGTCGAGTAGCGGCGGCCTCGCGCCGGCGGCTACGGGCCGCCGCTGACGACGGCCAGCCAGCAGATCCCGAAGCCGGCGCCGCAGGCGATCGTGACCGGCCACAGGCCGATCAGCGCCGCCAGGAAGGCGCGCGGCCCCTCGCCGAGGCCCTCGATGGCGTCGGCCAGCCGCACCGCGACCGGCCGCCCGCGCGGCGCCACCACCCGCCCCCGATGCTTCACGGTCCGGACCGACGGCAGCGGCGACATACCCCCAGTATCGACCACGCCCGCCACGCGTGCACGCGCAACCGCCGCGGCGGCCCGCGTCACGCGGCCTGGATCACGGGAACGTCGCGGTGACGCTGCGCGCCATGTCCATCGTGACGGTGCAGGTCGTCATCGTCGACGTCGCGCAGCCCGTCCACGACATCGTGTTGGCCGAGGCGGTCAGCGTGACGTTGGTCCCCGACGCGTAGTTCTCGCTGCAGTCGCCCGACGCCGCCGCGCAGGCGGTGATGCCGGCGGGCGCCGAGCTCACCGTGCCGGTGCCGGTCACCGTGACCGACAGCGCGAAGGCCGGCTGGAAGGTCGCGGTCACGTCGCGCTGCTCGCTCATCGCCAGCACGCAGGTGCCGGTGCCGGAGCAGCCCTCGCCCGACCAGCCGGTGAAGATCGACCCGGTGTCGGCCACCGCGGTGAGCGTCACGGTCTGGGCGGTGGTGTAGGTCTCGGTGCAGTCGCCCGGGCAGTTGATGCCCACCGGCGACGATGTCACCGTGCCGGTCCCGGCGCCGGCCATCGTCAGGTTCATCGCGAACGTGTTGAGCACGAAGGTCGCCGTCACGGTGGTGGCGGCGGTCATCGTCACGACGCAGGTGCCGGTGCCGCTGCAGCCGCCGCCCGACCAGCCGCTGAACGACGAGCCGGTGGTGGCCACCGCGGTCAGGACCACGACCGACCCGTCGGTGTAGCTGGCGCTGCAGGTCGCGCCGCAGTTGATGCCGCTCGGGTTCGAGGTCACCGTGCCGCTGCCGGCGCCGCCGGGCATCACCGTCAGCACGCGGCTGAGCGGCGCGAAGGTCGCGGTCACCGTGGTCGCGGCCGCCATCGTCACGGTGCAGGTGCCGGTGCCCGGGCAGGTGATGCCCGCGCCCGACCAGCCGGTGAAGGTCGAGCCGCCCGCGGCGACCGCGGTGAGCACGACCGACGCGCCGTCGTTGAAGCTCGCGGTGCAGGTGGCGCCGCAGTTGATGCCGGCCGGCGCCGAGGTCACGGTGCCCGAGCCGCCGCCGCCCTTGGTGACGGTCAGCGGGTAGGTCTTGAGCACGAAGGTGGCGGTCGCGGTGGCCGCGGCGCTCACCGTCACGATGCACAGCGAGCTGCTGCTGCAGCCGGCCACGCCGCTCCAGCCGGTGAACGTCGAGGTCGCGCTCGGCGTGGCCACCAGGCCGACGACGGCGCCGGCGTTGTAGCCCTGCATGCAGGTGCCGCTGGTCGCGCCGGCGGTGCTGGTGCAGCTGATCGCCGCCGGCACCGACGTGACGGTGCCGGTGCCCGTGCCCGCGCCGGCGACGGTGACCGTGAAGGTCTTGAGCGTGAAGGTCGCGGTGACGGTGGTGTTGTTGTTCAGCGTCACGGTGCAGGTGCCGGTGCCGCTGCAGCCGCCGCCCGACCAGCCGGTGAAGTTCGAGTCGCTGCTGGCCGTCGCGGTGAGCACGATCGACGAGCCCTGCGCGAACGGGAACGCGCAGGTCGCGCCGCAGCTGATGCCGACCGGCGCCGAGGTCACGGTGCCGCTGCCGGTGCCGGCCGGGTTGACCGTCAGCACGCGGGTGTCGGTGTCGAAGTTGGCCTGGACCGACTTCGCCGCGTCCATCGTCACGACGCAGGTCGCGATGCCGGTGCACGCGCCCGACCAGCCGGTGAACGCCGAGTTGCCACCCGCGGTCGCGGTGAGCGTGACCAGCTGGCCGGCGTTGTACGTCGCCAGGCAGGTGCCGCCGCAGTTGATGCCGCTCGGCACCGACGTGACGGTGCCGGTGCCGGTGCCGGTGCGCGACACGCTCAGCGTGAACGTGTTGATCGCGAAGGTCGCGGTCACCGAGGTCGCGGCGTTGACGGTCACGGTGCAGGTGCCGGTGCCCGGGCAGGTGATGCCGGTGCCCGACCAGCCGGTGAACGTCGAGTCGACGGCGGCGGTGGCGGTCAGCACCACCACCTGGCCGGCGTTGTAGTTCTCGGTGCAGTCGACGCCGCAGGTGATGCCGGCCGGCGACGACGCCACCGACCCCGACCCGCTGCCGGTGCGCACGACGCTCAGCTGGTGCTGGTTGAGCGTGAAGGTCGCGGTCACGGCGGTGGCCGCGGTCAGCGTCACGGTGCAGGTGCTGGTGCCGCTGCAGCCGCCGCCCGACCAGCCGGTGAAGGTGTTGTTGGCCGACGGCGCCGCGGTCAGCGTCACGATCGTGTTGGCGTTGAAGCCGAACACGCAGGTCACGCCGCAGTTGATGCCGGTCGGCACCGAGGTCACGGTGCCGGTGCCGTTGCCGGCCGGCGTCACCGTCAGGTTGATCGTGTTGAGCGTGAAGGTCGCGGTCACGGTGGTCGCGCCGCTCATCGTCGTCATGCACGAGCCGGTGCCCGAGCAGCCGCCGCCCGACCAGCCGGTGAACGAGGTGTTGGTGCCGGGCGTCGCGACCAGCGTCACGACCGTCGCCGCGTTGTAGTCCTCGGTGCAGTCGACGCCGCAGTTGATGCCGGTGCCGGTGACCGTGCCGCTGCCGTTGCCGGCCTTGACCACGGTCAGCGTGTTGAGGTCGAACGTCGCGACGACGTTGCGCGCCGCGGTCATCGTCACGGCGCACGGCGCGGTGCCGGTGCAGCCGCCGCCGGCCCACCCGGTGAAGACCGAGTTGGTGCCCGGGGCCGCGGTCAACGTCACCATCGTGCCCACCGGGTACAGCTCGTTGCAGTCGGCGCCGCACGAGATGCCGGCCGGAGCCGACGTCACGGTGCCGGTGCCGGTGCCGGCCTTGGTCACGACCAGCGCGAACGGCTCGACCTGGCAGCGGTTCGAGCAACCGTCACCGCTGGTGGTGTTGCTGTCGTCGCACTGCTCGGGGCCGGGCGCGCCGGTCGGGGTGAACGCCGGGTTGAGCTTGCCGTCGCCGCAGGCCGGCGCCGAGCAGTCGAGGTTGCAGGTCTGGCTGTTGCCGTTGGTGTCGCAGGTCTCGCTGGCCGACGCGATGCCGTCGCCGCAGCGCGGGAACTGGCAGGTGTTGCGGCAGGCGTCGGTGTCGACGAGGTTGCCGTCGTCGCACTGCTCGCCGTTGATGGCCTCGGTCACGCCGTTGCCGCAGGTCTCGATCTG
>JAEUJY010000099.1 GCA_016794525.1 Myxococcales bacterium
CCGGCTTACACGAACGCCTCCGGCATCGCGACTTCTTGGCCGAGGCCCCCACCGCCACCACCGCCACGCCCGTCAGCCGGTGGTCCCCTGGTCACCGGTGATCCCGGTGGAGTTGGTTCCCTTCCGGGCCGGTGGCGACAAGCGCGAGGTTGATGTTTACCAGCGGCCAGCCTCGCTCGTGCTGCAACGCGCGCAACGCGGTCGTCTTCCCGGACCGAGGCGGGCCCACGACGATTACCAGGCGATGGTAGAGCTGGCGTGCCTTCTCAACGGACTCTGCGATCACCTCGGCGAGGGGCAGCGCCATCAGCTTACGGCTCCTTCATCTCGCTCCGAGCCGGCAGCAGCGGCGCCACCTGCCCGGACCCACTCGTCCACCTCCGCGGCCTTGAACTTCCAGAATCGGCCCACCCGATGTCCGGGCATGCCCCTCGAGGAGAGCCATGCGTACACGGTGTCCTTGCTCACGCCGAGATACCCCGCGATCTCTTCGACTGACAGCCACCGTGCGTCCATGTGTGCTCTCTCGTAGCGGGGTGCGCGAACGGCGGCCTCTCCGCGTTGCGAGCGCCAACGTTAGCCACACGGCCATGTAGGCGTCAACCCGATCTCGCTGGATTGAACCGGCTCGAGCAGGTCTGGACCGGAGCCCGAGCCGCGGAGAGCGTGGTCGCACCGCGAGCGGCATGTCACCGCCGGCCCTGCCGGGTCCCCTGATCCGCCTACCAGAATTGGGGACCGCCGGAGGTCTACCAGCGACAGACCCCAACATCCTCGGTCCTCAGATCGGGACAGTGGCACCGACGCAACGCCGACGCGTATGCGACAAACGCCTGCCACAGGTCGACTCCGCCTTTTTGGGCACGAGCATCCACCTTCACCATCGCGAGCCGAACGCGTTCGCCTTGCGCCCTTAGACGCGTCGCCTGCTTGCCGTAGTACTCGACCCTGGCCCGCGAGCAGGTCTGGCCCGTCTCCTCAACCACGACCGTGGGGCCCTCTTCGCATTCCGCTCGCATGCTGCGCTTGAACGCCATGGCTTCCTGCTCCACGTCGCATTGGGCCGAGATCCACTTCGCCGTATCGGCTACGAGCGCGGGCCCCTGCTTGATAGCCTTGAGCTCAGCGAGCGCAGTTGCCACCTCGGCTCTTACTTCTTCAGCCGCAGCGAACTCCCGCTCTTCTTCGCACTCGGTTTCGTTCCCGGCTTCGTCCCAGCAATTCCAGGGCGGCCGCGCGAAGCCCTTCGCATAGTGACCCTCCTCTCTCTTCTGCCCGCCGGCGAACCACGCCGTCCATGTACCGACCAACTCGCCGTCCTTGAACGTTGCCTCTGCCTTCTTCTGTCCGCTCGCGTACCACTCCGTGGCCGCCCCGTCGCGGAGTCCGAGGCGATAGCGCTCGACCATGAGCTTGTTGCCGGCTGCGTCGAACGACGACCACACCCCCACACGTCGGTCGTCTTCGAACGACCCTTCGATCCGCCGGATCTCACCGTCGGATGGAGTGAGCGTCCACGCGCCCGTTCTCGCGTCCTGCTTGTACGCGCCGACCACAATCAGCAGGCCATATTGGTCATACGCCACGGCGGTGCCCTCTCGGACTCGCTTTCCGCGGACCTCGTGACCACACAACAGCTGCCGATGAATAGGCAGCTCCGGCATGCCAGTGATGATTGGCTCGTCGGGGTCCTCCTCCATCATGGAATCGCCGTCGTCGGGGCATTCCATGACCACAGCTGCGTCGGACTCCGCCTTCTTCACTGCGCGTTCGATGTCCTTCTCGGTTGCCATGGCGAAGGCGTCCACACCATCCGCCGCCGGCTTGAGCACGACCACATCTTCGATCGGACTGCGCTGCCATGTCGCGCGAAGAACGCCGTCCGCGAGCTCGCTGATCGCAGCGGCAGGTCCCCGCTCCTTCACGACGTCATCAAGCGCCTCCTTGGGCGCGATGCCCTTCAGCCGTTGAACCGACATCACTTGATAGAGTCGATCCTTGAAGAAGACGACAGCGCCGTCACCTGTCGACAAGTGGAAGCTCATGAAACGCTGTCCTGGTCCGGTCGGGCGCCCATCCAGCGGGCTACTCGACTCTTCTCGCAAGGGTGTGCCGAGCTTCTTCTCGACTTCCTTGGCAGCATCCCCGACCGCGAGGTCACGCCAGAGCGCAGGTGGGCCCTCGGCGTGGGCAACGCCGACCACCGTCATGCACAGCAATGCTAGCATCCAGGCTCTCATCGGCGTCCTCCCTTGCCCAGCAGCCGGGCCTCAGGGCCACGCAGGCGCGCTCATGATAACCCTCAGGCCGAGGCGGCGGTCAACGCCCGCTGGAGAAAGAGGCGCAACCGACGCACATGGTGGAGCGGTGCGACTGATGAGGCCCGAGGAGGCAGGGCTCGTAACCCGCCGCCCCCAAAAAAATTCAGCCGAGGCTCGGGTACCACACTCCCCCGACTCGGGGAGCCACCTCGTTCGTTTGATAGCCCTAGCCATATACGATGCCGCGAGTCTCGCCGCGGCATCGACGCCAAGGTCTCCTGCCACATCGTCGACGACCCACATCCGTCAGCACCTCACCACGCGACCGCGCGGAGCGCCTTCGAGAGGACCGCACGACGCAAGAGGAGCGACGAACAGGAGATAAGTCCCTGGAACCGCATCGGGGCTGGTCCCCGCGTCGGTCCGGGAGGACTGCAACGTGGAAGCTCTGCGCGCGCTGATGCAGGAGGCGCTGGCCGCGATCGAGAAGGTAGATGGAGTATCGCGACTCATCGACGGCGCGACGGATCATCCGTGGCACGGCTTGGACGCGGCGGCAGCGTACCAGGCCGGCATGATCGAGGGTGCCGCCGCGGCGCTCGACGTCACGGTGGCGGAGCTGCTCGACGAGCTCGGTCTCGTGTGACCTTGCCGGCGGGAGGCTGAAGCGGTCGCGGGCCCGGACGTCGCGATGCCGACGGATCGTCTCGCACCGCACCGGTGATACGAAACGGACCGACAAACTGACGACAACGCCACTCGCGGACGCCACACGGGCGTTCGCGTTCGACAGACCTGCTGGCTCCCCGACGGGTTGAGCCGGCCATCCGCGTCGCCACGCGACGCAACGGAGGAATCATGTCCGCACACAAGCTGCTGAAGCAGACGCTCGCTCGCGGTGGCGAGCACCTCGGCGACCTCATCTGGTGGTCGCTGTCCGATGCCCGGGTGGACCGCGGCACGCTCACGACGATCTGGCAGGAGGCCGGGCTGCCGGGCGAGCTGCTGCCCGAGCCGCCCACGGCCGAGAAGGCGTTCAAGGGCGCGGTGCGCGAGGTGCAGGTCGGCCAGCCCGGTCGGCTGCTGCGCCTGGCGAAGGACACGGCCGACGAGGTCGTGTTCGGCGTCGTGCGCGAGACGCGGGCCGGTGACGGCACCCTCGCCTACTCGCAGGAGGCGCGGGTCACGCTCGATCGCAACCGCGACGTGGTGTCTACGGACGCGCCGGCGCACGACCTGGTGGTCGACGTCATGCGCCGCTTCGACGTGCTCAAGGGCACGCACGTGCCCGACGACGTCCGCCGCACCGTCGTCCGCACGCTCGGCACGTTCGCCGCCGTCACGCTGCGCCCGCACGGTGGCGTGTACTGGACGCCCTCTCCGTTCGCGCTCCAGGTGCGCCGGCTCCAGGATGCGGTTCAGCGCATCGGCCAGTCGACGGTGTGCGTGCTCCCGGTGCACCGCAGCCCCGAGGCCGAGCAGACCCTGGGCGAGGTCGCCCGCGGTTCCATCGAGGAGGAGCTCGGAGCCCTGCGCACCGAGATCGACGGCTTCCTCGCGCTCCCGCCCGACCGCGCGTCGACGCTCGAGCGGCGGCTCGACTCCTTCGCCGCGCTGCGCGCACGGGCGCAGCTCTACCGCGACGTGCTGCACGTCGAGGTCGAGACGCTCGACGACCAGCTCGACCAGCTCGCGGCCACCGTCGGCCGCCTCATCGAGGACCGCGCCCGCGCGGCCTGACGCAAACCCTTCACATCGAGGTGATCATGTCCCGCACCATCTTCCAGTCCCTGCGCTCCGACCTGGTGAGCGCGTTCCCCGAGCGGCAGCCCGTCATCGACGGTGCGCTGTGCGCCATCCTCGCTGGCGAGCACGTGCTCCTGCTCGGTCCGCCGGGCACGGCGAAGTCGGCGCTCGTCCGCGCGATCGCGCAGGCGTTCAACGGTCGCTACTTCGAGCGGCTGCTGACCCGCTTCTCGACGCCCGAGGAGCTGTTCGGCCCCGTGAGCCTGAGCGGACTCGAGCAGGACCGGTTCGTCCGCATCACGGCCGGCAAGCTGCCGGAGGCCGAGCTGGCGTTCATCGACGAGGTGTTCAAGGCGAACTCGGCGATCCTCAACTCGCTCCTGTCGATCGCGAACGAGCGCGTCTTCCACAACGACGGGTCGCCGACGCCCTGCCCGCTCGTCAGCCTGTTCGCCGCGTCGAACGAGCTGCCGGAGTCGAAGGAGCTCGAGGCGCTGTTCGACCGGTTCATGCTCCGGTTCGACGTCAACTACCTGGTGCAGACGTCGAGCTTCCGGGCCGTGGTGAAGGCGCCGGACCCGGCCCCGTCGACCCGCGCGACGATGGATGACCTCCGCGCGGCGCAGCTCGAGCTGCTGAAGGTGAAGGTCACCGACGCGACGGTCGACGCGCTGATCGCGATCCGCGAGGCGTGCCGGGTCGAGGGGATCGTCGCGTCGGACCGGCGGTGGAAGCGGTCGCTGCGGCTGGCGCGGGCGTCGGCGTACCTCGCCGGCGAGAGCCAGACCTCGCCCGAGGACCTGGCGCTCCTGGGCGACTCGCTGTGGCGCGAGCCCAAGGAGCGCACGAAGGTCGCGCGGCTCGTCGGGCAGCTCGCCGACCCGGCCGGCACGCAGGCGCAGGAGATCCTCGACTCCGCGCGCGAGACGGCCGAGCGGGTCGCCGGCATCAAGAGCGCCGACCGCAAGCAGTACATCTCGGCGGCGGCGGGCGCGATCGAGGCGTTCGTCCAGCAGCAGGCGCGGCTCACCGACCTGGCGCTCAAGGGCGGGCGCCGGGCGCGCGCGGTCGTCGCCGACGCGTCGCGCGAGATCGACGCGATCCACCGCGAGCTGAGCAAGGCCGTGAGCGCCGGGCTCGGCCTGAGGGCCGCGAAGTGAGGCGGCTGTCGCGCGACATCGCGCGCTGGGACGTCTACCTGCACCGAGAGGGCCGCGGGTTGCCGGCGGCCCGCGAGTCGGATGCGCCGCGCATGCAGCTCGAGGATGAGCTCTTCGGCGTGCTGTACGGTGGCGACATCGTGGAGCTGCCGGCGCGGCTCCGCGGCGGCGAGCACTCGCGCTGGGCCGAGGAGATCCACGGCCGCTGCGCCGAGCTGCCGCAGTTCGAGCGGCTCGTGAACGAGTGCCGGGGCGATGCGGTCGCCGCGGGCGCGGCGGTGGAGGCGCTCATGAACGCGCTCGGCGACCCGCAGCCCGACGAGCAGCAGCACGTCGTCCGCCGGCGGCTGCGCGAGGGGTGCATGCGCGCGGAGGATGCGATCGTCGAGGTGCGAGAGGCGCTCGCGGCGCTCGAGCACGTGGACGTCGGCCGCGGGGCGGGAACGAGCACGTCGACCGGCGGCGAACGGACCGGCGACGCGGCGGTCTCGCTGGCGAGGAAGCTGCGCGAGCTGCCCCGCCTGCGCGAGCTGGCGCGGCTCGCGGGCCGCGTGCGGCAGATCGCGGCTGCGCGCCGGCGGCACCGCGTCCGCCGCGTGCCCGAGGAGACCGGCGACGTGGAGCGCGGCGACGACCTCGGGCGGCTGCTGCCGTCGGAGCTGGTGCGGCTCGCGCACCCGCGGCTGCGGCGCGCGGCGCTGCGGTCGCTGCTCGAGCGCGAGACCTTGCAGTACGGCGTGCGCGGGACGGACAGCCGCGGAGAGGGCCCGCTCGTCGTCTGCCTCGACAAGAGTGGCTCGATGGAGGGCACGCCGGACACGTGGGCGACGGCGGTCGCGCTCGCGCTGCTCGACCACGCGCAGCAGGAGCGGCGCACGTTCGCGCTGCTCGGGTTCGACGCGCGGGTGAAGAGCGAGGTGGTGGTCGCGCCAGGCGCGAAGCTGCCGATCGACGCGCTGTTCACCGGGTGCGCCGGGGGTACGGACATCGACCACGTGATCGGCCGCGGGCTCGAGCTGATCGAGGCCGACGCGAGCCTGCGACGGGCCGACCTGGTGCTCATCACCGACGGCGTGAGCCACCCCGTGCGGGCGCCGGAGCTGCGGCAGCGTGCGGCGGTCCGCGGGGTTTCCATCATCGGCATCGGGATCGGCGTCGCGGCGAGCACCCTGGCGCCGTGGTGCTCGCCCGCGATGTCGACGACCGACCTCACCACGCTCGACTCGGCGACGGCGACCGCGCTGTTCGCCGCCTGAGGAGGACGCATGTGGTTCCTGAAGCTGCTGAGGTCGCCGCTCGTGCGGCGGCTCATCATCGCCGTGCTCATGGTGGTGGTCCGGGAGATGACCCAGGACCGCCACGCGCACGGCTGACACGAACATCCACCATCACCGACGAGGGCCTCGGGGGCGCATGTCCCGGGGCCCTCGTCGTTCCAGAGGTCCACCATGAACGAGGACAGGAAGAAGCTCTTCACCGCGCTCGCGGCGCCGTTCCCCGAGGAGGCGATCGAGCGCACGGATGGCCGCGTCACCGGGCGCGGCTACGACACGAGCGGCATCAAGTACCAGTACGTCGTCGACCGGATCAACGAGGTCCTCGGCGTCGGCGGGTTCCGCACGCACCGGACGACGGCGATCAAGGGCGCCACGAGCGCGAAGGGCCGCCCCGTGTTCGAGGCGCTGTGCGAGGTACGGCTCGAGCTCGGCGAGTGGAAGGACGGCGAGTTCGTCGTCTTCGCCGAGGCGTACGGCGACGGCGGGCACACGGCGATGACCGAGGCCGATGCGCGGAAGGGGGCCTTCACCAACGGCTTCAAGAAAGCGGCGGCGATGTTCGGCGCCGGTCGGGATGCGTACCGGGGCGCGCTCGACGACGACAACGGGCCGGCGGCCGAGGACGGCGACGCCGCACCGCGCACGCCGGCGCGCACCAGCGGACAGGCCGACGCTACGAGCCGCACGCCGGCGCCCCCGACCGCGACCGCCCGCGAGCGCGAGCGCATCACCGCGAAGCAGGTGCAGGCGATCTGGTCGCTCGTGCGCCGTCACGGCTACGAGGAGCCTGTGTTCCGCCAGCGCGTGCGCGAGCGGTACGGGCGGCAGCTCGAGTTCCTCACCAAGGTCCAGGCGAGCGAGGTGATCGCGGCGATGAGCGAGGGCCCGGCGTCCGCCAAGCCGTCGAACGGGCACGCCGGGCAGGAGCTCGTGCGATGACCTCGCCGAGACCCGATGGGCTCTACGTGTCGGTCTCGCAGTTGAAGACCTACCTGCGCTGCCCGCGGCAGTACGAGCTGAGGTACGTGCTTGGCGAGAAGCCGGAGTCAGTGGCGGTCGCGCTCGTGCTCGGCTCCGCGGTGCACGCGGCGCTCGCCTCGTACTACACGAGCGTGCGCGACGGGGCCATGCTCTCGCTCGAGGCCATGCTCGAGGTGTTCGCCGGCGCATGGATCGCGGCTCAGCCACCCGACATGCCGGTGCTGACGGACGACGGCCATCCCCTCGCCTCGGTGGCCTCGCACGGGGCCGCGGTAGTGCGGACGTTCCACGCCCACGCGGCTCGCGCGCCGGCGGTCCGCCCGGTGCTCATCGAGACGCCGTTCAACGTCGATCTACACGACCCGGCCACAGGCGAGGTGCTCGACGAGAAGCTCACCGGCATCATCGACCTGGTCGCCGAGCGAGGGGGCCGGTTGCGAATCTTCGAGCACAAGACGTCGGCGCGACGGTACGGCCGCGACCAACTCGACTACGACCTCCAGCCGACCGCCTACCTGCACGCGGCGAGGCAGCTCGGCCTCGACATCGAGGGCGTTACATTCCAGGTGCTCACTAAGGCGGCGACGCCCATCGTGCAGGTGGAGGATGTCGAGCGCGACACGAGCGCAGAGGACGAGTTCCTGCTCACGGTCGTCGGTGTCCTCCGCGCGATCGACGCCGGCGCCTTCTACCCGGTGCGCGGATGGCAGTGTCGCGGCTGCGCCTACGCGCGACGGTGTCGGGCGACTCGCGTGTGATGCCGGGCGAATGAGAGGCCACCGTGTGCACGTCGGGATGCCCGGAAGCCGGCATCCGCTTGGATACGGTTACGGCCGTAACATCACTCCCCCGGTTACGGCCGTAACCGGCCGAGCGACGGCCTCATGGCCCTACCAGCGAGTCCTGATGGCCCCGTAACCCTGCGCAGCGCAAAGGTAGTGGCGCCGTCGACCCTGGAGACGACGATGCGTGTGGTGGCCGCGGAGCCCATGCTTCCGTTTCGGTCGGTTCTGGACACTTGTTTGACCGTTTGTCCAAGATGCCGGCGCGAAGCCGGAACGGGCGAGGCGCCGACCACCGGCGGCTTTCACGGGGCCAGGAGTTGCGATGGCGGCACGTCAAGAGCCTTTGCAATCTTCGCGAGCCAGTCGATCGAGGCGGCTTTCCGACGGGCCAGCACGTCGTAGAGCTGGCTGCGCGAGACGCCCGCAAAGTCGGCCAGCGAGTTCAAGGCGAGCCCTCGCGCCTTCGCCTGCTGGCGAACGTTCCGGGCGAGAACGCCGCGGAGCTGCGAAGGGGTCACTCGCCGACGGTAGGGGCGGACCGCTGTTGCGGACTCCGCTATCGCGGACTAGGATCACCGCCCCTGGGGAAGGAGTTCACGATGCGTGCGATCGTTGCTATCGCTCTTGTCTTCGCCGCCGCTGCATGTGACTCGAAGACAAGCACGGGCAAGAAGGACGAGAAGAAGGCGATCGCCGGCGAGAAGAAGCCGGTGGTCGAGTTGGCGAAGCTCTCGTTGCTCGTGCCCGGCACGCCGGCGACGAGCATCAAGGCCGCCCTCGATGAATTGGGACCGGGCGCGGAGTACCGCTCCAACTTCCACGACGTGGTCGCGAGGCTGGACCATGCATGGTTCAACTCGGCGATCTGCACCACGAAGGGGTACGATCACGTCGAGGAATGTACCTTCTACTTTCGCCCCGGCGTGCTCTCGCCGGCGAACCTCGATGCGGTGCTACCCGTGATCGACGGGTTGGAGCCTTCACTCACGAGCGTGCGGCGGAAGAAGATCTGGGACCAGGTGCTTGGGACCTTCACCTTCGAGTGGGGGCGGTCGGAGTTCAGTTCGGACGTCACCCTCTACTTGGACTGGGACAAGGCGGGCATGGAGATCGTGAAGGGGCACCTCACGATCTGTTTCAGCGCCTCGAAGCAGAAGTTCCCGGCGTGCTCGAGGGCCATGCAGGCGCTGCTTGCAGCGCCGGTGCCGACCCTCTCGACCAAGAACTAGCCCACGACATCGGGTACCCCGATCACGGTGCCCCCGGGACGGGGGCCGGGTAACTTCGACGTAGCCCTCGCCATATGCGATGCGGGCGAAGTCATCGCTGATCGTCTTGGGCGCCGGCGCAGGCTGGAGCCTTGGTCGGGAACCGCGCAGCGCACCCGCCGTTGCTCGACCGTGCAAGGAGCCGGCGAGCGGTCGCGCGACGGCGTGGCACCGTGCTGCGATCACGTCCAGGCTCTCATGATCCCGTGTGTGCGATCCGCGCGCCCGGGGAGAATCCATCATGCCTGCTCGGGACGAGAAGACCGAGCACTTGGGGGGGCCGGTAGGCGACGCATCCGGCGACCCAGGGTGTGCATCACGGTGCTCGTCACCGTGCTCTTGGCCCTCGCGAAGTCGCGAGGACCGATCCGTCCTCGCCTGGATCTCTCTTTATGTATGATCAATCATAGATAGAGAAATAGATCGATCGAATCCTCACAGCGTGCCGCTTCTCGTCGAGAAGCGGCGACTCGTTTGACGTTGCCCGCAGATCGTCGTTCGGGTAGATCATACATCGTGCATGATCCGCTCGCGCATTTCGCGGCCGCTCGCGACCGAGCCCCGACGTGGCTTGGACCGCTGCTCGCCCACCCGCGTGAGGCACAGCGGGTCGGTGACGATTTCCAGATCGAGGCGGCGATCATCCTCGCCGAGCGAGGCGACGCTCTCCACACCCCGGAACCCGAGTTCGCGGCCGTCGCTCGGCGGGAACGCTTGGGCATCGAGCGCCGAGCGAACCTTCTTGCTCTCTGGCGCTGCCTCGCCGTTGCCGACGGGATGGATGGGTGGCGCGATGTTCCGTTCTGGATGTGGGGACCGCCATCGCGCTCGGGCCCCCGGTTGTACGGGACGGTCGCCACGATGGGTCGGGGCCGCGTGGTCCGGTCGATGACCGATGCCGGCTGGACGATGGACCAGCTCGTCGCCGTGCTCAAGGAGTGGCTCAGCGCCGCCAAGGTCCATCGCTCGTCCCGCGAACGAGCCGTGGCGGCATTCCGCGAGCCGCGAGCCGTGGTCGTCCGGGGTCGGTCGCACCCGCTAGCGCCGACGCTTGCGATGAGGGCGCTCGCGACCAGGCTCGCCGGCGACGACACATCGCTCGTCGACGACATCGCCATAGTCCTGGCGTGGATCGCGGCGCGCGCCGAGGGCGCCCCACGCGTGTCGGTCCCGTCGACCGCCCTCACGCAGGGCAAGAACCGCCACATCGACGCGCCGGGCGTGTCGGCGAGACGAGGCCGCAAGATCTGGACCATCCTGCGCGACAACGTCCTCGAGAAGACGCGGGGCCACTCGGTCGGGCGCTTCGCCGCGGAGTACGAGATCTGCCCGGAGTATCGTTCGATCCTCAGCCCGTAGCCGCCGCCCGGCGATCTCGGCGCCAGGGTGCGTCATCGTGGTCGCGACGTTACTGTCACGACCGGCGGGTCGTGTCAGCAGGGTCGACTTCGGCGAAACTCCCTGCGCATGAGCGGCAAGAACGGACGGCGGACGAACCCCAGGCCGCCGGCCAGACCGGATGGCGGACGACGTGTCCGAGAGCAGGGTCAGCAGCTTGGTTCTCGCCAGCGCGCCACCAAGGGCGCCGTGCCGCCAGTGCCGCCCGACCGTGCGGCCGCGCAGCTCGCGGATGGAGCCGATCGACAGGGGCCGGCCGCGCGGGACGGCCGGCGCCGCGGGGTAGATGCAGAGGACCTCCCCCGCGGCACGTCCGGCGTCGATGCGCTGGCTGAGGCTTCCCCCCCACCCTCCGGCGAGTACACCGACGCTGAGCGAGACGCCCGGCGCAGCCGGATCCAGCGGATGTTCAACCTCTGGAGGCGCACGGAGGTGAACTACGAGACGCTCCAGCGGCTCGCCCGCGCGCTGCGCAGCGACCGCCCAGACGCCATCGATGAGATCCAGCGTACCGACAAAGAACTGGCGAATGCAGAGCGCGTACTGCACGAGGTCGCCGTCGCCGCCAAGGGATTCCGGAAGCTCAAGCAGCTCTTCGAGGACCACGACGACTGGAACCTCTGGCTCTTCGTCTACACGCTGGCGCAGCTCATGGAGCGGTGGGACACGCTCGCGGACTTCAACACCATCCTCGCCAGGGTCTCCGAGGATGTTGTGCGCCGGCTTGCGCGAGCGGTGCGGATGCCGCCGGCGGACTTCGTGCGGATCGCTTGCTCGCAGGAGGTTTCGCTCGTCCGCAAGGAGCGTGGAGCCGTGGAAGGCGCGGTGGCGGTTGCCGCTGCCTTGCTCGGTTCCGACGCCCGCACCATCTATCGGCGCCTGACAAACGTGCCGCCTGATGGGCAACGCACACTCCGACTCGAACGCGGTCGCACATTCGCGCGCCGACGGCCCTGACACGACCGACCTCCGGCGCCAGCAGCCTGCCCATCGACGTGCGGACGTCGGTGTGGCTTGTTGCGGACGTGGAGGTCACCCGATGAATCTTCGAGTTCCTGAGCCGTTCACCGCTACGAACCCGACGACGGACGCTCTCGGGCCCGCCGGGCCCACGTCGTTCCCCGTGAGCGAGCAACCGCCGAGCACGCATGGCCCCGTGCCGACGCTAGCGCAGCGGGCGCCGGACATGGTCAGCCGCGGGCAGCGGTACACGACCCTGGCGGCGGTCGCGCTCTTTCAAGTCAAGAAGCTGGAGCTGTTTCGGGAGCTCGGCTTCCACAGCTTCGACGACTACATCGCGAAGATGATGCACGTCAGCTACTCGAAAAAGAAGAGCGACCTGTACGTCGGCAGCATCGTCTGGCAGTACTTCCCCGAGCGAGCGCAGGAGATCGTAGCCTTCCTCGTGAGCGGCCAGACCGGCCTTCCCCATGCGCCACCGGTGGACGCGCTCAGGACCTTGAAGTCGAAGGTCGACCACCTCGACGGAGAGGCCCGCTCGGCCGCCTTGCTCGCGATCTGGACGGGAACCATGGAGCCGCAGCGCGCTCGCGCGCGGCCTCGCCCCAGCGGTACCGGCGGTGGTCACGAGCTTCCACGTGCCACGACACCTGTCCGGATCAGCGCCGGCGGCGGAGCCACCGAAGATCACGCCGTCGCACCCTTGCCTGACAACGGGTCTGCACCGCGTGCGAGCGACGCAACTCTGGCGCCCCCGCACGGGCGCCAGACCTCCCCTGCGCCGCTTCGCGCGCCCTCGCTCCCTCGGCCGTACTCGCCGACGAGTACCGGCGAGACGATCGACATCCCCCACGAGGAGCAGAGCGCGCATGTGAATCGGTTGCTCGACGAGTTGGATGGCATCGTCGAGAGGCTTCCGGACATGCTCGTGCCGATCGTTGCGCGACGGCTCGACGGCTTGACCGCGCGCGCCCACCTGCGCGAGCGGCAGGCTGATGCGCGTGCGCAGATGCACGCCCCGCGGTCCGGCGAGCCGTCCATTCCGGCCTCCATCATGCGCATGCACCCGCCGGGCGCGATGTCCATGCCTCCCCCCGCCGCGATGCTGCGGAGGCCTGCCCCGATGCCCATGCACCCGCCGGGCACGGTGCCGATGCCTCCGTCCGGCGCGGTGCCGATGCCGCCCCCCGGAGCGATCCCGCCTGGCGCGATGCCGGCGTCCCCTTCCGCCACGATGATGCGGCCCCCGTCCGGTTCGGTGCCGATGCCTCCGATCGCTCCCGGGAGCTTCTTTGCGCCGCCGCGTGCGACCAGCGGCGGCCTCCGCGCGGTTCAGGCAGGAGATGGTACGGGCTCGGCTCCTCAGCCGAATGGCGATGCGCAGCTGCCGCGCGCGACGCTGGCGGAGGTGCTTCAGGCGCCGGCGCCGGCGGAGGGTGAGAGGGTGCGCCCTCGGCCCGTGCGCGCCCGCAGGCAGCCGCGGCGCGGTGTGAGCGGGGCCTGACGCGTCGGCGGTACCTCGAGATCACGTGGTGAACCGTGAAGTTCTCGCATCGCTGCATCGGCACCGCCGACTGCGGAGGGTCAGCGTCATGGACTCGGCGTACGCTTGCGCATCGTGTCGCGCATGAACCAAGGCGGGCGCAGCCAAAGCCTGGTGGCCCTGCCCTTGGAGCACTCGCGTGAGGCCGGACGCCAGGGCCAGGCTGTTGACCGTCCCCGAGCTCGCCGCCCGGCTGCGGATCAGCAAGCGGTCGGCGTACCGGGTCGCGAGAGAGATGCTGCACGTCGAGATCGCCGGGCGGCTGCTGGTGCCAGAGCCGGCGGTCGATCGGTACGTCGAGGCAAGGCTCAAGGACGCTGACACATGGGCAAGCTCTACAAGAGAGGGTCGACCTACTACGCCGACTACGTCGACCGGCAGGGCCGGCGACGGCAGGTCAGCACCCGGACCGCGGACCGGAAGGTCGCCCTCGCCCGCCTGCGAGACCTCGAACTCTCGACGACCGATTCAGGTCCGCACGAGACCGAAGCCCTGAGCGACGCGCTCGACTACTTCACCGAGGTGACGTGCGCGGCGAAGCCCGAAGGCACGAGGTCGAGCTACGGGCAGAAGGCGCGGCACCTGGGCCGGCTGCTCGGCCACCACCCGCTCGACTCGATCAAGCGTGAGCACGTCGAGCGGTACGTCGCCGCGCGGCTCGGCGAGGGCGCGCACCGGCACACGATCCACAAGGAGCTGGTGGTGCTGCGCGGCGCGCTGCGGGCGGCGCAGGCGCGCGATCGGTACCACGGCTCGCTCGACGTCGTGCCGCGGTTCGAGGCCGACTACGAGCCCAGGCGCACGTACCTGACGCCCGAGCAGTTCGTCCGCATGACCGAGGAACTGGTCGCGCGGCCGCCGGCGAACGCGACGCCGGAGACGATCGCGAAGGTCGAGGAGCGGCGGGCGCAGCGCGTGCTGCACTGCATGCTGATCGCGTTCGCGTCGCCGCGGGTGGGCGAGCTGGCGGCGATGACGTGGGAGCACGTCGACCTGCGGCGCAACCTGCTCATCGTGCCGCGGGGCAAGACGGTGTCGCGGATCGTCGCGATCGCGGCGGCGCTGCGGCCGTGGCTCGAGGTGTTCGGCGAGCGCGCGGGGTGGACCGGGCCGGTGGTGCAGCCGTGGGGCAGCATGCGGCGCGACCTGACGCTCGCGTGCGCGCGCGCCGGCGTGCCGCGGGTGACGGCCAACGACCTTCGGCGGACCTTCGCGTCGTGGCTGGTGCAGCAGGGCGAGTCGCTGTTCGTCGTCGCGACGCTGCTCGGGCACAGCTCGACCCGGATGGTCGAGAAGGTCTACGGGCGGCTCGATGAGGCAACGCTGGCGGCGGCGATCTCGAGGCTGCCGGGCGGCGGTCCGGACTGTAACGCCGGTGTCACGCGCGACGTGCGCACCGGTGGCACCAGGGGCGCTGGTGGCAACGCGATCGCTCGGGCGGCGATCGAGAATTCCGTCGAGAATCCGGTGGACTCTGCGGTTTTGGTAGTGCCCAGGGACGGAGTTGAACCGCCGACACGCGGATTTTCAGTCCGCTGCTCTACCAGCTGAGCTACCTGGGCGTCGGAGGCGGACCCTACCTACACGGGGCCGATCTGTAAAGACGAGGCGTGCGGATTTTCCGAGGCCACCGCCCTTGGGGGAGGCGCGATCGCGCGGAACGCGATAGAACGGAGGGGTCATGGCCTCGACCGAACCTCGCGTCAAGACTGCGCCTCCGGCGCAGGACGACCGTGGGCGGCTGGGGACGGTGATCGACGGGCGCTACCGGCTGGACGCGCTGCTGGGCAAGGGCGGCATGGGCGTGGTCTACCGCGGCGAGCACGTGGCGATCCGGCGGGCGGTGGCGGTCAAGCTGCTCCACCCCACCCTGGCGGCGATGCCGGAGCTGCGCAGCCGGTTCGAGCGCGAGGCGATCGCGATCGGGCGCATCGACCACCCCAACTGCGTCGACGTCTCGGATTTCGGGAAGCTCGAGGACGGCTCGCTGTTCCTGGTGATGGAGCTCCTCGACGGCCGGTCGCTGGGCGACCTGATGGACGCCGACGCGCCGATCGCGCCGCACCGCGCGCTGGCGATCCTGCGCCACGTGCTGAGCGGGCTGGGCCACGCCCACGCCGCCGGCATCGTCCACCGCGACGTCAAGCCCGAGAACGTCTACCTGGTGCCCAAGGACGGCGACCCGGACTTCGCGAAGATCCTCGACTTCGGCATCGCCAAGGTCATCGGCGGCGGTGAGATCGACGACGGCGTCAAGCTGACCCAGGCCGGCGTCGCGTTCGGCACGCCGATCTACATGTCGCCCGAGCAGGCCATCGGCAACCCGCTCGACGGCCGCTCGGACCTGTACGCGGCGTCGGTGATGGCCTACGAGATGATCTGCGGCCGGCCGCCGTTCTACTCCGACGACAAGCTCGAGATCTTGTCGATGCACACGACCCGGCCGCCGCCGCCGATGAACGACACGCTGGCGGCGGTGCTCGGTCGCCCGGGGCCGCCGGTGCCGGCCGCGGTCGAGGCGCTGATCGCGCGCGGCCTGGCCAAGCGCCCCGACGAGCGCTACCCCGACGCCGCCGCCTACATCGCGGCGATCGACGCGATCCTCGGCACGCCGATGGCGGTCGGCAGCCGCCCCAGCATCCCCACCGGCGCCGAGCCGCTGGTCGACATGTTCGCCGCGCCGGCGCAGGTGTCGCAGCCGCTGCTCCTCACCGAGCCCAAGGCCCCGCGCAAGAAGCCGCCGCGGGCCGCGATCGCGACGCTGATCCTGGTGGCGGCGGCGGCGGTCGGCATCCTGTCGGCGCTGGCGCTGCGCGAGGACGCGCCCAAGCCCGCGCCCAAGCCGGCCCCCGAGACCCTGGCCGGCAAGGCCGCGGCGCAGCTCGATCAGGGCGACGCCGCCGGCGCGATCAAGGCCATCGAGGGCAGCAAGAAGGCCGCGGCGTCGGACCCGGCGGCGCAGCTGCAGCTCGGCCACGCGTACTCGGCGCAGCGCAAGAACAGCGACGCGCTCGTCGCCTACAAGCGCGCGCTCGAGCTCGACCCGACGCTGGCCAAGGACCCGCAGCTGCGCGCCGCGGTGGCGGCGATCGTCACCGACACCGACGGCGCCGCCGCGGTGGCCGCGCTGATCTTCCAGCAGCAGGCGCTGGGCGACACCGGCGCGTTCGACAAGCTGGTGGCGTGGGCCGGCAGCGACGACGCGGCCCGCCGCGCCGCCGCGGTCACCGCGGCCGGCAAGCTCAACCTCGGCGATCGCGTCGACTGGCTCAGCAGCTACCGCTTCGACCTCGAGCAGGGCGAGCTGTGCGCGCAGCGCAAGCCGGCGGTGGCCAAGCTGCGCGCGCTCGGCGACCCGGCGGCGATCCCGGCGCTGACCAAGGCGCTGGTGCGGCTGGGCACCGTCGGCAAGTGGAAGGGCAAGAACGTCAACGCCTGCCTCGTCGACGACGCCAAGGCGGCGATCACCTACCTCGAGGGCCTGCGCGGCAAATGAGCGTGCGCGGCGCGGCGGTGGCGGGGCTGCTCGTCGTGCTCGTGCTGGTCGCGCGGCCGCGCGCCGCCGCGGCCGATCCGCCGTCGGATCGCACGCTGGTGATCGTCGGCCTGAGCCTGGCGCTGCCGACCTACGCGGTCGGCGTGGTCGTCCACGAGGGCAGCCACGCGCTCACCGCCAAGGCCGCCGGCGCCGACGTCGTCGAGTTCCGGCCGTGGCCGGGGCGCAGCAAGCAGACCGGCGCGTTCCAGATGGGGCTGACCCGCGTGACCGGCCTGTTCGGCACCAAGACCCGGCTGGCGTTCTACCTGGCGCCCAAGGTCGCCGATCTCGCGCTCCTGGGCGCCTACGTCGGCTACTACCACTCGGGCGCGTACCCCGACGGCAGCTGGGGCCAGCTGGTGGTGACGGTGCTGGCGACCGGCTTCTGGCTCGACTTCGCCAAGGACACGATCATGTGGAGCCGCCACAACGATCTGGTCAAGGCGATGAACCTGATGGGCGCGACCGACGAGCTGCGCCGGTTCCCGATCCGCCTGGGCTTCGCGCTGGCGTCGGCCGGCCTGGGCTACCTGGTGCTGCAGGGCCACGAGCGCCTGTTCGCCTCGAACGACGCGCCCGCCACCGCGCCGCGGGTGCTGCCGGTGCTCAGCACCACCTGGTGAGCCGGCGCGCGGTTGTCGCAGGTCGCGGCCGCGCGCGCCCGCGCCGCCGGCGGAGTGCTAGGGTCCGGCCGCCATGGCCGACTTCGCCTTCACCGAGATCCTGCCGCTGGGCGACGACGCGACGCCCT
Organism: Myxococcales bacterium; assembly: GCA_016794525.1. GTDB lineage: Bacteria > Myxococcota_A > Polyangia > Haliangiales > Haliangiaceae > UBA2376. The sequence goes on from JAEUJY010000099.1 coordinate 17,669, forward strand.
ACACCAAGCTGACCGGCGACCACGTCAGCACGTTCACCGCCGGCGGGCGCACGTTCCTCGAGGTCGCGCCCGCGGCGCTGACGCTGCTCACCTCGACGGCGATGCGCGACATCGCCCACCTGCTGCGCCCGGGCCACCTGGCGCAGCTGCGGAAGATCCTCGACGATCCCGAGGCGTCGGCCAACGATCGCTTCGTCGCGCTCGACCTGCTCAAGAACGCCAACATCGCCGCCGGCGGCGTGCTGCCGATGTGCCAGGACACCGGCACGGCGATCGTGATGGGCAAGAAGGGCCAGCTGGTGGTCACCAGCGGCGGCGACGAGGAGGCCATCGCCCGCGGCATCTTCGACACCTACCAGACGTCGAACCTGCGCTACTCGCAGCTCGCGCCGATCGACATGTACAAGGAGGTCAACACCGGCACCAACCTGCCGGCGCAGATCGAGCTGTACGCCACCGACGGCGACGAGTACCGCTTCCTGTTCATGGCCAAGGGCGGCGGCTCGGCCAACAAGAGCTACCTGTACCAGGAGACCAAGGCGGTCCTGAACCCGAAGAGCCTGCTGGCCTTCGTCGAGTCCAAGCTGCGCAGCCTCGGCACCGCCGCCTGCCCGCCCTACCACCTCGCGGTGGTCATCGGCGGCACCTCGGCCGAGTACACGCTCAAGGTCGCCAAGCTGGCCAGCGCCCGCTACCTCGACCACCTGCCGACCGCCGGCAGCAAGCTCGGCCACGCGTTCCGCGACACCGGCCTCGAGGGCGAGATCTTCCAGCTGTCGCAGCGCACCGGCATCGGCGCGCAGTTCGGCGGCAAGTACTTCTGCCACGACGTGCGGGTCATCCGCCTGCCCCGCCACGGCGCCTCGTGTCCGATCGGCATCGCGGTGTCGTGCTCGGCCGACCGCCAGGCCAAGGGCAAGATCACCAAGGCCGGCGTGTTCGTCGAGACGCTCGAGCGCGACCCGGCGCACTACCTGCCCGAGCCCAGCCACGAGGAGCTGGGCGGCGAGTGCGTCAACATCGACCTGGCGCGGCCGATGAGCGAGATCCGCGCGACGCTGTCGAAGTACCCGATCAAGACCCGGCTCTCGCTGTCGGGGCCGATGATCGTCGCGCGCGACATCGCCCACGCCAAGCTGCTCGAGCGCCTCGAGTCGGGCGCGGGGCTGCCGCAGTACTTCCGCGATCACTGCGTCTACTACGCCGGCCCGGCCAAGACGCCGACCGGCATGGCGTCGGGCTCGTTCGGCCCCACGACCGCCGGCCGCATGGACAGCTACGTCGAGCGGTTCCAGGCCGAGGGCGCCAGCCTGGTGATGCTGGCCAAGGGCAACCGCAGCAAGGCGGTCACCAAGGCCTGCGCCACCCACGGCGGCTTCTACCTCGGCTCGATCGGCGGCCCGGCGGCGCGCCTGGCCCAGGACTGCATCAAGAAGGTCGAGGTGCTCGAGTACCCCGAGCTCGGCATGGAGGCGGTGTGGCGGATCGAGGTCGTCGACTTCCCGGCGTTCATCGTCGTCGACGACAAGGGCAACGACTTCTTCGCGGATATCGAGGGCGCGCTGAAGGTCGTGAGCTAGGGGAACGGGATCGGGGACGGAGACGGGATCGGGGACGGAGACGGGATCGGGGACGGGATCGGGGACGGAGACGGGCACGGGCACGGGCACGGGCACGGGCACGGGCACGGACACGGGGGCGACTGACAAATGTCATCGCGGCGATCGGTGTGAGAGGGTGGGCTAACTGATCGGCGTGGAGGCAGCCGAACTGATCGCGGTGGGGGCGGCCAAACTGATCGCGCTGGAGGCGGCCGAACTGATCGTGGCGGGTGGTGGGTCGGGGGCGGCCA
>JAEUJY010000123.1 GCA_016794525.1 Myxococcales bacterium
GCTCTCGGCGCCACGGCGCCCGAACGTCAGGAACGCGCCGCCGTCGAGGCCGTAGGCGTGCTCGAACGTCGCCGGTGGACGCAGCGGCACCACGGCGAGGTTGCCGCCGCTCACCTGGGCGATGAACGCCTGATCGCCGCGATCCACCAGCGCGTAGCCGCCGGTCGCGGCCAGCAGCCGCGTCGGCGCCGCCAGCTCGACGCACGCGACCGCGGTGAGGTCCGGCGTCGAGAACAAGGTCAGCAGGCTGGCCAGGTTGTCGTGCGCGTGCACCAGCAGGTAGCCGCCGCACGCCACGACCCGATCGCCCACCACCTCGACCGCGGCGACCCGGGTCCCGTGTTCCAGTTCGTACAACGCCAGCCGCCCGTCGGCGACGACGGCGACGTGGCCATCCGCGGTCGGCACCGCGACGATCGACATCGCCCTCGATTGTACGACGAGCGCCCCGTCGCGCGCCGCCCCAGGCGCCTGGATTTCGCCCGACCCGCACCCGCCGCCCGATCAGTGCCGATCAGCGGTCGTCGTGGCCGGGGGCGTTGGTGCCGTGGTTGTTGTCGCCCTTGTCGTTCTCGCCGTGGCGGTTGGTGCCGCCCGTGGTGTGCTGGTCGTTGTCGGCCTGCTCCATCGGCGGCTTGGCCATGCGGCGGGCCAGCTCCTTCTTGATCGCGAGCGCCATCTCCTGGCCCTTCTCGGGCGTCTGGTTGGCGATCTGGCCGTTCAGCACCGCCATGAACGGGCCCTGCCACAGGCCCTGACAGTCGGCCGGGTGCTTGTAGTAGTTCATCACCGTCGAGGTGATGGCCGACATGTCGTAGCCCTTGCCGGTCTTGGCGACTTCGAGCTGCGGCTTGTACGCCGCCAGGATCGCGTTGGACGAGGTGTGCGCGAGGGCGTTGGCCAGCGGGGCCAGCCACGCGCCGTCGTGGCGCTGCTGGTGTTTGTGGCCGCCCTCCTCGGACTCGGGCCCGTTGATCTCTTGCGAGATGTCGTTGGCCGCGCCCTTCAGGCCCTCGATCACGCCGGTCTTCTTGCTCATCACCGCGTCGAACCGCGCCCTGGCCTTGTCGACCAGGGTCTGGCCCGCCTTCTTGGCGCCGCCGACGCGGTGGAAGAACTCGCCGACCTCCTCGATGATGCTGAAGCGATCCTCGGTGCCGTTCTGGTCGGCGCTGAAGTCCTTGGCGATGTCGGTGTGGGTCGGCTGGGTCATCGACGACGCGCCGGTCTTGTCGTGGACCTCCGACGAGCCGAGCGCCGCCGCCAGCGCGGCGTTGATCTCGGCGGTGAGCTGCAACATGCACGCGTGGAACGCGGCCTCGAGCTTCTCGCGCAGGAACTCCTTGATCGCGGTCACCGCCTCTTCGACCAGCTTGGCCGCGTCGTCACCGACAACCGGGATCATCTTGGCCAGCTTCGAGAGCTTGAGGCCAGCGCTGGTGTCCGTGACGAACTTGAGCAGGCTGCTCAGGCTGCCGCTCTGCAGGCTGGTCGCGGTGGCCTGCCACTCGTGGGTGAACGCGGTCACCGCCTGCTGCCGCGCCGCCGACTCGGCCTCGGTCTGATCCGACTTGGCGTTGCCGGCCTCGATGTCGGCGGCGGCTTGCTTGTCGTCACCCCACATCGAGTGCCAGCCCGCCTTCACGTGGCCCCAGCCCTTCTCGGTCGCGGCCGCGACCTTGCCGTGGACCTTGAGCCCCAGGTTCATGCCGCTGCCGAGCTTGGACACCGCGCCCGACACCGAGTTCATCTTCTCGCCGATCCACGCCGCGGCGTCGGTCGGCTTGAACTTGAAGTAGGTCGGGTTCGACTCGAGCCAGGTGACCAGCTTGGCGGCCTTGTCGCCGGCGCCCTTCTCGAACGGGTTCAGGCCGGCCAGCGCGATCCCAAGCTTCTCCTTGAGCGAGTGGATCGTGTCCTCGAGCGTGAACGTGCCCGTGGCCATGACCTCTTTGCCGCCCTTGGTGGTCATGTTGTTGCCGTCGACCCCGCCCTTGCCCTTCTTGTGCACGAAGCTGTTGAGGTGGTGCTGGGTCTGCTTGGGATCGGCCAGCGCCGGCTCGAGCTGCGACAGCGAGAGCGTCTCGACGAAGGACTTGCCCTTGCCGTCCTTGGACACCTCGTTGCCGCTGAACTTCGAGTCGATCAGGATGTTGATCGCGATCTCGGTGAAGTTCGAGTGCGCGTAGTAGTCCTGCATGATGTGCAGCGACTCGCCGGCGTAGCGCAGCGCCCGGTTGTAGTCCTCGGGCTTGCCGCTCTGCGCCTGCTTGAGGCCGTCCTCGAGGTGCTTGATCAGCTGGGTCCGGCTGGCCTGCATGTAGACCGGGATGCCGGACTCGTCGACCTTGAACGCGTCGAGCTTCTCGTCGGGGTTGGCGATCTCGTTCTCGCCCTTCTTCAGCCCGGCCTTCATGGCCGCGAACTGGTCCTTGTAGCGCTGATCGATCTCGGCGTAGACCTCCTTGTCGCCGCCGGCGTTGGACATCGAGCCCGCGTGCGAGCCCTGCGCGTTGACGTCGGCGCCGGTGAGGCCGCCGGGGTTGTCGATGTGCTCGACGGGGTCGTAGGTCCCGAACTCCTTCACGCCGGCCATGCCCGGGCTCGAGCCCGGCTTCGGCGCCTTGCCTCCCTCGCCGGGGCCGCCGCCGATCGGGTACCCGAAGTGCAGCGTGTGCATCAGGTCCATCGCCGAGAAGACCAGCGGGCCGCCCTTCTCCTGCAGCTTCTCCCGCACGGTCGGGATCAGCAGCTGGTTCATGTCGCGGTTCCAGTTGCCTGAGTAGATCATCTTGGCGTCGTCGCCAGAGAACCCGACCTTCTCGGCCTCCTGCCGGGTCTGGTTCTCGTGGACGATGTCGCCCTTGCTCTTGGCCGTCGCGCCGAACCCGCGCACCGCCAGCGGCGCGCGCTGGACGTTGTAGCTGCCGCCCGCGAGCGCGGTCGCCGCGCCCTTGTCGGCGTCGACCTCGAGCGAGTCGCCGGAGTCGGTCGCCGTGCCGATCTCGACCTTGCCGTGGACGCCGCCGGCGCGCTGGCCGCCGGTCTGCGCGACGTGGGCGAGCTCGTGCATCATCACGTGGGAGCCGTGATCGGTGCTGGTGTCGAGCGCGCTCGACTTGCCGAACACGTCGCCGCCGTAGGAGAAGGCCTGGAAGCCCTTCGACTCCGCCATCGACGCCGACTGGCTGTCGGTGTGGACGCGCACCGCGCCCATGTCGGTGCCGTACGCGGATGACGCGCGCGACGCGACATCGCTCGACAGGGACGAGCCGCCGCCGCTCTGCAGCTTGCTGTCGAGCTGGGACTCGAAGCTCGGCTGGGCGGGGGCGGCGGGGGTGGCGTTCGACGGACCTTCGGCGGTTTGGGACACGGAGCCTCCAGCGAGTAGTACGTAGATCGGTCGCGATACCTTCCCGGCTAGGTGCCGGCGAGCCGCGCTTCGGCGCGGGCGATGGCCTGTTGCGCTGCGTCGTCGCCGTAGCGTCCGACCGACATCACCGCTTTGGCCGCTTCGTCACAGCCGAGGTCGTCGATCAGCACGGGCAGCGCGTGCGCGAACCCGACCACCAGCCCCTTCGGGGCGACGGCCGGCCAGATCGAGAGCGCGGTCATGATGTTCGCGCGGTCGAGCGCCAGCGTGCGGTCCGGGTCTGGAATGGTTCGGCCACACAGCGTGGCCACCGCGGCGACGAAGCGCTCGGCGAACGGCCGCTCCCGGGGATCGGTCACCTCGGGCCGGGCCTGGTAGTCGTGCAGCGTCGGCAGGACCCGGGCGGGATCGCGCGCCGGGCGGAGCCGGCCGGCGGCCACCAGCCGATCGATGGCGGCGTCGCTCGCGGGCCGGGGCAGGTCGGCGACCGCCGCGACCAGGGCGCGCGGCGCGCCCTCCCACGGATCGAAGTACGAGGCCGCGGTCAGCGCCGCGGCGTCGTCGCCCTCGGGCGTCGCCGGGGGCGAGGCGTCGGGCAGGTCGATCGCGGCGCCCCACGCGACGTCGGCGTCGAGCCCGCGCGGCGCGAGCAGGATCGCCCGCCAGCCCGGTGGCGGCCGCAGCGCGGCGAGCAGGCCCGGGTCGGCCTTGACGCGCGCGTCGACGATGATCGTGCCGCCGGGGCGCTCGGCGAGCGTCGCCTGGGCGATCGTCACCAGCACCTGGGGGCGCTGCCGCGGCGGGATCCACTGATCGAGGCGCCGGCTGATCTCCCGCAGCGCCTCCGGGGCGCGCCACGGCAGGCCTGGCACCAGGTACGCGGGCAGCGCCAGCGCCGCGGCGACGTGGAGCGCCGTGGTCCGGCGGCCGCTGCCGTCGCTGCCGGTCAGCGTCACCGCGCCGTCGGCGCGCACCGCCACGAGCGCGTCCTCGACCGCCGACGGAGCGGGCTGCGGCGCCGGCGGTGCCTCGACCCAGGTGAGCGGCGCGTGGTCCTGGAGCATGCGAGGACTATACGCCCCGGCGTTCCCCGGCCGCGCCGCGGGTGCGCGGTATTGCGGCGGCGGTCCGCTCGATCCAGGATGCGCGCCATGCACCGCACCCTGTCGATCGCGGCGATCGCGCTGCTCAGCCTCGCCGCGTGTGAGAAGTCCAAGGGCACCTCCGAGGAGGCGCCGATCCAGAAGGGCTCGACGCCCAAGCCGCTGCCGCCGCCGGCCCCCAAGGTCGACGCCGCGGTGGCGATCGACGCGGCCGAGCTCGGGGGCGGTGGCGCCGCCGACGCCGCGCCGGCGGAGGGCCCGCCGGGCTCGACCGCGCCGGGCTCGACGGCCCCGACCCCGCCCGCGGTCGGCGGCGCCGACATGGACAGCGTCCGCGCGCCGGTGGCGGCGGACCTCGCGGTCTACCTCAAGGCGGTCAAGGGCGCCGGCACGCTGCGCGCGGTGATCGACACCTCGATGGGCAGCTTCCACTGCGTGCTGTTCGAGGCCGACACGCCGATGACGGTGGCCAACTTCGTCGGCCTCGCCACCGGCCAGAAGCCGTGGATCAACCCGGCGACGCAGGCGACGATGAAGGGCACGCCGTTCTTCAACGGCCTCATCTTCCACCGCGTCATCTCGGACTTCATGGTCCAGGGCGGCGATCCGCTGGGGCAGGGCATCGGCGGCCCCGGCTACCAGTTCGACGACGAGATCAAGCCGAACCTCAAGCTCGACGCCGCCGGCATCCTGGCGATGGCCAACGCCGGCCCGGGCACCAACGGCAGCCAGTTCTTCATCACCGAGAAGGCCACGCCGTGGCTGACCGGCCGCCACACCGTCTTCGGCAAGTGCGACGAGGTCGACCTGGTGAAGAAGATCACCGGCGTGCCCAAGGACGGCAACGACAAGCCGCTGACGCCGGTCACGATCAAGAAGGTGACGATCCTCCGCAAGTAGGCGACCGCGCCGGCGGGCGATCGCGGCTGTGTTATCGTCCGGCCGCGCGATGCCTCGCCTCTGGTCCGCCGTCTGGCCCACTCTCGCCCTGTGCGCGCTGACGCTGTCGCTCGACGCGGGCTGCGGCACCCGGCGCGATCCCGACTTCTGCTGCAGCAACGCGCTGTCGTGCGCGGCGAGCGGCGTCGACGTCGCGGTGACCCCGTGCACCGATCCCGCGGCGCCGGTGTGCGACGACAACGGCGACGTCGCCGCGCCGCGGACCTGCATCGCCGACACCGGCGGCGCCTGCGCGGCGCCGGGCGACTGCATGGATCCGACCCGGCCCTACTGCATCGACAACCGCTGCGTCGAGTGCCAGGACGGCGACGCCCAGGCCGACTGCGCCAACCCCACGCCGGCGTGCAGCGCCAGCACGCACCTGTGCGTGCCGTGCGGCGACGCCACCGACTGCGCCGGCGATCCCGGCGGGCCGGTGTGCGTGGACGGCAGCTGCGTCGAGTGCGCCGACGCCACCGACTGCACGGCGCCCGCGGCCGCGGTCTGCGACGCCACCACCCACGCCTGCCGCGGGTGCGTCGCCGACGCCGAGTGCGCCAGCCAGGTCTGCGCCCAGGACGCCGGGGTGTGCGCGCCGGTCAGCGACGTGCTGTACGTCGACGTCAACGGCACCGGCACCACCTGCACCCAGGCCGCGCCGTGCGGCACGATCGCCCAGGCGCTGATGATCGCCGGCGACCACGTCATCAAGCTCGGCCCGGGGCTGCACCGCGGCACCGCGGCGATCAGCGGCGGCCGCGCGATCACGCTGCACGGCGCCGGCGTCGACCAGACCACGCTGGACTTCTTCGCGACGGTGCCCGGCGCCGAGTTCGTGACCGTCACCAGCGGCGCCACGCTGACGCTCGAGGGCCTGCGCCTCACCGGCGCGCCGCCGTCCGCGCCGGCGGTGCGCTGCGACAACGCCACCGTCGCCGCCTACCGGGTCCACGTCGACGGCATCGCCAAGGGTGGGTTCGCGATCAACGCCTGCTCGTTCGCGCTGGTCAACACCGCGATCACGCGCTGCGGCTCGGCCACCAGCACGTTCGGCGCGGTGTCGCTGACCAACCTGACCAGCACCCAGACCGTGCGCTTCGAGTTCAACACGGTGATCGGCAACAGCGCCCTGGGCGCCAACGTCGCCGGCGTCGCGTGCGCGCTGCTGGCGCGGCCGGTGCCGCTGACCTCGAGCATCATCTTCGGCAACGACCGCGCCGACAGCGTGCCGGTCGGCGACGACAGCGACTGCACGGTCACCCACTCGGTGATCGACGTGACGCCGCCCGCGGCGACCAACACCGACGTCGCGCCCGGGCTGACCGCGCCGGAGTTCCGGTTGCCGGCGGGTTCGTCGGCCGAGGGCCGCGCCGATCCGGCGGCGACCGTCGGCTACGACATCGACGGCGAGCGCCGCGGGGCCGGACCGCACGACTCCGGCGCCGACGAGCGGTGAGCCGATGGCGGTCGTGAAGGACGGCAGCGACGTCCGGCTCTCGCCCGCCGAGGCCGGCGAGGCCACGGTCGTCCCGTTCAAGCGCCACCTGCTGATGCTCGGCGTGGTCATGGCGGCGGCCGAGCTGGCGTTCGTCGCCTACCCGCTGTGGGCGATGTTCGACCTCGGCGCGCTCGGCTCGAGCACGGTGCTGCGGCTCGGCCTGCCGACGGCGATCGGCGCGACCGTCGCCTGGGTCGCGATCATGACCGCGTGGCTGGTGCCGATCCGCGCGTGCGTCGTCGCCCACCGCAAGGGCGAGCGCGCCGCCAAGGCGCTCGCGACCCGCGGCTACCGCGCCTGCGTCAACACGCCGGTGCGCGCGCTGATCGGCCGGACGCTGTTGTGGATCGTCATCGCCGGCACGCTCGGCGCGTTCCTGGTGCGCTACCGCGACTGGTCGCAGGCGCGGGCGCTGGCGATGACCTCGGTGGCCGGGCTACACGCCGCGCCGCTGGCCGCGATCCGCGCCGCGTGGCTCGATCACCTGCTGCGCGGCATCCGCGGCCGGCTGTTCGTGATCACGCCGCCGGTGCGGATCTTCGCCGACGAGCACTTCCGCCAGCTGCTGCTGGTGTCGGTCGGCGCCGCCGCCGGCGCGCTGATCATGCAGGCGGCCTTCCTCTACTACTTCGTGCCGATCTCGTTCGAGCACTACCTCGGGATCGAGACCTACCTGCCGGCGGCCACCGCGATCGGCTGGGCGGCGTGGGCCGGCGTCGCGCACTGGCAGACGCGGCCGCTGGTGCGCTACCTGGCGGCCGCCGCCGGTGACGGCGGCGACGCCGGCGAGGTCGGCAACGCGACGTCGGTCTACCGGCTGGCCCAGGCCCTGCCGTACCGCCTCGCCGCCGGCTCGCTCACCATCTGGATCGCGATCGCGGTCGTGGTCGGGCTGATCGCCCGCTGGAACCTGGCGGTCGAGCTCGACGACACGATCGTCGGCATGGTCGCGCTCCTGGTGGTGGCGCTGACCGCGGCGATCTACGAGACGCTCGGCCACCGCGACACGCTGCGCCCGCTGCTCTCGCACCTGTCGACCCGCTACCGCATCCCGGTGCGCGCGGTGTCGACGCCGCTGTCGCTGGGGGCCAAGATGCTGCTGTCGTTCGGCGGCGTCGTCGTGCTGGCGTGCGGCATGGCGCTCTTGTGGGGCTTCGTCCAGTACAAGAACCTCGCCACCGACGCCGTCGCCCGCCAGGCCCACCTCGGGCTGGCCTGGGTCCACTCGGAGGTGCAGGCGGTGGCCGCGGTCCGCGCCGAGGCCCCGACCCCCGAGCTGGTGGCGGCGACCTTGCGCGACATCAGCGCGCGCAACCCCGAGGCGTCGGCGGTGGTGTACTACGTCGACGACTCGACCCAGCCGATGACCGTGGCCGCGGTCGGCGGCGGGCCGATGGGCGCGCCGGCGCTGCCGTGGTACGCGGCGGCGTCGATGATCCGCGCCCAGGCCGGGCTCCTGTCGATCGGCCCCGCCGGCCTGGCCGGCCGCAGCGAGCGGCTGCGGGTGCGCTGGCACGATCGCGACTACGATCTCGGCGCGGTCGCGGTGCTGTACCCCAACTACCGCGGCCGCGGCGAGTCGATGGTGCAGCCGCTGCGCGAGCTCACGGTGTTCTTCGTCGTGCTGTTCGCGGCGTGCGCCGGGATCGTGCTGGTGACCGTGTCGCAGTTCGTCAGCCCGATCCGCCGCCTCGAGCAGCGCGCCGACGCGATGGCCCGCGGCGAGCTGGCCGATCCGGTGACCGCCGGCGGCGACGGCGACGAGGTCGGGCGCCTGACCTTCGCCCTCGAGGAGATGCGCCGGGCGCTGCGCGACAAGCTGCGCTCGACCGAGGAGGTCAACCTCGACCTCGAGCGCGCCGTGCAGCGCCGCACCCACGATCTCGCGAAGAAGAACAAGGAGCTGGCCGAGACGCTCGACAAGCTCACCCGCACCCAGGCCCAGCTGGTGCGCTCCGAGAAGATGGCCTCGATCGGCCAGCTGGTCGCCGGCATCGCCCACGAGATCAACAACCCGGTCAACGCGATCGTCAACACGATCGGCCCGCTCGAGGAGGCCATCGGCGACCTGGCGTCCGATCCGGCCCACAAGGACGCCGCCGACGACATCAAGGACATGGTGCGGGTGGTGCAGCGCGGCGCGCAGCGCACCAAGGCCATCGTCACCGCGCTGCACAACTACTCGCGCACCGACGACGATAAGGTCGTCGAGTTCGACCTCAACCGCAGCCTCGACGACTCGCTCGAGCTCTTGCGCCACCTGCTCAAGGGCAACGTCAGCGTGGTCAAGCAGTACGGCGAGGTCGGGCGCATCCGCGGCCACGCCGGCCAGCTCGGCCAGGTGTTCATGAACCTGTTCACCAACGCGATCCAGGCGATGGCCGGCCGCGACACCGCCACGCTGACGATCGCGACCCGCACCACCGGCGAGCAGGTCGAGGTCAAGGTCGGCGACAACGGCCCCGGCATCCCGCCCGACGTCGTGCCGCGCATCTTCGATCCGTTCTTCACGACCAAGGACGTGGGCGAGGGCACCGGGCTCGGCCTGTCGATCGTCCACGAGCTGGTCGCCCGGCACTCGGGCACGATCGAGGTCGACACCCAGGTAGGGGCCGGGACCACCTTCACCGTGACCCTGCCGCGCAGCCAGGACGCCCGCCCGCCCAAGCCGACGGCCTAGCCCACGGCGGTGGGACCAGCGGCCCTGGAATGCCAAACTGGCAGCGGCGGGTTGACGGGATGCCACCCTGGCACGGGAACCGCCGCTGCGTCGCGCTTCGTTTGTGGAATATCAGATGGTTGGATCGTGTTCTGGGTGGCACTGGGCTTGAAATGCACCCTGACTCGTCATGCTCCACCCTCGGGCTCCTGGGACTCGCGCCTGGCCGACGTCGATGCGTAACCCTGGCGGCGTGCCGCGCCGGGTCTGGGCCGGCGAGGCCGGCGCCGCGGGAGCGTCGGCCATGACCGCCAGCTCCGGCGAGCGCGGGGCCGACGCCCCGGCGCCCGATGACGGCCGCACCGCCGGCTGGGATCCGGCGCGGGTCGTGCTGGTGGTGGACGACGAGGCGTCGATCGTCGAGTCGCTCGACAAGATCTTCAAGCGCGAGGGCTTCACCGTCCTGACCGCGACCAGCGGCACCGAGGGCCTCGAGCTCCTGCGTCGCCACCGGGTCGGCGTGCTGCTCAGCGATCTGATGATGCCGGGCACCACCGGCATGGATCTGCTGCGCGCCGCCAAGACCGTCGCGCCCGAGACCGAGGTCGTGCTGATGACCGCGTACGGCACGGTCGAGACCGCCGTCGACGCGATGAAGGAGGGCGCCTACGACTTCGTGGCCAAGCCGCTCAAGCGGGCCCACGTCGTGCGCGTGGTCCGGAACGCGCTCGAGAAGCAGTCGCTGGTCACCGAGAACCGCGCCCTCAAGGCCCAGCTCACCGAGCGGCGGCGCCGGGCGATCATCGGCACGTCGCTGCCGTGGCGGCGGACGATGGACATCGTCCACCAGGCCGCGCCGTCCGAGGCCACCGTGCTGTTGCTCGGCGAGAGCGGCACCGGCAAGGAGCTGCTGGCGCGCGCGCTCCACGAGAACTCGCACCGCGCCAAGGGCCCGTTCATCGCCATCAACTGCGCCGCGATCCCCGAGTCGATCCTCGAGGGCGAGCTGTTCGGTTACGAGAAGGGCGCGTTCACCGGCGCCACCACCGCCCGCGACGGCCGCTTCGAGGCGGCGTCGGGCGGCACGCTGTTCCTCGACGAGATCGGCGAGATCTCGCGCCACGTCCAGGTCAAGCTCCTGCGGGTGCTGCAGGAGGGCGAGATCGAGCGCCTCGGCGGCAGCGGCAAGCCGCGGCGGATCGACATCCGGCTGGTGGCCGCCACCAACGTCGACCTCGCCGAGGAAGTGCGCGCCGGCCGGTTCCGCGAGGATCTGTTCTACCGGCTCAACGTCATCCCGGTGCAGGTGCCGCCGCTGCGCGATCGTCGCGAGGACGTCGCGATCCTGGCCCAGCACTTCGTCGCGATCTACGCCGAGAAGAACGGCAAGGCGATCTCCGGCTGCACGCCGGCGGCGCTGGCGCGGCTGGCCGACTACCCGTGGCCGGGCAACGTCCGCGAGCTCGAGAACGCGATCGAGCGCGCGGTCGTGCTGGCCCGCGGCAACGCCGTCGACGAGGACGCGCTGCCGCTCGAGATCCGCAACGCCGCCGCGGTCGGCGCGCCGGGCCTGACCTTCGCGGTCGGCACCCCGCTGGCCGAGATCGAGATGCGGGTCATCCGCGAGACCTTGCGCCACACCCGCGGCGACAAGCGCCTGGCGGCGACGCTGCTCGGCATCGCCACCCGCACGATCTACCGCCGGCTCGCCGAGTCGAGCGACCCCGGCGATCGCGCCGCCTCGAGCGACGGCGGTGACGCCGACGACGCCGCCCCCCCGCACGGCGAGGAGTGACCATGCAGGACCTGCTCCGACGCTACTTCTGGGTCGTGGTGGTGGTGACCATCATCGGCGCCGCCACGTTCGCCGCCAAGACCACCAACCACGTGGTCGAGGGCAAGTACCTCGCCGATCCGCCGCGCGGCCCCAAGGTCAAGCCGCCGGCGCCGTCGCCGAGCGCCGCCGTCGCCACCCGCTCGAAGCTCGGCCAGCCGCTGGTCGATCGCAACATGTTCTGCGCCGCCTGCCTGCCGCCGGTCGTGGCCGCGGCCGGCGCCCAGGGGCCGGTCGATCCCAACGCGGTGTCGCTGACCGCGCTGCCGCTGTCGCTGATCGCCACCCACGTCGCCGAGCCCAAGCTGCCGGCCGACCCCGCCAACTTCGCGACGATCCTCAACACCGGCACCCAGAAGCAGGGCGCGTACTGGGTCGGCGACGACATCCCCGGCGCCGGCAAGGTCGTCGAGGTCCACTACAAGTACGTCGACTTCACCAACGCCGGCAGCGGCCGCAAGGAGCGCATCTCGCTGACCGGCGAGGTGCCGCCGCCGCCGCCGCCGCCCACCACCGTCGCCGCCGACACGCCGCCGCCGGCCGACGGCGACGACATGACCGCCGCGATCGACGCCGGCATCAAGAAGATCGACGACACCACCTACGAGATCGATCGCAGCCTGGTCGACAAGGTGCTGGCCAACCCGATGGCGCTGGCCAAGGGCGCGCGGGTGATGCCGTCGTCGAAGAACGGCGAGCCCAACGGCTTCAAGCTGTACGCGGTGCGGCCCAACTCGGTGTTCTCGAAGCTCGGGTTCTCGAACGGCGACACGCTCAACGGCGTCAACGGCATGCAGCTCAACTCGATGGATCGCGCGATGGAGGTCTACGCCAAGGTGCGCGACGCCAGCTCGATCCAGGTCGAGGTCACCCGCCGGGGCAAGCCGGTCACCCTCAACTACACGATCCGCTGAGACCCCGAGAGGGTCTTTCCAGTGACCCAGTGAGGGTCTTTCGCAAAGACCCTCCCCCACAAGACGTGGGGCCCCCACCCGAAACGCGAGACGCCCTCGACCACCCACCGACGTCGCCCCCGAGACCTCGGTTCAGCTTCCCGCCACGAAGTCAAACCTCATGAAGCACTCGCCCCGAACTCCTCGCCTTTGTGCCGCCGTCGTGGCGGCGTTCGTCGCTGCCCTGGCGGTGCCGCCGACGGCCTTCGCCCAGCCGACCGGCGGTGACGCCCCGGCGCCCGGCGAGGACCAGCAGCTCTACAACTGCGGCAAGGCCAAGAAGTCGTTCGCGGTCACGCTCAAGCCCGACACCGAGCTGAAGGACCTGCTGACGTGGGCGATGGGGTTCACCTGCAAGAACTTCATCTACGAGTCGAGCATCCTGCAGCGCTCGAAGAAGCTGACGGTGATCGCGCCCAACTCGATGTCCCCGCAGCAGGCCTACCGCCTGTTCCTGGTGGGGCTGTCGACGATGGGCCTGACCGTCGTGCCCAAGGGCAACGTGCTGCGCATCGTCGAGGCGGCCAACGCCAAGTCCGAGACGGTGCCGATCTACCGCCGCGGCACGCCGGCCAACTCCGACGACGTGTCGCGCCTGATCCTGCGCCCGCAGCACATCTCGCCCGACGAGCTGTCCAACGCGCTGTCGGTCGTGAAGTCGAACATCGGCATCATCCAGCCGGTGCCGCGCGCCGGCGTCCTGGTCATCACCGACTACTCGAGCGCGATCCGCGACATGGTCACGATGACCAAGGAGCTGGATCGGCCGGCGTCGGGTGAGGGCATCTACACGATCGCCGTGAAGTACGCCGACGCGGTCGCGCTGGCGCAGAAGCTGGGCGAGATCCTCGGCACCGGCCAGGGCGGCCCCGGCGGCCCGACGCCGGGCGGCAAGGGCGGCACCGGCAAGGACGAGATCGCCGCGGCGGTGCCGTCCAAGATCCTGTCCGACGAGCGCACCAACACGCTGATCCTGCTGTCGAGCGAGGCCGGCTACCTGCGCGTGCGCGGGCTGGTCGAGCGCCTCGACGTCCCGGCCTCGGGCGCCGGCACCGACGCCGGCTCGATCCACGTCTACCGCCTCGAGAACGCCAACGCCGAGGAGATGGCCCAGACGCTGTCGGGCGCGCTCAGCGGCGCCGGCGCCAACACCGGCCGCCGCGGCGCGGCCAACCCCAGCCGGCCGGTCGCCCAGGGCGACTTCGGCAACGTCGGCGGTGCCTCGTTCGAGGGCCAGGTGCGGATCACCCACGACGCGCCGACCAACGCGCTGGTCGTGCTGTCGAGCGGCCGCGACTTCGAGGCCCTCAAGGAGGTCGTGCGCGAGCTCGACGTGCCGCGCCGCCAGGTCTTCATCGAGGCGGTGATCCTCGAGCTCAACGTCGGCAGCGGCCTCGACCTCGGCACTAGCTTCCACGGCGGCCTGCCGCTGGGCGACAACGAGGACAGCCTCCTGTTCGGCGGCGTCCAGTCGAGCGACCTCAAGTCGCTGCAGCTGTCGACCCTGGCCTCGGCCACCGGCCTCATCAGCGGCCTGATCGGCCCGATCCTGCCGCAGAGCCAGGAGCTGCTCGGCACCAGCATCCCGTCGTACGCGATGCTGTTCCAGGCGCTGGCCAAGTCGTCCAACGTCAACGTGCTGTCGAGCCCGCACATCCTGGCCACCAACAACGAGGAGGCCGAGATCACCGTCGGCCAGAACATCCCGTACCAGGGCGGCATCAACTTCGGCGGCTTCGGCCAGGTCCAGGGCGGCGCGTCGAGCTTCGGCCAGCTGTCGATCCAGCGCCAGGACATCGAGCTGTCGATGAAGATCACGCCGATCATCAACGCCAGCGACATGGTGCGGCTCAAGATCGAGCAGCAGATCCAGGACGTCGGCGACAAGGACCCGCAGCTGGGCCCGACCTGGACCAAGCGCAAGATCAAGACCACCGTCGTCGTGCGCGATCAGCAGAGCGTCGTCATCGGCGGCCTGATCAGCGACCGGGTCTCGTACTCCGAGTCCAAGGTGCCGCTGCTCGGCGACATCCCGATCCTCGGCTACCTGTTCAAGTACACCAAGCGCGACAAGAAGAAGACCAACCTCCTCCTGCTCCTGACGCCGCACGTCGTCCACGACCAGATGGACCTGCAGCGGATCCTCGAGCGCAAGACCCGCGAGCGCAACGAGTTCCTGCGCTCGTTCGGCAACCTCGACCACCACAAGTACGTCGGCGACATCGACTACCGTCGCAAGCGCGGCGTGGTCGAGGAGATCAACCGCCAGGTCAAGAACGTCGAGCGCGACCGCGAGATCCTGCGCGCGCTCGACGCCGACACCGGCGGCATGCCGACCGGCCCGGTCGACTACCAGCTGCCGGGCGCCGGCGACGATCTCGAGGACGGCGAGGCGCCGACCCCGGCGCCGACCCCGGCGCCGCCCGCGCCGGCCAAGCCCGACCCGGCCAAGCCGACCGGAGGCCAGCAGCCGTGACCCAGCCCGGCTTCGCTCTCGACGCCAGCGGCGCGCCGTTGCTCGGCGAGCTCTTGGTCCGCGACTTCGGCGTCGCCCCGGCGGCGATCGACCGGGCGCTGGCCAAGCAGCGCGAGGATGGCGGCGGCCTGCTCGGCCAGATCCTGGTCACGCTCAAGCTGGTCGACGAGGACCAGCTCGCGGCGGCGCTCGGGCTGCAGGCCGAGATGCCGGCGCTGCGCGACCTGCCCAAGGCCGACGACATCCCCGCCGAGGTGTTCGAGGCAGTGCCGATCAACTTCGCCAAGCAGCACCGGGTGCTGCCGATCGGCAAGGACCCCGACACCGGCCGGGTCCAGGTCGCGATCTGCGATCCGTTCGCGCTCGACGTGCTCGACGACATCGCCGTGCTGCTGGGCGGCGCGGTCGACCCGGTGGTGGCGTCGCCGACCAAGATCGTCGAGCACATCAACAAGGCCTACGGCCGGCTGCGCCAGGGCGCCGAGCTCGATCCCGACCACAAGAAGGACGAGGGCGAGGACGAGTTCGGGCAGGGCGAGGAGCTGGTCGACATCCTCGATCTCAACGACGAGGCGCCGATCATCCGCTGGGTCAACTCGCTGATGTTTCAGGCGGTCAAGGAGCGGGCCTCGGATATCCACATCGAGCCCGGCGAGAAGGACGTCGTCGTGCGGTTCCGCATCGACGGCGCGTTGCGCGAGGCCAAGCGGGCGCCGCGCAAGTTCCTGGCGTCGATCCTGGCCCGCGTGAAGATCATGGCCGGGCTCAACATCGCCGAGAAGCGCCTGCCGCAGGACGGCCGCATCCGCCGCAAGATCGCCGGCAAGGACGTCGACATGCGTGTCGCGACCGTCCCGACCGCGACCGGCGAGCGCATCACGACCCGTCTGCTCGACCGCAGCTCGGTGCTCCTCGGCCTGGCCGACATCGGCATGGCCGAGGACACGCTCGAGGCCATCCGCGGCATCATCCGCCGGCCGTACGGCATCCTCCTGGTGACCGGGCCCACCGGCTCGGGCAAGACGACGACGCTCTACGCCTGCCTGTCCGAGATCAACGCGCCCGACGTCAACATCCTCACCGTCGAGGATCCCGTCGAATACCAGCTCGAGGGCATCAGCCAGACCCAGGTCAACCCGAAGATCGATCTGACCT
The DNA here is from genome assembly GCA_016794525.1 of Myxococcales bacterium. Taxonomy (GTDB): domain Bacteria; phylum Myxococcota_A; class Polyangia; order Haliangiales; family Haliangiaceae; genus UBA2376. Next base: position 15,991 of record JAEUJY010000123.1, read on the forward strand.
TCGCCTCGGGGCTGCGCTCGTTCCTGCGCCACGACCCCGACGTCATCATGGTCGGCGAGATCCGCGATCGCGAGACCGCCGAGATCGCGATCACCGCGTCCTTGACCGGTCACTTCGTCTTCTCGACGGTCCACACCAACGACGCGGCCGGCGGCATCACCCGCCTGACCGACATGAACATCGAGCCGTTCCTGATCGCCTCGTCGGTGTGCGGCCTGATGGCCCAGCGCCTGGTGCGGCGCCCGTGCTACGAGTGCGCCAAGCCGGTGCGGCCGTCCGAGGCGCTGTTGCGCGAGCTCGGCCTCGAGCCGGCCCAGGTCTACGCCGGCGCGGTCCGGCTGCCGGGCGTGAAGGGCCAGCGCAACCTGCCGGTCGGTCACATCCTCGAGCCGGCCGGCTGCCCGGCGTGCGGCGGCATCGGCTACCGCGGCCGCACCGGCGTCTACGAGATGCTGGTGGTCAACGACACCGTCCGCCAGCTGGCGATGCAGAAGGCCGACGCCGGCGCGATCCGCGACGCCGCGATCGCCGCCGGCATGGTCAGCCTGCGCGCCGAGGGCGCGCGCAAGGTCCTCCAGGGCCTCACCACTGCCGAGGAGGTCCTCCTCGCCACCGCGGACGCCAGCTGATGGTGATGTACGCGTACAAGGGCATCGGCCCCAGCGGCAAGGCGGTGAGCGGCGTCAAGGACGCCGACTCGCCCAAGCTGGTGCGCGCGCTCTTGCGCAAGGACGGCGTCGTCGTCACGTCGGTCGAGCTGTCGAAGCAGGGCGCGCCCAAGGCCGGCGCCAAGGCCGGGTCGGGGCTGTCCAAGGAGGTCGACCTCGGCGCGATCTTCGGCGGCGTCAAGAAGTCCGACGTCGCCAACTTCACCCGGCAGCTGGCGACGCTGCTCAAGAGCGGCATCGCGCTGGCCGAGTCGCTCAACACGCTGTTCGAGCAGACCGACAACGTCCGGCTGAAGGTGCCGGTCGGCGAGGTCCGCACCGCGGTCAACGAGGGCAGCTCGTTCGCCGACGCGCTGGCCAAGCACCCCAAGATCTTCGACGAGCTGTACGTGTCGATGGTCCGCGCCGGCGAGGTCGCCGGCAACCTCGACGAGGTGCTCGACCGCCTGGCCGACTTCCTCGACAGCGCCCAGAAGCTCAAGGGCAAGGTCCAGTCGGCGATGATCTACCCGATCATCATGTTGATCGTCGGCGCCATCATCATGGCGGTGCTGATGGTCGCGGTGATCCCCGAGGTCACCAAGATGTTCAAGTCGCAGGGCAAGACCCTGCCGTGGAACACCCGGCTCCTGATCTGGGGCGCCGACACGCTGCGCAACCACGTCATCCTGGTGATCGGCGGCTGGACGCTGGCGATCTGGGGCTTCCGCCGCTGGATCAAGAGCCCGACCGGCCGGCCGGTGTGGCACCGCTTCGTGCTCAAGATCCCGATGGTCGGCGACCTCGCGCGCAAGGTGAACGTCGCCCGCTTCTCGCGGACGCTGTCGACGATGCTGCGCTCCGGCGTGCCGATGCTGCGCGCGCTCGAGACCGCCAAGGAGATCCTCGGCAACGTCGTCCTCAAGAAGGCGATCGACGACGCCAAGCAGGCGGTCACCGAGGGCGAGTCGCTCGCGGTGACGCTCAAGAAGTCGGGCCAGTTCCCGGCGATGATGACCCACATGACCGCGGTCGGCGAGCGCGCCGGCCAGCTCGAGCAGATGCTCGAGCGCGTCGCCACCACCTACGAGAACGAGGTCGACCTGCGGCTGTCGCGGCTGACCTCGATGCTCGAGCCGCTGATGCTCGTCGCGATGGGCGGGTCGGTGGCCTTCGTCGTGTTCTCGATCCTCCAGCCCATCATGTCGATGGGCTCGTTCGGAGGGAAGTGACTGTGACCGCCAGGCTCAAGGAGACTCCGATGCGTACGTTCAACCTCCAGGCTCTTCTCACCCGGCGGCAGCGCCGGCGCACCGGCAAGGTCACGGCCCGTGGCCTGGTCGCGATGACGCTGCTCGAGATCATGATCGTGCTGGCCATCCTGGCCCTGGTCATGGGCTTCCTGGTCGGCCCGCGCGTCTTCAAGGCGCTGTCGTCGTCGAAGGTCGAGACCGCCCGCAACATGGTCAAGAAGTTCGCCTTCGAGGCCTACACCGACTGGTCGGCCAAGCCCGGCTCGAAGGGCTGCCCGCAGCTGTCGGACCTGACCGAGTTCATGAACTCGAAGGACACCAAGGATCCGTGGGGCGAGGAGTACGTGCTGAAGTGCGGCGGCGACCTGCCGGCCGGCCTCAGCCCGGGCTCGATCGCCGTCTACTCGAAGGGGCCGGACGGCAAGGACGGCACCGGCGACGACATCAAGAGCTGGGAGTAGGCCATGACCGCTCGGGCCCCCTCGTGTCGCACCGCCCGCGCCGGCCTCGGCGCCCGGGCGGCCCGCGGCATGACGGTGCTCGAGATCATGATCGTGCTCGCGATCATCGGGCTGCTCGCGTACCTCGGGTACAGCGGCTTCCGGGTGCTGTCGTCGCAGGCGTTGACCCGCGACACGCTCGACCTGGCGGCGGTGATGCGCCGGACCCAGATGCTGGCGATGGAGAGCGCGACGCCGGTGCGGCTGGTGATCGATCTCGACACCCAGCAGTACTGGGTCGAGGCCTGCCTCGGCGATCCCACGCTGACCCGGGCCAAGGAGGAGGTCGCGACCAGCCCCGAGGCCGCGGCCAAGGCCCTCGAGGAGGCCCAGGGCCGGCTGGCGACGCTGCCGGCCGGGCAGCTCAAGGTCGAGTCGGCCGAGGAGGCCACCAAGATGGCGATGGCGCTGGCCGGCCGCGACGTTGGCGGCAAGGTCTGCTACCCGGTCGACAAGCTGCCGGCCGAGCTGGCCGAGAAGCTGGGCGAGGTCCGCTCGTTCGACTCGGTCGGTCGTGACCTGCGGCGGGCGATCAACCGCGACCGCGGCGTCAAGGTGCGCGAGGTCTGGGTCCAGCACCTCGAGGAGTCGGTCACCGGCGGCCAGGTGTCGATCTCGTTCTTCCCGATGGGCTGGGCCGAGAAGGCGATCATCACGCTCGGCGACGGCCGCGCCACCTACGCGATCTACCTCTACGGCCTGACCGGCCGGGTCGAGATCAAGGACGGCGAGCCGCGCAACCCCAACGACCACCTGCTGCGCGACGCCAAGGGCGAAGACGAGGCCGAGCGATGAGCCGCCGCCACCGCGCCGCGTTGCGCCGGGCCGGCCTCACGCTGGTCGAGGTGATGATCGCGCTGGCGATCCTCGGGATGGCCCTGGTGCTGCTCATCAAGAGCGTCGCGACCAACATCTCCGCGTCGTCGTCGTCCTACTACATGGGCGTCGTCGCCGACCTGTCGCGCGGCAAGATGTACGACCTCGAGGAGAAGCTGCTCGACGAGGGCTTCCAGGAGGGCGTCCAGGAGGAGGAGGGCGACTTCGACGACGAGGGCTTCCCGCGGATCAAGTGGAAGGCGGTCATCGAGCCGGCCGAGCTGCCCAGCTACGAGAAGCTGATGGCGCTGGCCGAGGGCGGCCCGGGCGCGGGCAGCGGCAGCGGCGACGGCAGCGGCAGCGGCGACGGCACGTCGGCCAGCGACAAGTTCCAGTCGAGCGCGCTGGGCGGCATGATGGGCATGTTCGGCGGCGGGGGAGGGGGCGCCGACTCGGCGCAGGGGGCGCAGACCGGCGGCTTCATCCAGGCGCAGTACACGCTGATCCAGAACGTCCTGAAGGCGTCGGTCCGCAAGATCACGTTGACGGTGTCGTGGTCGACCGGCATCCACGACGAGCAGGTCGACTTCATCCTGTACGTCACCGATCCTGCCGGGATGCAGAAGGCGTTGCCGATATGAGCGCTCGTCCCACGCCGCGACGCCGGCCGGCCGGCCGGGGCATGACCCTCATCGAGATCATGATCGCGATGGCGATCCTCGGCCTGATGATGGTGCTGGCCTGGAGCACGCTCAAGTCGGCGTCCGACGCGCGGACGACCTACACCGCGATCGAGGAGCGCAACCACGAGATCCGGCTGGGCCTGGCCCGGCTGGTCGCCGATCTCGAGAGCGCGTACCTGTCGGACAACGAGGACAAGACCCTCGACAACCGGCGCACGATCTTCGTCGGCAAGGAGGACGAGGTGCGGTTCTCGGCGTTCGGGCACATGACGCTGTGGTCGGACACCAACGAGTCGGACCAGACGATGATCGCGTACTTCCTCGACGACGATCGCGAGGACCCGCGGGTCGACAGCCTGTTCCGCAAGGAGCTGCGCCGGCCGTCCAACGAGAACTGGGAGCGCCAGCCGGGCGAGCTCGACGTGCTGACCCGCGCGGTCGAGAAGCTCGAGTTCGAGTACTGGGACTGGAAGGACAAGAAGTGGCGGCGCGAGTGGGACTCGACCAAGGCCGACGGCGTCGCCGGGCGCATCCCGACCCGGATCCGGATCAAGCTCACGTACAAGAACGCGCGCGGCGACGAGCTGACGATGACCACCCAAGCGCGGCCGCTCCTCGAGGAGCGCCTGGGGAACGGCTCGTGAGCGCGCCCCGCCGCCCACGCACGCGCCGGCGCCGGGCGCCGGCCTCGGTGCGCCACCGCGCCGGCGTCGCGATCCTGATGGTCGTGACCGCGATCGCGCTGTGCCTGGTGCTGGTCAACGACTTCGGCACCCGGACCCAGGTCGACAAGCTCGGCGCGCGCAACAACCTCGATCAGGTGCGGGCCCACTTCCTGGCGCGGTCGGGGCTCAACCTCGCCGACCTGATGCTGCGCCTGCAGAAGAAGATCGAGCAGTTCGAGGATCAGATCGGCCCGATCCAGATCACCACCTACGCCGACACCTTCGTCGCCGCGTTCGGCGGCGACGAGGAGCAGGTCGAGAGCGCGGTCGGCGTGTCGTTCGGCGAGACCAAGGGCATGGGCGTGTCGTTCGGCACCTTCGGCCTGCGGATGACGCCCATCGACGGCAAGATCAACGTCAACTGCGCGGCGTCGCTGGCCGCCAGCAACCAGCGCATCGTCCGCAGCGCGCTGCAGGGCCTCCTGTACCCCAACGCCTTCGACCCGGTCTTCGAGGAGGAGGACGGGGAGGGCTGGCGCCGCGATCGCGCCACCCAGATCGACGCGATCATGGACTACATCGACAAGGATCAGGATCGCGGCGAGCAGCGGGCCGGCGCCGAGGACTACGGCTACGAGAACCTCAAGGATCGCTACAAGCCCAAGAACAACGCGATCGACTCGGTGGCCGAGCTCAAGCTGGTGCGCGGCGTCGACGCCCGCTTCTGGGCGCTGTTCGGCACCGCGTTCCGCACGCTGGGCGCGTGCGAGGTCAACCTGCGGGTCGCCGACGACCCCAAGATCTTGCTCGCGGTCATCCAGCTGGCGGCCAAGACCCCCGAGCAGGTCGACCTCGGCAACGCCTGGCAGCTCGCCCAGCTGTGGTTGCAGGCGGTGCAGCTGGGGCTGGTGCAGCCGACCAACGACGAGTTCCGCGGCTTCATCGCCGATCCCAAAGCCGCGCTGGCGCCGCCCGCCGGCGAGCCCGGCGCGACGCCGACCGGCACCGGCACGACGTCGACGCCGACCCTGACGATCCCGCCGAACCTGGTCGGCATCGAGCTCCTGCGCGATCGGCTCAACGCGATCGCCAAGGCCGGCCCGGCGCGCGTCTACGAGGTCGAGGTCTACGGCGAGGTGACGCGCGGCGGCGCGCTGAACCCGCTGCGCCGGACCATCCGCGGCACCTGGGACCAGGAGTTCCAGATGCAGGAGAGCCGCGTCGCCAAGAAGTTCCCGCCAGGCAAGAACAAGGGCACCTGGCTGTACCTGCGTGAGGAGTAGCGTCGTGAACCAGATCCCCCCGATCCCAGGGCCCCTGATGCCAAGGACCGAGCCATGAGCCGCACGTTCGCCGTCGACCTCGGCGCCTGGAGCGTCAAGGTCGCGATCGCCAGCGCCGGCTTTCGCCACGCCACCGTCGGCGAGGTGATCGAGCGCGTCGTGCCGGCCGGGGACGAGCCCTACGAGCAGCGGGCCGGCCGGGTGCTGGCCGGCATCATCCGCGAGCACAAGCTCGATCACGACACCGGCTACCTCGCGGTCGGCGGCGCCCAGGTGTTCGTCCACGTCCTGGAGTTCGGCTTCAAGTCGCTGCGCCGCGCCGACCTCGACAAGGCCGTCGGCGCCGAGCTCGAGGGCGTCGTGCCGGTCGATCTCGAGGACCTGGTCTACGCGTTCGAGCCGCTCGCCGCGGTGCCGGCCGCGCCGATCGATCCCGGCGCCCCGGCGCGCGGGCGGGTCGCGGCGCCCACCGACGGCATGCGCGTGCTGACCTACTCGATGCGGCAGGCCCGCGCCCAGGAGCTGATCGGCCTGACCGCCGCCGCCGGCGCCGAGGCCCGCGGCCTGGTCACGGTCGCGTCGCTGGCCCGGCTCGACCGCGCCACCGACGACGTCGCCACCGCGATCGTCGACGTCGGCCACGAGCACACCCACGTCGTCATCGCCCGCCACGGCAAGGCCCAGTGGTCGCGCTCGATCACCCGCGGCGGCCGCCACGTCACCGACGCGGTGGTCAAGCACTGGCGGCTGGCGTTCCCCGAGGCCGAGCACGCCAAGCACACCGACGGCTTCGTCGCGTCGAGCGGCAACCCGGCGCCGAGCGAGGCCTGGCAGCGGGTCCACGAGGTGCTGGTCACCGAGCTCGGCCCGTGGGTCCGCGAGCTGCGCCAGAGCCTGTCGGCGGCCCGGGCCAAGACCGGCCTCGCGGTCGGCCGGGTGATCCTGGTCGGCGGCGGCAGCCGGCTGCGCGGCCTGACCGGGTTCGTGGCCGACGAGCTGCGCCTGCCGGTCGCGACGATCAGCCCGACCGACGCGGCGAGCTTCCTGACCCCGCGCCAGGCCGAGGCCGGCGCGGTCGACGGCGGCGCGCTGGCGGTGGCGACGGCGCTCGACGTCGCCGGCGGTCGCGCCAGCTTCGACCTGCGCCAGGGCGCGCTGGCGTTCAAGGTCGACATGACCTTCATCAAGACCAAGCTCATGCAGGTCGGCGCCGCCGCCCTGGTGGTGCTGGCGTTCGCCGGCGGCTCGGCCTACGCGTCGATGAAGACGCTGCGCAAGGCCGAGAAGACGCTGAACCAGCGGATCGCGACCGAGTCGGCCGAGGCCTTCGACGGCAAGCCGAAGAAGGTCAAGGAGCTGCTGGCGCTGTCGGCGGTCGGCGGCGCCGCCGGCGAGTCGCCGATGCCCAAGATGTCGGCCTACGACCTCTTGCTCGAGATCAACGGCAAGCTGCCGGCCCGCGAGGGCATCACGCTGAACGTCTCGTCGATCGACATCAAGGAGAACAAGGTGACGATCGAAGGATCGGCCAAGACGCCCGAGGAGGTCGACGCGCTCGAGGCGGCGCTCAAGAGCGTCGAGGGCGTCGTCAAGGGCACCCCGTGCGTGAAGGAAGTCTCGCGCGGGCCATCCAAGAGCGGCAAGGACGGCGAGAAGCTGTTCTCGTTCGCGCTGCGCACGGAGTGCATGTAGCCATGGCCGCCTTCGACAAGGTCCGCGACAAGTGGGAGTCGATCAGCCCGCGCGAGCGCCGCATGGTGGTCCTGCTCGGCGTGTCGACCGTGGTCGTGCTGGTGCTCTACGTGGCGCTGGCGATCCACGACGGCCTCGACGCGCTCGAGGCCCGGAACGCCCAGGCCCGGACCGCGCTGCGCAAGCTGACCGCCTACCGAGCGGCGGCCAAGGCGCCGGTCGGCAACGATCCGACCGCGGCCATCCCGGCCGAGGCGATCAAGCTCGAGAGCTACATCTACAAGGCCGGCTCGACGGCGCAGATCACGATCCCCGGGGTCAACCCGCGGACCCCGGTGCCGCGCGGCAAGTACATGGTCCACGCGGCGTCGGTCGAGATCCGCGACCTCAACATCACCCAGGTGAAGGACTTCCTGCAGGCGATCGAGACCGACTCGCCGGTGGTGGTCGTGACGTCGCTGTCGATCAAGCGCAACTTCCGCGATCAAGAGAAGATGGATCTGTCGGCCGAGATCTCGACGTACTCGCGGATCGCCGACGCCGGCGGCGCGGGCGCAGGCTCGGGCTCGGGATCCGGCTCGGGCTCGGGCTCGGGCTCGGCGAAGGCAGGAGGCTGAGATGGCGATGTCCCCTCGCGTGCGCGGCCTCCTGCGCTACGTCGGCTACGTGGTGCTGGCGCTGGTCACGTTCGTGTTCGCGCTGCACCTGACCTTCCCCTACGAGCGGGTGCGCGACCGCGCGCTTGAGGCGCTGCAGTCGAAGTACGACGTCACGATCGACGGCGTCGAGCGCAGCCTGGTGCCGGGGCGGTTCGCGCTGACCGGTGTGACCTTGCGGTCGCGGCCGTCGGTGGCCGGCCAGCCCAGCACGACGATGTACTTCAAGCGGGTCGAGATCGACCTGGCCTTCGCGCCGCTCTTGTCGGGCAAGGTCCAGATCGGCCTCGACATCACGACCAACAAGGGCAGCATCACCGGCTCGATCGTCCAGGCCAAGCACGAGACCTCCTACGCGTTCAACCTGACCAAGGTGCCGCTGACGATGATCCCGGGCGTCAGCGACGCGGTCGGCCTGCCGATGTACGGCAACGCCGACGGCAAGGTCCGGCTCAAGCTGGTGCGCAACGACTGGAGCAAGGCCAACGGCGTGTTCGAGCTGGCGTGCACCGTCGGCTGCACGATCGGCAACGGCGAGGCCAAGATCTACCCGAAGAGCAAGCGCCCCGGCGACGAGGCGTGGACCAAGGACGGCGTCGCGGTGCCGGCGCTGCAGGTCACGCGGTTCAAGCTGGCGATCGACATCGTCAAGGGCAACGCCAAGAAGCGGACCTTCGAGCTGGTGTCCAAGGACGGCGAGGCCGACGTCGACGTCGACATCAAGCTGGCCAAGGTCATCACCGAGTCGACGATCACCGGCTGCATCCGCTACAAGTGCAGCAAGGAGCTGTACGCGCGCGAGCCCAAGTTCTCGAGCCAGTGCGACTTCGGCAGCCCGGTGATCGACGGCAAGGGCATGCACCACATCAAGCTGATGGGCAAGCTGTCGAACGTGCGTCGCATCGGCGCGCTGTGCGACGGCCAGCAGGCCGACGGCGCCGGTGGCGCCGCCGCCAGCGGCGGCAACGACCGGCCGCGGTTCGATCCGGGCCCGGTCGAGGTCGTCCAGCCGATCGTCGACGCCGGCGTGGCGCCGGTCGAGCCGCCGCCGCCGCCGCCGCCGGCCATCGACCCGGCGATCCCGCAGCCGCACGACGACGTGCCGCGGCCCGAGGGCGCGGCGGTCAACGGCGTGGGCAGCGGCGCCAACCCGGCCGGGACCCCGCCGTCGCCACCGCCGCCGCCGATCGTCGAGCCGCCGCCGCCGCCTGGCTCGGCGTACCCCGGCGACAGCGCGCGCCCGGGCAACCGCCCCGTCAACGGCGACACGGCGACGCCGCCCCAACCGAATTGAGGTCCAGGGGCTCGTCGCCGCGGCGTCCAGCCCCGCGATCCCGGCGCGCCGCCCTCAGCGTCGCCGCGGCGCCGGGCGGCGCGCACGGCGCGCCAGCGGCAGCCAGCCGAAGCGCGCGAGCGCGATCGTGCCGCGGTCGCTGATCGCGACGCCTTCGTCGGCGAGCAGGCCGCGCTGCACCGCCGCGCCGACCGGATCGTGGATCGCGATCACGCCGAGGTTGCCGCGCTTGCCGACCACGCGCTGCCACGGCAGGCGATCGGCCGGCGTCGAGGTCTTCATCGCCGCGCCGGCCACCCGCGCCCCGCCGGGGAAGCCGGCCAGCTCGGCGATCTGGGCGTAGGTGGCGACCTTGCCCCGCGGGATGCGGCGCACGACCGCGTGGATCGCCGCGCGGACCGCTCGACCGTGGGCGGTGAGCTCTCGGCTGGACGCGGCCATGGCGGCACGGTACGACAGGGCGGCGATGCAGATCCAGGTGCTGTACTTCGCGGTGTTCCGCGAGCGGCTCGGCCGCGACACCGAGGCGCTCGAGGTGCCCGACGGCGCCACCGTCGCCGACGCGGTGACCGCGCTGGCGGCGCGCCACCCGATCGTCGGCCAGCTGCGCGGCCACTTCCGGGTCGCGGTCAACCAGGCGATGGTCGACGAGGCGCACCGGCTGGCCGCCGGCGACGAGCTGGTGTTGATCCCGCCGGTGGCCGGCGGCAACGATCGCGTCCACGTCGCCATCCTCGACGCCCCGCTGTCGCTCGATCGCTGCGTCGCCGCGGTGGTGACGCCCGAGACCGGCGGCGTGTGCACGTTCACCGGGCTGGTGCGGCGGCACAGCCGCGGCGTGACCGTCGAGCGGCTCGAGTACGAGGCCTACGCCGGCATGGCCGAGAAGGTGATCCGGGCGCTGGTCGACGAGATCGAGGCCGAGGTGCCGGGCGCGCGCCTGGCGATCGAGCACCGGGTCGGCGCGCTGGCGATCGGCGACGCCGCGGTCGTGATCGCGGCGGCCGCGCCGCACCGGGCCGAGGCGTTCACCGCGTGCCGCGCGGCGATCGACCGGCTCAAGGACCGCGCGCCGATCTGGAAGAAGGAGTTCGGCGACGACGGCGCGGTCTGGGTCGGGCTCGGCCCGTGACCCCTACAGCGTGACGAGGCCGCGGCGCACCGCCTCGACCACCGCCTCGGTGCGGGTGCCCGCGCCGAGCTTCGCCATCACGCCGTTGACGTGGAACTTGGCGGTGTGATCGCTGATGCCGAGGCGGTCGGCGATCAGCTTGTTCGACAGGCCCTCGGCGAGCAGCGACACCACCTGGCGCTCGCGCTCGGTGAGCTGACCGATCGCGGGCCGCGGCGCGCTGGTGGGCGCGGGGGCCGGCCGGGCGCTGACCAGGTTCTCGGCCAGCGGCGCGTCGATGACCGTCAGCCCGGCCTCGACCGCGGTCAACGCCGCGCTCCACTCGGGCCCGATCGAGTCGCGGTGGACCACGCCGCGCGCGCCGGCGGCGAGCGCCGCGGTCACGAAGCTGCCGTCGGGGACCACCACCACCACCGGCGCCGCGATCGCGCGCAGCTCGGGCAGGCGCGCCAGCGCGCGCTCGCGGTCGGTGCCGAGATCGACCAGCACCACCTGGGCGTCGGCGGTCGGCACCACGGCCACCTCGGGGACGGCGGCCAGCAGGCGCTGGACGCTGGCCCGCATCAGCGGATCGTCGGAGGTGACCGCCACCCGGACCGGGCCGATCTGGGAGGGAGCGAGCGAGAGGACTGGGTTACGGGTCATCGGATCCGCCGGATGGAGAACGTAGGGCTCAACGTGGGTCCGCTGGGCCCCCTCGTCAAGGTGGGCCGTTCGAGCGATCGCCCGGTCGATCGGGCAGGGGACCGCCCCGAAATGGCGCCGCGGGCCTCGCCCATCGGGCGATGGTCGCCAGGGGCGGGTGCGCCCACGCTGGGCCCATGCAAGCACAGCCCGACATCGAAGCCTCGCTCGCCACGCTCGATCGCGCGCTCACCGGGGCGGTCGCCGCCGCCGAGGCCAGCGTGGTGCGCGTGGCCCGCCAGCGCGGCGCCGGCACCGGCATCGCCTGGACCGACACCCTGATCGTCACCTCGAACTACCACACGCCCGACGACCCGGTGATCGGCGTCCCCGCCGGCGCCGACGTGGTCGAGCGCCCCGGCCGGGTGCTGGGACGGGATCCCGGCACCGACGTGGCGCTGATCGCCGTCGACGGCGGCGGCCTGGCGCCGATCGCCCGCCGCACCGGCGGCCTCGCTCCCGGCCAGCTGGTGTTCGCGCTGGCGCGCCCCGGCCGCGCGATCCGCGCGTCGCTGCGCGGGCTCGGCGTGATCGGCCCGGCGGTGCGCACGCCGGCCGGCGGGCGCGTCGATCAGTACCTCGAGACCGACCGCGCGCTGGCCCGCGGGTTCGGCGGCGGCCCGCTGGTCGATCTCGCCGGCCAGCTGATCGGCATGAACACCCGGACGCTGATCGGCGGCAGCGACCTGGCGGTGCCGGTCGAGACGCTGGCGCGGATCGTCGGCGCGCTCGAGACCCACGGCCGGATCGCCCGCGGCTACCTCGGCGTCGGCGTGCAGCCGGCGGCGATCCCGGTGGCGGTCTCCGACGGGCGCGGCCGCGGCGCGCTGGTGGTGTCGCTCGACGACGGCGGCCCCGCCGCGGCGGCCGGCGTGCTGGTCGGCGACGTGCTGATCGCGATCGACGGCGCGGCGATCACCGGGCCCGACGAGCTGCGGCTCGGGCTCTACGATCGCGCCGGCGCCACGATCGCGATCGATCTGGTCCGCGGCGGCGTGCGCACGACGCTGGCGGCCACCGTGGGGACCCGGCCGTGAGCGCGACGCCGATGGCCGACGACGCCGGCGCGCTCGACGCGTACTCGCGCGCGGTGATCGGCGTCGCCGACCGCCTCGGCCCGGCGGTGGTCGCGGTCGAGATCCGCCGCGGACGGCAGCGCGACGCCGACGGCGCCGGCTCGGCGGTGGTGTGCACCCCCGACGGCTACCTGCTGTCGAACCACCACGTCATCGACGGCGCCCGCGAGGTGCGGGTGCGCGCGCCGGCCGGCGAGCCGACCACCGCGCGGGTCGTCGGCAGCGACCCGGCGACCGACCTAGCGCTGCTCCACGCCGATCCGGTGGCGCTGGCGGCGCCGGCGCCCGGCGAGCTCGCGACCGAGGCGGTGCGGCCGGGGCAGCTGGTGGTCGCCATCGGCAACCCGCTCGGCTTCGCCTCGACGGTGTCGGCCGGCGTGGTGTCGGCGCTCGGCCGCAGCCTGCGCGGCAAGGACGGCCGGCTGATCGACGGCGTCGTCCAGCACACCGCGCCGCTCAACCCCGGCAACTCCGGCGGGCCGCTGGCCGACAGCCGCGGCCGCATCGTCGGCATCAACACCGCGATCATCGCGCGCTCCCAGGGCCTGGGCTTCGCCGTCGGCGCCAGCACCGCCGCGTGGGTGCTGGCCGAGCTGCTGGCCCGCGGCCGCGTCCGCCGCAGCTACCTCGGCGTCGGCGGCGCCACCCGGCCGCTCGATCGCCGGCTGGCCCGGGCCCACGGCGTGCTGGCCACGTCGACGGTCGAGATCATGAGCGTCGAGGCCGGCAGCCCCGCCGCGGCGGCCGGCGTGCGCGACGGCGATCTGGTGATCGGCCTGGGGCCGCACGACGTGACCAGCGTCGACGAGCTGGTGCGCGCGCTGCGGGCGGTGCCGGTCGACGCCGCGGTGCCGCTGCGGCTGGTCCGCCGCGGGCGCCTGATCGTCTTGCCGGTGACGCCGGTCGAGCGCTGACGCGCGCTACGATGGCCCCCCGTGCCCGATCCCGATCCGCCACCCCGCGTCGCGACGATGTTCCGGCCCGACGGCACCGTCGCCGTCGAGCGGCGCGGCCTGCCGAGCTCCTGGCGCGAGACGCTGTGGGCCGACGTCTATCACGCGTTGCGCCGCACCACCTGGACCCGCCTGTTCGGCGCGTTCGGGTTGCTGTTCTTCGTCACCAACCTGTTCTTCGCCACGGTGCTGTACCTGGGCGACGCGACGATCATCAACGCCCGGCCCGGCTCGTTCTGGGATCGCTTCTACTTCAGCGTCCAGACCCTGGCGACGATCGGCTACGGCTACATGGCGCCGGGCGACGCGCTGGCGCACTGGGTGGTCACGGTCGAGAGCTTCTGCGGGATCCTGATCACCGCGATCACCACCGGCATCGTCTTCGCCAAGTTCGGCACGACCACCGCCAAGGTGCTGTGGGCGCGCACCGCGGTGATCAGCCGCGAGGGCGGGGTGCCGACGTTGCAGTTCCGCATGGCCAACGCGCGGGCGTCGGCGATCGTCGAGGCCACCATCCGGGTGTCGCTGTCGTGGACCGAGCGCCTGCCGACCGGCGAGGAGGCGCGCCGGATCTACGACCTGCCGCTGCGCCGCGCGACCTCACCGCTGTTCGCGCTGTCGTGGACCGCGTTCCACGCGATCGACGACAAGAGCCCGCTCCACGGCGCCACCGCGGCGCTGCTGGCCGACCGCGCGGCGACGATCCTGGTCACGTTCACCGGCATCGACGACGCGCTGGCCACCACCGTCCACGCCCGCTACGCCTACGCGTGGGATCGCATCGCGTGGCACCACCGCTACGTCGACGTCTTGCACGACGATCCCGAGACCGGGGCGCGCTACCTCGACTACCGCCAGTTCCACGACACCGTCCCCGACGACACCCGGCGGTGAGCCGCGCGGGGCGCGTCGCCAGCGGCGCTACGCGCCCGGCTTGCCGGGCAGGTTCGGCGCCTGCTGGATGAACAGCTCGTCGAGCTGCTTCTTCGACACGCCGGTCGGGCAGTCGGTCATCAGGTCCGAGCCCTTCTGGGTCTTGGGGAACGCGATCACGTCGCGCAGCGACTCGGCGCCGGCCATGATCATCGCCAGGCGGTCGAGGCCGAGCGCGAGGCCGCCGTGGGGCGGCGGCCCGTACTTGAACGCGTCGAGCAGGAAGCCGAACTTGGCGCGGGCGTCCTCGTCGCTGATGCCCAGCGCCTTGAAGACGCGCGCCTGCAGGTCCGAGCGGTGGATACGGATCGAGCCGCCGCCGACCTCGACGCCGTTGAGCACGAGGTCGTAGGCGCGGGCCAGCACCTGGCCGGGGGCGCTCTCGAGCAGACCCTCGTCGGCGTGGCGCGGCGACGTGAACGGGTGGTGCGCCGCGGCGACCTCGCCGGTCGCGTCGTCGACCTCGAACAGCGGCGGGTCGGTCAGCCACATGAACTGGTACTCGCCCTTGCGGATGAGCCCCAGCAGGTCGCCGATGTGCAGGCGGATCGCGCCCATGCAGGTGTTGGCGACCTTGGCCTTGTCGGCCACGAACAGGAGCAGGTCGCCGGGGCCGGCGCCGGCCAGCTCGTTGAGCCGGGCGCGGGCCGCGTCGGTGACGCTCTTGGCCGGCGCGCCGGCCCAGCTGCCGCCGTCGCCGACGCGCACGAACGCGACGCCCTTGGCCCCGTACGGCTTGGCGAAGTCGGTGAGCTTGTCGAGCTGCGAGCGGCTCAGGCGATCGCCGTCGGGCACGCGCAGGCACTTGACGATGCCGCCCTTGGCGACGACGTCGTCGAACACCCGGAACCCGGTGTCGACGCAGCCGGCCGACAGGTCGCACAGCGTCAGGTCGAGGCGCAGGTCGGGCTTGTCGACGCCGTACTTGTCCATCGCCTCGGCGTAGGTCATGCGCCGCAGCGGCAGCTTGACCTCGAGGCCGAGCACGTCCTTCCACAGCGCCGCGACCATGCCCTCGATCGTGGTCTGCAGGATCTCCTCGGTCACGAACGACATCTCGATGTCGATCTGCGTGAACTCGGGCTGGCGGTCGAGGCGGAGGTCCTCGTCGCGGAAGCAGCGGACGATCTGGAAGTAGCGGTCGTAGCCCGCGACCATCAAGAGCTGCTTGAAGATCTGCGGCGACTCGGCCAGCGCGTAGAAGCTGCCGGGGTTGAGCCGCGACGGCACCAGGAAGTTGCGGGCGCCGCCCGGCGTGTACTTCACCATGAACGGCGTCTCGATCTCGAGGAACCGGTTGGCCCCGAGGTACTCGCGGACGGTCTTGGTGATCTGCGAGCGCGCGATCAGGTTCTTCTGCAGCTTGGGCCGCCGCAGGTCGAGGTAGCGGTACTTGAGGCGCAGCGCCTCGTTGGTGTCGAGCTTGTCCTCGATCGGGAACGGCGGGGTGTCCGACGTCGAGAACACCTCGAGATCGTCGGCCCACACCTCGATCGCGCCGGTGGCGAGGTTGGGGTTCTTGTTGCCGCCGCGCGACTTCACGACGCCGGCGACGCCGATGCAGTGCTCGGTGCGCAGGTCGGCGGCCAGCGCCAGCAGGGCGGGGGACGACTCCGACGGATCGAAGACGATCTGGGTGATGCCCTCGCGATCGCGGAGGTCGATGAACACGCAGCCGCCGTGATCGCGGTAGCTGCCGACCCAGCCGGTGAGGACGACGTGGGAGCCGACGTCGGAGTCACGAAGTTGGCCGCAGGTGTGGCTGCGACCGTGGCGCTCGAGGAACGTAGCCATGGCGGCGCACCATATCGCGGTGCGTCGGGGCCGGGAATGGGCCGGGCCCGCCGTATGGACGATCCGTGCGCTGGCGCGCGTTCAGTCGACGGCGATCACCGTCGCGGCGGCGGCCAAACCGGGATCGCGCAGGCCGAACTGAAAACTTGATCCGCTGGGCTGCTCGTGCGGTCGCGCGAGGTGCGATCTGATCGTACATGCCGATCAGATCCCCTATTCTTCAATGATCGTATGCGGTTGTCGGATCGATCCGATCCCGGGAGCTGTGGATAACTTGATCCCTCGAAATCGCGACTGGTAGCATTTTGTTCGTCGGTTCGATCGCTTGCACGGGTCGGCCGCTCAATCGCCTGGACACTTGCCGTGGTGCCGCGGAATCCCGCCTGGCCCCACCGGTAGTGGTCCCGCCATGGCCGCGCTGCGCCCTGGTCCCGTCCGTTTCTCGATCTGCTTATATAATAGGAGTCAGCGTTGCGACTTTCCGACCTTGCGACTTGCGACGACTCGGGGCCGATCCTCGCCACGGCCGTCCGCCCGGAAGTCTCTGCTGCCGAGTTCCCCGCCCCGATGCGCACCGCGCCCTGCTCCCACGGTCACGCGCTCGCCGATTCCGGCGACCACGCGATCGCGACCGTGACGCGGCTGACCGAGGCGCTCAAGCGGGCCAAGAAGGGCAGCGCGCCGGCCGAGGCCGAGCTGGCCGACGCCGAGGCCGCGCTGGCGCGCCGGCTGCGCGCCCACGTGCCGCGGGGCGAGGTCAAGGTGACGCTGACCAGCAACCGCTACACGATGATCTCGGTGCGGCGCGCGCCGCGCGGCCACGGGCCGAAGAGCTACGACGTCCGACTGCACTGCATGTTCGCCGACGCCGATCCGGTGATCGTCAAGGCGCTGGCCCGCTACGTCGCCGACAACGATCGTGACGCGTCGCGGGTGCTGGGCGACTTCATCGACGCCAACGCCGACGCGGTGCGCGGCAAGAAGAAGCCGACCTCGCCGGTGCTGATCACGACCGGCGACCACCACGATCTGCGGACGATCTTCGACGACCTCAACGCCCGCTACTTCGACAACACGATCGACGCGGCGATCACCTGGGGCGCGCGCACCGGCGCGCCGCGCCGCCGCACCAGCGTCAAGATGGGCAGCTACTCGGTCGAGGAGCGGCTGATCCGGATCCACCGCTCGCTCGATCGCGGGTTCGTGCCGCGGTTCTTCGTCGAGTGGATCGTCTTCCACGAGATGCTGCACCAGGTCCACGACATCAAGGTCAAGAACGGCCGCCGCGAGTTCCACTCGAAGGCGTTCCTCGACGCCGAGGCCGGCTTCGATCGCTACGTCGAGGCCCGCGCCTGGGAGCGCGCCAACCTCGACGCGCTGCTCACGTACTGAGCCGGCCCCGCGCCGGATCGTGCGAGGATGGCGGGATGGCAGCGCGCGCCAGCGTGACGCTCGGGCTGTGCGCGGCCGCCGCGGCGTGTGGCGCCGAGCCGGCCACGCGCCCGGACGCCGGTCGCCCGCTGGCGATCGACCGCGTCGAGGATCTCGGCCGCTTCGCCGAGCCGAGCGCGGTCGTCGTCGGGCGCGACGGTGGGCTCGGCGGGCGGCTGGGCGATCGGCTGCTGTGGACGTTCGGCGACTCGTTCCTCACGGCGGCCAACCCGGTCGACGGCAGCAACGTCCTGAGCGCGACCGCCGGCTGGAGCTCGCTCGACGCGCCGCTGACGCTGACCCAGCCGGTCGACGGCGCGGGCTTCCCGGCGCAGTTCATCCCGTACACCGCCGCCGAGCTGGCCCAGAACCGCGCGGCGCCGCTGGACGGCTGGGCGCTGTGGCCGGGGATGATGATCGACACCGGCGCGGCCGAGGGGCTGGTGGTGTTCCAGCGGGTCAAGCGCACCGCCGGCAGCGGCTTCGACGGCGTCGGGGTGGGCACCGCGTGGGTCGCGGTCGACGGACCGGTGGCGCGCCGCGATCCCGACGACCTGTTCACCCGGCCCGAGCCGCTGTTCTTCCCGCAGGTGGTGGTCGACGGCATGGCCTACGCGATCGCGTGCGATCCGATCGGGAGCTTGAACGTCGGGTGCAAGCTGGCCCGCGCCGCGGTGGCCGACGCCGGGCGCCGCGCGGCGTACCAGTTCTTCGACGGCGGGGCGTGGCAGGCCGACCTCGGGCGCGCCGCCGTGGTGCTCGAGGGCGTCGGCGGCGTGCCGACGATCTCGTGGAACCCGTGGCTGGGGCGCTACCTGGCGGTGTCGGGGCGGCTGCTCGACAGCGCCGTCCAGCTCCGCACCGCGGCCCGCGTCGAGGGCCCGTGGAGCGAGCCGGTCGAGGTCGCGGCCAGCGCCGACGGCGCCTCGGGCATCTTCGCCCCGCTCGATCCCGCCGCCTTCGACTACGGCGCCGCCGAGCACGTCGCGCTGCGCTCGGCCGACGGCCGGGCCATCGTGATCAGCTACTCGCGACCGACCGAGCCGTTCCGCGGCGACGTGCGGCTGGCGCGGATCACGCTGCGGTGAGGCGGCCCGATCAGCGCACGCAGCGGACGCGCAGGCTGGTCGTCATCGGGTTGCCGATGCCGGCGCTGCCGCCGCTGGCGAAGCTGATCGCGTAGGCCTCGCTGGGCGTGTTGGGCTGCGGCGACGACGACCAGAACGTCGTCGCCGGGCGATCGCTGAACGCGGTCGAGATCGCCGGGTCGCTGCGGGTGTCGTCGACGATCGACGCCAGCTCCTTGAGCGACGGCAGCCGCCAGTCGGTGAAGCCGTCCACCGTCGACGCCTCGCAGGCCGCGAGCGCCCCGGTCCAGGTCGCCGCCGGCAGCGTCGCCTTCTGCCAGTACAGGTTGGTGCGGCCGTCGAACAGCGTGCCGGCGCTGTAGCTGGCGATCGCGCCGCCGCCCTGGGTTCCGTGGACGCAGCGCACCAGGTGGGCGTCGCCGTCGGCGATCGGCGCCAGCACCGCGTAGTTGGTGTTGATGCCCCAGGTGGTCCCGGCGGCGCCGGCGACCGGCGTGCGGGTGCGCAGGAACGACGCCTGCGGGATCGCCGGGAACGCCTGCGGATCGAACGGCGCGAGCACCCGGCCGGCGTCGACGATCGTGAGCAGCTCGAGCCGCGACGGCAGGCGCCATTCGGTGAGCCCGTCGAGCGTCAGGTTCTGGCAGTAAGTGAGCGCGGCGGCGGCGGTGGTGGCCGCGACCAGGTTGCGCTCCCAGACCAGGCCGGTGACGCTGTCGAAGACGGCGTTCTGGCCGCCCTGGTAGAACGGCACGTCGATGCGGTAGTGGCCGTCCTGGCCGGCGGGGCCGTCGGGGCAGCCGGCGGGGCCGGCGCCGCTCGAGCACAGCGCGGTCGGCGAGTCGGGCAGCCGCGGCTGGGTGCCGCTGATGGTCCACGCGTAGGTGGCCGGCGTGGGATCGGCGAGCGCGCCGTTCTGCGCCCGCACGCTGAAGCGGTGGACGGTGCCCGCCAGGTCGGCGTAGGTCGCCGGCGACGTGCAGGCGACGAAGCGCTCCTCGTCGATCGCGCACTCGAAGCTGGTCGCGCCGGCGGGGATCGAGGCGAACTGGAAGGTGGCGGTGGTGACGGTCGTGCTGGTGGGCGGCCCGAGCGTGATCTGGGTGTCGTACGCGGCGAGGTCGAAGGTCGCGGTCACCGTCAGCGCGGTCGCCGGCATCGTCAGCGTGCAGGTGGTCGCCGCGCCGCAGCCGCCGCCGCTCCAGCCGGCGAAGCTCGAGCCCGCCGCCGGCGTCGCGGTCAGCGTCACGGCGGTGCCCGCCGCGAAGGGCTCGCTGCAGTCGGCGCCGCAGGAGATGCCGGCCGGGCTCGAGGTGACCGTGCCGCTACCGGCGCCGCCGCGGCTGACCGTCAGCGTGGTGACGATCGGCGCGAAGGTCGCGGTCACGCTGCGCGCCTGGTCCATCGTGACGACGCACGCGCCGGCGCCGGTGCAGGCGCCGCTCCAGCCGGCGAACGTCGACGTCGCCCCCGGGCTCGCGGTCAGCTGTACCGCGGTGCCGTGGTCGTAGGTCTCGCCGCAGTCGACGTTGCCGGCGCCGCAGGTGATGCCGGCCGGGTTCGAGGTCACGACGCCGCTGCCCGCGCCCGCGGTCGCGACGCTCAGCGGGTAGGTGCGCCTGGTGAAGGCCGCGTCGACCGCCAGCGCCGTCGACAGGGTCACCGTGCAGGTGCCGGTGCCGGCGCAGCCGCCGCCGCTCCAGCCGGTGAACGTCGCGTCGGCCGCGGCGCTGGCGGTCAGCGTGATCGTGGCGCCGGCGCCGTAGGTGTGGCTGCAGGTCGCGCCGCAGCTGATGCCCGCCGGGCTCGAGGTCACGGTGCCCGAGGCCGCGGCGGTGCCGCTGCGCGTGACCACCAGCGTGTAGTCGAGCGAGAACGCCGCGTTGACCGCGACGTCGGCGGTGGCGGTCAGCGCGCACGCGCCGGCGCCGGTGCACGCGCCGCCGGCCCAGCCGAGGAACGTGGCCGTGCCTTGCGGCGTCGGCGTGAGCGTCACCGCCGCGCCGTGATCGACCTGCATCGTGCACTGGCCGGGGCAGGCGATGCCGGCCGGCGTCGAGGTCACCGCGCCCGGCCCGGTCACCGCGACCGCGACGGTGCGGCGCGCGGGCGCGAAGGTCGCGGTGGCGGTCGCGTCGGTGGCCAGCGTCAGCACGCAGGTCGGGGCGGTGCCGGTGCACGCGCCGGCCCAGGCGCCGAACGCCGCGTTCGCGTCGGCCGCCGCCGCCAGCGTGACCTGGGTGCCGCGGGGCACGGTCAGCGTACAGACCGTGCCGCAGGCGATGCCGGCCGGCGTCGAGGTCACGACGCCGGGGCCGGTGCGGGCGACGGTCAGCACCACGTCGTCGATCGCGGGCGCGTCGGTCGCGTCGACCGGGGCATCGGCGAGCGGGGCGTCGATGAGCGGCGCGTCGGAGGGCGGGGCGTCGGTGATCGGGGCCTCGACCTGGCCGCACGCGGCGCAGAGCGAGATGGATGACAGCACAACGAGGACGGCGCGCATGGAGACTCCTGCCAGGGGCTTGCGATGGCAGAGCCCGCCGCGGACCGATGTGAGCGGGTTGCGGGGCGGCGGCGGCCGGGCGACCCTGGCGCCCCTATGGAGATCGACGCGGTCTGGGACTTCTGGTTCGGTGCGCTCGACGCGGATGGCAACGCCGCCCCCGAGGTCCAGCGCCGCTGGTGGATCAAGGATCCGGCCCTCGACGCGGAGATCGGCGCGCGGTTCGGGGCGCTGCACCGCGCCGTCGTCGGCGGCGAGCGCGAGGCGTGGCGGGCCGAGCCCCGCGGCGCCCTGGCCTACGTCGTCGTGCTCGATCAGTTCTCGCGCAACCTGTTCCGCGGCGCGCCCGGCATGTTCGCCGCGGACACCCAGGCGCTCGCCGCCGCCAAGGCCGCGGTCGCCGCCGGCCACGATCGCGCGCTGCCGGTCGCGCCGCGCGGGTTCTTCTACCTGCCGTACATGCACAGCGAGGATCTCGCCGATCAGGACGCGTGCGTCGCGCTGTTCACCGACGTGCCGGGCGCGGCCCAGAGCGTCGACTTCGCCGAGCGCCACCGCGCGATCGTCCGACGCTTCGGCCGGTTCCCGCACCGCAACGCGATCCTCGGGCGCGCGTCGACCGCCGAGGAGGAGGCGTTCCTGCGCGAGCCGGGCTCGGCGTTCTAGCGGCGGGGCCCGGGGCGGCGGCGGTAGGTCCGGGGCGCCGCGCCCGTCCACCGCCGGAAGGCCCGGCTGAACGCGCTGAGGTCGGCGTAGCCGAGCGCGAACGCGATGTCGGTGAGCGACAGCGCGCCGCCGGCGAGGTAGCCGCGCGCGAGCTCGAGCCGCGTCGCCTCGACCAGCTCGCGGTACGACACGCCGCCCGCGCGCAGGTGACGCTGGAGCGTGCGCGGGCGCTGATCGAGCCGCCGCGCGACCTCGCCGATGTCCGCCGTGCCGGCCGCGAGGGCCGCGCCGATCGCCGCACCGACCGTCGCCCGCAGGTCGGTCGGCCGCGCGTGATCGGCCAGGCGATCGGCGGCCTGCGACAGCAGGATCGGCAGGAGGTCGGGATCGGCGGTGCGCAGCGGCAGCGCCAGATCGGCGGCGCGGAACGCCAGCGTGTTGGTGGTCGCGCCGTACTGCACCGGCGCGCCGAAGAAGCGGGCCTGGGCCGCGGTCCGGCGCGGGCGAGGATGGGTGAGCTGCACCTTCACCGGCGCCCAGCGCGAGGCCGGCGTGCGTTCGCGCGCCATCCGCACCACCAGCGCGAACGCGCCCTCGGTGTTCTGGCCGTGCACGCGGATCCGCGGGTCGACGATCGCGTAGCGGAAGCGCGCGACGCGGCCGTCGACCTCGAGCGTGAAGCGGCCGCCGGTCTGCTGACAGGCCAGGTAGCGCGCGGAGTTCTCGAGCGCCGCGCCCAGCGTCGGCGAGTGCAGCACGACGTAGCCGAGGATGCCGAGGTCGCGCCACGGCATCGCCAGCGCGAACTCGATGCCGAACGTCGGGTCACCCGCGGCGCGCGCGATCGCTTCCTGCAGCGCGATCCACCGCGCCTGATCGATCCACGCGTCGGTGGCGTCGAGCGCGCGCGGGTCGAGGCCGATCTCGCGCAGCAGCGCGTCGAGGTCCACCGTGGGGTAGCGCGCCAGGAAGCCGCGGAGGCCCACCAGGACGCCGGCGCGGACCGACCCGGTGCGGCTGGGACCTGCCATCGCCCCAGTGTCGAGCCGATGGCGCGAAATGCCAAGTCGCGCGTGCGTGCCGCCAAGCGGGGCGCCGCGGTTCCGCCGTATCGATAGCCATGCCGAGTCTCCGTCCTGGTCTCTTCCGCGCGCTGCCCGTGCTGGCCTTGGCGATCGGGTGCGGCGACGGCGCCGCGCCGGTCTCGCCCGACGCCCCGCCGCCGATCGACGCCCCCGCCGCGCCGGCGTTCCGGCTGTTCGACTACCCCCTGGCGATCGACGTGAGCCCCGACGGGAGCCGCGCGGTGTTTCAGGACTTCGCCGGCGGGGTGGCCACGGTCGTCGTCCACGACACCGCCACCGGCGTCTCGACCACCGTGGCCGAGCTCGGCGATCCGGCGCGCACGCTGGCCACCGGGGTCGCGGCCGCCGGTCGCATCAGCGCGTTGCGCAACGAGCCGCTCGAGGCGGCGCTGTGGAGCCCGACCGGCGGCTGGGTCGACCTCGGCAGCCCGTTCGCCGCCGGCTGCGGCGACGCCGAGGTCAGCGGTGCGTTCGACCTCAGCGCCGACGGCCACGTCGCGGTCGGCCTGGCCTGGGACGGGTGCGTCGCGAAGGCGTTCCGCTGGAGCGACGCGAGCGGCGCCGGGGCGTTCGTGCCCCTGGCCGTGCTCGGCCAGTCGGCCGCCGGCCCCGGCACGCCGCCGACCAACCGCGCGACCGTGGTGTCCGACGACGGTCGGGTCGCCGCTGGCTTCGCCGAGAACGGCATGGTCGATCGCAGCCCGGCGATCTGGCAGGCCGACGGCACCGGCGAGCTGCTCGATCCCGCGGTCATGGACGCGCCGGGCGAGGTGCTGGCGATCGATGGCGTCGGCGCGGTGATCGCCGGGCAGCGCGGCAACGACGGGTTCATCT
>JAEUJY010000133.1 GCA_016794525.1 Myxococcales bacterium
CCGCCGGCGCCATCGCCGGCCCGCGCCGGTGCGCCGGCGGCCGGCGATGGCGGCAGGCACGCCGCGGTCCACCCTGAGGGCTCATCGCGACGGCGGCGATCGCCGGCACCAGGGCGGCCGGTGAGATGTGATGAATGCGCAGGTCCTGGGGGGAGGCTCGGCGGGGGCATGACCCCGCCGAGGGGGGCTCGGCGACGAGCCCCCTGAAACTCAGATCGCCAGGCCGGGCGCCGGGAACCGCCGGGTCACCTCGACGACCTCGCCGCGCACCCGCGCCAGCACCGCGGCGTCGGTCGGCGCCTGCGCGACCTGATCGATCCAGCCGGCGATCTGCGCCATCTCGGCGACGCCCATGCCGCGGCTGGTGACCGCCGAGGTGCCGAGCCGGATGCCCGACGGATCGAACGGCTTGCGCGGGTCGAACGGCACGGTGTTGTAGTTGCAGACCAGGCCGGCGACGTCGAGGGCCTTGGCCAGCGGCTTGCCGGCGACGCCCTTGCTGGTGACGTCGACCAGCACGAGGTGGTTGTCGGTGCCGCCGGTGATCACCGCGAAGCCGCGCTCGACCAGGCCGGCGGCCAGCGCCTGCGCGTTCTTGATGATCTGCGCGGCGTAGGACTTGAACTCGGGGGTCGCGGCCTCGCGCAGCGCGACCGCGAGCCCAGCCGTGGTGTGGTTGTGCGGGCCGCCCTGCAGGCCGGGGAACACCGCGCGGTCGATGGCCTTGGCGTGGCCCTCCTTGCACAGCAGCAGGCCGCCGCGCGGGCCGCGCAGCGTCTTGTGGGTCGTCGACGAGACGACGTCGGCGTGGGCCACCGGCGACGGGTGCACGCCGGCGGCGACCAGGCCGGCGATGTGGGCGATGTCGGCGACGAAGATCGCGCCGACCTCGCGGGCGATTTCGGCGTAGGCCGCGAAGTCGATGGTGCGCGGGATCGCGGTGCCGCCGGCGAACATCAGGCGCGGCCGCTCCTTGAGCGCCAGCGCGCGGACCTCGTCGAGATCGATCCGGTGGGTGTCCTTGCGCACGCCGTACTGCACCGCGCGGAAGAACATCCCGCTGATCGACACGTTCCAGCCGTGGGTGAGGTGGCCGCCGGCCGGCAGGCCCAGGCCCATGACGGTGTCGCCGGGCTTGCAGAACGCCAGGTACACCGCGAGGTTCGCCGGCGAGCCGGAGTAGGGCTGGACGTTGGCGTGATCGGCGCCGAACAGCGACTTCGCGCGGTCGATGCACAGCTGCTCGATGCGATCGATGTTCTGCTGGCCCTCGTAGTAGCGCTTGGTCGGGTAGCCCTCGGAGTACTTGTTGGTCAGCACCGAGCCGGTCGCCGCCAGCACCGCGGCCGAGACGTAGTTCTCCGACGCGATCAAGCGGATCGTGTCGCGCTGGAGGTCCTCTTCGGCGGCCAGCAGCTCGGCCAGCTCGGGATCGACGGGGCGGACGGTGGAGACGGCGTGGGACATGGCGGGCGCAATCTACCCGCTCACCACGCGAGATCCCATAGCTCCTTGCGGGCGCGTTCGACGAACCCGGCTCGGTGGTGCAGCGCCAGCGACGCGGCGTTGGTGCTGGCGATGACCGCCCGGACCTCGGGCACGCCCTCGGCGGCGGCGACCGCGAGCACGTCGGCCACCATCGCCCGACCCAGGCCACGGCCACGCCACGCGGGATCGACCCCGACCGCGTCGATGACGCCGTGATCGGGCTCGCGCACCCCGAGCATGAAGCCGACGCAGCGCCCGTCGGGGGCGTGCCACGACGAGGTCGCGGTCGGCCACGCGGTGGGGCTGTCGAGGCCGGCGTCGAAGTCGGCGCGGGTCACCGGCGACGTGTTGGGGATCTCGGCGAAGGCCAGGTTCTGCAGCGCGTGGGCCCCGGCGCGATCGAGCGCGGCGCCGCGGCGGACCTCGGCCGGCGGCGGGCCGAGCGCCAGCGGCGGCGTCGGCGCGCGCCCCAGGTAGACGAAGTCGATCGAGCGCTGGTAGCCGCGGGCCGCGACCGCCGCGCGCTTGTGCGGCTCGCCGGTGCGCGTGCTGACCCGGGCCCGATCGATGCCCGGCGCCCGACCGGCCGCGACCACCGCGTCGAGCAGCGCGCCGGCGGCGGCCTCGTCGTCGGCGGCCAGCGGCCAGACGTACAGCCATGGCGCGGCCCGCACGAACCCGCCGACCCCGACCACCGCGCCGGCGCGCTCGGCGACGACGACGTGGCGGCCGCCGCCCAGCGCGTCCTTGGTCAGCTCGACCTGGGCGACCTCGGCGGTCCAGGCCGGATCCGGCGCGAAGTAGCGGGCCGACAGCGCCGCCACGGCGGGCGCGTCGGCGAGGGTGAACGGACGCAGCGCGAGATCGCCAGCCACCGCCGCACTCTACCCGAGCGCGCGGCGCTGCCAGAGCTAGCCGGCGCGCGGCGTGACGACGGCGCGCCGCCGGTGTAAACCCGAGCCTTCATGTACTACCCGTCCGAGGGCGAGTTCGTGCGCGCCGCCGAGAGCGCGAACCTGATCCCGGTGTACCGCGAGCTGTGCGCCGACAGCGACACCCCGGTGTCCGCCTACGCGGCGCTCGGCGGCGGCGCCTACAGCTTCTTGCTCGAGTCGGTGGTCGGCGGCGCCACCTGGGCCGCGTACTCGTTCGTCGGGGTCGCGCCGCGCGCGGTGCTGACCGTGCGCGAGGGCCACGCCGAGGTGACCTGGTTCGACGTCGACGGCGGCGGCCCGCCGAAGACCGCGGCGTGGCCGGCCAGCGATCCGGCCGAGGCGCTGGCCGAGGTGCTGGGCGAGTTCCGCCCGGGCCCGGCGCCGGGGCTGCCGCGGTTCTGGGGCGGCGCGGTCGGGTGGATCGCCTACGACTGCGTGCGCGCGTTCGAGGACCTGCCGGCGCGGGCCAAGCCCGGCGTCGCCGTGCCGACGCTGTGCATGGCGATCACCGACACCGTCGTGATCTTCGACAACCTGCGGCAGACGCTCAAGGTGGTCGCGACGCCGTACGTCGCGCGGCCCGAGCGCGCCGCCGCCGCCTACGCCCGGGCCTGCGCGCGCATCGACGCGATCGTCGAGCGGCTGCGCGGCCCGCGGCCGGCGCTCAAGGCGCTGGCGCCGCTGCCCCCCAGCACGCCGGTGCCGCCGGCGCGATCGGCCTTCGGCCAGGCCGAGTTCGAGGGCGCGATCGATCGCATCAAGGAGTACGTGCTGGCCGGCGACGCGTTCCAGGTGGTGCTGTCGCAGCGCCTCGACGTGCCGCGCGGCGACGTCGATCCGCTCGACGTCTACCGCTCGCTGCGGGTGATCAACCCGTCGCCGTACATGTTCCACCTCAACTACCCCGAGGCCACGGTCACCGGCGCGTCGCCCGAGACGCTGGTCCGGCTCGAGGACGGCACCGTCGAGCTGCGGCCGATCGCCGGCACCCGGCCGCGCGGCGCCACCCGCGACGAGGACGCCGCGCTGGCCGCCGAGCTGGCCGCCGATCCCAAGGAGTGCGCCGAGCACCTGATGCTGATCGATCTGGGCCGCAACGACGTCGGCCGGGTGTCGGCCACCGGCAGCGTCCGGGTCACCGAGCAGATGGTGATCGAGCGCTACTCGCACGTCATGCACCTGGTCAGCCACGTCGAGGGCGCGCTGGCGCCGGGCAAGACCTGGCGCGACGTGCTGCGCGCGGCGTTCCCGGCCGGCACGCTGTCGGGCGCCCCCAAGATCCGCGCGATGGAGATCATCGACGAGCTCGAGCCCACGGCGCGCGGGCTGTACGGCGGCGCGGTCGGCTACGTCTCGTACACCGGCAACCTCGACCTGGCGATCGCGATCCGCACGCTGGTCACCACTGGCGACACGATCCACGTCCAGGCCGGCGCCGGCGTCGTCGCCGACTCCGATCCCACCGCCGAGTGGGACGAGACGATGAACAAGGCGCGGGCGGTCCTGCGCGCGGTCGCGATGGCCGGCCAGCCGGCGGAGTCCTGATGCTGCTCCTCATCGACAACTACGACTCGTTCACCTACAACCTCGCGCAGTACCTGGGCGAGCTGGGCGCCGACGTGAAGGTCGAGCGCAACGACGCGCTCAGCCTCGACGGCATCGCCGCGCTGGCGCCGCGGCAGATCGTGATCTCGCCGGGGCCGTGCACGCCCAACGAGGCCGGCATCTCGATGGACGTGATCCGCCGGTTCGCGGGCGTCATCCCGATCCTCGGCGTGTGCCTGGGCCACCAGTGCCTGGGCCAGGTCTACGGCGGCCGGATCGTCCGCGCCGGCAAGGTCATGCACGGCAAGACCTCGAAGGTGTTCCACGACGAGCGCGGGCTGTTCGCGGGCGTGGCCAACCCGTTCGTCGCCACCCGCTACCACTCGCTGGTGATCGCGCCCGACAGCGTGCCCGACGCGCTCGAGGTCACCGCCAAGACCTGGGACGACGAGATCATGGGCGTGCGGGTCAAGGCGCTGGCCGGCACCGCGACGCCGGTCGAGGGCGTGCAGTTCCACCCCGAGTCGATCATGACCACCGCCGGCAAGCAGCTCCTCGCCAACTTCCTGGCCGCCAGCGGAGGCGCGGCGTGAGCGCGCGGGTCAAGGCCGCGCTGGCCCAGGCCATCGCCGGGCGCGAGCTCGGCTTCGACGAGGCGGCGGCGGTGGTCGGCGAGCTGATGGAGGGCGCGGCGACGCCGGCGCAGATCGGCGCGCTCCTGATCGCGCTGCGGATGAAGGGCGAGACCGCCGACGAGCTGGCCGGCGCGGCCAGCGCGATGCGGGCCCGGGCGCTGCCGCTGGTGGTGCCGCGGCCGGCGCACGCGGTCGACACCTGCGGCACCGGCGGCGACAGCTCGGGGCAGGTCAACCTGTCGACGCTGGCGGCGATCATCGCGGCCGGCGCCGGCGCGCAGGTGGTCAAGCACGGCAACCGCGCGGTGTCGTCGAAGGCCGGCTCGGCCGACGTGCTCGAGGCGCTGGGCGTCCAGATCGACGCGCCGCCGGCGACGGTCACGCGCTGCCTCGACGTGGCCAACATCGGCTTCTGCTTCGCGCCGACCTTCCACGCCGCGACCCGCCACGCCGCGGGGCCGCGCCGCGAGCTCGGCACGCGCACGATCTTCAACCTGCTGGGGCCGCTGACCAACCCGGGCGCGGTCGCGCACCAGGTGGTCGGCGTGTTCGACCGCGCGTGGTGCGCGCCGCTGGCCCGGGCGCTGGGGCGGCTGGGCGCCACCCGCGCGTTCGTCGTCCACGGCGACGGCGGCGTCGACGAGATCGCGGTCACCGGCATGACCTGGGTCGCCGAGTGGCACAAGGGCGCGGTCCACGAGTACGCGATCGCCCCGGCCGACTTCGGCGTCGGCGGCGCCGACCCGCACGAGCTGCTCGGCGGCGACGCCGCGCACAACGCGCAGATCTTGTGGCGGGTGCTGACCGGCGCCGACGCGGTCGATCGCGGCGCGCCGACCCGCGCGGTGCGCAAGGCGGCGCTGATGACCGCGGGCCTGGCGCTGCACGCCGCCGGCCTGGCCGAGACGCTCAAGGCCGGCGCCGCGGCGGCCACCGCCGCGCTCGACGACGGCCGCGCCGCGCGCGCGCTCGAGGCGTGGATCGCGACGTCGAAGGAGACCCCGTGAAGGTGCTGCACGACATCCTGGCGGTGAAGGCGACCGAGGTGGCGGCGGCGCGGGCCGCGCGCTCGCTGGAGGACCTGACCCGCGACGCCGCGACCCGGCCGCGGCCGCGCAGCCTGGTGGCGGCGCTGCACCGCCCGGCCGGCGCGCCGGTGCGGGTGCTGGCCGAGATCAAGCGGGCGTCGCCGTCGGCCGGGCCGATCCGCCCCGAGGCCGACCCGGTGACGATCGCGCGCACCTACGCCGACGCCGGCGCCGCGGCGCTGTCGGTGCTCACCGATCGCCAGTTCTTCGACGGCCGGCTCGAGTTCCTGGCGCCGGTCCACGACGCGGTGCCGCTGCCGGTGCTGCGCAAGGACTTCGTCATCGATCCCTACCAGGTGGTCGAGGCCCGGGCCGCCGGCGCCGACGCGGTGCTGCTGATCGTGGCGGCGCTCGACGACGTCCGCCTGGCCGAGCTGGCGGCGTGCGCCCGCGGCTGCGATCTCGACGCGCTGATCGAGGTCCACGATCTGGCCGAGGCCGAGCGCGCGCTGGCGATCGCGCCGACGCTGCTGGGCGTCAACCACCGCGATCTGGCGACGATGCAGATCGACATGGGCCTGACCGCGCAGGTGGCGCCGCGGGTGCCGCCGGGCGTGGTGCTGGTGGCCGAGAGCGGCATCAAGACCGCGGCCGACGTCGCGGCGATGGCCGCCGCCGGCGCCCACGCGATCCTGGTCGGCGAGTCGCTGATGCGGGCCGCCGATCCCGGGGCCGCGCTGCGCGCGCTGCGGGGCGCGGCGTGACCGCGACCAAGATCTGCGGGCTGACCCGACCCGACGACGTGGCCTTCGCGGCGATGCGCGGCGCGACCTACCTGGGCATGGTGTTCTGGCCGGGCAGCAAGCGCGCGGTCGATCGCGCGCGGGCCAAGGTGCTGGCCGGGTGCGCGCGGGCGGCGCGCGGCGACGTCAAGCTGGTCGGGGTGTTCGTCGACGCGCCGGTCGCCGAGGTCGCGGCCACCGCGGCGGCGGTCGGGCTCGACGTCGTGCAGCTCCACGGCGACGAGCCGGTCGGCGACGGCGCGGCGCTGGCCGCCGCCGGCCTCGAGGTGTGGAAGGCCATCGGCGTCGCGTCGGCGGCCGATCTCGAGCGGCTGGCGGCGTGGCCGGCCGCGGCCCACGTGCTCGACGCCGCCACCGCGGCCCGCGGCGGCAGCGGCCAGACGATCGACTGGGCCCTGGCGGCGCAGGCGGTCGCCGCTGGCCACCGGATCGTGCTGGCCGGCGGGCTGACCCCGCGCAACGTCGCCACCGCGATCGCCGCGGTGAAGCCGTTCGCGGTCGACGTCGCGTCGGGCGTCGAGCGCGCGCCCGGCGACAAGGATCCGCAGCAGGTGTTCGAGTTCCTCGACGCCGCGCAGCGCCAGATCAGCTACCTGCGGCGGTGAGCCCGGCCGGCGCCGAGCCGGCTGATCCGCTCGAGCGCGCCGCCGAGCCGGCGGGTGAACGCGGCCCGCTGCACCCGCAACGTCACGAGCCCCGCCAGCACCATCACCGCGAGGTTGATGCCCAGCTGCGCGGCCGAGCCGCCCAGCTCGCCGGTCGACCCGTAGGCCGCGGCCACCGCGGCGTTGGCGGCGGCGGGGATCGTCGTCACCGAGATCAGCACGCCGATCAGCGTGCCGCTCGACGCGGTGGTCAGCGACAGCATGCCGGCGACGCCGGCGGCGGCGGCGATCACCACGGCGTAGCTGTCGGGGCGCGAGATGAACAACGTCGCCGGGTGCATGCTCGACGTGAGGTCGGCGGGCGCGACGCCGGTGGCGCGGAACGCCCAGGTCGCGGCCAGGCCGGCGGCGAACGCGGCGGCGAAGCCGATCGCCAGGCTGATCAGCGCCTGCCGCACCAGCGCCGGCTTGCGCTGGATCAGGCCGACGCACAGCGCGGCCAGCGGCCCGAACTCGGGGCCGACCACCATCGCGCCGACGATCAGCACCACCGAGTCGGTCAGGATCCCGACCACCGCGATCACCGCGGCCACCATCATGTAGGTCAGAAACGCGATCGACAGCTCGGCCATCGCGGCGGTGCGATCCTCGACCTCCTCCCACACCACCGCGTCGGCGCTGGCGCCGATCGCCGCGGCGCCGGCGCGATCCGACGCCTCGGACACCGCGGCGTCGAGCCGATCGAGCGTGATCGAGCCGCGGGCCGCGACGCCCAGCGCCTCGAGCGCCGCCACCACCGCGCTGGCGCTCGACACCGCGACCGTGCACTCGATGCGATCGCCGGGCGGGCGCCGGCCGGCGCCGGGCAGGTGGACCAGGTCGGTGACCTCGGGCAGGCCCTCGAGGTAGGCCAGCACCGCGGCGGCGGTGTCGGTGGGCGCGACGACGCGGAGCAGGAGCATGGCCCTCGACGCTACCGCGCGCGCGGGCCCGGAGTAGACTCGCGCGCGATGATCCTCGCCACCGCCCACGACCCCGGCCCGCGCGGCCGCTTCGGCCCGTACGGCGGGCAGTACGTCGCCGAGACCCTGATGCCGGCCCTGGCCGAGCTCGAGGCCGCGTGGCGCGCCGCCCGCGTCGACGCCGGGTTCGGCGCCGAGGTCGAGCGGCTGTTGACCGAGTACGTCGGCCGGCCGTCGCGGCTGTACCGCGCGGCGCGGTTCGGCGCCGAGGTCGGCGCGACCGTGCTGCTCAAGCGCGAGGACCTCAACCACACCGGCGCGCACAAGATCAACAACTGCATCGGCCAGGCGCTGCTGGCCCGGCGGATGGGCAAGCGGCGGCTGATCGCCGAGACCGGCGCCGGCCAGCACGGCGTCGCCACCGCGACCGTCGCCGCGCTGTTCGGCATGCCGTGCGACGTCTACATGGGCGCCGAGGACGTGGCCCGGCAGTCGCTCAACGTCTTCCGCATGAAGCTGCTGGGCGCGCGGGTGATCGCCGTCGAGAGCGGCACCCGCACGCTCAAGGACGCGATGAACGAGGCGCTGCGCGACTGGGTGACCAACGTCGGCGACACGTTCTACGTGATCGGCTCGGTGGCCGGCCCGCACCCGTACCCGTGGATGGTGCGCGAGCTGCAGGCGGTGATCGGCGTCGAGGCGCGCGCGCAGTGTCTGGCCGCGATCGGCCGGCTCCCCGACGCCTGCGTCGCGTGCGTCGGCGGCGGCTCCAACGCCGCCGGGCTGTTCG
The DNA here is from genome assembly GCA_016794525.1 of Myxococcales bacterium. GTDB lineage: Bacteria > Myxococcota_A > Polyangia > Haliangiales > Haliangiaceae > UBA2376. The sequence goes on from JAEUJY010000133.1 coordinate 8,792, forward strand.
CCGGCTTCCTCGACGACGCCGGCGTCGCGCTGTGGGGCGTCGAGGCGGCGGGCGAGGGCGTCGCCACCGGCCGCCACGCCGCGACGCTGGGCGCCGGCCGGGTCGGCGTGCTGCACGGCTCGAAGTCGTACGTGCTGACCCACGCCGACGACGCGCGGGTCGGCCAGATCGCCGAGGCCCACTCGATCTCGGCCGGCCTCGACTACCCCGGCGTCGGCCCCGAGCACGCGCACTGGCGCGACACCGGCCGGGCCCGCTACGTCGCGCGCACCGACGCCGAGGCGCTCGACGCGTTGCAGCTGCTGGCCCGCACCGAGGGCATCCTGTGCGCGCTCGAGACCGCCCACGCGGTGGCCGCGGTCGCCGAGGTGGCGCGCCACCACGGCCCCGACGCGGCGATCGTCGTCAACCTCAGCGGCCGCGGCGACAAGGACATGATCACCGTCGCCGGCAAGCTGGGGGTGTCGCTGTGACCGCCGCGCGGCTGCGCGCGCGGCTGGCGGCGGTGGCGGCCGAGCGCCGCGCCGCGCTGATCGTCTACCTGACCGCCGGCGACCCGACGCCGGCGGCGACCGCCGACCTGATCGCCGCGGCGGCTCGCGGCGGCGCCGACGTGATCGAGCTGGGCGTGCCGTTCTCCGATCCATCGGCCGACGGCCGCGCGATCCAGGCGGCGATGGAGCGGGCGCTGGCGGCGGGCGGCGGCCTGGCCGCGGCGCTGGACGGCGTGCGCGCCGCGCGGGCGGCCGGCGTCGACGTGCCGATCGTGCTGTTCGGCTACTACAACCCGATCTTCGTCTACGGCGTCGAGCGGTTCGCGGCGGCGGCGGCGGACGCCGGCGTCGACGCCGCGCTGACGGTCGACCTGCCCAGCGAGGAGCTGGCCGAGCTGGCCGAGCCGCTGGCCGCCCACGGCGTCGGCGTCATCCCGCTGCTCGCGCCGACCTCGACGCCGGCGCGGTTCGCCGCGGTGCAGGCGCTGGCGCCGGCGTTCGTCTATTACATCTCGCTGACCGGCGTGACCGGCGCGGCGTTCGACGCGGCCCGGGTGGCCGGCGATCGCATCGCGGCGATCCGCGCGGCGACCGGTGCGCCGGTGGCGGTCGGGTTCGGCATCAAGACCCCGGCCGACGCGCGCGCGGTGGCGGCGGTCGCCGACGGCGTCGTGGTCGGCTCGGCGGTGGTCGAGCGCATCGGCGCCGCCGGGGCCGCGGCGCCGGCCGCGGTCGAGGCGTTCGTGCGCGAGCTGCGCGCGGCGCTGTAGGCGCCGCGGCGCGCCTCAGCGATCCCAGCGGGTGCGCACCGCGCCGATGATCGCCGCCAGCTCGGGATCGTCGACGATCGCGGTGTCCTTGGCGATCACCGCGGCGTGGGCCGGGGGCGCCGGGGTCGGCCGGCGCGGCGCCGGCGGCCGGCGGCGATCGCGCTCGACCCGCAGCCGGGCCAGGGGATCGCCGTCGACGATCCGCGCCGCGCCGAAGTGCAGCTTGAGGTCGGTGACCGCCGGCGGGTCGCCGAGCGCGCCGTTGATGTCGGCGATCACGCGATCCTTGAGCAGCCGCAGCTCCTGCATCCACGCCGAGGTCTTGACCCACACCGACAGCACGCCCTTGTGCAGGCCGTCGGGCGCGGTGACCCGGGCGATCTGTGGACCGACCAGCCGCGGCCACTCGATCAGGATCCGGTGGGCCCGGACCTCGGGCGCCAGGCGGTGGTGATCGATCAGGTCGCGGACCAGCGCCTCGACCGGCAGCGTGTCGCGCGTGCGCGGGAAGGCGTCGCGCGCCACGCCGAGATCACTCCACGACCAGGCGCCGCACCAGCTCGCGCAGGCGGCGGGCGCCGTCGCCGTCGCGGCTGACGAAGCGCAGGCCCGCGGCGCCCTGCGGCGTGTGGTAGCTCACCCGCGCCGCCACCGTCATCGCCGCGGCCGCGCCCGGCGGGGTCAGCTCGACCACCACGTCGGCGCCGATCGGCGGCGGGGTCGGGGTCGCCAGCAGGCCGCCGCCGGCGCTGACCTCGATCAGCGTGCCGTCGTGGAACTCGAGCTCGGCCCCGACGCGGAACCGCACCGGCACGGTCAGCGGGAAGCGATCGTGCTTGCGCCGCGGCACGTCGGGGGCGCGGCCGTCGAGCGCGTTGCCGATGAAGTCGCGCTTGTGCTCCTCGCCGGTCGCGAAGTGCACGCTGGCGCCGGCCCGCACCCGCAGCCGGGGCAGGGCGGGGCGCCACGAGTGGACCGCGGCCCGGAACACCACCTTGTTGGGCAGCGACGGGGCGGTGACCTCGACCAGCACCTCTTCGCCGTCGCCCACCTTGTCGGTGGTCGGGACGAACAGCGTGTCGGGCGCGACCCCGGTGGCCATGAGCTCCCGCCACTCGTCGGAGCTACGCACGCGCAGGCGAAGCAGACGCATTTGCCGACGCTACCGCAGTTCCCGCTCGGTTGGTACTGCGACGTCGGTCGCGAGGCGATCGCCGATCACCGGCCCCCCAGCCGCAGCCGCCACACCTGGGTCATCGCCTCGACGAAGATCTTCCGCGACATCTTCGACTGGCCGATCCGACGATCGACGAAGACGATCGGCGTCTCGACGACGGTCAGCCCGGCCTCGAGGGCGCGGTACTTCATCTCGATCTGGAACGAGTAGCCGTTGGAGGTGATCGCCCCGAGATCGATCGTCTCGAGCGCGCGCCGCCGCCAGCAGATGAACCCGGCGGTGACGTCGCGCAGCTTGACGCCCAGGATCGTCCGCGCGTACAGGCTACCGCCGCGCGAGATCAGCTTGCGGCCGACGCCCCAGTTGCGGGTGCCGCCGCCGCGCACGTAGCGCGAGCCGATCACGACGTCGGCGCCCTCGACGGCGCGCGCCAGCATGCCCGGCAGGTAGGCCGGGTCGTGGCTGAAGTCGGCGTCCATCTCGAACAGGTAGTCGAAGCCGTGGGCCAGGCCCCAGCGGAACCCGTCGAGGTACGCGGTGCCGAGCCCGAGCTTGCCCGGGCGGTGCAGCACGTGGACCCGCGGCTCCTTGGCGGCCAGCTCGTCGAGCAGCTCGCCGGTGCCGTCGGGGGAGTTGTCGTCGACGAACAGCAGCTCGCCGCCCGGCAGCGGCGGGAGGAAGTGGCGGACCACCTCCTCGACGTTGCCGCGCTCGTTGTAGGTCGGGACGATGATCAGCGCGCGAGGCTCATGCGGCGGGGCCATCGCGCGCACCATACCCGATCAGCTGCGGCGGCCGCGACCGCGGCGGCGACGCTCGTCGTCGTCGTCGCCCTCGGCCTCGGCCATCGCCGCGAGGCGGGCGTCGAGCGCGTCGAGGCGCGCGGCCAGCGCCGCCACCTCGGTGGCCGACGGCAGATCCAGCGCGGCCCGCAGGCGGGCCAGCAGCGCGCTGGCGCGGGTGCGGACCGCCTCGGTGGTGGCGTTCCAGCGGATGGTCAGCGCCTGGGGAAACGCCACCGGCGGGATGGCGGCGGCGGGCGGCGGGACGGCGTCGGTTGCGGTCGTGGTCGTCATGGATTGCACGATAACGCGTCGCGTTATGCGCGCAAGACATAAAGATCGTTCATGAAACGAAGCCGCATCACCGCGCATCCTGCTAGAACGAACCATGGCTGCGGTGGCCTCGATCGACGGCGTCATCACCCCGCTCGCGGCGGCGGCGGTGCCGCTGACCGATCGCGGCCTGTTGTTCGGCGATCACGTCTTCGAGGTGGCGCGGGCCTGGCGCGGCGTCGTGATCGACGGCGCGCGCCACCTGGCGCGGCTGGCGCGCTCGGCCGAGGCGTGTCGCTTGCCGCCGCCGCCCGCGGCGCTGCCGGGGTGGATCGCCGACGCGATCGCGGCGGCCGGCGAGGCCGACGCGACGCTGCGGGTGATGTGGACCGCCGGCGACGGCGCCGGCCTGGCGCGCGGGCCCGCGCCGCGCGGCCGCGCGATCGCGATCGTCGAGCCGTGGGCGCCGCCGGCGATCGCGCCGACGGTGCGGCTGGCGACGCTGGTGATCGATCGCAGCGGCCGCGGCGGCGCGCTGGTGCCGGCGGTCGCGAAGACCGGCAGCTACCTCGCCAGCGTGCTCGCGCTCGACGCCGCGCGCGCCGCCGGCGCCGACGACGCGCTCCTGGTCGACGGCGACGGGCGGGTGCTCGAGACCGCGACCGCGTCGGTGGCGATCATCGATCGGCGCGGCGTGGTGGTCGCCGACGGCGCGTGCCTCCCCGGCGTGACGATGGCGCGGGTCGCCGAGCTGGCGGCGGGCCTCGGGCTGGCGGTGGCGACGGCGGCGATCGATCGCGCCACCCTGGCGCAGGCCGACGAGGTGTTCGTGACCAGCAGCCGGCGCGGCGTGGCCCCGGTGGTGCGGATCGACGATCGCGACTATTCCGACGCGCCGCGCGCCCGGCAGATCGCCGCGGCGTACGACGCGTGGATCGTCGGTGGCGCCAACCCCGACCGCCGGGCCGCGCCCGCGCTATAGTGCGTGCCGATGGCTCGCCGTGATGTGCGCGTGGTCCGCGACGAAGCCGCGCGGGCGGCTGCCGAGGGCAAGCACAAGCGCGCGATCGAGTGCTACCTCGAGCTCGAGGCGCTCGAGCCGAGCGAGCCGAACTGGCCCAAGCGCGCGGCCGAGACCTACCGCCGGCTCGATCGCCAGCGCGAGGCGGTCGCCGCCTACGAGCGCGCGATCGAGCGCTACGTCCAGGGCGGCTTCCTGGTCCAGGCGATCGCCGTGTGCAAGGTGATCCTGTCGCTCGAGCCGGGGCACGACAGCGCGAAGATGCGGCTGGCCAGCATGAGCGAGCAGCAGGACGCCAGCCGCTCGCAGGCCGGCGCGCTGGCCGATCGCCACACCTCGCTGCACGGCCTGCCGGTGGTCGAGATGCTGCGCGGCACCGGCGGCACCGAGGCGCCGCCGACCCGCGGCCGCGCCAGCGAGCCGCCGCCGTCGCGCGGGCGGGGCAGCGATCCGCCGCCGGCCCGCGGCCGGGGCAGCGATCCGCCGCCGGCCCGCACCCGCTCGACGACGCTGCCGCCGTCGGTGTCGTTCGCGCGCCCGATCGAGACCCCGCCGCCCGCCGAGCCGGAGCCCGAGCCCGAGCTGGCCGGCGAGTTCACGCTCGACGGCGGCGACGAAGATCTGGTCGTCGAGCGCCGCGAGCGCTCGTCGGGCTCGATCACGATCGATCGCGGCGCGCCGCTGGACTCGGTCGACCTGGCCTCGGCGATGGGCGCCGAGCCGTCGGTCGACGAGCGCGGCGAGTCGTCGGGGATCATCGTCATCCCGATCGACGAGGAGCCGTCGGGCGACGCGCCGGCGCTCGAGATCCACGCGGTGACGGTCGAGGGCGACGACGCCGAGGCCGCGATCGAGATCAGCCACGACGAGCCGCCCGAGGAGCTGTCGCTCGACGACCTCGAGGAGGTGCCGCTCCTGGCCGAGCCCAAGGCGTACTCGGCGGCGGCGCGCAAGGCGCTGACCGCGACGCCGTTGTTCGCCAGCCTGTCGGCCGGCGCGCTCGAGTCGATGATCGATCACCTGGCGCTGGTCGATCTGGTCGCGGGCGACACGCTGTTCCGCCAGGGCGACGCCGGGACGACGCTGTACGTCGTCGTCGACGGCGAGGTCGCGGTGATCAGCGAGGGCCCGCCGCGGATCGAGGTGTCGCGGCTGGGGCCGGGCGCGTTCTTCGGCGAGGTGGCGCTGGTCACCGAGCAGCCGCGCTCGGCGACGATCGAGGCCACGACCACCACCCAGCTGCTGGCGATCGATCGCGACGTGATCGGCGCGCTGGTCGCGGATCACGCCGAGGTGCTGCCGGTCATCCTGCGCTTCCTGCGCGAGCGGCTGGTCGATCGCCTGGTCCAGACCCACCCGCTGTTCGCGCCGTTCGCCGACGCCGATCGCCGCGACCTGATCGCGCGCTGGAAGTTCCTCGAGATCGAGCCGGGCACGACGATCACCGCCGCCGGCACCAAGGCGCCCGGGCTGTACGCGCTCCTGGCCGGGCAGGTCGACGTGCTGGCCGACGGCGCGCCGGTGGCGGCGCTCGGGCCCGGCGAGATGTTCGGCGAGACCTCGCTCTTGACCGGCCAGCCCGATCGCGTGACGGTGCGGTCGCGGGCCAAGTGCCTGGCGTTGTGCCTGCCGGCCGCCGACTTCCGCGAGGTGATCATGACCCACCCGCAGGTGCTGTCGTACATCGGCGAGCTGGTCGAGGAGCGCGAGCGCGTGCTGGCGCCGCGGATGTCGGCCAGCACCCGCGCGAAGATGGTCTGACGTGGAGGGCGATCCGCGATCCCGCCTGCGCCGCCGCCTGAGCGCCGACGCGCGCGTCGGCTTCGCCCGGGTGTGGGCGCGCGCCAAGCAGATCGTCACCACCGACCCCACCGGCGCCGACGACGAGGATCGCATCGTCGACGCGGCGGCCGAGCGCGAGCTGGCCCGCCACGCCGGCGAGCTCAAGGGCGGCGTGGCCAAGGTGGCGCAGCTGGTCGCGTACACCGGCAGCGGCGCGCCCGACGAGCTGCGCCGGCTGTGGGATGCGGCGCCGGCGGCCGGCGCGGCGGCGATCGCCGGCGTCGTCGAGGCCGAGCTGGGCGCGCCGCCGGCCCGGGTGTTCGCGCACTGGGAGCCGACGCCGATCGCCGCGGCGTCGCTGGGTCAGGTCCACGCCGCGATCGATCACGACGGCCGCGCGCTGGCGGTGAAGGTGCAGTACCCGGGCATCGCCGAGGCGCTCGCGGCCGACGTCGAGTCGGACGGCTTCGTGCGTCGCCTGGCCGGGCTGCCGCTGGGGCGCAGCCTGTCGTCGGCGTCGCTGGCCACGCTGCGCGCGGCGATCGTCGGCGAGCTCGACTACCGCGCCGAGGCCGACGCGCTCGAGCGGGCGGGGCGGGCGTGGGCCGGCGATCCGGTGATCGCGGTCCCCGAGGTGGTGCGGGCCCACACGACGCGGCGGGTGCTGACGATGACGCGCGCGCCGGGCGTGCCGATCGCCGAGCTGCCGGCCGGCGATCGCGCGCTGCACGCCGAGGTGGCGATGGCGATCGTGCGGTTCGCGTGGGGCACGCCGTGCAACCACGGCTTCCTCAACGCCGACCCCAACCCGGGCAACTACCTGGTCGAGACCGGCGACGCGACCCGGGTGTGGTTCCTGGATTTTGGCTGCACGGTCGACCTCGACCCGGCGGTGGTGGCGGCCGATCGCGCGATCTGGCACGGCATCCTCGACGAGGACGCCTTCGCCGGCGCCGAGAAGTTCCGGATGGCGCTGGCCGCGGCGGGGCTGCTCAAGCAGACCGCGTCGCTGGCGACGGTGGTGCACCGCGACTGGGAGCGCGAGGTGGCCGCGCCGTTCGCCTCGAGCGAGCCGTTCACCTGGGACCGCCACTACGCCGGCCGGCTGACCGCGGCGACCCGCGACGTGCTGGCCGCCGGCGGGATGGCGCTGCCGCCGTCGGCGGTGCTGCTGTGGCGCCAGCGGATGGGCGTCGCCGCGGTGCTCGGCATGCTCGAGCCGCGCGCGCCGTTCCGGCGGGCGCTGATGGCCACGCTCGGCACCGGCAAGAAGGCGCTGCGCTAGCAGCAGGATCGAGCCCGGGATCGCCGGGACGTCCGTGGCCATGGACCCGGACGTCGGTGGTCGCCGTCGCCATGAACCCGGCCGTCGGTGGTCTTCAGAACGTCTTGGGAGGGGCCCCCGGTTCGGCGTACCCGGCGGACGTCGGTGGTTCATGCAGCGCGCCGCACCACCTGCCTCCACCTGGGTTTCGCGAGAAACCCTCCTGTATCTCAGCGCGCGCCGCCGTAGGTGTAGCGGAGGAACAGGCGGACCTCGATGCCGGCGAGGGCGTCGAAGCCGGGCGCGAGGAAGTACTCGGCGCCGAGCCCGAAGGCGTAGTGCCGGTTCTGCAGCTGGTACTCGAGGCCGCCGCCGGCGGCGAACGCCAGCGAGAACTGCTCGCCGGGATCCTGGACGCCGACCTTCTCGAGCACGTTCGACGACAGCATCGCCGCGCCGGCGCCGCCCTCGGCGTAGAGCGCGATCATCTGCACGCGAGCGGTGATGCGGGCGTCGGCGCGCGCGCGGTAGAGCTGGACGTACTCGCCGGTCGGCGGCGCCGGCACGGTGGCCTCGTGCGTCGAGGCGTCGGCCCCGACGCCGAGCGAGAACCACGAGAACAGGTCGTAGCCGACGCGCAGCGCGAGCGCCGGTCCCGGCTGGGTCCAGTCGGCGGCCTTGCCCAAGGTCGCCGCGGCGCCGAGGCCGGCCTCCGCGTAGACGCCCTTCGAGGCGGGGCGCGCCGACGCCGCCGTCGGCGCGAGCAGCATGGCGACCACGGCCAGACGACGCATCCCCGAAACTGTCGTCGGCGCCGCCCGCGCCGTCAAGCGACCGCCGGGGCGAATCACGGAGCGGGCGGCGGGGGCGGGATGTACTCGGCGGGGGCGAACGCGACGATCTCGGCGGCGGGCGCGGCCATCAGCTCGTCGTGCAGGATGCCGCGCTGATCGCGCACGCGCACCGTGTACTCGAGGATCATGTGCTGGTTGGCCTCGAGGGTCAGATCGAACCGGACCATCTGCGACACCGCGTCCTGCGGGATCATGGTCGCCGCCATCGGCGCGACCGGCACCGTCGGGTCGTCCTCGTTGACGTTGTAGATGGCCGCGAACGGGTTGATCTCGCCGCGGGTGATGGCCTCGAGATCGAGCGAGGCCTCGCGCAGCGCGTCCTCGCGCAGGACGCCCGAGATCGTCCCGCCGGCCGGCACCGGCATTGGGATGCCGCCGGCCAGCGACGGCGGCGGCGGATCGCGCGGGTCGACGATGAAGTTGGCCGGCACGTAGTAGAAGAACTGGTTGCCGCCGTCGAGCTTGACCGTCGCCATGCCGTCGGCCTGGGCCAGGTTCTTGACCGTCCACTCGATCGACACGTCGAGGTCCCCGACCTGGACGTAGGCCAGGTCGACCCCGAGCGCGGTCTGCTGCGCCTCGCGCGCGGTGATCGCGGCCATCGTCTCCGGCACGATCGGCAGCGTCATCGACGCGGTCGCGGTGGTGGCCGGGGGCATCGTGGGATCGCCGGTGTCGACGCCGACCTCGACCGCGGTGGGCGCCGGCAGGTAGCGCGGGTCGCTCGTGCACGCGGCCGCGGCGACGACGGCGAGCGAGGTGGAGACGAAGGCGAGGCGCATGGAGGACTCCGATCAACCCTGGGAGAAGATGAACGGGTAGTTGACGACGCCGCCACCCTTGGCGGGGAACCTCAGCTTGGCGATCTGGCGCAGCACGCAGTCCTCGACCGAGGCGTTGTGCAGCGTGCTCTTGCCGCTGTCGACCTTCTGCCGGGTGACGTCACCCGCCGGCGCGATCGAGAAGTTGACGACCAGCTTGCCGCCGATGCCCTTGGTCTTGTCGAGCTCGCGCTGGTAGCAGGACTTGATCAGGCCGGCGCGCGACTTCACGACCTTGTCGATCTCTTCCTTGGTCAGCCCGCCGAAGTCGCCGCTGGCGGTGCCGGTGCCGACCACCGCGACCTCCTTGACGCCGCTGCCGTTGCCGCCGCTGCCCTTGGGCGTGCGGGTCTCGCCGGTGTCGATCTTGCCCTGGCTGACGAAGTCGCCCTCGGCCGAGCCGCCGCCGCCGGGGCCGTTGCCCTTGCCGCCGCGGGTGGTGCCGGTGCCGCCGAGCTCGTCGCCCACGCCGGTGCCGGTGCCCTTGCCGAAGCCGAGGCCGCCGGCCTTCTTCTCGCCGGGCAGGCCGGTGAACTTGCCGAGCTGCGTGCGGACGTCGGTCTGCAGCAGCGTGTCGAGCACCTGCCGGTTCTCCTTGGTCATGAACGCGACCTCGGGCGGCGGCGGCGGCGCGTCGGGCGGCACGTCCTTGGCGTTGGGGTCGCGGGCGCGCTCGGTCTCGCCCTTGCCGCCGGAGGCGCCCGACTCGCCCTTGGTCGCGCTCTTGACCTTCTTGACGTCGCCCTGCGCCGACGCGGCGGCCTCGGCGCCCTTGCTCGCCGACGGCGGCGGGGGCGGGGGCTCGGGCGGCGCGGTCAGGCGGCTGATCAGGTAGCTGCCGGTCAGGTCGTCGGGGCCGGGGTAGACCACGTCGTCGGTGTCGTCGTCGAACTGGAACGTCGCCAGCACGATGATCGCGTGCAGCACCAGCGAGAACGCCAGCGCCGGCAACAGCAGCCCCAGCGCGATCGGCCCCAGCCCGATCGGCTGCTCGGCCGGCACGAACTGGAAGAACAGCTGGTAGTGACCGGACTCGTCGAGGTCGATCACGCCCCAGTCGCGCGGGCCGATCGGGGTCGCGCGGAACTCGCCGGCGGCGCCGTCGCCGCCCTCGCCGCCGCGCCGCACGAACTCGTAGACCTCGCGCTTCTCGCCCTCGATGCAGATCGTGCCGCGCATGCCGGCCGACAAGGTCAGCAGGTAGCCGCGGTTGCCGGGGCGGATGATCGCGAACTCGGCCGGCAGCGACAGGTCGGGGATGACGAACGTCGAGGCCGAGCTGGCCCCGAGCGTGATCGGCTGGGCGACGCAGGTGTGATCGCCCATCACCTCGCCGCGCCAGATCAACGCCGCGCGCAGCGCGACCGGGACCGCGACCGCGGTCACAGCTTGCTCTCGTCGATCGAGTTGATCATCTCGGGCACGAACGAGCGCTTCTCGAGCGACGCGCGCTCGAGCTCCTCGCTGGCGCGGTCGAGGAAGTACAGGAGCTGCGGCGTGCGGAGGCGACCGTTGATGTCGAGGCCGGTGAAGTCGAACACCTTGGCCTTGCCCTTTCCGGCAGCCTCGCCGCCGGTGGCCGGCGCGGGGGTGCCAGTGGGTTCGACCTCGCCACCGCCGGCCGGCTTGGGCGCGGGCGTCGGGGAAGGCGCCGGGGCCGGCGCGCTCGGCGCGGGCCTGGGCTTGCCGCGACCGCGGCGGCGCTGCGCGTCGGCGGGCGCCGCCAGCGCGCCCACCAGCGCCCACACCGTCACCACCGCGAGCAGGGGGCGCGCAGCCGCAGGGCGGGGGCGGTTGCCCCCGTGGGTCGATGCGGTCGAGGTCGGGATCACAAGCCTAACTCCTTGCGCTTCTGCTCGGCGGCCACCCGCTTGGGGTGGCCCGTGCCTGCGTCTTGCAGGAATCGCTCCAGATCGGCCTTGGCGCCGGGGACGTCTTCGAGAAAGTCGGACTTGAGGACGGCGAGGTTCCACAGCGCGTCGCCCCGGGCCCGCGAGCGCCGCGGGGCCTTGTCCACGACGGTCTGCCACACCTTCTTGGCCGGGTCGAAGTCTTTCTGGCCGCGCAGCGCGAGGCCGAGGGCCACCTGCGCGCCCCAGTCGTCGGGGCGCTTGCCGACGATCACGTCGAGCTCGGCCTTGGCCCGGGTGTAGTCGCCGGCGTCGAGGAGCACGCTGGCCTTGTTGAAGCGCGCGTCGAGGTAGCCGGGATCGAGCGAGGTCGCGTAGTCGAACCGGTCGAACGCCTCCTGGGCCTTGCCCTGGCGGAGGTAGAGCAGCGCGAGCGCGTTGTAGGCGGCGGGGTCCTTGGCGTCGAGGTCGATCGCGCGCTTGACCACCAGGATCGCCAGCTCCTCGCGGTTCTGCGCGAGGTACAGGAGGCCGAGCTCGGTGTAGATGCGGGCGTTGGCGCCCGACACCCGCAGCGTGTCGCGCAAGACCTCGATCGCGTCGTCGTAGCTGCCGCCGTCGCGCAACAGCGACGCCAGCCGCGCCGCGGCGTCGCGGCGCAGCGGATCGTCGGGCTCGCTCTCGCGCAGCATCTGCTCGTAGTCGGCGCGCGCGTCCTTGGCGCGGCCGAGCCGGCGCAGCACCTCGGCGCGCGCGACCCGCGTCGGCGCGTGCGACGGGTTGACCGCCAGCGCCTTGTCGAAGGCCGCCGCGGCCGCGTCGTCGTCGCCGTCGGCGGCGCGCAGCACGCCGAGGTCGTGCCAGGCCTCCCACAGCTTGCCGTCGATGTCGACCGCGGCCTGCAGCCGGGCCTTGGCGGTCTCGGGGGCCTCGGGGCCGCCCAGCCGCAGCGCGCGCATCGCCGCGTCGAACTCGCGGCGCGCCTCGGGCTTGACCGGATCGAGCACGACCTTGGTCGCCTTGGGGCCGGTGGTCTGGATCCGGCGCGCGGCGCTGGTGCCGCTGCACGCGGCGGCCGCCACCAGCGCGAGGGCGCCCAGCCGATGCCAGGGGCGCCTCATCGCACCACCTCGTCGACCAGGTCGGCGTCGAGCGGTCGATCGCCGGCGCGGACCTCGCCGCGGCTCTCGCGCTCGGGCGGGTACTGCTGCGACGACAGCCGCCCCAGCGCGTCGCGGATCTTCTTGGTGTAGCCGTCGTACACCTGCATCTGGATCGCCTTGGCGTAGCCGGTCGAGTACAGCTCGATGGCCTTCTCCTCGATGTCGAGCACGTAGCTGTCGAGCGCCTCGCGGTACGCGGTGGCCTCGGCCTCGGACAGGCCGCCGGGCGTCGGCGCGGTGCGCAGCGCCTCGGCGAAGCTGTCGTAGATCTGGCCGACCCGGTACAGCGACGCGGTCGCCCACTTGAGGTCCTCGTAGTCGACGACCGACAGGTAGATCGCCTGGGCCTTGCCGAGCAGCTCGGACTTCTTCTTGAGCGTCTTCTGCAAGAGCTTGGGCTTCACGTCGAGCGAGACCTTGTCGTAGTCGCGCAGCACCAGCTCGCCCTCGAGGTAGCGGCCCTCGGCGGCCCAGGTCTTGGTCGCCGCGCGATCCTTGGGATCGGCGCGCTTGTAGGCCTTGGCGGTCTCGTCGAGCTCGTCGGCGGTGCGCTTGAACTGCCCGAGCGCCAGCGAGGTGCGGGCGGCGCGGACGTGGGCCTCGATGACCCGCCGCGGGTTGTCGCGGTAGTTCTTGGCGTAGCTGCGGTAGGCGGCGTCGGCGTGGCCGTCGTCGCCGGCCTCCTCGTAGACGACGCCGATCCGGAACGCGACCTCGGCGGCGTCCTTGCGATCGTCGTACTTCTTGGCGTAGGCCTGGAAGTGGGCGATGGCCTTGTCGTGCTGGCCCAGCGCCTGGCGCAGCACGCCGGCGTTGTACAGCGCGTCGGGGGCCTTGGCGCTCTTGGGGAAGTCCTTGACGACGACCTCGTAGGCCTCGGCGGCGCGATCGAAGTAGGCGACGCGCTCGTAGACCTGGCCGGCGGCGAACGCGGCCCTCTCGCCCTCGGGCGCGCTCTTGTACGACGACGCCAGCTCCAGGTAGACGTCGGCGGCCTTCTCGGGCTGCTTGGCCTCCTCGTACATGACGCCGGCGTTCATCATCGCGGTCGGCGCCTTGGCGTGCTTGGGGAACTCCTTGGGCACGCGCAGGAAGAACCCGGCGGCCTTCTCGAAGTCGCCCGTCTTCTTGTACTTCTCGCCGGAGCCGACGATCGAGTCGACGATCAGCCGATCGAGGCGCTCCTGCTGGTCGGGCGCGGCGAACGCCTTGGCGGTCTTGAGCCGGCGCGCCCAGTCCTCGATGTTCTCGTAGTCCTGCGCCTTGTTGAGCGCGGCGAGGATGCGATCGCCGGCGGGCCCGGCGTCGGGGTGGTCGGGGTACTTGGTGACGATCACGCCGAAGCGCTTGATGGCCTCGTCGTAGTTGCCGTAGTCGTAGAAGCGCTGGCCGTTCTTGAAGATCACGCCGACCAACTCGGGGTCGGCGGGGAACAGGGTCGCGTAGAGGTCGACGGCCTCGGCGAACTTCTTGTCGACCTCGGTCAGCTCGCGCTTGCCGGCGGTGTCGGGCGGGCGCGCCTTCTCGAACGCGGCCATGCCAGCCAAGAGCGCGTCCTTGTGGTACTTGCCGACCGGCGCGGTCTTGCCGACCGCGAGGAACTCGTCGCCGGCGGCCTCGTACTCGTAGAGCTTGAGCAAGAGGATCTGGGCGCGGAAGAACCGCAGCTCGGCGGCGTCAGGGGCGGCGCCGAACGCCGACAGGTACAGCGCGTAGCCGGCGGTGGCCTGGCGGTAGGCGGCGGTCAGGCCGTTCTTGTCGAGGAACGCGCGGTACCGGGTGTCGTCGGCGGCGGTCGGCTCGGCGGGGCGCTTGGGCGGCTTGGCGCCCTTCTCGCGGGCCTGGGCGTCGGCGTGGAGGTTCTTGGCCAGCGTGCGCAAGAGCTCCTCGCTGGCGGCCAGCGAGCGGTTGAGGCCGTCGCGGTTGCGCTGGGCCTTGGCCCACGTCGTGCCCGGGCCGTAGGTGTCGACGAGGATCTTGGCCGCGGCCAGCGACTCGGGCTGATCGAGCGCCGAGGCCCAGGTGTCGACGATCTGCCGCTGGTAGGCGGCGGCGCCCAGCCCGTCGGGCTCCATCGCGATCAGGAACTTGTAGGTGTCGACGGCGCGGTCGTACTCGGCCTGGCCGAGGTAGGCGTCGGCCACCTTGATCAAGACGTCCTTCGAGTAGCGCTCGCCGCCGATCGACGCGAGGAAGTCGAAGACCTCCTTGGCCGAGATGGCGCGGTCCTCGGTGAAGACGATGACCAGGTACTCGAGCGCCTCGTCGCGCAGGCCGGCGCGCCGGCGCTGCTGCGACGCCGAGCCGGTGCGATCGGCCTCGACCGCGAGGTCGAGCACCTCCTTGAAGCGCTTGGCCGCCAGCTCGGGCTCGCCGAGCTTCCAGTCGCACCACGCGGTCTTGAACAGCGCGAGGTCGTAGGTCGCGTTGTCCTTGTTCGTCAGGATGTTCTGGTACGAGGCGCGGGCCTTGTCCCAGGCGCCGGCGGCGAAGTGGTGCTCGCCGACCATCATCCAGGCGTCGCCGTACAGCGGCGAGTCGGGGAAACGCTCGATGACCTGCTCGAAGCGCGCCATCGCCTCGTCCTCGCGGCCGTCCTCCTTGGCGGCGAAGCCGACCAGGTACAGCACCAGATCGGTGCGGCGGAACGACGGGTGGTGATCGAGGATCTGGGTGTACAGCGCCGCGCTCTCGGCGAGGTCGATCCGCGGCTCGGCCGGCTCGGTCTTGCACGCGTCGGGCTGCTGCTTGCAGCGCTCGAGATCGCGCTCGTAGCCGTCCATCCGCACCAGGTAGGTGCGCCGGGCCTCCTCCCACAAGAGCTCGGCCAGCTTGAACAGGCCGTCGGCCTGGGCCTCGCCCTCGGGGTTGCCGGCCAGGAACTCGCGCAACAGGCCGATCGCCTCGAGGCGGCGCTCGTCGCGCTGCTTCGAGGTCGACTCGAGCAGCTTCTTCAGCTCGGGGTCGAGCACCGGCGCCTCGGGCACCGGCGGCCGCTTGCGCAGGTACAGCTCCGACGCCGGGCCGCGGTCGAGGTTGACCTCGGCGACCTGGGCCGCGGCGGGCGCGACCAGCGCCAGCGTCAAGGCCGGGACCAACCAGCGGAGCGCCCTCATCGCCAGCCCTCGTACTCGTCGGCCCAGTACTCGCCCTCGAACGGCCACAGCTCTTCGTCGTCGCCGATCATGCCTTGCTCCCACAGCCGGCCGTACAGCTCCTCGGGGAAGCGGCCGCTGGCCAGGTCCTGGACCTTGATGTCGAGCGCGCGCTTCTGGCCGATCACCGCGTCGACCTTGCCCAGCCGGGCCTTGTCGAGGATGCGCTTGGTCGTGGTGTACAGGCGATCGATCATCGCCTGCGACTGCTGGGCCGACGCGGCCTCGAGCTGGGCGAGCAGCGCGTGGCTGTCGCGATCGAGGCGGCGGGCGGCGCGCAGATCGTCGTCGAGCAGCGGCCGCAGCCCGGCGGGGGCGGCGCTGGCGCGCTCGGCGTCGGCGGCGGCGGCCAGCGCCCGGGCCTTGGCGGCCGCGGCGTCGACCTTGGCCGCCAGCGCGGCCAGCCGCGCGCCCTCCTCGGCGGCGACGTCGGCCGGGACGCTGCCCGCGGCCTTGCCGGCGGCGAGCTGGCGGCGGGCCAGCGCGATCTGCTCGTCGAGCGCGCGCAGGTCGTCGGCGACGCCGTTGGCGTCGGCCGCGGCGGCGTCGGCCAGCGTCGGATCGGTCGACACCTTGCCGACCTTCTCGGCGCGGGCCTGGCTGGCCAGCGCGTTCCACTGCCGGACCAGCCCGGGCGACTCGCCGGCGGCGCGGCGCAGCCCGGTGACCGCGTCGTGGAGGCGGACGAAGCCCGGATCGAGCCGGACCAGGCCCAGCACGCGCGCGGTCACGTCCTTCGACGGCGGCGGCGCGTCGGCGCCGGCCGCGCGATCGCGCCAGCGGGTCAGCGCGCGCTCGAACAGCGCGCGGCGCGCCTCGGGATCCTTGCGGATGCGATCGAGCTCGGCCACCACCGGCGTCAGCTCGGCGGCGACCGCGTCGTAGGTGGTGCGGGCCGCGTCGAACTTGCAGTCGGCCAGCTCGACGTAGGCCGCCAGCAGGCTGGCCTCGGCCCAGGTCGGGGCGTCGGGGAACTGGCTGCGCAGCTCGGCGACCAGATCGCGCGCCGTGGCCAGCTCGCGCTTCTGGTACATCGACCACGCCGCCTCGAACAGCGCGTCGGGCAGGTGCACCGAGTCCGACGGGATCTGGAAGTAGTGGTAGTAGGCGTCGTCGTACTCGCCGCGCTCGTGGGCCAGCCGGCCCAGGCCGAGCCGCGCGAGGTCCTTGATCGTGAAGTAGCGCTCGTCGACGACGAACGTCACCCGATCGGCGTCGCCGGTGCCGGCCACCTCGCACATCGCGTCGGCGGCGTCGCGCCACTCCCCCTTGCGGGTGCGGATCACGCCGCGCAGGTACAGCGCCGACGAGTACAGCCGGCTCTTCTTGGAGATCGTCGCGAACTGGCCCTCGGCGGCGATCAGGTCGCCGGCCTGGTAGGCGGCGCGGCCGCGCAGGTACGCGCGCTCGCCGGCCGCGCTCGGCGGGATCGTCGCGCCGCTGTCGAGCGCCTGGATCCGCGCCAGCGTGCCGGCGAAGTCGCGGGTCTCCATCGCGACGTCGACGGCGCGGCGGTGGGCCGGCCCCCAGTACGGGGCGTCGGGGCCGCGGCGCAGCGCGCGCTCGTAGGCCAGCATCGCCGCGCCGTAAGCGCCCGCGCCCTGCAGCGCGACGCCCAGGTAGTACTCGGCGTTCTGGTACTCGACGAAGTCCGCGAAGTCGGTGTAGCGGGGCGAGTCGACGATCGCCGCCAGCGCCACCGCCGCGTCGATCGGATCGCCGGCGCGCAAGAGCGCCTCGGCGGCGCCCAGCTCGCGCTTGAGCGTCTCCTGGCTGCCGCTGGCGGCGTCGACCAGGCCCATCGCCTCGAGCTCGGTGAAGTAGCGCGCGGTGGGCGAGGTCGGGGGCGCCGGTGCCTCGACCGGCTCGTCGGCGCGGCTCGGCCCGCCGGCCAGCGCCAGCCCGAGCAGCGCCGCGGCCAGGCGGTTAGCGCGCACGCGTGGCCTCGGCCGTGCGGCGCGCGGCGGCGGGCGCGGCGGTGGCGCTGGTCTTGCCGGACGGCTTGCCGGCCGGGGCGCCAGGGCGCGCGGTGGTCTTGACGTCGACGTCGAGGTTCAGGCGGTAGCCGCCGCGCTCGCCGCGCTTCCAGCCGTAGGCGATGTCGCCGTCGTCGGCGGCGCGCACCGCGACCTCGAGATCCTTGCCCGGCACCGCCTGGACCACGAAGGTGGACTCGGTGGCGGTGGTGAAGCGATCGTCGTCCTTGCCGGTCAGCTCGAGGCGCACCGTCACCAGGTGGCGGCCGGGCGCGATCCAGCCGTCGAAGCGGACCGCGTCGTCGCCGCCGATCGTGCCGCTGGTGTCGTCGTAGACGCCGGCGCCGTCGAGGCGGATCACCGCGCGCGACACGCCCCAGAAGCGCGCGCTGCCGAACTTGAGCTTGATCTGGACCCGCGTCGAGTACAGCGCGCTGGCGATCGTGGCGGCCCGCGCCCGCGACGCGAACAGCTCGTCGCGCAGCTTCAGGTACTCCTGGCGGAGCGCGTCGACGTCGTTGCCCTCGCTGGTCGGCGCGGTCTCGGGCGTCGTCGACTCGGTCGGCGGCGGCGCGGGGGTCGGCGCCGGCACCGGGGTCGGCGCGGGGACCGCCGGGGCCGGGGGTGTCGGCGGCGGCTTCTTCACCGGCTGCGCGAGCGCGGTGCCAGCGGTCAGCGCCAGCGCGGCGGCGAGCGTGCATCGCGAGAGGGCCTGCCAGGTGGGTCCGGACATCACAGACTCCGCAGCTCGGGACCGAGCTAGTTCGAGAACGGCAAGAACATCGAGAAGCCGAGCGTCACCGACGCGTCGTTGACCAGGAACCGCTCGTCGAGCAGCTCTTGACGATACACCCGGTCGCGGGCGTCGATGCGGAACGCGACGGCGTGGCCGGCGAACAGCTTGACCCCGACGCCGGCGACGCCCATGGCGCCGCGGCTGGTTGTCGAATCGACGACGCCGACGCCCAGGTCGACGTGCAGGTCGTAGCGCGCGACCGAGCCGCCCAGCCGCGCCTTGCCGTAGACCGGGCTCCACACCAGCAGCGACTCGCCGAAGATGACCCGGGCGTAGTCGTCGGCCAGCGACACGCCGCGCGAGTCTTCGATGGCGCGGATGACGTCGGCGTTGGCGTGGGTCATGCCCCCGCCGAACTCGACCGAGGTCTGATCGGTCATGTGGTAGGTGTAGGCGCCACCGACCACCCAGGTGCCGCTGAACAGATCCGACGCGTAGAAGCCGCCGCCGACGGTGAACTCGTGGCGGTGCTGCTTCACGAACAGGCGGTCGACCGCGCCGCGACGCTTGCGCTTGAGCGCCAGCCGGTCGGCGATCTCCTGGTCGACGCACATCGACGTCGTCCGCTCGTCCTCGGGCTTGGACTCGGCGCGCGCCGGCGCCGCGGCGGCCAGCGCGGTCGCGACGACGACGAGGCAGGGCAGGGTGCGCGTCATAGCGGCGTAGGGATCCAGAGGCCGAGCGCGAAGCTGGCGACCAGGTTGTTGGTGAGGCGGGTCTCGGCGGCGGCCTCTTGCACCGCGATCACGTCGCGGGCCTCGAAGCGCACCGTCAGCACCTTGGTGGTGAACAGCTCGAGCGCGACGCCGGCGTCGAAGGTCGCGCCCTGGACGCTGTCGTGGATCAGCCGGCCGCCGCCGGCGAACACCAGGAAGTCGCCGTGGACGATGTCGCCGCCCATCTTCATCTTGGTGTGGATCGGCGACCACACCAGGTTGGCCAGCGGCAGGTATCCCAGGCCCTTCTCGAAGCGATCGTCGCCGAAGAACTCGGCCAGCGGGCTGTCGAGGTCGAGCGCGATCGGCGTGACCTCGAACCCGAGCTCGATGCCGAGATCCTCGGTGAACCAGAAGCCGAGCGCGCCGCCGGCGATCCACGACGACGACGTCAGGTCGCCGGCGTACAGGCCGCCCCGGCCGATCAGCTCGACGTGGCCGCGCTTGGCGAAGTTGCGCTTCTGGACGCCGCGCGGCCGCAGCGTCTGGCCCAGCTCGTCCTTGATCGACTGATCGAGGCACGACGGCAGCGGCGCCTCCGACGGGGTGGCCGCGGCGGTGGCGGCGGCGGCCTCGGCCGCTCGCGCGGTGCGGTCGTCGGCCTGACCATCATCGGCCAGAGCCGACGCGGAGGTCGCGATGGTCAGCCCAAGGCCGGCCACGGCGACGAGTCCCCAGACTGATCGCAGCACTACCGAGACGGTAGCGTGGCGCGCACGCCGGGGTCAACGCGCGGCGGCGCCGCGATCGACGCCAGCGGTGGTGATACACTGGCCGCGATGGATGTCCTGGGCGGAACCCGGATCCGCCGTGAGGCCACGCCGGCCACCGTCAATCTCCGACGGTGCAAGCTGGTGGTCACCAAGGGGGCCCAGCGCGGCACCGAGTTCGTCGTGGCCAGCGACGTGCTCCGCGTCGGTAAGGCGCCTGACAACGATCTGGTGGTGTCTGACGAGACGGTGTCCCGGACCCACTTCGAGATCGTCCGCGACGCCAAGGGCTACCTGGTGCGCGACCTGCACTCGACCAACGGCACCTTCCTCGACGGCGCCGAGATCAAGGAGGCCTACCTGCGGGCCGGGTCGGTGGTCGGCGCCGGGGCCGTCGAGCTGAAGTTCACGCCGTTCGAGGAGCGGATCGAGATCTTGCCGTCGGAGCGCGAGACGCTGGGCGAGATGGTCGGCAAGTCGACCGCGATGCGCGAGATCTTCGGGCTGATCGAGCGGATCGCGCCGACCGACGCGACCGTGCTGATCGAGGGCGAGACCGGCACCGGCAAGGACATGATCGCCCGCACGCTGCACCTCTTGTCGCGGCGCAAGGACGCGCCGTTCGTCGTGGTCGACTGCGGCGCGGTGGCCGGCACGCTGATCGAGAGCGAGCTGTTCGGGCACGAGAAGGGCGCGTTCACCGGGGCGGCGTCGGCGCGGCAGGGCGCGTTCGAGCTGGCGTCGGGCGGCACGGTGTTCCTCGACGAGCTCGGCGAGCTGTCGCTCGACCTGCAGCCCAAGCTCCTGCGGGTGCTCGAGCAGCGCGAGCTGCGCCGGGTCGGCGGCACCAAGACGCTCAAGGTCGACCTGCGGGTCATCGCCGCGACCCGCAAGGACCTGCGCAGCGAGGTCGAGAAGGGCAAGTTCCGCGAGGACCTGTACTTCCGGCTCAACGTCGTGCCGATCACCGCGCCGGCGCTGCGCGATCGCAAGGACGACGTGCCGGCGCTGATCGATCACTTCCTGGCCAAGCTGTCGCCGGCGGGCGCGCCGCCGCCGGTCCTGACCGACGCCACCCGCGCCGCGCTCTACGCCCACGACTGGCCGGGCAACGTGCGCGAGCTGCGCAACGTCCTCGAGCGGGCGCTGGCGCTGGGCAGCGATCCCGGCGCGCTGGTGGCCCCGCTGGGCGGCGAGCTGTCGCGCGCCGGCGGCGCCGCCGAGCTGATCGACTTCCAGCCCGGGATGTCGTTCCGCGACACCAAGGAGCGCTGGACCGAGGCGTTCGAGCGGCGCTACCTGGCGTGGCTGCTGCGCCGCGCCGACGGGAACATCTCCAAGGCGGCCCGCGACGCCGACATGGATCGGAAGTACTTGCATAAGCTCTTGCGCAAGTACGGCATCGGCAGCGACGAGCCCGCCGACGACTGAGACCGTTGAGGGTCTTTCGCAAAGACCCTCCCCCACAAGACGTGGGGCCCCCACCCGAAACGCGAGAGCCCACATCGCGGATCGGTATTTGGATCAACCCTCTGAATTGCTGGGAAGGTCTGTCGACAGACCTTCCCCGGCGGGGCCAGGTCCCGCGGGTCGCCGGGATCGGCGGCGGCGCGGCTACCAGGCGGTGCGCAGGCCCAGCTGTAGCTCGAAGGCGTCGAGCAGCTGGTCGCTGGACAGGAACTGCGTGGCGCGGCCGCCGAGGTTGGCGGTCTCGTCGTCGGCGGGCAGCTCGTCGAGCAGGAACACGTCGGCCTTGAGGTTCCAGTCGACGCGGTCGAACAGGCCCCACACCTTCTTGTCGTCCTCGGCCACCGACAGGAGCGTCAGCTTGCCGCCGATCACCGCGTTGCGGACCGGCGACAGCTCGCGGTCGCCGGTGAAGTACGAGCCGGCGGTCGACTCGGTCTCGTAGAAGAAGGCGTCCTTGAAGAACGTCGCCGCGGTCTGCTGGTAGGCGCGAGCGCGCAGCCGCAGCAGCAAGGACGAGCCGACGTACTGCGAGTAGGCCAGCTCGACGGTGCCGGAGTTGACGCCCCAGCTGTCGCTGTAGGCGCGGCCGCTGACGTGGACGGCGGCGTGGAGCTTGGGCAGCCAGCGGTTGAGCCGCACCGACAGCGCGACGCGGGCGCGGGTGTCGGGGATGTGCTCCTGCGGCTCGTTGGGGCCGACCCGGACCCGGCGGTAGGGGTTGGACTGGAAGCCCTCGAGCACCTGGCCGAACAGGCTGGCCTGCAGCACCATCGTCGGCGACAGGTTCTGGGTGACGGTGGCCTGGGCGGTGTCGATCGTCAGATCGCGCCAGGTGGTCGTGACCAGCATCGTCGCGTCGAGCGTGTCCTTGCCGAAGACGCCGTAGTCCTTGGCGCACGGATCGGCGCCGGTGAGCGCGCGGCGCTCGAGCGGCTGCAGCTCGGCGTTGGCCTTGTCGCACGCCTGATCGCGCGCGTGGCTGTAGCTGATCGCCAGGTTGGTGTTCTTGCCTGGCAGGTCGATCGCCGCGTTGCCGGCGGCGGCCAGCGACAGGTAGTCGCGCTCGACGCCCACCGAGCCGGACAGGCCGAGCTTGGCGCGGCGGCCGGTGAAGCCCAGGCCGAGCGAGCCCTCGTGGCGCAGGTCGGAGAACCCGGTGGCGGTCGACACCGCGTCGACGGCGTAGACCGCGGCGGTGGCGCCGGTGACCGCGTCGGCGGAATAGCCGAGCGCCAGGTTGGTGTGCTCGCCGACGTCGACGGTGGCGTCGAGCTGCGGGTGGATCACCGTCAGGCCGCCCTGGCCGCCCTGGCGCTGCTCCTGGTACCAGGTGGTGTTGAGGTCGATGCCGTCGTCCGCGCGCGCCACGCCGACGGCGCCGACCGCGCCGAGCACGATGGCGACGGAGAGCCCGGTGACGCGAGGCCCCCGGCGTCGACCTCGCTGGCGCTCGGTCAGTTGCACCCGCAGCCTCCGCCGCCGGCGCCGTTGCCGCCGGCCGCGCCCTCGCGGTTGGTGAGCACGTGGTCGTCGGCCGACGCCTCCTGCGGGTCGCCCTCGAAGGTCATCACCGGATCGGCGAGGAACTCCTTCTCGTTGGGGCGCACCGCGTAGCGCCCGCACGCCGAGGCCAGGCTGGCCAGCGAGACGACGAGGAGGAGGGTGCGGCGCATGGGGTGAACTCCTGTGATCGCTAGAAGAAGATCGCCAGCCCGCCGGTGACCTCGTTGCCGGACTCGGAGCGGTTCTGGTCGAACAGCACCCAGCGCCGATAGTCGGTGCGCAGCGTGATCTGCTTCTTGAAGGTGATCTCGAAGCCGCCGCCGGCGTCGAGCGACGCCAGCGTCTCTTCCTGGTCGGTGAAGTTGTCGGCCTTGGGCCGGATGTGGGCGGCGCCGACCGAGGCGTGGACGAACGGGCCGACCGCGGCGCCCGGCGCGAGGCGCAGCGTCCAGCCGGCGCCGGCGAGGAAGACGTCGGTCTGGGCCCGCGGCGACAGCCCGGCGAAGCCCTCGAGCGCGAAGTAGCGATCGATGACCAGCGCGGGGCGCAGCAGGAACAGGCCCTCGCGATCGAGCATGCCGGCCGAGAACGACAGCTCGAAGTCGGCGTAGGGCAGGGGCGACGGCCCGAGGATCGCGCGGCGGATGCGGCGACCGAGGCGGGTGAACGCGCCGGCCTCGTCCTCGGGGCCGACCTCGAACGGGAACACCAGCTCGCCGAGGATCCACCCGGTGGTGCCGTCGTCGAGGACGACCCGGTACCAGTAGCCGCGGGTGCCGCGCTCGATCACCTCGAACACCTGGCCGCGGTGGGCCTCGTAGATGTCGCGGTAGCTGGCGCCGGGGCCGCTGTAGACCGGCGCGTCTTGCGCGATCACGCGCAGGTACGCGTCGGCCGCGGCCGGGCTGGCCAGCGCGCCGACGATCCCGACGAGCCCGAGGGCCAAGAGCGACTGCTTCATTGCATGAACCAGTCGAGGAACACCGTCGCCGACGCGTCGCCGCTCGCGAACATGTCGCCGCCGCCGTGCGGATCTTCGCCCGTCAGCGGCTTGGTGAACAGCGAGCTGGCCTCGGGGGTGCCGCAGTTGAGGAAGCGGGTCACGACCTGGTAGTTCCGCGTGAAGTCGATCGGATCGGTGGTGTCGAGGCGCAGCGCCGAGCGGCCGTCGGCTTCACCGTGGCAGCCGCTGCGGCCGACGCAGGTCTTGGCCATGTCGGGCTGGGCCAGGTACTCGGGCCACACCCGCGTGCGGAAGTAGTCGGGGTCCGGGCGGCACACGCCGGGCTCGACCGGATCGTCGCCGAGATCGACGGTGGGGCAGCCGGCGCACAGCAACGCGCACAGCGCGGCACTGCGCACCGCGGCGCTGCGCGCCACGGCACCGCCCACCGCGCGGCGGCGGGGACCAGCGCCCTCGGGCTGGTGCAGGATGTCGGTGGCGACCATCCGGCGACAAGGTATCGCGGTCGCCGGGTACTTGTCATGGTCGACGTCGGTGATTTCGTGTGAGCGCTGCGACTTGCGGTGGGCTGGTGAGGCCGGTTACCCTCGCCGGGCGTGGCAGATCAGTCGGCTGGATCCGGCGCTCCGAAGCCGCCGTCGCCGGGCCGCGACGACGAGCGCACCACCGCGGTGCCGCCGCCGCTGCCGCGCGAGGACTCGCGACCGGTCGCGGTGCCGCCGCCGATCCCGCCGAGCCGCGACGGCTCGCGGCCGAACATCATGCCGCCGCGGCTGCCGCCGACCCCGGCGGGCAGCGGCGGGCGCCGCCCGAGCCGCACCGACATCCCGCAGGCCGATCCGCGCGCGGTGCGCGCGCCGCTGATCGGCCGCGCCACCCAGCTCGAGGTGCTGCGCGACGTCGTCCAGCGCGCGGTCGACTTCCAGGCGCCGCAGCTGGTGACGCTGGTCGGCAACCAGGGCACCGGCAAGACCCGCCTGGTCCACGAGCTGGTGCGCGGCCTCAAGCACCCGGTGCGCGCCCACCACGGCCGGGCCCGCGCCGGCGAGCCGGGCAGCGCGCTGGCGTCGATCCTGCGCGACCGCTTCGGCGGCGGCGACGCCCGCGACCGGTTCGAGGCGGAGATCGTGACGATCTTCGGCGCCGAGGCGGCGCCCGACGTGCTGCACTGCCTGGGGCGGTTCGTCGGCCTCGACTTCCCGGCGTCGGCGTTCCTGCAGGTGGTGGCCGACAACCCGCGCCACGCCGACGAGCTGGCCAAGACCACGCTGCGCCGGCTGATCGAGCTCGACGCCGGCGTCGCGCCGCTGGTGCTGGTGTTCGACGATCTCCACGCCGCCGACGACCACACGCTGACGGTGCTGACCGAGCTGGCCGCGGCGCTGGGCGGTTCGCCGGTCGTGATCATCGCGGCGGCGCGGCCCGAGATGCTGGTGCGCACGCCGGGCTGGGGCGAGGGCGCGGTCGATCACGAGCGGATCGATCTGCACAACCTCGAGCCCGACGACGCCGAGGCGATGTTCACCAGCCTCCTGGCCCAGGTCGGGCGCGTCCCCGACGAGCTGACCACCACCGCGATCGAGCTGACCGGCGGCAACCCGCAGTTCCTCGAGCAGCTGGTGCGGCTGTACCTCAACCAGGGCGCGATCGACGCGACCAGCGGGCCGCTGTGGAAGCTGGACCTGGCGGCGGCGCTGGCGATCGATCTGCCGATCAGCGTCGAGGAGGCGATCGAGGCCCGGATCGCCGCGCTCGACAGCGACGAGCGGGACCTGCTCGAGAAGGTCGCGGTGCTGGGCAACGTGTTCTGGCAGTCGGCCGCGGTGGCGCTGACCCGGCAGGACGGCACCGCCGCGCCGGTCGCCGACCCGCTCGAGCGCGAGTGGGGCGACGGCGAGCCGATCCGCCGCCGGATCGGCGACCTGGTGTTCGGGCTGGCCGAGCGCGACTACCTGCTGGTGCTCGACGCCGCCGACTCGTCGGTGCCGGGCGACGTCGAGGTGGTGTTCAAGCACAACCTCGAGCGCGAGCTGATCGTCAAGGCGACCGAGCCGCGCAAGCGCGCGCGCTACCACCTGCTGGCGGCGCAGTGGCTCGAGGCCCGGCTCACCGACAAGAGCGACGAGCAGCTCGAGTTCCTGACCGGCCTGTACGAGCGCGGCGGCGATCAGGCCAAGGCGGCGCGCTGCTACCTGCTGGGCGCCGACCGCGCCCGGGCCCGCTACGCTGCCGACGAGGCCCGCGGCCTGTACGAGAAGGGGCTGGCGCTGCTCGGCGCCCACGACGCGCCGGCGCGGATGGACGCGCTGCACAACCTCGGCGACGTGCTCGACCTGGTCGGCGAGTCGACGGCGGCGCTCGAGCGCTTCAACGACATGCTCGAGCTGGCGTGGCGCTTCGACAACCAGGCCAAGGCCGGCGCGGCCCACAGCCGGATCGCCCGCGTGCTGCGACGCCAGGGCCAGTACGACCCGGCGATGGAGCACCTGCGCCGGGCCAGCGAGCTGTTCACCCAGGCCCAGGACGATCGCGGCATCGCGTCGACGCTCGACGACATCGGCCGGGTCCACTGGCTGCGCGGCGCGTACGGCCAGGCGGTCGACTTCCACCGCCAGGCCCTGACGCTGCGCAAGCAGCTGGGCGAACGCCGCTCGATCGCGCTGTCGCTGGCCAACATCGGCCGGGTCCACTTCGACTCGGGCAACTTCAAGGCGGCGATCGCGCAGTTCCGCGAGGCGCTCGATCTGCGCCGCGACATCGACGATCGCGCCGGCGTGGTCGAGTCGCTGACCGACCTGGCCGGCGTCCACGGCGCCAGCGGCAACCACGCGATGGCGCTGGGGCTGCTCGACGAGGCGCGGGCGCTGGCCGGCGAGATCGGCGACACCCAGACGCTGGTCGGCGTGCTGTCGCGGGCCGGCGAGCACAAGGTCGCGGCCGGCGACGTGGCCGGCGCGCTGGCCGATCTGGCGCGGGCCAAGGAGGCGGCGCGCACGCTCGGCGATCGCGTCGCGCTGTCGGAGAGCCACCGCCGGGCCGCCGAGGCCGAGCTGGCGCGCGGCGACCTGGCCGCCGCCGAGCGCGAGGTGCGGTGGGCGGTGCAGATCGGCGAGAGCGTCGGCGCCCGCGTGCCGATCGGCGCGGCCCACCGAGCGGCGGCGCGGATCGCCGCGGCCAAGGGCGACGTGGCGGCGGCCGACGAGCTGTTCCGCAAGGCGATCGACGTGCTGGGCACGATGCGCAACGAGCTCGAGCTGGCGCGGGCCTACCACGACTTCGCCGAGTTCCGCGACGGCCGCGGCGAGGCCAGCGAGGCCCAGACGCTGCGATCGCGCGCGGCCGAGGTCTACGATCGCCTGCGCGCCGCGGCCACCACCGAGTGACGATGACCGACGACGATCTCATGGCCCGGCTCGCCGCGGCGGTGCCGCCGGCGGTGCGCGAGGTGTGCGACACGCTGACCGCGGCCGGCTTCGAGGCGGTGACGGTCGGCGGCGCGGTGCGCGACGTGCTGCTCGGGCGCGACGGCGGCGACTGGGACGTCGCGACCAGCGCCCACCCCGACGAGGTGGTCGCGCGGTTCGCGCGGACGATCCCGACCGGCATGGCCCACGGCACGGTGACGGTGATCGCCGGCCGCGGCGCCCACCGCATGCCGATCGAGGTGACGACCTACCGCGGCGACGGCGCGTACGTCGACGGCCGGCGGCCGACGTCGGTGGTGTTCGGCGTGCCGCTCACCGAGGACCTGGCGCGGCGCGACCTGGTGGTGAACGCGATCGCCTACGATCCGGTGCACGCGCGGCTGATCGATCCGTTCGACGGGCGCGGCGATCTGGCGGCGCGGCGGCTGCGCGCGGTCGGCGACCCGGCGGCGCGGTTCGCCGAGGACGGGCTGCGGATCATGCGCGCGATCCGCTTCGCCGCGACGCTCGAGTTCGCGCTCGATCCCGAGACCACCGCCGCGATCCCCGGCGCGCTGCCGAGCCTGGCCAAGGTGTCGCGCGAGCGGGTCAAGGTCGAGCTCGACAAGCTGCTGGGCGCGCCGGCGCCGGCCGCGGCGCTGACGATCGCGCGGACCACCGGCGTGCTGGCCCAGGAGCTGCCCGAGGCCACCGTCGACGACGCCGGCTGGCCGGCGCGGGTGGGGTGGCTCGAGCGGGCGCCGGTGCCGGCCCGGCTGGCGGTGCTGGTGGCGGGTGGCGGCGACGACGACGCCAGCGCGGCCGCCGCCGAGCGCGCGCTGCGCCGGCTCAAGGCCGCCAACGACGAGCGCGACCGCGCGGTGCGGCTGGTGCGGCTGGCCCACCACGCCGATCCGACGCCGCGCGCGGTGCGCCGGGCGCTGGCGCGCTGCGGGCGGCCCCACGCCGCGCTGGCGGTGGCGCTGTGGCGCGCCCGCGGCGACGCGCCGCCGGCGGTGGCCGACGCCGGCGAGGCGATCCTGGCCGGCGGCGACGCGCTCAACGCCGGCGAGCTGGCGCTGACCGGCGCGGCGCTGATCGCGGCGCTGGGCCTGGCGCCGGGGCCGGCGGTGGGGCGCGCGCTGGCGGCGTGCCTCGAGGCGGTGCTCGACGATCCGGCGCGCAACCAGCCCGAGGCGCTGGTCGCGATCGCCCGCGCGCACCTCGACGGCGCCGCGCCGCCGGCGTGAGCGCCGCTACGCGAGCGTGATCTCGGCGTCGACGACGAGCGTCTCGCCGCGGCGCGCCGGGACGATCACGCGCGACAGCACGAGCTCGCGGATCACCGCGGCGTGATCGATCGCCAGGTGCGAGGCCCGGCGCAGCACGTTGGCCAGGCCGACCCGATCGGGCTCGTCGTCGCCGGCCCGGGTGGCGACGACGCCGGCGGCGAGCGCGGTGGCGTCGGCGGCGCGCAGCGGGGCCGGGGCGGCCTCGGGCGGCTGGCCGGGGATCTCGACGATCACCGTGGGCCCCAGGTGCGGCAGCGCGGCGATCCGCACCCGCACCTCGCGGCCGGCCGGCGGCGTCGCGCGGACGATCACCGCGCCGCGATCGAGCGGCTGGCCGACCTTGGCCAGCACCGCGGCGAAGGCCCGGCGCACGTCGGCGGCGCTGCCCAGCCCGCGCTCGATCGGGCAGCCGTCGGCCTCGCTGACGACGTCGGCGCCGTAGGGCTTCACGTCGACCGGGAAGCCGGCCTTGGCCGCGACCCGCAGCGCCGCCGACGGCGACGTCGCGACCGCCTGCCGCGTGATCGGCACGCCGTACGCCGATAGCAGCACCTTGGCCTCGTGATCGCCGAGGCGGTGATCGCTGGGCGCCAGCTTGGCCAGCTGCCGCGCCAGCCGCTCCTCGTCGACCTCGAGCTCGGCGCGGGCCGAGCGCGCGGCGGGGCCCAGCCCGATCCGCGCCCGCTCGCTGGCGCGACCGACGGCGGTGACCGCGGTCAGCGCGGCCCGCAGCCCGACCAGCGCGCCGGTCGGCGCGTCGGCGAGGAGCTCGGCGCGCTCGCACAGCGGCACCCGCAGCGCCGGCAGCTCGGCGCCGATGCCGTCGCGCCACGCGGTGCGCGCCACCAGCACGACGTCCGACGGCGCGTCGTCGGCGTCGTCGGCCATCCACGTCGGGCGGCGGCCGTCGTCGGGCAGCGCCCGCGCGGTGGTGGCGAGGTAGCCGGCCTCGTCGCCGACGATCGCCACCCGGGCGCCGGCCGGCGCGCGGTGCGCGGCCAGGAGCGCCAGCGCCTCGATCCACGCGTCGGGATCGGCGAACACCGCGGCGCCGTGGGCGCGCAGGTGCGCCAGCGCGGCGGCGGTCTCGAGGCGGGGGCGCGCGACGCTGGCCAGCACCACCAGCGGGCGGCCGGCGGTGGCGGCGGCGCGCGCGACGTCGTGCAGCCCGACGGTGATCGCCGGCTCGGCCTCGAGCCACGCGCCGACCACGCCGTCGGCGGCGATCGCGTCGGCCAGCGCGGCGGGCTCGGCGGCGGCGGCGCTGGGCAGGCCGCGGGCGCGCAGGCTGGCGTCGACCAGCGCCAGCACCGCGGGCGGCGCGCCGGTGATCGTCACCGGGCGGCCGGCGACCAGCGCGAGGGCCGGGCGCCGGGTCACGACTCCGGCTCCGGCAGCACGCGCTCCTGGCGCAGCCGCTCGACCAGCTCGGCCGCGCTGCCGAGGATCGTCGCCTGGCGGGTGCCGCGCAGCGGGCGCAGCCGGCCGGCCAGCGCCTTGCGCGGCGCGAGGCGGCGCGCGTCGAGCCCGAGGTCCTCCAGCTCCCACGCGACGATCGCCTGGGCCGCGGCCGGCGGCGCCGGCGCGCTGGGGGCGTCGCCGCCGCGGCTGGGCGGCGCGCACACCGCGAGCACGACCGGGCGGGGCAGGCGCAGCGTGACGATGCGGCCGCTGGCGTGGTGATCGACGTCGAGCGCGCCGCCCTCGAGCCGCGCGCCGCGCACCGCCGTGACGTGGGGCATCGCCAGCAGCTCGGCGGCGGCCGGCGCCAGCGCGCCGAGGCGCTCGTCGACCGAGCGATCGCCGCACACGACGACGTCGGCGCCGAGCTTCTTGACCGCGGCCGCGACGATCTCGGCGACGCCGAGGTAGTCGAGGTCGTCGATGCCGTCGCCGCTGACCCGCACGGCGCGCGCGCAGCCGGCGCGCAGCGCCATCGCCAGCACCTTGTCCTCGCGGCGGGCCGGGCCGACGGCGATCGCCACCGCGTCGGTGGCCAGCTCGTGGGCCAGCGCCAGGCCGATCGTCAGCGCGCCGCGCTCGCACGGGCCGAGGACGACGTCGTCGTCGGGCTGCCCGGGGCGGGCCTGGGCCCGGCGGACCAGGATCGCCACCGTCACGGCCGCGCCTCGAGCGCCGCGACCAGCGCGGGCAGGACGTCCTCGAGCGCGCCGACCAGGCCCCAGCGCGCGGCGCGGAAGATCGGCGCGCGCGGATCGCGGTCGATCGCGATGATCTCGGCGTCGAGCGACACCGCGCCGAGGTGAGCGTTCGAGCCCGACGCGCCGCACACGACGTACAGCTCGGGGTGGACGCCGCGGGCGCCGACGCCGATCTCGCGGTCGGGCGTGACCAGCCCGCGGGCGCACGCGCCGCGGGTGCCGGCGACCTCGCCGCCGAGCAGCGCCGCCAGGCGCTCGACCAGCGGCATCGCGCCGGCGCTGACGCCGGCGCCGGCGACGACCACCACCCGGGCCTGATCGATCGCCTGGCCGGCGTCGGTGCGCTCGTCGACGATCAGCGGCGAGGGCGGCAGCGCGCCGTCGACGCCCAGCGCCACCAGCTCGGCCTCGTCGGCGCCCTGGGCGGCGGGGCGATCGGCCGACAGCGTGATCACCGCGGCCTGATCGAGCTCGTCGAGCTGCAGCCGGCGCCACAGCTCGCCGTCGTAGACCGCGCGGGTCAGCACGACCTCGCCGCGCGGGCCGGTCTCGACCACCGGCTCGGCGACGTAGGCGGCGCCCAGCCGGGCCGCCAGGCGCGGCGCGACGTCGCGGCCGCCGGCGTCGCTGGGCAAGATGATGAGGCTGGGGCGGACCTGCTCGCAGACCCGCGCCAGCAGCGCGCCGCGGGTGACCCACAGCGCCGGGCGCGGCGGGGCGGCGACCAGGACGACGCGGTCGGCGCCGCCACCGCCGAGGGCGGCGGCCAGCTCCTGCGCCGGCGTGCCGACGTCGGCGCCGGGCGCGACCCAGGCCACGGCGTAGAGCGCGCCGCCCAGGCTGGAGGCGATCCGGCGGCCTTCGCCGAGGATCGCCATGGCCATCGGGGTTGGGCGCCCGTCGACCACTTCGGTATGGACGAGGACGCACGCCACCGTGGGGGGACGCTACCGGCGGGGGGGCCGGGGGTCAAGAAACCGTGGGCGGGGGCTGGGGCCGGGGACCGCGACCGCGACCGCGACCGGGGCCGCGACCGCGACGGCGACCGCGACCGGAACCGGAGCCGGAGCCGGAGTCGGAGCCGGAGTCGGAGCCGGAGTCGGAGTCGGAGCCGGAGCCCAATGCCGATCAGATAGGGCCAGGGGATCGGAATCACGCGGGATCTGCGGATGCGGCGCGCGGCAGTTGCAGAGGGGCAGCGGGAGGATCAGCGTCGGTCGGTGACCCTCATCGCCGATGTCTCGCGT